>CAZOFJ010000059.1:0-20998 GCA_964579005.1 uncultured Nitrospirota bacterium
GAATGCCGAAAAAAGGTTAAAAAGGAGGTCAAAAACGCAAAGCCACACCAGGAACCGCAAGACCAATTTCAACTAAAAATGGGATTGACTCGGGGGACCAAAGGACAATTTGGAGTGCCGGAGGCCGGAATCGAACCGGCACGCCCCTTGCGGAGCGAGGGATTTTAAGTCCCTTGCGTCTACCAATTCCGCCACTCCGGCGTTGGAGCAGAGGTCTTTTACGCAGCCACTTTTAACACACTTCAATTTACCCGGTCAAGAAAAAGAGGCCGAGTGACCGTGGGGAAGGCCGCTTGATTCGTTCTACGAACGCTGTTAGAGTACCCCCATGAAAAACGGACCTTCGGCATCACCGGGGATCAGGAAACTTCAAGAAGATGTCGACTGTCTCGAAGCCCTCCTCCAAGAAGTGCTCTCGGAACAAGGGGGAAGATCGCTCGTCAAACTGGTCGATCGGTTCCGATCGATCTGCCGAGAACTTCGCGACCGATACAATCCGGCCCTGGAAAAACGGCTTCTTCGGATGATCGACCGGCTCGACCTGCCGACCTGCACGCAGCTCGTCTCTGCTTTCGATCTTTCCTTTAATCTTCTCAACGTGGCCGAAGAAAACTTCGGCATGCAGGCCCGTCGGGAATGGGAACGGCGAGGAAAACGGCTCCCCGGATCACTCTCCGACCATTTCGCCAAAACAGGTCAGAAGCCCGCCTCTTTCTGGCAGGACCGACTTGCCAAGATGAAGATCATGCCGGTGATCACCGCCCATCCAACCGAGGCAAAGCGCCAGACGATTCTTGAGAAATACCGGACGATCTATCTCTTGATGTTCAAAAAGGAAAACAAGATCTGGACGCCGGAGGAACGGGAAGAGATCCAGCGGGAACTCCTCCACCAAATCACCCTCCTCTGGCAGACCGGTGACATCCACCTCGACCGGCCGACGGTCCGGGAGGAGGTTCACAACGGCCTCTTCTATTTTAAGGAAACCTTCTATCCGATTCTTCCAGAGCTCTACGCCAAGGTCCGCGATCTCATTCTCGGAACGACCCTCCCGCTCCGACAACAGAACCAGGCTGTCGATATTTCCATTCCTTCGTTTTTGAAATTCGGATCTTGGATCGGCGGGGACCGGGATGGAAATCCCTCGGTCACGGCAAAGGAAACCGAATGGACCCTCCTGCAGCAAAAAGAGCTTCTCTTCGATCTTTACCGGGAGACGGTAGGTCAATTGACCGTGTCGATGAGCCAGTCAAAATACCTGGTCGGCGTCTCAAAAACACTCTTGGCGTCAATCCGGGATGACGCCCGGCGCTTTCCCGAAGAGGCGGAGGCAATCTTTGCTCGGAATCCGTATGAGCCGTACCGGCAGAAGCTTGGGTTCATCCAGCTCAAACTCGAAATCACCCGGAAAGAGATCGACCACCGAATGACGTTCGCCCTTTCCCGCGACAAGGCCCCCGTCCAAGGCTATCGATCGGCCGCGGAATTCATCAACGACCTGGAGTTGATCCGCCGGAGCCTTCTCGCTCATCGGGGAAAACGACCGGCCGAGATGGAACTTGACGCTCTCCTGATCCGTGTTCGGGTCTTCGATTTCTATCTGGCCCGCCTCGACATCCGACAGGAGGCCGACCGGCACCGGCAGACAATCCAAGAGATCTTTGATCGGCTTCAGCTCTATCCCGAATACACCACCGCGGATGAGGAAAGAAAGGTGGCCATCCTGACCGGCGAACTCCTTTCCCTCCGTCCCCTGATTTCTGCCTCCTTGGCCCTTTCGCCCCAGAGTCAAGAGGTGATCGAGACCTTTAAAAGCATTCGCAAGATCAAGTCGGTGATCGATCCCGGCGCCATTCGGAGCTACATCATCAGCATGGCCTCCGGGATGAGCGATCTCCTCGCGGTCCAACTCCTTGCCAAGGAGGCCGGGCTCTGCCGACCGACCCGAGACGGCGGTTACGAAAGCGGCCTCGACATCGTCCCCCTCTTTGAAACGATCGACGATCTACGGTCGTCCCCCGTCATCATGGACCGCCTCTACCAAAACGAGGCCTACCGTAAAAACATCTTGGCCCGGGGGCAACACCAGGAGATCATGCTCGGTTACTCCGACAGCAGCAAAGATTCAGGCATCCTGACCTCCAGTTGGGAGCTCTACCAGACCCAGAAAACCCTCCGTGACGTCGCACAGGCGCACCGGATCGACCTGACCCTCTTCCACGGAAGAGGGGGGACGGTCGGCCGGGGGGGAGGACCGACCCATCGGGCGATTTTGGCCCAGCCGCCGGAGACCATCTTGGGACGGATGAAGATGACCGAACAGGGGGAAGTGATCTCTTCCAAATATGCCAATCAGGGAACGGCGATGCATCATTTGGAGCTGTTGATCACCGGCGTGTTGGAAGCATCCTTCGGAAAACGCCCCTCCGCGGAAAAATCGAGAACGATCGAACGATACGAGGCCGCCTTCGATGAAATCTCAAGAATCGCATACCGGCTCTATCGGGATCTGATCGGAGATCCCGACCTTTATCGTTACTTTCAGGAAGCGACGCCGATCGCCGAAATCGGCCACCTGAAGATGGGCTCACGCCCCGCCTACCGGCACGGCGTGAAAACCCTCCAAGACCTCCGCGCCATCCCCTGGATCTTCTCCTGGACGCAAAGCCGCCAACTCTGGGGGGCCTGGTTCCCTCTCGGGTCGGCCTTCAAAATATTCCTCGACAAGAAACCGTCGGAACATGCTCCCCTCCTCCGGGAAATGTACCGTGACTGGCCTTTCTTTAACAATCTGATCGATAACATTCAGATGACCGTTGCGAAGGCCGACATGCACATCGCCCAACACTATGCCGATCTGGTCTCCGATCCCAATCTAAAAAAGCGGATCTTCGGAGAGATCCGTACCGAATACAATCGGACCATCGAGATGCTGAAGTTCGTCACGCAGACCGACACGATCCTCGACAACGACCCGGCGCTTCAGCAGTCGATCCGCCTCCGAAACCCCTTCATCGACCCGATCAACTACATCCAGGTCAACCTGATCCGTAAACTCCGGTCGAAGAAAGCGGGAAAAAAGGAGCGGGAGGCGCTGATCCATGCCATTCTCCTCACCATCAACTGCATCGCAACCGGGATGAGGAATACGGGGTAGGATGAAAACGGCGTAACTAAACGCTCCCGCCGATTTAGAATCAATCGCCGCACATATTTTGGAGTCGTCTGATCCAGAAGCGTTATTCGGAAACGAGGCTGATGCTTCCCCCTTCATTGTCGACCACCGGCATCGACTTATTGCAATGGGGGCATTTGACATAAACAAGATTGTCGAAGAGTCCAATACTATAATGATTGACGAGTAGATCGAACTCTTTCTTACAGGCGGGACAGGCAGAAACGTATCGCTTGAGGAAAACCTTGACCTCGGATTGAAGGGTCTGAAGTTGGTGCTGTAAACGAAGCACTTCCGATTCCAAACGGTCGAGCCGTTTCTCGATCTCTTCCGACATCATCTGAGCATCATAGACAAAATGAGAATAGGTGTCAAAGGGTTTTGAAGAACTCCTCCCCAGAGGGGTGAAAATTTTTTGACCTGAAAGAAAGAAAAAATTTTCCATATAATTTTAATTTGCTCGCCGACTCTGTGCATAACGCCCCCAAAAAATGGCTTTTGAAAAAATGGGCGGGGATTGCGCTCGCAATGCGTGTTCAACGGAGATTTCTCTTGACACGATCAATGGAAAAAGGCTAGAAATAGCCGACTTCTTAGCCACGCCCGTTGTAACTTGGAATGATTCCACAATTGTAATGTCAGAAGGAATCTTCCGGCCCAGGGGCGGGGTTTTATCATCCGAATTTACCTGGAGGAAGAAGATGCGCCAAAAAATGAGCTCTTTATCTTTTCTATCTTTTCTATTCGCAGTTCAGTTTTTTTTGACGCCAACACTTTATGCCCAGGAAGCCGCTAAGCAGTCCCCAAAGGGACCTCCTGAACGGGTTTATCCGATGGAGTATGATCGTGTCTGGGATAAGGTGGTTGAAGCTCTCACCGAAAAGGGGTTAGCAGATCATCCCCATGGAAAAATGTCGGCGGATAAAACGAATGGGAAAATTATCACCCCCACCTTTCGCTATTTCAAGATTGCCTCTGCCAAACCGGTAAATGAAAAGCACTATAGAGATACCTATACCGTGAATGTGATCGAAGAGGCATCTTTTAAAGCGAGAGAGGCAAAAGCCAAGGCAGACCAAGCCCAAGCAATGAGAGAAGAGGCGAAAACAAAAACGGAAGAGGCAAAAGGAAAGAGCGGAGAAGAGGCAAAAGCCCTTTTAGATGAAGCACAAGAAGCGGAAAAAGAGGCAAAAACCTTAGCCGAAACCGCGAAAAAAACAGAAGAAGAGGCAAAAGCCCTTGCCGCAAAACCAAGGGTCGTCAAAGTTCAGATCCAAAGAAAGTTTGAGCTTCATGATGACGCAAAAAGGGTATGGGCGGATGCAGATCCCAATGCCGAGAAAATCGGAATTCCAGAAGAGACAATCTTGAGTGCTTTGGATGCAAAGTTGACGGCCGCCCCGGCCCCGGCAAATACGGGAGAGACGAAGACATCACCGGCAAAAGAAGAAATTAAAAAAGAAGAACCTAAAAAATAAATCGAAAACGGAGCGATTAAATATTTTAAACCCAAATTAAATCTGAACGACGATCCAGAAGTAAAAAGGTGGCCCTTATAAAGGGCCACCTTAGTTACTTTATTGACTGATCTTTAAAGCTATTTTCTAAATTAAGAAGCTGCTTGCACTGCCGTATCTGAACTAGCTCCTTTTTCCTTCCCTTTTTTCTCCTCTTTATTGGAAACCTTTTCTACTTTCTTCGTTTCCGTCAGTTCCAAGATCACCATTGGAGCCCCGTCTCCATATCGAACTCTGGTCTTTACAAGGCGGGTATACCCCCCCTTCCTATTCTGGAAGCGGAGCGCCACATCACTAAAAAGATGGGAAACAACCTCCTTATCAAGGAGGTAAGCCGCCGCCATCCTCCTGGCGTGAAGATCTCCTCTTTTTCCCAACGAGATCATCTTATCTGCAATCGCTCGAAGTTCTTTTGCCTTCGCCTCGGTCGTCTCGATCCTCTCATACCGGAGGAAAGAAGTAACAAGATTCCGAAAGAGTGCCCTGCGGTGAGCACTGTTTCTTCCTAGAGGACGGCCTGCTTTACGATGACGCATCTTTTTCCCTTTCTCAAAATGCTCGCAATCTTACAGGGGTCTTTACGCCCCTTCTCTTTGAACCATTTCCGAAGTGCGTTCTTCCAGCTTCATTCCGAGGGACAGCCCCATTTCGGTCAGAATCTCTTTGATCTCGTTGAGTGATTTTCTGCCAAAGTTCTTTGTTTTCAACATCTCGGTTTCTGTCTTTTGAACAAGATCGGCGATGGTCCGAATATTGGCGTTTTTAAGGCAGTTTGCCGCACGAACAGAAAGTTCCAGTTCATGAACACTTCTCATCAGGTTTTTGTTCAATTCCTTAGCGTCATCCCGTTGTTGCTCAACAGGTTGTTCCAACTCCTCGAAGTTAATGAAAATACTGAGATGATCTTTGAGGATTTTGGCCGCAAAGCCAAGGACATCATCGGGTTTCACGCTGCCATCGGTCCAAATTTCCATAACCAACTTATCATAATCGGTCACCCGACCCACTCTGGCATTCTCAACGTTAAAGTTTACCTTTCGGATCGGAGAAAAAATAGAATCAATCGCGATCACTCCGATCGGCATTCCTTCTTCTTTGTTCCGCTCGGCAGGGACATACCCACGACCAATCTTCACCACCATCTCCATATCAAAGTGACCATCTTTATCAAGCGTGGCGATATGAAGATCCGGAGTTAAAATTTCGATATCGGCATCGTGGGTAATGTCTTGCGCCAAAATCTTGCCAGGCCCTTTTTTCTTAATATGAACAATCTTTGGCTTGTCTGTGTGGAGCCTCAATCGAAGGTTCTTGATATTCAGAATAATATCGGTTACATCTTCTTTGACGCCGGGAATTGTCGAAAACTCATGTAAAACCCCTTCAATTTTTACCGAGGTCACGGCGGCACCGGCAATCGACGAGAGCAAGACACGCCGAAGAGAATTCCCAATGGTGCTTCCGAAACCCCGCTCGAACGGTTCCGCAAAGAACTTCCCGTAGTTCTTCGTCAGCGTTTCTTTTTCGCATTCGAGTTTCTTGGGGATTTGGAAATCTTTCGTTCGAATAATCATAAGGTCCTCACCCGCTTTTGAGTGGGAGCGACCGGCTCATCATCGGACATAGAGGGAAAATTTCCCTTCGATGATTGCCAGATGGCTCAATGTCTTTTATCTGGAATAAAGCTCAACAACCAACTGTTCGTTGACTGGAAGCGCGATTTCTTCCTTGCTTGGATGACCCTTGACGATCCCCTTCATCTTGTCTTTATCAAGCTCCAACCAAGATGGGACACCCGAACCCCCAACCCCTTCCAAGGCACCCTGAACCGCAGGAAGACTCCGACTTCCTTCCTTTACTTCGATCGTATCATTGAGATGGACCAGATAGGAAGGAATATTGACTGCTTTTTCGTTCACCAAAAAATGGTTTTGCCTGATGAGCATCCGACTCTGCCGCCGAGAGGAGGCCAGTCCCAGGCGATAGACAACATTATCCAATCTCGATTCCAGCAACTTCAACAGGTTTTCTCCGGTGATCCCTTTTTTCCGTTCCGCTTTATGAAAATATTGCCTGAACTGGCGCTCCAAAAGCCCATAAATCTTTTTTAGCTTCTGCTTCTCTCGTAATTGGGCACTATATTCAGAAGCGCGGGGTCGGGCCTGGCCATGTTGTCCGGGTGGATAGCTCCGTCGTTCAATCGCGCATTTTGCAGAGAAGCAACGGCTCCCTTTTAAAAAGAGCTTAATCCCCTCCCTCCGACAAAGCCGACAGACCGGACCGATGTATCTAGCCAATCAAATACCTCCTTTAATTCATTTAGTGTTGGGTATGATCTTTAAAGATCCAGATGAACATGGAGAAAAACTTCCACGTCAAATCTCGATCATCACTTGCTTAAACTCTTCTTTTCTTCGGGGGGCGGCACCCATTATGAGGAATCGGGGTCACATCTTTGATGAGGTTAATCTTTAAACCGGCGGCTTGGAGTCCCCGGATCGCCGACTCTCTCCCTGAACCGGGTCCTTTCACGTAGACATCAACCTGCTTCATCCCATTTTCCATTGCCTTTTTCGCAACAATATCCGAGGCACGCTGGGCCGCAAATGGAGTGCTTTTACGGGATCCCTTGAAACCCTGACTACCAGCGCTGGCCCAGACGATTACATTTCCGGAGAGGTCGGTAATCGTGACCAATGTGTTGTTGAATGATGCCTGAACGTGAGCGATCCCCGTTTGGACGTTTCGTTTTTCTTTTTTCTTTGCCCCTTTTTTTGCAACCATTTCGGCACCCTTTCGTCCGACGAATTAAGCCTTCGTTTCTTTTTTCTTTGCCCCAACCGTTTGCTTCTTCCGCCCTTTTCTGGTTCTCGCATTGGTCCGCGTCCTTTGACCGCGAGCCGGTAGACCACGACGATGACGAAGACCACGGTAACAACCGATGTCCATCAAGCGCTTGATGTTCATCGACACTTCTCTGCGAAGATCCCCCTCTACCCGATGGTTTCGTTCAATCGCCTCACGCAGACGGACGAGCTCATCTTCTTTTAGGTCTTTGACCCGCGTGCTTGGATTGACATTCACCTCTTTTAGAATTTTCAACGAGGTCGGGCGACCGATCCCGTAAATATAGGTCAAGCCGATTTCAACCCGCTTGTCCCTCGGTAAATCAACGCCTGCGATTCTAGCCATGAAGTCTCCTTACCCTTGACGCTGTTTGTGACGGGGATTCTCGCAAATAACACGGATGACCCCTTTTCTTTTAATGACTTTGCATTTTGCGCAAATGGCCTTTACGGATGATCGAACCTTCATCTGAACTCCTATTTATTGCTAAAACGGTATGTAATGCGCCCTCGCGTCAGATCGTAAGGGGAAAGCTCCAGTGTCACTTTATCCCCTGGAAGAATTTTGATATAATGCATTCTCATCTTTCCGGAGATATGGGCAAGAACGCGATGACCGTTTTCGAGTTCTACACGAAACATGGCATTCGGCAAGGTTTCAACGATGGTGCCTTGCACTTCAATCACATCCTCTTTCGCCATACGATCTATTATTTTCTCCCCAATCATTAAAACGAAACCCTAAATCCGGGTCAGAATAACCGGTCCCTCTTTGGTGACTGCAATCGTATGTTCAAAGTGAGCTGACAGGCTACCGTCTTCAGTCACGGCCGTCCAGCGGTCATCGAGAACCCTGACCGTGCTTTTTCCCATGTTCACCATCGGTTCAATCGCCAAAACCATCCCCTCTTTTAATCTTGGGCCACGACCAGGAGGGCCGAAATTTGGGATTTGAGGTTCTTCATGAAGAGACCGCCCAATGCCGTGCCCTACAAAATCTGTCACCACCGAAAAACCGGCTTTTTCGACACAAGATTGAACCGCATGCGAAATATCTGAAAGGCGCTTTCCTTCACACGCTTGTTCAATTCCAGCCAAGAGAGATTCTCGAGCCACTTCGATCAACCGCATTGCATCAGGAGTAACTTCCCCAACCGGAACGGTGACAGCAGCATCGCCGTAAAACCCTTCGTAAATTGCTCCCAGGTCAAGGCCAACAATATCCCCCTCTTTGATCACCCTGTTCGAGGGAATACCGTGGACGACCTCATCGTTTACCGATATACAAAGTGTTGCCGGGTAATTCCGATAGCCCTTAAACGCAGGAATGCCACCCCGCTCTCTGATTTGCCCATCGACAAAGCGATCCAACTCCTTGGTTGTCATCCCCGGTTTAATATAGACCCTCAAAGCTTCGAGCGATTCGGCCACAATTCGGCTTGCCTTTGCAATCTTCGCTACTTCTTCAGTCGACTTTAAGATAATCATCACTCCCCGCTTCAAACCAAGCGGACTAGGAATTCCGTGAGGGCGATTGCTCCCGCAGAACTATCTCCTCAACCCGTCTTGTCACCTCGTCCATATCGGCATCGACATCGATTTGTCGGAGGAGACCAAGATCTCTGTAAAACTCGACCAACGGGGCAGTTTCATTGCGATATACGACGAGACGCTCTTTGACTGTTTCCGGAAGATCATCCTTCCTTTGGATCAAAGGAGTCCCGCAATCGCAGACCCCTTCCCGAGAGGGAGGATTATAAAGAATATGGTAGATTTTTTGGCAAGCGGGACAGCTTCTTCTTCCGGCAATCCGTCTTACCAATTCTTCTTCTCTTAGATTAAAATAAAGGACATCATCAATTTTTTCTTTATTATGGTCTAATGTTTTGGAAAGTGCTTCTGCTTGTTTGATCGTCCTGGGAAAGCCATCCAAAAGATAGCCTTCTTTTGCATCTGTTTCTCTAAGCCGTTCCCGAATAATGTTAATAATCACCTCATCCGGAACAAGCCTACCGGCATCAATATACGATTTCGCTTCGATCCCCACCGGAGTCTTTTTTATAATGGCGCTCCTCAAAATATCTCCGGTCGCAATATGGGGGATGTGATATCGATTTGATAATCTTGCCGCCTGAGTTCCCTTTCCAACGCCGGGAGGACCAAGAAATATTAACCGCATCTGTTAATCAATCCTACACTGCTGAAGGGACTTCGGAGCCCCACACCCCGCTGTGACTTGCATGCTTCAGAATCCACGTCCCTTCAACTTTCCTTTTTTCATAAAGCCTTCGTAATTTCTGGTCAGCATATGAGTCTCAATTTGTTGTGCTGTATCAAGGCCAACACCAATGACAATCAAAAGAGAGGTTCCACCGAATGAAAATGGAACATTAAAACGGTATATCAAAATTTCAGGGATCACAGCAATCAAGGCCAAATAGATTGAACCGACAAAAGTGATCCGAGTGAGAACCCGATAAATATAATCAGAGGTTCTCTGTCCCGGGCGGATGCCCGGAATAAATCCACCATACTTCTTCATGTTATCAGCCATATCGACCGGATTAAGCACAACGGCAGTATAGAAAAAAGAAAAGAAAAGAATCAGCAGTGCATAAAGCAAGGTGTGAAAAACCGTTCCGGGAGTCAAGTTCCTGCCAATGGCTTGAACCCAGGGAACGGTAATAAATCCGGCTATGGTCGCTGGAAAAGCGATGATAGAGGAAGCGAAGATCGGCGGGATCACCCCGGCGGTATTAATTTTCAGAGGAATATGGGTGCTCTGACCGCCATATACCCTTCGCCCAACCACCCGTTTTGCATATTGAACTGGGATTTTTCTCCGGCCACTCTCAAGAAAGACGATGGCAACGACTACCGCCACCATCAAAAGCGTTAGAAAAAAGAGGGTAAAAAATCCAACCTGACCGGCCTGGAAAAGCTCATACGAATTATAGACGGCTGCAGGCATCCTGGAAACGATACCTGAGAAAATAATGAGTGAGATGCCGTTTCCGATCCCCCGCTCGGTGATCTGCTCCCCAAGCCACATCAGAAAGCCGGTTCCAGCGGTAATTGTGATCATGGTTGTCAGTCGGAACCCCCACCCTGGACTCTGCACGAAGGCCCCTTGGTTCATTCCTTCCAAACCGATCGATATACCCAACGCCTGAACCAATCCGATTCCAATCGTCCCATATCGAGTGTATTGAACGATCTTTTTTCTCCCCCGTTCCCCCTCTTTCGCTAATTTGGAAAGGGTCGGAATCACAACAGTTAACAGTTGGAGAATAATCGATGCCGAGATATACGGCATAATCCCAAGCGCAAAAATGGTCAACCGTGAGAGGCCCCCTCCAGAAAAAATATCGAGGAAACCCATCAACGCCCCACCCCGTTCACTTAAAAACTTACTCAGGGCTTCGTTATTAATACCGGGAGTGGGAATATGAGAACCGATCCGGTAAACAAAGAGCATCATTGCGGTAAAGAGAATCCGCTGTCTCAGCTCCGATATTTTTAAAATATTTTGAACACTTGTGACAAATCGATCAAGCAATCGATTCTCCCTTATGAAAGGATCTCGGCACGGCCTCCGGCCGCCTCTATTTTCTTCAAAGCTTCTTTGCTAAACTTATGGGCGGCGATGACCATCGGTTTGGTGAGATTTCCTTCTGCCAAAACCTTTACCTGTTCACCGAGACGCTTGACCACGCCAGTATCATATAGAAACTGAGGATTGATGACCGTCTCGACAGGAAAGAGATCGAGGCGCTTCAAGTTGACGACCGCATATTCTTTTTTGAAGATGTTTTTAAAACCCCGCTTTGGGATTCTGCGAATAAGCGGTTGTTGTCCTCCTTCAAAACCGGGCGCCTTCGTGCCTCCTGAACGGGCTCCTTGACCTTTATGACCTTTTGTAGAAGTCTTCCCGTGGCCTGAGCCGGGACCACGCCCGATTCGCTTTTTCTTTTTCTTTTCCCCATCATGAGGGGTCAAATCGGATATCTTCACGATATCTCCTTCACTTCCAATAAATAACCAATTTTTCGAATCATTCCTCGTATCTGCGGCGTGTCAGGGTGGGATACGGTTTGATTCATTTTGCGAAGTCCCAGCCCTGCAATAATTTTCTTGTGTTTCCCGATCTTTCCGATTGGGCTTCTGCGAAGTGTAATCGACAGTTGTTTTGCTCCAGTGGTAGCTAAAACGTTCGTCATTTTATTTCTCCGACACGGCCAACGCCGTTTGTCGCCTCTTTATCAGATCTTCAGGGTTTCTCAGCTTTGAAAAACCATCTAATGTCGCCTTGACGACATTCAAGGGATTCCCACTGCCAAGGGACTTGCACAGGATATTAGAAACCCCGGCCACCTCCATCACCGCCCTGACCGGTCCACCAGCGATGATTCCGGTTCCAGCCGCCGCCGGTTTTAACAAGATCTCTTCCGCGCCATAATGTCCCATGACCTCGAATGGAATCGAAACTTCGTTGAGAAAAACGTGCATCAAGTTTTTTTTGCCGTTTTCGATCGCCTTTCGAATCGCTTCGGGAACCTCTGCCGCTTTTCCCTTTCCAACGCCAACATGCCCTTGACCATCTCCCACGACGACCACGGCGGAGAAGGAAAAGCGTTTTCCCCCTTTAACCACCTTGGCCACGCGGTTAATAAAAACCACCTTGTCCTTTAATGTTAGCTCTTCTGGGTCGATTCTTGCCAAGTATTTCCTCCTTCGTCCGAGATCGTGGGAATCAGTTCATGATGCCCCTAAAAACCGTCAATCCCGTTCTTTTTCAAGATTCAGATACGATCAGACGGTCTTAAAAAATCAGCCCCCCCTCGCGGGCGGATTCTGCAAGGGCTTTCACCCTCCCATGATAGAGATATCCTCCCCGATCGAAGACCACCTTGGTAATGTTTTTTTCTTTTGCAAGGGCCGCAAGCCTCATGCCGAGCGATTTTGCCGCCGACATATTTCCCCCTGGTTCGATCTTTGCCCCCTTGCTCAGAGTGGAAGCCGCCACCAAAGTTCTTCCCGATAGGTCGTCGATGATTTGGGCATAAATCTGCCCCACACTTCGATAGACCGAGAGACGGGGGCGTTCAGGAGTACCAAAAATCTTACGCCGAACCCGTTGATGCCTTCTTTCTCTTGCCTGGGCTTTATCTTTCGAGGACAACGCCATTTCAAACTCCTACTATCTCTATTTACCTGTCTTTCCTTCTTTTCTAATAATCTTCTCGTCTCGGTATTTAATTCCCTTCCCTTTATAAGGCTCGGGCTCTCTAAATGCGCGGATTTTGGCTGCAACCTGTCCGACGAGGTATCTGTCCACCCCTTTAATCGTAACTGTCGTCTGCTTATCAACAACAGCATCGATTCCCTTCGGAAGCTCGAACTGAATCGGATGTGAATATCCAAGGTTGAGTTGCAATATTCTCCCCTGGACCGCCGCGCGAAATCCAACCCCACTGATTTCAAGTATTTTTTCAAACCCTTGAGTAACCCCAACGATCATATTCTGGATTTCATTACGAGTCAAACCATGAAGGGCACGAGCAAAATGCTCATCGGAAATACGAGAAACAACAAGATCGTTTCCGTCCAAGACTACCTTTACTTCTTGTCGAATCGGCTTTTGGTTTTCTCCTTTAGGACCCTTGACATGAATCGAGTCTAGATTAATCTTGATGTTGACTCCGCTTGGAACAGAGACTCTCTTTAAACCGACTCGCGACATAGCTTTAATCCTTTAGACAGATATCGATATGCAATTGCATCGCCCATCGATGACGACCTGCGCATGGGCCAACCATTGAGATTACCAGACGTAACAGACAACCTCACCACCGACTTTCGCTTCGCGCGACTGTCGATCGGTTAGCAACCCCTTTGAGGTTGAAAGAATTGCGATCCCAACCCCCCCCTTAACGGAGGGGACATGGTTTTTTCCAACATACACGCGACGACCGGGACGGCTGACTCTCTGAAGGTCATTGATAACCGGCTCCTCCTGATCAACGTATTTTAAATAGACCCTCAGGCTTTTGGTGACGGTTTCCCCTAGAACCCGATAGTTATGGATGAATCCTTCCTCTTTTAGAATACGGAGGATATCGCCCTTAAACCTTGAAAAGGGGATATCCAACAGCTCATGTTTCCGCATCTTGGCATTTCTTATCCTCGTCAATAAGTCTGCAACCGGATCTGTCATTTTTTAACCCTCAACCCTCGGAAACTTGAAGCAAAAACAAGGAAAACCTTACCAACTCGATTTGATTACCCCAGGAATCTCTCCCCTCAAACTAAAAAGACGAAAACAAAGTCGACACATGGAGAATTTTCTGAGATAACCCCGCACCCGACCACAGGTAGCACAACGGTGATATTTTCTTACCGGAAATTTGGGTTCTCTTCCGGCCTTTGCAATCAATGATTTTTTAGCCAATTTTTCCTCTACAGTTGTCTGGGAATATCTAGCATCTGAATTTCAGACAAGATCGTCGAACATCCCGCTGGGTCGCGCTGACAGAGCCAGTCGCTCAATTTAATCAGTTTTACTTTTTTTCTGAACTTTTCTTAGGGCTTTCGGAATGGAAAACCAAAATTCCTCAACAGCGCCCTCCCTTCCGTGTCGTTGGATGCGCTTGTCACCAAGGTAATATCCATCCCGTGAATCGCCATCACCTCGTCGTAGTTGATCTCCGGAAAAATCAACTGTTCCTTGATTCCCAAGGTGTAATTCCCATTACCATCGAATGCTTTCAGGGAAATCCCTCTAAAATCGCGAATCCGTGGGAGAGCAGCATAGAGGAGGCGATCCAAAAATTCATACATACGATCACGGCGAAGCGTTACCTTTGCACCGATCGGAAGCCCTTCTCGGAGCTTGAATCCAGCGATCGATTTTTTGGCGCGGGTCACAACCGGTTTCTGCCCAGCAATCTGGGTCATCTCCTTCACCGCTGCATCAAGCATTTTGACGTTTGAAATTGCTTCTCCCATCCCGACATTGATAACAATCTTTTCAAGCCGGGGGACCTGCATTCTGTTTTTATACCCAAACTCCTTCATCATTGCAGGAACGACTTCTTGATGATATCGTTCTTTTACCGTTGCAATATTATTCGTTTTCATAATTTCTTATCCGTTTTATTTCTTACCAAGGTCGGTTTGACATGGCTTCAAAAGGCTATGCCTCTTTATCCAAAGCCTCACCACACCGCTTACAACTCCGCAACTTCTTTCCATTCACAAGAACTTTGTTACCAATCCTTGTTGGTTTATTACAATTTCCACAGACAATCATTACGTTTGAAAGATCGATTTTCCCCTCCCGCTCGATGATCCCTCCCTTTGGGTTCGTCTGATTGGGGCGAGTGTGATGCTTCAAAAGATTTAGCTTTTCAACCAGGACCGCATGCTTTTCACGCAAGACATGGAGGACCTTTCCCTCTTTTCCACTTTCTTTTCCAGAAACCACTCGAACATGGTCTCCTTTTTTAATCTTCACCTTGAACACGACGGTCTCTCCCATCCCAAAACCTTTATAATACCTCCGGCGCGAGTGAAATGATTTTGGTAAACTTTTTCCAGCGCAGTTCTCTCGCCACCGGCCCAAAAATACGGGTGCCGATTGGTTCTCCCTGTGGGTTAATGAGAACAGCGGCATTCCGGTCAAACTTAATGTAAGAACCGTCCTCTCTTCTCACTTCCTTAGTCGTCCGGACGACGACTGCTCGGACGACATCCCCCTTCTTCACATTCCCCTGGGGGATCGCTTCTTTTACCGTTGCTACAATCACATCTCCCAACCTGGCATACCGCTTTTTGGAACCCCCTTTTACATGGAAGCACATCACCTTTTTGGCCCCGGAATTATCCGCAACATCAAGTAACGTGTAAATCTGTACCATTTAACCACCTACTTCAAATGAGTCTGCGATTTGATTGACAGGGAGGAAAGAGGCCTCTTCGATGAAGAGCCAGAAAAGCTCCGCTATTTGTCAACACCAAAAAAGTTGCAATAAAGACGAACCGCTTAAATTTCTTTGGCCCGTTCTAAAATCTCAAGGATAGACCATCGCTTTTCTTTACTCAGTGGACGCGTCTCAATCACTTTTACACGATCTCCAACATGACATTCATTCTTTTCGTCATGCGCCTTGAATTTAGTTGTTCTTCTGAGAAACTTCTTATACTGGGGGTCTTTTACCATCCGGTCGATGGCGATAACAACCGTCTTATCCATTTTATCGCTTATGACCTGTCCGACATATTCTTTTCTTTTCTTCTGCATCTATTTATTCCCGCTTATACCGATCATTTATTTTATTACCCCCGTAAAAGGAATGTCCTTAAAACAGTTCAGGACCCTTTAACAGCCCCTTCTTCCTCTTTCTGTCGCGCAAAGGTAAGGATACGAGCAATGTCCCGTTTAATCTGCCTGATCCGGCTTGGATTTTCGACATGGCCAGAAACAGCTTGGAATCGAAGATTGAATAACTCTTTTCTCAACTCTTTTTCTTTAGCAACAAGCTCTTCAGACGCCAGATCTTTAAACATTTTTGAACTCATTTAAATCTCCCCCCGCGAAATGAATTGCGTCGCGATCGGAAGCTTGTATGCAGCAAGGCGGAACGCTTCCTTCGCCACCTCTGGGGTTACCCCTTCCATCTCATAGATGATTCGGCCAGGCTTCACGACGGCAACCCAATATTCAGGGGCACCTTTCCCTTTTCCCATACGTGTTTCCGCCGGCTTCTTGGTAATCGGTTTATCCGGAAAAATACGGATCCAGATTTTGCCACCCCGCTTGACGAAGCGAGTCATTGCAATACGAGCCGCTTCTATCTGTCGCGCAGTGACCCAACCGGGCTCTAAAGCCTTTAGACCGAATTCACCATAAGCCAAATCGGATCCACGATATGCCTTGCCGTTCATCCGGCCTTTCATCCGCTTTCGGTATTTTACCTTTTTCGGTGCTAACATTATCTCCTCTCGCTTCTTACCGAAACCATTTCCCGTTCTTTTTGTGTCTCAGGCAAAATATCTCCGCGATAAATCCATGCCTTCACACCGATCTGCCCCATTGTGGTCGCCGCCTCAGCCAAACCAAAGTCGATATCGGCTCGGAGTGTGTGTAAAGGAACCCGTCCTTCTCGATACCACTCGGTCCGCGCAATTTCCGCTCCGGCGAGACGCCCCGCGCAGGAAACCTTGATTCCCAACGCACCGAGTCTAAGCGCGGAGGCAACCGCCTTTTTCATCGCCCGTCGGTAAGCAACCCGCTTTTCCAGTTGCGTCGCGATATTCTCCGCGACCAACTGCGCGTCGAGTTCCGGCTTCTTAATTTCTTTAATATTAATATAAACCTGTTTCTTGGTCATCGCTTCGAGCTCGACCTTCAGCTTATCGACCTCCGCTCCTTTCCTCCCGATAATAATACCGGGTCTGGAAGTATGGATCGTGATCTTGATCTGATTTCCGGAACGCTCGATCTCAACCCGTGCAATACCGGCATGGTAAAGCTTTTTTTTAACAATCTTTCGAATTTTTATATCTTCATGGAGAAGCCTTGCGTAATCCCTTTCGGCATACCAACGCGAACTCCAAGTCTTGATATAGCCCAATCGGAATCCTAATGGATGGACTTTCTGTCCCATTATTTCTTCTCCTCGACTACGGTCCGCCCGGTTTCTCCCTTGATTTCACCGACTCCCTCCTTCGGGGAAGGTTTTAGCTTTTTTAAGCGTTCTTCGGCGCTGGAGAGAACCAACGTAATGTGACTGGTTCGGTGCCGGATCACATTGGCTCTGCCCATCGCCCTCGGCTCAACCCGCTTCATGACCGGCCCCCCGTCGACACACACCTTCGCAACCTCGAGGACGTCTACATCACCCATTTCTTTTTGGGCCGCGTTTGCGACAGCCGATTTTAGTATTTTTTCGATGACCCTCGCGGCATGTCGGGGAGTAAACCTGAGGATGGTCATCGCTTCGGCTGCCCGTTTTCCTCGAATCAGATCAACCACCAACCTTGCCTTCCTCGGGGCCAAGCGTACATATTTTAAAACTGCTTTTGCCTCCATGTTCATCCAAACTCCCTTTTCTTAACTTTTTCGTATCGATGGAAGTAACTGGCGGAAACTAACCGCGCGGTTGGAACTATTTCAACGCCGTCGCCTTTTCAGTCTTTGCAGCTCCATGCCCTTTAAAGAATCGAGTGGCTGAAAACTCTCCCAACTTATGACCAACCATGTTCTCTGTCACGTACACAGGGATAAATTTCTTTCCGTTATGAACAGCAAGGGTATGCCCGATCATTTCAGGAACAATTGTCGAACGTCGAGACCACGTCTTAATAATTTTCTTCTCGTTTGAGTCATTCATCTTGGCGATTTTTTCAGCCAGATGAGAATCAATGAAAGGACCTTTTTTAACCGATCTTGCCATCTTTAACCTTTTTATTTTCGCCGTTTAATAATAAAGGCGTCGGTATATTTCCGACGACGCGTTTTATACCCTTTTGCCAATTGCCCCCAGGGAGAAACTGGATGAGGGTTCCCCTGCCCTGACTTTCCCTCACCCCCTCCGTGGGGATGATCAACCGGATTCATCGCTACCCCTCTTACATGAGGTCGCCGTCCCAACCATCGACTCCTCCCTGCTTTTCCAAGGGAATAATTTTCATGATCGATGTTTCCAACCTGACCGATCGTTGCGATACAGGCTGCATGAATGAGGCGAACCTCGCCGGAACCGAGACGGACTTGGGCCCAACCAGCCTCCTTTGCCATTAACTGAGCAGACACGCCAGCAGCCCTTGCAAGCTGGCCTCCTTTTCCCTTTTTTAGCTCGATGTTATGAATCATCGTTCCCACGGGAATATTTGCCAGAGGGAGGGCATTACCGACCTTTACCTCGGCCTCCGGTCCAGACATGACTTGGTCCCCGACCTTGAGCCCATCAGGAGCAATGATGTAGCGCTTTTCTCCATCTGCGTATACAACCAGAGCAATGCGAGAAGAGCGATTCGGATCATACTCAATTGCCTTTACGGTGGCGGGAATCCCCATCTTTTCCCTTTTGAAATCGATGATTCTGTACATCCGCTTGTGACCACCCCCACGATGACGGACGGTCATTTTTCCGCGATGATTGCGCCCACCCGACTGAGGAAATGAAACAACAAGGCTTTTTTCAGGCGTGTCCTTCGTCACCTCATCATGAGTTAGGCCCATCGCTGAGCGACGACCGGGAGATGTCGGTTTATATGTTTTGATTCCCATCAGCTTGATAACCCCTATCTACGAACCAAAATAAAGTAAGACTTGACCGCCCTTGGCTCTTTTACCCCTCAAACAATGTTAACTTTTCACCCTCTTTTAAGGTCACGATCGCTTTTTTCCAATCGGGCCGCTTTCCGACAAAACGACCCAATCGCTTTTCCTTACCGATCACGTTCACGATATGGACCTTTTCAACTTTCACATTCAATGTCTCTTCGATTGCCTTCTTTACCTCTTTTTTGTTCACTTTCAGTCGGACCGAAAAACTATATTTATTTTCCTTTTCCCGGAGAAGGGTACTCTTTTCAGTGACAACCGGGCAAACAATCAAGTCATGCCGATTCATGGTTCCCCCGCACTTCTCCCATCCTTGAAACATCCCGCCGAGTTACAACGAGGACATCAGACAGGAGGAGATCATAGACATTTAACTGCCTTACTTCAATCAATTTCACTTTTGAAATATTGCGAGTGGCTCGATCCAGACCATCAGATATCTGAGATACTGCAATCAGAACCTTTTTCCCTTGCAGACCAAGTCGCTTCAAGATGTTCGCCATCGTTTTTGTTTTTCCCTCCTGCAATTCGAGATCTTCTAAAACCAAGACCTCCTTCTCTTGTGCTTTTGCAGAAAGGGCTGTAATAAGGGCTTTATGTGATTTCTTCTTGGAGATATGATAGGCATAAGAACGGGGTTGCGGACCAAAAACGATCCCTCCTCCCCGCCAAAGAGGCGAACGGATCGATCCGGCTCTGGCCCTTCCGGTTCCTTTCTGTTTCCAAGGTTTTTTACCGCTCCCACTCACCAAGCCACGCGTCTTTGTGGCAGCGGTTCCTTGGCGCATCGAAGCACGCTGCATCTGAACAACTTCATGCAAGAGTGATTTTGAAACCGGCACCCCAAATATGGCAGGGTCCAGAGTCATCGTTCCAGTTTTCTCGTTAAGAAGATTTCTAACTTCTATTTCTGACATCGGTTCCCCAATATGGAGTTATTTTTTAGCTGGCTCCGGCGTTTGCTTTTTAGGCTTCTTCCTCAGGGACTTTTGAATCAGGACACATCCCTTAGAACTTCCGGGGACAGATCCCTTTATGAAAAGAAGGTTTTCATCTGGTCGAACCTCGATGACTTCGAGTCCTTCCGCGGTCACCCGCTCGCTGCCCATATGTCCCGGCATTCCCTTGTTTTTCCAAACACGAGAAGGGAAAGAACTCGCTCCGATTGACCCGGGATGTCGATGAAACATCGAACCGTGAGTTGCAGGACCGCCTTTATAATGGAATCTTTTTACAACTCCCTGAAAACCCTTCCCCTTTGAAATCCCTGTCACATTTACAAACTCGCCACCCTGGAAAATATCTGCAGCAATAACTTGCCCCACGGTCAGCCCATCAAGCTTTCCCTTAAACTCGCGCAACACTCTCGCCGTGGGAACATTTGCCTTCTTAAAGTGCCCCCGGAGAGGACGGTTCAAGCGATGCTCTTTTAGCTCATCAAAGGAAAGTTGTGCCGATTGATAACCGTCCTTTTCAACGGTCTTGATCTGAACCACCTTGCATGGCCCCACCTCCAACACAGTGACCGGAACGAGTTTACCATCCGCACTGTACACCTGGGTCATCCCAAGCTTATATCCAATTAATCCGTTTACCATCGTTTTATCCACACCGTAGGTAATATCTACAATCTATACTCACCCAGCAACCGGGTGAACTGAACAAGGAACTCAAAGATCTAGAGCTTTATTTCTACATTCACCCCCGCTGATAGATTCAATTTCATCAGGGCATCGACTGTTTCCGGTGTCGGCTCTAAGATATCAATCAAACGTTTATGAGTTCTGATTTCAAACTGCTCTCTCGATTTTTTATCAACATGGGGGGACCGAAGAACCGTGTATTTATTAATTTTGGTCGGCAATGGAATCGGACCAGCCACTTTTGCACCTGTTCGCTTCACCGTATCGACAATCTCACCGACTGACTGATCGAGAACCCGATAGTCGTATGCTTTTAATCGAATTCGAATTTTCTGATTCACAATACCTCTTTATTTTATTCGGACAGACAAAACCAGATCCGAGCCTTTTATTTTATTAATCCCCTGGCGATCACTTTTTCTATTTTATGATTTTGGTAATGACGCCGGCACCGACGGTCTTGCCCC
>CAZOFJ010000060.1:0-20610 GCA_964579005.1 uncultured Nitrospirota bacterium
GCGCCCTGGGCGGGGCAGGTGCTGTCCGAAGCCTGTGCCCAGGGACAAGTGATCGTGGTTTGCATGGATCAGACCGATGTGGGAGAGCGGTTTGCCGTGCTGATGCTGTCGGTTCGGGTGGGCGAGCGGGCATTGCCTTTGGCGTGGCGCGTTGAGGCGGGTGAGGCGAACATCGGCTGGAAGAAACAACGCGAAGTGCTCGATCAGGTCAAGGGCTGGATACCGCAAGGCGCGCAGGTGATGCTGTTTGCGGATCGATTCTACCCGTCTGAGAAACTGTTTACCTGGCTGGACGAGACGGGCTGGCAATATCGACTGCGATTGAAGGGAAACCTGACGGTCGATGTTGGACAGCGTGATATTGAGACGACCGGCGATCTTGCCGCAGGCGCAACTATCTTGCCTAATGCAATCTCAGTCTCCCGGCTTTCTACAAACCATGAAAACTGATGGGTGGTGAGCAACTTCAATCGTTCGATTGCCTTTCCGGTTCTGTTTGGATATAATGCCTCGAATTTTTGATGGAGGGGGGACACAAACATGTCGACTCAAACGATCGAGGAACAGCGGATCCATCTTAAACGCGAAGAACCGTTTAAAACACTGGAAGAGTATCTTGCCGTCGGCGGCTTCCAGGGGCTTAAAAAAGCGCTCGGAATGTCACAGATGGGGGTGATCGATGAGATCAAACGATCCTCCCTCCGCGGCCGGGGCGGCGCCGGCTTCCCAACCGGGATCAAGTGGGAAGGAGTTTATAAAAAGACGGCCGACATCCTCGGCATGACCCCCACGAAATATCTCGTCTGCAACGGCTCCGAAGGGGAGCCGGGGACCTACAAAGATCGCTATCTCATTCAAAAAAACCCGTATGGTTTGATTGAGGGAATGATGATCGGCTCTTATGCCGTTGGAACCTATAAAGCGATCATCTGCATCAAAGAGATTTTTAAAAGAGAAATCGCGATCCTTGAGCGGGCGCTCAAGGAGTGCATCGATGCCGGTTATGTCGGAGATAACGTGATGGGAACCGGAAGGAATCTTCCCCTCGAGTTGGCGTTCGGTCCCGACTCTTATCTGTTGGGGGAAGACCGGGCGCAGTTGGAAGTGATCGAGGGGAAACCGGCCTGGCCCCGTGCCAAGGGGATGATCCCGGTTGAATATGGTCTTTACGGCCAGCCGACCGTCGTCAACAATATCGAAACCCTTTCAACCATCCCGCACATCCTCTTGAAGGGGGCCGCCTGGTTTAAGTCGATCGGAACCGCCGACACCGCCGGGACGATGATTTTCACCCTTTGCGGAGATGTCAACCGCCCCGGGATGTACGAGTTGCCGATGGGAACCCCCCTGCGGACCTTAATCGAAGTCTACGGCGGCGGCGCCAAGATCGATCGGCATATCCGGGCGGTTTTCTCCGGTCCGACAAACGCGGTGATCCCCCCCGACAAATTCGATACCCCCCTCGACTTTGCCTCCATGCGGAAAATCCCCTCCGGGCTCGGCTCCGGAGGGTTCATCGTTTACGACGACACCGCCTGTATTCTCAAAGCCGGGGTAAACTTCGCCAAATTTCTGGCGATCGAATCGTGTGGACAGTGCGCCTCATGCAAGACGGGGACGGGACGGATCGCTCATCGCTTGGAACGATTGGACCAGGGAAAGGCGACCGAGCAGGATGTCATGGGAATCCTGGACGAATGCAGCCATACGAAAGGATCGGGCCGTTGCTACCTTGTCACCGAGACCGGAATCGATATTAGCAGCATCTTCCATCATTTTTCGGAAGATATCGTCGAGCATCTTGAATACGGCTGTCTGAAAGAGCGCCCTCTCCCCCTGCCAAAGATCAAGGATTACAACGAGGCAACCCATACCTTCACTTACGACGAAGCCTACTACGAGCGGTGTTTCAAGGAGGGGCGATATATGATCACCCCTGCGATTTAGAGCGAACGAAGAGAGCGCTGAGGGGGAGGCTCCATCCGGCTTTGGCGGAGAGCACGCACAGGCCGGATGGAGGGGGGCGACGCGAGCCCCCGCTTTCCGGCGAAGCCGGATTAGAGCGACAAGGCGGTGACCCGATCGGTGGGTGTTCTCCCATCGGGACCCCGGCCGCCGATCAGATAGATTTTCCCATCAAGATAAACCGTCGCCATCGCCACCCGTGCATCGGGCATTGTCGGCAGTTCGATCCATTCCCCCGTTTTAGGATGAAGCGTCGCCGCCCGGTTTTGCACCCGGTCGCCGCTCTGCCCACCGAAGAGATAGACCCTCCCCTCGACAACACAGGTTCCCCCACCGGCAGCACGCCAGGGAAGATGAAAGGTTGGATCGACCGACCAGCGATTTTCAAGTGGATGGTACTGTTCGATCAGATCGTAATTATGAAAGGCTCCCTCCCGAAACCCGCCTCCCCCCACCGCTAAAATTTTCCCCTCGAACGGGACCGCCCCCAACGAGAAACGGGGGGTCGGTATCGGAGCGGTTTCTATCCACCGTTCGGTCTTTCGATCGATCCGCTCGGAGAAGGAGAAGGCCGGATCGGTCATCGGCCCTCCAGTCGCCTCCGGATGGTGTCCGCCAAAGAGATAGATCGACTTGTCGAAAATCGTCGCCGCAGGGGCATCGTGCCGCCGGAGCAGGTCGGGCCCTTTGGACCAGCCTGTTTTTGGATCGAAGATTTCGACGACCGTCAGGAAATTGAACGTCCCGTCCGGACGCCGAAAGCCTCCGCCCATGACGTAGGCCTGGTCATTTAAGTTCACGGCGACCAGACCCGATCGGAGCGTCGGCATCTCCGGCCCGAACACCCAGCGGTCTTCTTTAGGATCGTAGATCTCGACGGTTGAAAGACTCTTGAACGCCGGTCCGCCTCCGCCGAAAATGTAAATCTTTCCCCCAATCGCCGCCGCCCCGCAATGCGAGCGGACGGTATTGAGAGAGGCGAGGGTTTGCCACTTTTTCATCTAGACACTCCGATCGGGCGATCCGATCTTACGATGATCGTCTTCATCCGTTTGAAAATGGACCTCCCCACCGCTGCGATTTCCCCCTTTTCAAAAGCCGGTTCGTCAAACGCAACAAACCGCTGAATCTTGAGGAACGGGAGGGTCGCCAGCGCCGCTTCAACCGCCTTTCGGTTTTCTTTTCGAATCTCCAGCAGCAGTTCCGGCCGCTTCTCCCATTCCCAGAGGGTCGGTGCGATGAGAATGCAAAGCCCCTGATCTGCAAGCTGATCATATGCTTTCAGGAGATTTTCTTTGTATCGATCGAGGAAAGGTCCTTCCAAAATCAGCGCAAAAATGAAGTGATGCCCCCACCAGAAAAGGGAACGAAATGCGAATTTCTCCGTTTTGGAATAATATTTGGGAAGGTCGAGATACTGATAGGGAAAATCGTTCAGGTGCTCTCCCTTCACAAATTGGCCGACCGTTGTATCGGCCTCCTCGGGGGCAAGAAGAGAGACAGAAGCGAGTTCCTCGCGGAGCATCGCGTGAATCTGTTCCAGGAGCCGCCGCGCCTTTTGGGTGATGATCGCTTTGGCTCGAAAAAATTCGGTATCCCGAATGAGGTGTTGTTCCTCCGGGGTGAAGGCGACCCATGGCACGTCCATTTTAGCCCCCATTCTATTTTGATCCGACATTGAACCATGCCCGGTATGGGGTGTCAAACCCTTTTTGGGTCGAAGGGGGTTATTCGGATCGGTTCTTACATTCGCCGTGACAAGGCGGGCTCTTTTTCCTACCCTTCGGCTCTGCGAAAACCTGGTCACCGGACTTACACCTGTGTAGTAACGTGCCATGCCCGGCACACATGCCGGGGCTGAGCGGCGGCGGCGCGAAGCGACGCCTTATAAGGGTTGGGTTGCACGCTGTCGATGCCGAGGTTTCTTCCGCCGGTTCTCGATTCCGGAGTGGATTTGCCGCGCGTCATTCACGCGCGAACAGCCCGCGTGATGAGGTACTCGCGGCCCCAGCGTACCTTGCCGTCCACAGCGCGGTAGCCTTCGAGGAACGAAAGAAGTTCGCTACGAAATGCCTGCACTGCATCGCCCTGGAGACTTGCGACGGCGCGAACAGTCGGCCCGTAGCGTGTCGAGAACAGTTCCCAGATGTCTTCGGGCGAAGCACCGAACTGCGGGCAGTCACCGCGTGTGAAGGCGAGATCGCGGAAGGCGTTCCCGAGAAGTTCGCGCACTTTCTCAGGATCGCCCCAGTTGAACGGACTCGCGAGGCCGGCCGGCGGCGGGACATGCTTGTTGGTAATGCGAAACCAGCCCCCCAGACCGCCTTCAGGAGTCCAGGCCAGGAATGTAACGCGGCCCCCGGGCCGGGTAACTCGGGCCAATTCGGCCGCGACCTTCGGCTGGTCCAGCGCGAACATATGGCCACAGGTCGACACCACGACATCAAAGCTCGCGTCCGCAAAGGGGAGTGCCTCTGCGTCCCCCTCCCGGAAATCGATATCCCTGAGGCCCGCATCCTTGGCCTTTTCTCGCGCGACAGCGAGGAGTTCCGGCGTAAGATCCACGCCCGTCACATCCGCGCCGCGCTCACGCGCCGCAATAGCAGTAATACCGGTTCCAGTCGCAAGGTCCAACACGCGCTCGCCGGGGCGAATCTTCGCAACGCGCAGGGTCTGGTCCGTCGAGATCGTCAGGCCGTCCGCGATGCGGTCATACTCACCCAGCGCCCATGTAGCACGCTGCTTCTTCTTGAGTTCAGTGAAGTCCGTAAGCGATTTACTCATCTTTATTCCCCTTGTTTGAAATACATTGATATTTTTCTTGATCAATGAAGCCTGCATACCATAACATTGGTGCCGGAGAAGGAGAAGTGCAGAATCTGTAGTGATCACACAATAAAAGAATTGCAGTCATATGAGGAAGTAAAAATGAAAAGTTATGGTCAATTTTGTCCTTTAGCACAGGCAACTCAATTATTATGCGAGCGTTGGACTTTATTGGTCGTGCGTGAATTGCTTGCCGGAAGCACCCGTTTTAACGCGCTGCAAAAAGGGGTGCCTTTGATGTCGCCGACATTATTGTCTGAGCGGCTTAAACAGCTCGCGGCTGCGGGAGTCATCAACCTCTCCGGGAGCAAAGGAAACTATACTTATAACCTGACATCCGCTGGATTGGAATTACGCCCGGTTGTTGAGTTACTCGGTGCATGGGGTCATCGCTGGTCCCGCTCCAACCTCCGTAAAGGAGATTTGGATGCGGGTCTATTGATGTGGGATATGCGTCGTAGCGTAAACCCGGCAATTTTCCCTAAGCATCGGATCGTCGTACAGTTTGAATACCCGGACGCACAGAAAGGGGGAAGGGTTTGGTGGTTGGTTTCTGAAAACGGTGAAATTGACTTATGCCGAGATGATCCCGGTTATGATGTCGATATTGTCATCATCTGCGCTCTGAAAACAATGACGGAGATTTGGACATGCCAAAAACACTTTCGTGATGCGGTAAAAAAAGGGGAAATCGAAGTGTTGGGTAATTCAAAATTAACCAACAAACTCGAAGATTGGCTCTGTTCAAGCCCCTTATCTAAACTCGGCACCCAAGATGAATTACCCAAATTGAATTGGCAAAAAATGTGACGGCTTTTTTTAATTGAATCCTTCACGGAAAATCGGCTCTATTTGGATCTGCCTTTATATAAAGAGACTGCTGTCCCGATATCAAAATCCAGGAAGTCTGGCTCAACTTGATACCGCCATATCGAGGAACTGAAGACTTTAAAGGGATATGATGACTCCTCCGACGATTGAACTGGGAAACAGACGAAGAAAATCCCAATCGGAGGGCAATTCATGAATCCTCCCGATGACCTCGCAATCACCCATTGTGGGGAACTGCTCACGCTGGCGAGCGGCGGCAACCAGCCGAAGCGGCGATCCGAGATGTCTGATCTCGGCCTGGTCCGAAACGGCGCGGTGGCGATCTCGCACGGCAAGATCGCCTGGGTCGGAACGCAGAGGGAATATCGCCGCCGGGGCCGGGCACGCCGGGAGATTGATGCCAGTGGGAAAGTGGTCATGCCGGGCTTCGTCGATCCGCACACCCATGCCATTTTCGCCGGGAGCCGTGAAAGGGAATGGGCAGAGAAGCTGCGCGGGGTTCCCTATCTGGAGATCCTTCAGAAGGGGGGAGGGATCCTCAACACGGTTCAAGCGACCCGTGCTGCCTCATTGAAGTCATTGACCGAGCGGGCCGAGAAGTTCCTCAAGAAGATGCTCTCCTACGGAACCACGACGGTTGAAATAAAAAGCGGCTACGGACTGGATCTTCCAAGCGAACTGAAGATTCTGAAGGTGATCGAACGGCTGGCCGATCGGCTCCCGCTCAACCTGATTCCAACATTTATGGGAGCACATGCCATCCCAAAAGAATATTCGGGTCGAACCGAAGCCTACATCGATCAAGTCATTAAGATGATCCCTGCCGTCCGGTCGCGGGCGCGCTTCTGTGACCTCTTCTGTGAGGAGGGGGCCTTCAATGCTGATCAGAGCCGGCGGATTTTGGAAGCGGCCAAACGGGAAGGCTTTGCGATCAAGCTTCATGCGGGAGAGTTTTCAGATCAGGGGGGGGTGCGGCTGGCGGCGGAGTTCGGGGCGGTCTCGGTCGATCACCTCGACCATATTTCATCCGAAGAGATTCCATTGTTGGCTGAGAGCGGTGCGGTCGGCGTGTTGTTGCCGGGCGTTTCTCATTTCTTGATGGCAAAGCATCTTCCGCCGGTGCGCGCGTTGATTGAAGCCGGTGTGCCGATTGCACTGGCGACCGATTTCAACCCCGGTTCTTCGCCCTCTCTTTCGATGCAGGAGATCATCCATCTGGCTGTGCGCGATTTTAAATTGACGGTGGCCGAAGCGATTTCAGCGGCGACGATCAACGCGGCGCATGGGATAGGAATGGGGGAACAGATTGGAAGCCTGGAAGTGGGGAAACAGGCCGATATTCTGATTTTGGATTTAGAACACCACGCGCAGTTGCCTTATTTTTTCGGGGTAAATCATATGGAGAAGGTCTTGAAGAGGGGAAAGGTCGTTTATCAGAATCGCTGATCGCTATCTCTTTAACCCTTTCACAAACTGCACAATTTCATCCAAGGGGGCGCCGGGGGTGAAGATCTCACGGACCCCTTTCTTCTTCAACTCACGGATATCGTCATCGGGGATGACCCCGCCGCCGAAGAGGGCGATATCGGTCGCTTTCTCCTTTTTTAAAAGCTTGAGGACCTCTTCAAAGAGGGTCATGTGCGCGGCGGAGTGGATCGAAAGACCGATGGCGTCGACATCCTCTTGGACCGCCGAGAGGACAATCTCCCCGGGAGTATGGTGGAGGCCCAGATAGACCACCTCATTTCCGCCGTCGCGCAACGCGCGGGCGACGAGCTTGATTCCCCGATCGTGGCCATCCAGGCCGATCTTGGCGAGAAGGATCCGCTTCCGGCGCTCGATCACAGGCCTCTTCTCAAGCGCTTTCCTGGAAGGGCGCTTCGTCTCCGATTTAGCCATTCCGGACCTCCTCCAACAGATACCGATCTTCTTTCTTCTTGAGATATCCCATCCGAACCTTCGGATCGTGTTGAAAAATCAGGAGCCACCGTTCCTCATCGGCCTGTTCCAACAGGGTCCGTTTCGTCTCCAACGTCGTCAACGGAAAGAGGTCATATCCCATCAGATAGGGAAGCGGAAGATGGGCGGCGGTCGGAATCAGGTCGCCGATGAAGAGGGCCTTCTCGCCGTCGGACTCGATCAGAACCGACTGATGGTGCGCCGTGTGGCCCGGGGTCCGGATCACCGAAATCCCCTTGAGGATCTCAGCATCTCCTTCCAGCAGATCGAGGCGCCCTTGTTTCGGCAGGACTTCGTAGTTTTCAAGAAGATAGCTTCCGCGGGTCCGCTCGTTCGGATGATTTGCGAATTCCCACTCCCCTTTCTGAATAAAATAGGTGGCCTTGGGAAAGGTCGGGTGGATGTGGCCGTGATCGTCCCGCTGGGTATTTCCGCCGGCATGATCGAAATGAAAGTGGGTATTGATGACCAGATCGATGTCGGCCGGGGAAAGGCCCTCTTTCCCAAGCGAGGCTTCGATTGAGGGGGTCCGGTTCACGGCATAAATTTCGTTGAACTTGGCGTCCCCCTTGTTCCCAATCCCGGTGTCGACGAGAATATTCATCCCGTGGGCTTGGATCAGCAAAACGCCGAGTTCAAGATGAATTCGGTTCTTCTCATCGGCCGGATGGTGCTTCTCCCAGAGGATCTTCGGGACGATCCCAAACATCGCCCCCCCGTCCAATCGAAAGGTGCCATCAGTAAGCGGTTTGATTTGAAATTGACCCAGCTTCATCTTTAGAATCGCTTTAAAAAGGTCCCTGGAGAGAGGACCGTCAACTTGGAAATCTCCACTTTCAATGTGGTCCTGTCCATATCAAGGAGGTCTCTATCTCCGGTGATCAGGAAATCTGCTTGGGCAGCCAGGCAACAATCAAGGATCATGTTGTCGGCCGTATCCCTGCAGAGGAACAACCTCTTTTCCGGAACCACGACTCTCGCTTTTGCGACAAAAGCAGCAATTCCTGATAGGAGTGATTTCAATTGGGGGCGGGTAATCTTTCCCTTTGCCTCAAGCTCTAGAGGGGTATCTCTATACTCTCGAAGGAGTTGAGGAGAAGCCCATATCTCGGTTTCGGTGAATGCCTTCCGAACAGCGCTTCTCGGAATACCTCCAAAGGCAAAGGCGGAGATGAGCACTCCCGTGTCAAAAACCGCCCTATTTTCGAGCCGCTTCGTAAGCTTTTCTCCTTATTTTTTGAACGGTCTTTTCTACGTCCTCCAGCGTTAGGGTTGTTTTCCTGAAAGCTTCCTTTGCAATCTTAAAAGCAGCGTCCAATCGCTCTTCCGGAGAGAGCACAGAGAGGATGTAATCTTCAGGGCTAATTTTTGTTGTTGCTTTCATCAGATACCTCCTTGATATCGTAGGTCTTCTCTTAAAGAAGTCTTAAAACGAAGCCGTCTCCCGGTATTCTCCCCAAACTTTTCGAAACAGGTCTGAAATTTCCCCCACCGTCACCTTGACACGGACGGCATCGAGGATCAACGGCATCAAATAGGCCTCTCCTTTGGCGGCCTCGGTCAACTGCCGGAGCGCCCGTTCCACTTTTTTCCCATCCCGCTTCCGACGAATCCGCCTCAGTCCCGCAACCTGCCTCCGTTCCACCTCTTCGCCAACCTTTAAGAGTTCGATCGGCCGCGTCTCTTTTTCGACAAAGCCATTGACGCCGACGATCAACCGCTCCTTGCGATCAATCTCTTCTTGGTAGGTGACCGCCGCCTGATGAATCTCCCGCTGCGGGAATCCCTTCTCGATCGCGCGGACCATTCCGCCCATCGCGTCGAGCTTCTTAAAGTAGCGCCGGGCCTCTTTCTCCATCCGCTCGGTCAGCGATTCGATATAATATGAGCCGCCGAGGGGATCAACCGTGTTCACAACGCCGGTCTCGTGCGCGAGGATTTGTTGGGTTCGAAGGGCGATCGTCACCGCCGCTTCGGTCGGCAAGGCGTAGGTCTCGTCCATTGAGTTGGTGTGGAGCGATTGAGTACCGCCGAGGACGGCCGCCAGCGCCTGCAACGCAACCCGGACGATGTTATTCTGCGGCTGCTGGGCGGTGAGGGTGCAGCCGGCGGTCTGCGTATGGAACCGGAGTGCCAGCGATTTTGGATCGCGGGGATGAAACCGCCGTTTCATTTCCCGCGCCCAGAGCCGCCGGGCGGCGCGGTACTTGGCGATCTCTTCAAAAAAGTCGTTGTGGGCATTGAAGAAAAAAGAAAGGCGCGGGGCGAAGTCGTCGACCTTTAAGCCCGATTTAATCGCCGATTTGACATAGGTCAGGCCGTCATAGAGGGTGAAGGCCAACTCCTGTACCGCGGTCGATCCCGCCTCCCGGATATGATATCCGGAGATGCTGATCGGGTGAAAAAGCGGGGCCTCTTCGACACAAAACCGGACGGTGTCGTTGATCAATTTTAATGACGGACCGGGCGAAGTAATCCATTCCTTCTGCGCGATATACTCTTTCAAAATGTCGTTTTGGAGGGTTCCGCGGAGCTGCTTGAACGACACCCCCTGTTTTTCCGCGACGGCGAGATACATGGCGAAGAGGATGATCGCCGGACCATTGATCGTCATCGAGATGCTGACCTGATCGAGCGGGATTCCGTCGAACAGACGTTCCATATCATCCATGGTGTCGATGGCAACGCCGCATTTTCCGACCTCACCGAGAGACTTCGGGTGATCGGAATCGTATCCCATCAGGGTCGGCATGTCGAAAGCAACGGAGAGCCCCGTCTGCCCCTGCCCGAGAAGATAATGATAACGCCGGTTGGTCTCGGCCGCCCCGGCAAATCCGGCGAACTGGCGCATCGTCCAGAGGCGGCTCCGGTACATCGTCGGGTAAATCCCACGGGTATAGGGGAATCGGCCCGGCTGCCCAAGATCGTTTTTTGGATCGAGAGATCGGATCGACCGTTCGGTGTAAAGCCGGTCGATCTCAGTGTTGGAGAGGTTGATGAATTTCGGCTTGCGTTCGTCTGTCTTGTGACCCTTTTTCATACGAACCTCGTAGGGGCACAATCGATTGCCCCCCCTACTCAACATCATCATTGTAACAGATGTCTGGCGATCACCATCCGCTGGATCTCGGAGGTTCCTTCATACAGGGTCGTGATCCGGGCGTCACGGTAGAACCGCTCGACCGGAAAGTCTTTGATGAAGCCGTAGCCCCCAAAAACCTGAACCGCTTTGTAAGCGACGCGGTTCGCCATCTCGGAGGCATAGAGCTTGGCCTCCGCCGCCATCAGCGTAACCGGTTTTCCCTGCTGACGCGCCCAGGCCGCCCGATGGGTCAGGAGGCGGGCGGCGTCGATCTCGGTTTTCATGTCGGCCAGCATCCACTGAATCGCCTGAAATTCGGCGATCGCTTGCCCGAACTGTTTCCGCGCTTTGGCGTAGGTAAGCGCCTCTTCAAGAGATCCTTGCGCGATTCCGATCGCCTGCGCCGCAATGCCGATCCGGCCGCCATCCAAAGTTGAAAGCGCAATCTTAAACCCTTCGTTCTCCACTCCCAGAAGATTTTCCGACGGAACGCGGCATTCTTGAAAAATCAATTCGGCCGTGTCCGAGCCGCGCAGCCCCATCTTATCTTCGATTTTTCCCACATGAAAACCGGGGAAGGTTTTTTCCACAATGAAGGCCGAAATCCCCTTCTTCCCGCGGGACGGGTCGGTCACCGCATAAACGATCGCCACATCGGCATTCTTTCCGTTCGTAATAAAGAGCTTGGTCCCATTCAGGACGTAATCGGAGCCCTCTTTCCTTGCCTGCGTGGCGATGGCGCCGGCATCGGAACCGGCCGACGGCTCCGTCAGGGCGTAGCAGCCGAGCAACCGGCCCTGTGCGAGCGGAACAAGGTAGTTTTGTTTTTGCGCTTCGTTTCCAAAACGATGGAGGGGATCACAGACGAGCGAATTATTCACCGTCATGATGACGCCGAGGGAGGCCCATCCTTTAGAGATCTCCTCCATGACAAGAATGTAGGTCAACAGATCCATCCCGGAACCGCCATATTCTGCCGGGATGAAAGCCCCCATCAACCCCATCTCGGCAAGCATTTGGATCAGTCGGCGAGGAAATTCAGAGGCGGCGTCCATCGTCGAGGCGACCGCTTTCACCTCTTTCTCGACGAAGGCCCGGACCGTCTCCAGGACCATCTGCTGCTCTTCGGTCAGGTGTAGGTTCATCGACCCCTACGGCTTTTTTCCATACTCATAGAACCCCTTCCCGCTCTTCCTACCGAAGAAACCGGCCTCGACATATCTTCGAAGGAGCGGGGCGGGGCGATATTTGGTATCGCCGAATTCGGAGAAAAGGATCTCCATGATATCGAGGCAGACGTCGAGGCCGATCAGATCGGCCAGCGCCAAGGGACCCATCGGATGGCGGGTGCCGAGCGTCATCGCGGTATCGATCTCCTCAGGCGTCGCCACCCCTTCCATGACGGCAAAAACCGCTTCGTTGATCATCGGAATCAGAAGGCGGTTGACGATGAACCCGGGGAGGTCCTTCGAGGAGACGACCGTCTTTCCCAATTTTTCGACAAAATATTTCGCAGAGAGAAAGGTCTCGTCCGAAGTCTGCCAGCCGCGAACGATCTCGACCAGATCGATGATCGGAGCCGGATTCATAAAATGGATTCCGATAAATTTCTCGGGGCGTTGCGTCACCGAGGCAAGGCGGGTAATGGAGATTGAAGAGGTGTTGGTGGCGAAGACCGTCTCCTTGGGGCAGATCGTATCGAGGAGTTCAAATGTCTCCATCTTGATCTCTTCCCGCTCCGGGACCGCCTCGATGATGAGGTGCGCGTGTCCCAGATCTTCGAGCCGGGTCGTCGCCTTGATGTTTTTGAGCGTTTTTTCGCGGAGCCACTCGGTCAGTTTCCCTTTTCGGACCGCGCTGTTGAGTCCCGCCGTGATTTTTTCGACGGCGGTTTCCAAGATTTTATGGTCGAGATCATACAAGAGAACATGAAAGCCCCCGGTCGCAACGACCTGGACGATCCCGCTTCCCATCTGTCCGGCGCCGACCACGCCGATGACGCTCCATTCCATACAAATGACCTCACAATCGTTTTAATTCGAATCTGTTTTTCCTGGCCGCTTGATCAACACCGCAACCGCTTCTCCCCCGCCGATGCAGAGCGTCGCGATACCAGAGGAGAGGTCGAGATCTTCCAAGAGATGCAGGAGGGTGGTCAAGATTCGGGCGCCGCTCGCCCCAATCGGATGACCCAAGGCAATGGCGCCCCCACGCCGGTTCACCTTCTTGGGGTCGATCGCCAGTTCGCGCATCACGGCAATCGTGGAGGCGGCGAAGGCTTCGTTGATTTCAAAGCAATCGATCTCGGAAGGGGTCCGTCGATATTTTTTCAAAAGGGTTGTGATGGCCGCGGCCGGCGCCGTCGTGAAGCGGGCCGGCGCCGTCGCAGCGGTGGCATATCCAACGATTTCGGCTCGTGGCCGGATCGCAAGGCGCCCGGCGGTTTCATCCGACATCAAGACCACGGCCGCCGCCCCGTCGCTGATCGAAGAGGCATTTCCCGCAGTGATCTTTCCTCCCTCTTGAAAAGCCGGTTTGAGCTTTCTGAGCTTTTCGAAATCGGCCCGCTTCGGCTCTTCATCCTCGGCGAAAACGGTGATCCCTTTTCGCCCCGGAATTTCGATTGGAACGATCTCCCGTTTGAACTCACCTCGTTCCTGAGCCCCAAGGGCCCGCCGATAACTTTCAACGGCAAAATCATCAAGCGCCTCCCGGGTAAGACGGTATTCCGCCGCGCATTGTTCGGCAGCCGAACCCATGTGAAAATGGTTGTAGGCATCCCAAAGACCATCTTGAATGAGGCTGTCGACGATCGTCCCATGGCCCAAACGATAACCCGATCGGGCCCGATCGAGAAGATAGGGAGAGTTCGTCATGCTTTCCATCCCACCGGCGGCAACAACGTCTGCATCCCCAAGGGCAATCGCTTGCGCCCCCAGCATCACCGCCTTCAGCCCCGATCCGCAAACCTTATTGATGGTCGTGCAGGGAACCGTGTCTGGAAGGCCGGCCCCGAGGGCGGCTTGTCGCGCCGGTGCTTGTCCCAAACCAGCCGACAGAACATTTCCCATGAGGACCTCGTCGACCTGATCGGGCCGAAGTCCGGCGCGTGAAACTGCTTCGGCCACCACGCAACTTCCGAGCAGCGTCGCGGAAAGAGGGGCGAGGGTTCCATGAAACGCCCCGATCGCCGTTCGGACCGCGCTGACAATAACAATCCGGTGTGTCATGGGATGAGAGGATTCCTCGCGAATCAAGCCTCATTATAACACACCCGTTTTTTATAAACAGCTTCCGTGGTGTTTTGAACAGGGTCGCCTCAAACATCATCGCCCTCTCTTTGTTTCTCTTCCTTTGGCCGGAGGAAATCGGTTAAAATACGGTTAACCCATTGTTGCCCTATTCGGAGTTACCATCATTATTTTCGGCATAAATGAATAGAAATAGGGGGGGCCTTGAAACCAAGGAGGGTTCCGGGTGAGGATCAAGGTGTTGGGCTGCCATGGCGCCGATTTTTACGAAAGGAAGGGACGAAAACCGGTTCGTTACAACCCTTCCGGTTTTTTGATCAACAAATCGGTCGCGCTTGATGCAGGAACACTCTGCGGTGCTTTAACGCTCTCGGAACTGGTTCAGATCCGATATGTCTTTGTTTCGCATGCCCATCTTGATCATGTCCAGAGCCTTCCATTTTTAGCCGAAATCCTCTACGGACGGATTGACCGCCCGGTTGTCATTGTTGGTATCTCCGAAGTCATCGAGGTTCTCCGGAAACATCTCTTCAATGACCACCTCTGGCCCGACTTTACGAGGTTGCCAAATGGAGAATCGGGAACGTTATGTTACCAGACGATTCCGGCGGGAAAACCGGTGGAAGTGGAAGGATTAAGAGTCACGGCCATTCAGGTGAATCACCTCGTGCCGGCGGTCGGATTCATTATCGAGGAGGGCCGGTCGGCGATTATCTATAGCGGAGATACTTGGAAGACGGAGGAACTTTGGAGGGTTGCATCCCGTATTGAACACTTGAAGGCGATTTTTGCCGAGTCATCCTTCCCCGATCAATTTTCAGAGCTGGCGATGATGACCGGCCACCTCACCCCAAGCTTGGCCTTAGGGGAATTCGAAAAACTGAAGAGACCGACACTCCCCCTTTACCTTTACCACACGAAACCCCCCCATCTGGATGAAATCCGGAGACAGGTCAAAAGACTTCAACAGAGGAATGTTCATCTTCTTCGAGACAGACAGATCCTTCATTTTTAAGCACATCTCCACATAACTAAAGTAACCATTTTTTTCAATATTTTTGACATTTTATTTTGTGCCGCTGTACTTAATTTAGAACAGGGGGTAAAAACTCCCCCCCTGTTTTGTGGGACCGGTCGACAGGGGAGATTCGTGAATAGGGGTAAGGTGGGTCAGCAACTATGCGTGAAACGGAGTTTTACATGCTCACTGGTGTGGTTGAAAGGCGTTGCGCCTTGAGACGTTTTTTCCTTGCCTCTTTCTGTTTTCTCTTCCGCTTCACGGAGGGTTTCTCGTAAAAACTCCTGCGCTTCAGTTCTTTTAAAAGACCTTCTTTCGCCAACTGCCTTTTAAGGGCCCTTAATGCCTTTTCAATCTGATTCTCGTAGACTTTGATCAAGCAACTCTCCTTTTTCCGAATTCCAAGCAGGATAAGACACCTGCGGATCGATCCGTTAAATGAAACGCCCCCAGAAGAAGATCTCTGGGGGCGAGACCTAAAAGTTAGAAATCATTATTATCGGTTTTTTCATTATTGTCAAGAAAAAATCTTGCTCTTGGTTGTGTCCGATCGAACGCCCCCGGCTTTCTCAATGGTTTATCCAAGAGGACGGTTATTTCACAGATCAGACCTATTTTTACTGTGGACGAAAGTCGGGTTACAGGTAAGATGGTTTTTCCAACGAAGGAAATATGAGGTATCTTCTTCGATACAGTGTATCTTTAGAATAATGATTCAAAACGATCGTTTAGCGAAAGTGCTTTGATCGAGGGGGGTAAAGACTGATCGCAAAGGAAAGGGCGCAAGAAGTCAGAAGCCAGAACGAAAAGGAGAAAATAGGATCTCTCTTCTCTTCCGGCCCGGCTTCTGACTTCCGGGACAAAAAATTTAAATTCGCGTTCATATCGGCGCCCTTCGCTCCGCATCATTTGCAACGCCATCTTGGATTAAGACCGCACGCCGAAAGCATAAAGAGAGTGCTCCTGCTGATGCGCCAGGATCAACGGGTCTTCGATCCGGCCGCAGCAGATGCACCGCGTTCCAATGTAGTTCCAAGCAAGCGAATCTTTCGTCGTCGCAAGAAACTTTTCCGCCACGATCAATCCACCACATTTTCTGCATTTCATCGTACCCTCCGTTGTACATCGGGTTTGGCATCATCGCCAACCCGTCTGTATGGTAAATCAAGCAAACACTGTGCCAGGGGTGAGGTGACTAAATTTCCAAACATTTGCTCCAAGAAATAGTGACCTCTGTCACTTTTTTATTCCGGAATCTGGTCCAATTCCGAAAAGCGGAACGATACGTTCACCGAAGCCAGGCCCCCAATGCGATCATTCCCCCGAGGACCGTGACCCCGGCGGCGGAAAGAACGGGAACGACCCTTCCCAATAGGCCAAAACGGCCGAATCGACCGAGTTTTTCCCCTAAATAAACCATCGCCAGACCAATCATCACCAAAGTCGCCGCCAGCCCCGCGCTGAAGGCAATGATCAAGATGAGACCAAACACCACCTGATGAAACGCGATCGCGCTGAGCAGCACCACCAGCGCCGAGGGACAAGGAATGATCCCCCCACTGATCCCCAACCCCAAAAGACCCGAGAAGGTAGGCGCATGAGAGTGGTTGTGGCCGTGAGGATGGCCGTGATCATGGTGAGAGTATGTGTGATGAGCGTGATGAGGATGATCCGCATGACTGTGGCGAATCCCCTGCCATCGTTGCCGGAGAAGAGAGAAGCCGATGATCACAATCGACAGACCGGAGAGAAGGCCGAGCCAGGGGTAGAGCCGCTCCGGAACAATATATTTCGACAAATAGAGGGTAACGATTCCGAGAAGAAAAACCCCGACCGTGTGGGAGAGGGTGACGATCAATCCGAGGAAAAGAGCGTGCCGCGCCGTTCCCCGCGAACCGACGAGATAAGCGGCGACCATCGTCTTGCCATGTCCCGGAGAAAGGGCATGGAACATCCCAAGCCCAAAAGAGATCAGGAGGGCTGTCACCAACGCCGATCCGGTTGGAGTGATTCCATTGAGGAGGGCGGTAAACCGGTCGTTTCGATTGGAACGGGCCTCTTCCGGCGCCACGCCATGAGGGGTCGCCGAAGCGGCACTCCTCACGTCTCCAAGCGAAAAGGCAAACCGCGCCTCCGACACCTGTGGCGGGTTCGTCACCTCTTTTTCAGGATAAGCGCGGAGTTCACTCCCGGTTGTCGGAAGGGAAGAGCCGATCAGGGAGATGCCGTCGCGGCCTGCGGCCGTCATCTCTTTCCATCCGGCCCGGCCGACGTAATTTTCATCCCGATAGACCAAACCAACCGGCTTCTTTGCGGCCACGCCTGTTTGCACCCCATAAAGCACCGAGAGACGCATCGTTGGAAGATTCCCCGCCCCGGGGGGAAAGGTCAGCTCCGAAGAGAGGGGGATCAACCGGTGCGGGGTCTCCCCCACCGTCAGTTCCAAGCCGGCGGCAAGCACCTCCCCCTTCCGGGAAAGGTAGTGTTCCCGCTCGGCGGCGGAGAGGTCGCCATTTTGATCGAGATCGATCTCCTGAATCTCTTGGAAGGCGGGGATTTCGGCGAAGTCGAGGATATATCGGACGCGGATCTCTTCTTCTCCGATCTCCAGTCCAGAGTAGTGATTGATGGAGAAGTTCCCCATTGGATGAGCATGGCTCTCGGCGACGGAGAGACAGAACAGAAGCATTATCAAGGATAAATATCGTATCATGGGAACCTCCTTCACCCGATCGACTTGAGGGATTGTCGGGCGCTTTTTGTGTAAAGGGGATGAAAACAGGGGTTGAGTTTCAACGCCCGCTTGAACAACCGCCTTGCCTCCTTTTCTTTTCCAAGCGCTTTGGCAACCATTCCAGCATGGTAGAGAAGGCGCGGATCTTTCGTTCCGAGTTTCAGGGCCTCTTTCATCGCCGCCTCGGCATCCGGATAACGTTTGTTCTTGTAATAAACCCAGCCGACAATGTCGTAGGTGTAGATATCTTTTCGGATCTCCAGCTCCTTTTCCGCAAGGCGGAGCGCTTCATCGAGATTTCGATCATGATCTGCATAGAAGAGGGCCAGATCGCGGTTGGAGAGAGCCTGATTGATCCGGTCGAGTCGGGCAATCTGTTCAACCAAGGCATCCTGTTTTTGAGCCTCTTCCTCTCTTCCCATCTCCCGGTAGAGATCCCCCAGTGCTCCGGCATATTGTGGGGAGGGGATCACCGCCATCGCTTTTTGATAGAATTCGGCTGCTTGCGAAAAGTTGCCCTCCGCCGCCCGGAGCCGCCCCAACGCCTCCCAAGCGCGATGATATCCCGGGTTGGTTTCCAGCGCGCCTTGATAGGCCTCTTCCGCCTCTTTTAATTTCCCGATATTGAAATATTCGTCCCCCAGTTCGACCCGGCACCAAGCGGTGTTCTCCGGATGGGGAGAACCGGCGAGAATCGCTTTTTGCCAAAGTTCAATCGCCCCTTCCGGATCGCCGTGAAGAGAGCGAAGGTGCGCGGCCCGGCTGTATGACCCTTGATCGGGTTTCAAATCGAGCATCTTCTGGGCGGCGGCAATCGCCCTCGGATAATCGCCCATCTCCAAGAATGCGTCGCTCAACACGCCGTAGTGGAAGGGGACCTTCGGCTGGGCCGCCCGCCCCTTCTCAGCCCAGGCCGCCGCCTCTTTAAATTCGTGTTTGAAGAGGGCGACCCAGGCCCGAAGCCCCAAACTCTCCCCCTGTCCGGGAACCTGCTCCAGTGACTTATCCAAAAGCCGTTCCGCCTTCTTAAAATAGTCGGCATCCCCCGTCTCCCGACCTTTCTGGATCATCGCCCCGGCCAATCGGTTTCGTATCTGGATCGATGCCGACGCGGCGGACCGGTTCGCCTCTGCGGCAGCCAGCTTCGCTTCAAGGAGGGCGATCGTCTCATCGACGGAACCGGCGCGCGAAAGGCGGCCTTCTAAAAGGAGAAGGCCGCAGAAAATCGAAACCAAAAAAAAGATCATCTCTTTTTTCCCCATTTCTTTCCCTCCGAGAGAAGGGTGGGAGGTTTCCCCCCCCCACCCTTGATTGTTGATGGTTTATGGAATAAAGATCGGTTCTCCCGGATCGATGTGGCGGCGGTTGAGGCCGTCAAACGGCGTCGGAAGGAAGGGATAGCCGGTCGAGATACAGTTCTTTGTCACATTGCTCGACATGCAGCCGATGTTGAAGTTGACCCCGTCGCCAAGAAACGGCGTTTTGGGATTGGTCAAAACCCCTGCGACAACCCGGAGAGCGATGTCGGTGACGTCGTCGTTGGGACGGCGGCCGTTCGGCCAGGCGGCCGGATCGGGGGTAGATGTACCGGCGGCATCGTGGGTCAAGATCCCCAGCCGCTTCTGCTGGTTCGCGGCGGTCGGCGGGACATTCAGATCGAGCCGGATTAGGTCGGCCAGCCGCTCGTGGGTCTTCATGGAACCGCAGACCGCCGGCCCCGGGCTGTACCGGAGGAGGACATTGACGAGGTCCTCCCGGTTGGCCGTCGGGAAGGTTGTCCCGAAGACCAGGTTGATAGCGGTTGCCAGCGACGAGTTGCAATAGTATTTGAGGAACTGGGCCTCTTCTTCCGCCGGAGTCCCATTCCAGTAGTCCTTGTCCTTCGTCGCGATGATCAGCTCATTGACGAGTGGATTTCCCATCCGGGCGACCTGGGTAAAGAGGGGGGTCGATTCCCGCTTGTTGCCATTGCGGATCACCGACACCCTCGGACGGCTGGTGGTCCCATAGGCGCCGATCACCTTGTTCCCATCTTTCCCCATCACCTCCTCGATCGGAACTTCGATGGCGATGGTGTTGACGTTGAACCCGCTGAAGGCGTCCCGCGCCGGCTCGACGTTCATGAAATCGTTCGCGTCGTCGGAAGCGGAAAGAATTGGGCCGGCCCGGAAGTTCAGGGTATCGAAGATGGCGCCGAGATCAATGTAGAAGGTCTCATCCCGTTGTCCAGCGAAGACCCGTCCGCCGTTCTTGAGGGGGTAGATCCCCTGTTTGGCAAGCCCTTCATAGTCGGGGATCGTCCGAGGCCCGACGTTTGACGGAACCGCATACATCACCCCCTGGCCGAGATCGCGCGGTCTCTGCCCGAACCGCTGCTCCGTCACCGTGTAGCTCTGTCGGAGAAGGAGCCCCTCGGAGCCGGGGCCGTCGAGGGCGGTAATCGGCGGGACGGCGACGTAGGAGAGGGGAAAGAAGTCGCCCGGGGAACGGACCTCTGTCTTGAACCGAACCTGATAGACAACATTTTGTGCGATGTTGTTCTTGTTGTTGTCGATCTCGATCTGATAGAGGACGTCATCGGCGAAGTTGAAATAGTTCGGAGCGCTACTCGGCTCCTGGGCCGGGATGACGTTCATGACGAAGACCGCCTTGCTCGGATCTTCCCAGCTCCGGAAGGCGTAGAAATCGGTGATGTCGGCTTCCGGGTCCATCGAAATCAACGGGGCTTCCCGGTGGCTCGCGGCGAAGACGGACGAGGCGATCAAGACGCCTGAAAGCGCCAGCGCCATCTGCTGTTTGATTTGATTGAACATGTTCGTTCTCCTTTTTTGTTTGTAAGTACGTTTTTTTAGTCTGTTTCAAGCGAAGCCGGAATGACTTCCGCCTCGCCTTCGGCCTTTGCCGAGGCCATCATTGCTTCTTCTTCCTGTGTCATCTTTTCAGA
>CAZOFJ010000061.1:0-19229 GCA_964579005.1 uncultured Nitrospirota bacterium
CCTTGAGATCGACGAACTCGATCCCCATCCCCTCCCGGTCGACATAAACCACTTTTGCCTTAACCCGAATCGGGGTATCCCCGTCGGGGAGGGGAAAATCGAGGTGGAAAACCGTTCCATTGGAAAGTGGAGCGCGCGTTTTGATCTGGAGTCCCCCGAAACCCAAACTGACAATTTCAGAGTCAGCACTTCCCAGGCGAATCGGAATCGCTTTGGCCATTTTAGCGCGTGTATATTTTCTCGAATCAGGGCCCTTTTGCATCTCTCACACCCCATCCCATTTCTAAGAGCCTATCTAAAAACCCGGTTCGTGACGAGGGGGAGCGAAAAGCCGGGGGGCAAGGCCGCAGGGGAAAACGCCCGGAGGCGTAGCCAGAGGCTACGTTGAGGACGTTTTCCCCCGAGAACACAGCCCTACAGTTTTGCAGCCCCCCGCAGTAGAAACAGGTTTTTAGATAGGCTCTAGGTCGAGTATATCCGCCATCTTGTTATCTGACAAGGAAAGAGGCGTCGCCCAAAATCCGATTTAGCATTTTGGGGGAACTGACAAGACGCTCGAAAGACAAGGCCGCAGGCGATTTTGCGACGCAAGCGTACTGTACCTGTACGGTGAGGAGCAAAATCGCTGAGAACGCAGTATTTCGGGATGGATTGTCAGTTTAAATCCCGGTTTGGTTTTCTAAATCGGGATTCGGGGCGTGGTATCGATGGGTGATAAGGGGGGGGACGATCAAAGCGGGAGATCGGAGATCACACTCCTTTCTTCTTCCGATCTTCTCGTCCGCCAGGGCGTTTCCAAAGGTAATAGAGGGGGAAAAAGGTCAAAGGAAGGTAACTGATCCCCATCCCGAACCATGCCCCGATCTGGGCATAGGCCATCTGGGGGGCCAGGTAGCGAATCAACCAAGGAGAGGCCAGATCAAGAAAGGTGCTCCCGAAGGAGAGGCCAATCAGTCCCAACTTCACTTTCCTGACAAGGGGAACGCCTGCAAAAAGATGAGCCAAAACAAGCAGAACAATCCCTTCGATATAGGCGTGAAAATGGGTCACCTCAAGGAGTTCGGGAAGTTCCTTGGGAAAGGCCATCTCTTCCTTTTCCCCCTCCCCCTCCTTTTCGTGCATCTCCATCCCCCGGTAATGCCGGAGAATATCGGCATAGGTCGGACCGATCCGAAGGGCCGAAATCATGATGAAGCTGAGATGCCCGATCAACGCGAAGAGGATAAAGAGGGTGTAGATCCATCGGATCTCCGGAGAGGACTTCGACAACCAACTGTCCTGCCGTGTAAAGTTCTTCAACCGATTCCTTTCCGGCCAATCGACCTGAGCGTGAGGGTCGCCTTTTTTTGGTTCATCCCTCCGCTCTTTTTTTTATGTAGGCCACTTCAAAAATTGCAAGGGCCTTTTTCACCGCATAAGCCGCCGCGCGTGAGGAGAGGGTTGCCCCGCTGATCGATTCGATATCATTCCCAAATCGAAGCGGATGATCGAGCTTCTTCTTGAGAAACTGCCGCATGAATCGGGGATGACGAATCTCCGATCCCCTCGACTCCCGATAGACCAAGACTTCGACTCCTTTGATCTCTCCGAAGGGGGTGATTCCGACCAGAAAGGTGATCGGTTGTTCCTTGCCGACCACATCAAGAAGGGTCGCATACCCGACGGTCTCGTTCCCTTTTTGACCGATCCAGAAACGGTACTCCTCCCCCCGGAAAGAACGCCCCGCCAATTCTTGCGCTTGATCCAACTCTTCCCCAGAGAGATGAATCGCCGTCGCATTAAAACGATCGGCCTCCGGCATCATCTTACGAAGGGCCTCCTCTTCGGTCAGATAAACCACCGTCGCTTCACCGGGGGTTGGAACAAGCAGGGCGATCAATGCAAGCGACGCCATGGCGAGAAACCGCCGGCGATCGATGAAGCGGCCGGACGAAAATCGATCCCATCCGTCGGTTGCATGTGTTGACAACACGCCACCCGCCTCCTCTGGGAAGATCGCCCCCTCGACACCGGGAAGATCGGCAAGCAATCGTTTCCCCGCACCGAAGCCCAGGATGAAGGCCGCCGTGGAGAGGGCGTCGGCTTCCATCGCGGTCGGGGCAAGGACGGTCACACCGGCAACCCCTTCGGAAGGATATCCCGTTCGAGGGTCGATCAAATGGCTGAATCGCCGTCCTTTGAAAATAAAATATTTTTCGTAGTCCCCCGAAGTGGAAAGTGCTTGGTCCCGAAGATAAACGGTATCGATCCGTCCCTCTTCCCGCCTTGGATGTTGAATATCCACTCTCCATCCCGGTTCTCCGGGGGGAGCGCCCAAGGCATAAATCGTGCTCCCGCAACTGATCATCGCCCGGGTGATCCGATGTTCGCACAGCTTTTCAATCGCCCGGTCGATCGCATACCCCTTCCCGATTCCTCCGAGGTTGATCTCGACCCCCTCTTTCAACAACTCGATGCGCCCGGCGGTCAGCCGAATATTCCAAAATCCGATCCGATGGAGAACAGATGCGATCTCCTCTTTCTTCGGCGGTGTCGATCGCTCTCCTCCCGGCCCAAACCCCCAAAGTTGAATCAGGGGCGCCGCGGTGGGATCGAAGGCCCCGCCGCTTTTCTTGGCATACTCGATCGATTGGGTTAAAACCTCAACAAATTCGCGATCGATCGAAAGTGTTCCCTTTTTTTGGAAGTCATTGACACGGGCAAGATCGCTCTCCGGCCGAAAGATACTCAACAGCCGCTCGATACGGGCAATTTCTTCAAAAGCATCCGTCATCGCTTCGGCGCAAAGAGCCTTCTCGCCACAGACGGTTATTTTGAAAAAGGAACCCATCAGGTAACGGTTCCTTCGATAGTATGGGGTCATATCCAAACGATGTCAAAAAATGAACAGAGGAAGGGCGACCGCAAAGGCCGCCCTTCTAATAAAAACGCGCAAAACATGCAAAACACACAAAACGCCTGATTCGGCTGTCCCGCGCCAACAACTAGAACATATAGCCAAGGCCGAGGTTGAACTGGCGTGACGATTTATCGTTTCCATCTTCTTTGGTTTGATAATCGGCCTTGACGACAACCTGCTCATGAGGATAATAGGCCAGCCCGGTTGTAATGATCTTCAGGTCATTGGCGGGATCTTTTGAAAAACCGGAAGGAACCTTGTCCTGCGTGTCCAATCGCTCGTACCGAACAAAGGGGACCAGATCGTGACCGGACGGCATCATGGCGGCCAGATGATATCCGGCGACCAGATACCATCCAAACATCTCACTCCCGATCGATTTGCCTCCAGTGAAACCCTGGAAACTGTTAACCGCCGCCACATCGTCGATGCGGGTCCGGACATAGATCCCTTGGATATCCAACCCGGCGAATCGAAGCTGGGCATCGACATCCCACATCGTCACCACCACTTTGGCGCCCGGAATCTTCCCTTGATCGGCGCCGGCCCGGTAAAACGATGCTCCGAGCTTCGTGCCAGGCAGACCGGCATACTCCACACGCCCGGCCGCGCCCAGGTCTTCAGCGGGCGCCTCGGCCACTTTGTGCCGACCGCCGCGAAGCCCGGTCCCCGCTGAAAATCCCTTGTCCCCAAGAAATCCTGCTGTAGAATCGAGCCCGGAGACAAGATAAACGCGATAATTCAGCCCCGGCGTCGGACTCCCAAAAAATCCAACCCCTCCTTCGGGCCAAGTCGTGGGGATGATCCGTCTATCCACCTCGGACCGTTCGACGCTGAAAAAGACGGTCGGCTCGTGGAATTCATTGATGAATCCCATCGGAATCAGAACACTTCCCGCCCGGATATTAAAGGCCGAATTCAACTCAAAATCGAGGTGAGCATATTCAATATACGGCTCGGTGAAACCATGCTCGAAATCGACTTCCGACTTGAGATGGATCCAGTCGTTGAACCGGTGAGAAACCCCGATGACAAGACGATGGAAATCAACCTCGCTGTCACCTCCTTTCGGAGCATTGAAGTGCATTTCGCCATACCCATAGAGGGAGGTCAATTTATCCCCCCCTCCTCTCTCCGCCCCCGGCTCCGGTTCGAGTTGCCGGGCAGAAACGGCATGAGCGAGAAACAATGATATTCCCAATCCCAAAAGAAACCCGATCGATCTTTTTTTCATCTTCCTGTCATCCCTCCCATATTGTTTGTCAGATTTTCGGGCTCGGGCTCTCAATGGACCTCTGGCCTGTTCTCTCTTCTTCTCTTCATCCATGACCGAAATTACCGGACCAAAATACTCCCTTTCATTCCCTGCTCCATATGACCCGGAAGGTCGCACACAAAAGGGATCTTTCCTTTTTTCCGTGGAACGAACGTGATCTCCACTTTTTTGCCCGGGGCCAATTCAACCTCCTCGATCCCCTTTCCTTCCACCACAACCCCGTCCCACTCGACTTCCGTCCGGCCCCCTTCGAAGAGAGGGCTTAAAAACTCGTGGGGCATTTTCCCCCGGTTGATGATCGTCAAGACCGTCGGTCGTCCCCTCTCCAAAACGGGCGTGCTCAGGGTAAACGTAAACTCATCCGCCTCAATTTGGATCCGCTGAGGTTCCGGATCGGCGCCCCTCACCGGGGCATGGATGGTTGAAAGTAACATCATAAGAAAAACTGGCGGGATGGTTCTCTTTAAATTCAATTTCTTCCTTTCCTGGCAACGGGATCAACGCCATTCTTTTACACCGGCGGCATTTCAATTCAATCCCATTTTTCCTGATCTTGGCCACCAAACTTCCACAATGACAGCGAAGATCTTCCGCGGTCTCCATGTCGCTCCTCTCACCCGGATTTTCTTTTGGCCGGAGCGCTTTTCGCGCACTCGGAACAGAGACCGTACAGCTCCAACTTATGGCTGAATACCGTAAACCGGTTTTCTTTGGCTACCTTCTCTTGAAGCTTTTCGATGTCGAGATTCTCAAACTCGATGATCTTCTTGCACTCGGTACAGACAAGGTGATCGTGATGATTGACATTGTAGGTCAACTCATACCGGGCCTGCCCGTCTCCAAATTGGCGCTGTTCCGCCAAGCCGCACTCGCAAAAAAGATTGAGCGTTCGGTAGATTGTCGCCAATCCGATCGAAGCGTGCTTTTCCTTCATAGACCGGTATAGCTCCTCCGCGGTCACATGGCGCTCCGTCTCCATGAAGGCGCGCAAAATGGCGCTCCTTTCCTTGGTCACCTTGAGGTGATGTTTGGAAATATGCTCTTGAAGAAGGGCTTCTTCCCGTTTCGGCATGGCCATCACATGAGCCACATCATGAGAATGATTCTCAAATTCGTTTTCCATTTTAGGGAACCGGGGTTCTCTTGTCAAGCGATTTTTAGGCGGTCGCGTCTGTTTTTTGCTCATTCGTCCTACTCCATTCCAGCCGGTCGTCGTTTATTAAAAAAGGGGTCCTCTTTCCTGAACAAAACAGTGTGTGTTGCCTTCGGCCTCAGGTCAACCTTTTCACGGTCGGGATAAACCGCGAGCGAATGTTGACTGCTGTGCAACACTTGTCCGGAAGGAAGGGCCACGGTATAGAGATTTTCAGACCCCTTGAATTGACGGCTCAAGATCGTCGCCGCGCCTTCCGGCCGGGGCGACAGGTCGATGTCATCCGGACGGATCATCACCATCACCTCCATCCCCTCCGGAAAAGGGGACTGATTGGCGAAGGTTCCGATTTCGGTCACCACCTCGCCGTTCCGAATCAGACCCGGAAGGAAATCGGCCTGCCCCACAAAATCGGCGATAAAGGGCGTGGAGGGAATATGATAAACCATTTCGGGCGTATCACACTGCTCCAAATGACCTGCATTGAGGACGGCCACCTGATCGGCCATCGAAAAAGCCTCTTCATGATCGTGTGTGACCAAGATCGCCGTGCTCCCCGTCTCGCGCAGGATCATCGCGACCTCCATCCGCATCCGGGTTCGCATGTCGGGATCAAGGTTGCTGAACGGTTCGTCGAGCATCAAGACGATCGGAAAAGGGGCGAGGGCCCGCGCCAAAGCAACCCGCTGCTGTTGTCCTCCCGAAAGCTCGTGAGGATATCGCCCAGCCAGAGAAGTCAGGCCGACCTGATCAAGAACCTCCTGAACCCGTTTCTTTCGTGAATCCCGAGGAAGACTTCCGAGGCCGAACACGACATTCCCCGCCACCGTCAGATGGGGAAAAAGGGCATAATCCTGAAAAACCATTCCGATGCCTCGTTTTTCGGGAGGGATAAAACCGCCCGGCCCGCTCACCTCCCGGTCGTTCAAAAGAATCCTCCCGCTGTCGGGAACCTCGAAACCGGAAATCAGACGGAGGAGGGTCGTTTTACCACTCCCGGAGGGACCAAGAAGCGCCAGGATCTTTCCCTTATCGACCTTGAAGGAAACTTCATATACCGCCGGCAACTTGCCGCCGGAGTAGGTTTTGGTCGCTTGAATCAGCTCAATAACGGTCATTCATTTCCCTTACCGGAATATCGGGCAAGCAAAAGGGTTGGAATAAACCCCATAATCAGCAATGCCATCGCCGGAAGGGCGGCCCGCTCCCACTCCCCTTCCGAGGTCATCTCAAAAATCCGGACCGACAGCGTGTCCCATCCAAAAGGACGGGTCATCAAGGTCATCGGCATCTCTTTCATAACGTCGACGAAGACCAATAACGCACCCGTGAAAAGCCCGCTCCGCAGCATCGGGAGGTAAACCTTGCGGAGCAAGGGGGTGCCGCTCAAACCAAGGCTGCGCGCGCTCTCGTCCAAGCTCGGTGTAATCCGGTTCATGGCGCCGTCGACCGCTTCATATCCGACCGCCAGAAACCGGACAAGATAGGCCAGAAGCATGACAACCAGGCTTCCGGTGAGGAGAAGTCCTATTTTCACTCCCGATAAGGTTTCAACCCATCCAATGATCCGCTTGTCGATCCAAACGAGAGGGATGAAAATGCCAACGGCCAAAACCGAGCCGGGAAGGGCATATCCCATCGTGGCGATGCGGACGGTAAAGCGGGTGAAAAGATCGTTTCGCAGTCGATTTGCAATCGCCAGGACCAACGCCGCAGCACAGGTGAGGAGCGCGGCGCTCCCTCCCAAGAAAAAAGAGTGTCCCAAAAAAGTCCAGTATCGAAAATCAAGGTCCTGCTCGACGACATGGAGGGACCAGACGGTCAGTTGAAACACCGGAATCACGAATGCGACTAAAAAAACCGACACCGCATAGATCGATGCCAGAAGCCCCCCCCTCCCCCGAAGCGGGATCCGTTCGCCGAGATCGCCCCGGCCGGCCTGAAAAAACCGTTTCCTGGAGCGCCACTGCCGCTCCGCAAGGAGGACGACAAAAACCATCAGAACCAATATCGACGCAAGCTGCGCCGCGGCGGCCAGAGAAAAAAAACCGAACCAGGCCTTATAAATCGCCGTGGTAAACGTGTCGAAATTGAAGATCGAAACGGTCCCGAAGTCGGCCAAGGTCTCCATCAAGACCAAGGCCAACCCGCCGGCGATCCAGGGACGCGCCATCGGCAGGACCACCCGGAAAAAACCTCCCCAACGCCCCTGCCCAAGCGACTGGGCCGCCTCGATCGCCCGTCTCCCCTGGGTCAGGAAAGCATTACGGGCGAGGAGGTAAATATAGGGGTAGAGGGTCAAGGTCATCACCAGGATCACCCCTCCCCCCGACCGGATCGGAGGGAACCAGAGTCTCTCCAATCCAAACCATGATCGGAGCCGGGTTTGGACCGGCCCGGTAAAATCAAACAGACCGACGCTGACGAAGGCGACCACGTAGGGAGGAAGGGCCAACGGCAACATCAACGCCCAATCGAGCCATTTTCTTCCTGGAAAATCACACGCCGCGGTCAGCCAAGCGAGGCTGACCCCCAGGAGAAGCGTCCCGGCAACGACCCCGATCATCAATCGGAACGTGTTCCCAATCAAGGTCCAAAGGCTGGTTTGGACAAAATGATGCCAAACGTCACCCGTTTCAGAAAAAAGAGAACCGAACACAACACCGAGGGGAACCATGACCAGAACGGCGAGGAGCAAAACCGCTCCTTGCCAACGATCGAGCCGGAGCCGGTGGAGCAGGCCAGATAAAGAAAGGGGCAAAGTGACAAAGGCACAATGCAAGATAAAACCTGATTTTTCTTCTTTCTTCCCTTTGTGCCTTTGTGCCTCTGAACCTGAGTCGTTACCACTCTTCATCTATTTATAACCGGCCCGATCCATCAATTTAATCGCAGCCCCTTGCAGTTCACCGGCCCTCGACACGTTGATCACGTTCTGCTTGAACGACCCCCACGCCGCGATGCGACTGTCTGGCTCGACTTTTGGATTCGCCGGATATTCCAAGTCGACATCCGCGAAGAGGTTTTGCGCCTTCTCCGACGAAAGCCATTCCAGCAGCTTTACCGCTTCGGCCTCGCGTTTTGCGTGGATCGTTACCCCGGCCCCCGAGATGTTGACATGGACACCTCTGCCGCTTTGGTTCGGCCAAAAGAGGGCGATCGGCAGATCGGGCTTTTTTGCCTTTAACCGTCCGAAATAATAGGTATTCACAACCCCAACGTCGCACTGCCGGGCGGCGACCGCCTCCATCACCTGCACATCGTCGGCAAAGGGTGCCGTCGCCAGATTGGCCACCCAGGAACGAATGATCTCTTCGGTCTTCTGCTCGCCATGTTCTTCGATCATCATCGCGACCAACGACTGGTTATAAACCTTCTTGGAGGTGCGCAGACAAAGCCGTTTTTTCCATTTGGGATTGCCCAAATCTTCGTAGGTAGACAGATCGGACGGTTTGACTTTTTTCGTGTTGTAAACAATCGTCCGCGCCCGGACCGATAAACCGAACCAACGGCCCTCTGGATCACGCAGATGGGCCGGGATATTCTCGGTCAAAATCGTTGAAGTCACCGGTTTGAGCAATCCCTCCTTCGCCGCGCGCCACAAATTCCCCGCGTCGACAGTGATCAGGAGATCGGCCGGGGTTCGGTCCCCCTCCGCCTTCAAGCGTTCGAGTAACGGCCCCTCTTTGTCGGTGATAAACTTCACACGAACCCCGGTTTCCTTGGTATAGGCGTCGAAGAGCGGCTTGATCAACTGCTCGTTTCGCGCCGAGTAAACAACCACCTCTTCCGCGCCAAAGACCGGAAAAGCGAGGGGCAAAATGAGACCGACCATCGCGGCCACTCCGGCGGCCGCCCGAAAAAACAACCGCATGAAAAAAGGGGTGCGACTGAACCCGTCTAATGAGCGAAACCGATCGATCTGCTGCATGGACCCTCCTTACAACCTTACAATCTTGATGGCTGAGAAATAATAAGCGAGAAACAATGAGAATGATTATCAAGTTCATCCGAATTCTAAAGGTCACCGGCCAGATTGTCAAGCCATTTGACCGCCGATTGACTTCTCTCCCGCATGATGCTATTTATTCCGGATGTTTTTTCATCGATGCAGCCGGTTCAAATCGTTGATCCCCTTCCTCCTTCTGACGACGCTTTTCTTTGAAACACCCTCTTTCACCGATGGCCTAAAAAAAGGAGGTGAAGATTACGCACAGGCGGCCACCAGCCAGAAGATCCCCGTTGTTGTCACCCTTTCGGTCCTGAAAGATTTCGCGGAACAGATCGGATATCCCTATGTGGAGGTAAAGTCGCTCATCACCGGTCTCGAAAGTGAACACACTTACACCCCCAAACCGAGCGATCTTCTCGCCATTCGCGAAGCAAAGCTATTGGTCAAAATCGGGTTGGGGTTGGAGGTCTGGGTCAATCCCCTGATCAAAAACGCAGACCGGCCCGATTTGAAGGTCGTCACCACCTCGGACGGGGTCCCGCTTCTTCGCGATCATGCCGAACGCCCGGAACAAGAGCGGCATCCCGACGCGATCGACCCTCAACATGCCTTTAAAGAGCAACACACCATGGGGAATCCCCATATTTGGCTTGACCCGGAAAATGCGAAAATCATGGTTCGCCATATTACGGAGGGGCTGATTCGGGTCGACCCTACCCACCGAAGCGACTATCTGAAAAATCAGTCTCGATACATCATGCAACTGGAATCGCTTGAAATCGAATTAAAACAGAAGGTCGGCCGTCTCTCCAACCGAAACCTCATTACGTACCACCCTGCCTGGCCCTATTATGCGCGGCGATTTGGTTTCGTCGTAAAAGGGGAGATCGTCGGTCAGGTCGGAACGGAACCGTCCGCCAAGCATATCGGTGATTTAATCAAACTGATTCGGAAAGAAAAAGTACGGGTGATCGTTTCCGAGCCCCAACTCAACCCGAAAATCCCGCAAATGTTGGCCGATGAAACCGGCGCGAAGATGGTGGTCCTTTCCCCCCTCCCCGGCGCGCTTCCGGGAACCGAGACCTATCTCGACCTGATCCGTTATAACACCCTCTCTCTGATTGCGGCATTTGGAGGGGAAGGATGACTGAAACCGCAAAACCGATCGTCCGGTTCTCTCACGCAACATTTGCTTTTGCGAATCGGGTCGCACTGGAAGAGATCACCCTCGATATCATGGAGGGGGAATTCACCGGGGTCATCGGGCCGAACGGTTCCGGGAAAACAACCTTCCTCAAGGCGATCCTGGGGTTGATCCATTCCGTCTCCGGAACCGTTCAAATCTTCGATTGCGCCTGTCATGAACTTCGATGCGAGCACCGTGCGCGAATCGGTTATCTTCCGCAAAAAGACCTGGTCGATCCGCATTATCCAATCACCGCTTGGGAGGTGGTGATGATGGGACGATACGCGGCGATCGGCCTCCTTCGCAGGCCCGGCAAGGCCGATCGGGAGATTGTCCATGAGTCGCTCGAAGCGGTTGGGATGGAGACGCTTACAACGGTTCCGTTTGGAAGCCTTTCCGGAGGCCAACAGCAGCGGGTTTTGATCGCCCGGGCGCTGGCGCAGCGCCCGGAGATCCTCCTTTTGGATGAACCAACCACCGGAATCGACGCCACCACCCAACATCACCTGATCGCCCTGATCCGACGGCTTCACCGCGAATACGGGCTGACCATCGTCTTCGTCACCCACGATATCAACATGATCAGTCCGGTTGCCGACTCGCTGATCCTCCTGAAGACCCGGCTTTATGCAAAGGGACCTCCCCGCGAGATCCTTCGGCAGGAGATTCTTTCCGGCGTTTATGGCAAGGAGATCATCCTCGCGGAGCGGCAGGAAGGGCCGTACGTCATCATGGCCGATCACCACCACGCATAAATCGGGTTAAAAAGCGAAGGAGGCGCTTCATCACCCTTCTTGGCCTCTTTTTCTTTTCAGGATTTCTATGTTCGAAATGTTTTCTTACGGCTTTATGCAGCGGGCGCTGATCGCTTCCTTCCTGATCGGTTTGGTCTGCTCAATCATCGGCGTCTTTGTCGTTTTAAAAGGGCTCTCATTCATCGGAGCCGGGACCGCCCATGCCGCCTTTGCCGGCGTGACCCTCGCCTTTCTGCTCGGGGTCAACCCCTTGCTCATGGCGATTCTCTTCGGCATCGCCACGGTCTGGATCACCGGTTTTTTGCAGCAAACAGGAAAGTTGAAGCCCGATGTTTCGATTGGAATTTTTTATACTCTGACGATGGCGCTCGCCATCCTCTTTATCGGACTGATGAAGGCGTACAACCCGGAGGTCTATGGCTACCTCTTCGGAAGCATCCTCTCGGTCACTCCGGATGACTTGAAAGTGATCCTCTTCCTCTCCGCCGGAATTCTCCTGACGATCTTCCTCTTCTTCAAGGAGTTTCATTTCATCACGTTCGATCAGGAGATGGCGGAGGCAAGCGGCATTCCGGCCCGAAACCTCTTCTTCCTCTTGTTGAACCTGATTTCGCTGACGATCGTGATCTCGCTTCAGGCGGTGGGGGCGATCCTGGTCTTCGCCCTCCTGGTCATCCCTGCGGCGGCCGCCCAACAATGGGCCACGAACATGCGGACGATGATGCTCCTGTCGATTGCGTTCGGGGTTTCTTCCTCCTGGGCGGGGATGATCCTTTCCTACCTCTTCGACCTCCCCTCCGGATCGACAATCGTTCTCCTCGCCACCCTCTTTTTCCTACTGTCGGTTCTTTTCTCTCCAAAACGGAGAAAATTCAAACTGCTCCGCAGGGAAACGCCGGCGGGATAAGCGCCCACTCACCTTCCCACCATTCTTTCCGGTACTCGAGCAATTTCATTCAATTCAAATTGTCCAGAAGCGTGGGGACAACCAGCTCTCGGAAAAGAACATCGATCTCTTTGGGAGAAATCGGTCTTCTATTCTCCAACCACCAGGTCGTCACTGAAATGAACGTCGATCCCAAGAAATGAACAAAAAGCTCAAAAGGAATCTCCGAAGAACCCCTCTTCTTAAAAAACGGTCGAACTTCTTCTTTCATCAATTGAATGAGCGTTTCTTCCATCTCCTGCCGAACGATATCCCAGCCATATCCACCCACGAGCGCCTTATAAAGTTTTTTGTGCTCATAAACATGTTCAAACATTGCGAGACTGAAGCCGATCACCTTTTCATAACTTTTCGTCGGAGAGGCCACGGTGGCGGTTTGCGCGTCACGAAGAAGTTCCCGAAGATCCTGGAATCCGTAGACCAGAAGCGCGTCTTTATCTCGAAAGTGCATATAGAACGTCGATCGTCCGATGTTCGCACGATCTAAAACCTCTTGGATGGAAATCGACTCATACCTTTTCTCAGACATCAGGGAAATCAAGGCTTCACCCAGGGCCTTTCGCGTTTTTTGAATGCGTCGATCTTCACTCTTTTTGCTCACCATCCACCCCGCTTCAATCGAAATAACAAACAAAACCGGCTTCTTTGTCCATTATGAAACAGAATGGCCGTTGCTGTTCTGCTCCCTTCGCTTTGGATCGGCTAAACTCATAAACGAACATGAGTTCATTTTAATACTTCAATTCAGAGGAGGCAAATGATGTTCACGACTATTCCGAGCGACGCAAGAAAGATAAAAACGTATAACCCTCCCCTCGGGATACACTGGCTGACGCCCGCCTACGATTTGATCACCTCCGTCACCGGCTTTGGCAAGCGTTACAAGCGCCGCGTCTTACACTCTATCTCTTTGAGAGGAGATGAAACCGTCCTGGATGTGGGATGCGGAACGGGGGTTTTACTGGAGGTGATAAAAACAGACTATCCCCGGATCGACGCCATTGGCATCGATCCGGATCTTCGCTCGCTGGAAATGGCACGGAAGCGGCTTGCGCAGGGCGGTCTTCAAGCCGAGTTAAAACAGGCTTTTGCCGAGTCCCTTCCCCTTGCGGACGATTCCGTCGATGTGGCCTTCAGCACGTTGGCCTTTCACCATATCAACAACGAGGCAAAAGGGAAGGCCTGCACTGAACTGTTCCGTGTTTTGAAAAAGGGAGGGCGGGTCGTCATCTCAGACTTTTATCGACCCAAGATCTTGGGTCCAACAACAAAAGAGATCCGGGTCGCCGGAGAAACAATCGAGGAATCTCTTCAAAGGGCCGGATTTCAACATGTTCGTCTGCTCTGGAGAAGAGTTCCATTGATCCAGACGATTGCTGCCGATAAGTGATCGGCGCAGATCGACCGACTCTCATCCGGCGAAGCCGGATGGAGCCTCCCCCTCAACGCTCTCTTCGTTCGCTGGCGACAAGGTCGGAGGTGTAACAATGATCTACCCAAAAAACGTAGATGTTACAGATATAGAGTCTAAAAACAGCAGTTGGCGGTTCTGTGGGTGCGAATTTATTCGCACCGCGGAGGGGGTTCTGACGGCGGAGGGAAGGGAGAGGACGTCGCCGGTCTATTTCGTGAGACAGGCGCTTATCCGAGGTGGTTCGAGCTTCTTTTTTTTTCGCGTCTGGCAACGCCGCTCTCCGTCGCCGCGCGGGCGACCTCTTGGGCGACGACCTTCGCCACCCGGCGATTGAAGACACCGGGGATGATGTAATCCTCGGAAAGTTCGTCCTTGCCGATCACCGAGGCGATGGCGTGGGCGGCGGCAAGGTTCATCGCATCGTTGATCTCCGAGGCGCGGACATCCAACGCCCCCCGGAAGATGCCGGGAAAAGCGAGGACATTGTTGATCTGGTTTGAATAGTCGGAGCGGCCGGTCGCCATGATCCGGACGATCCCTTCCGCCTCCTCCGGCATGATTTCCGGGGTCGGATTGGCCAGGGCGAAGACGATCGGATCGCGCGCCATCTTCTTGATCATGGCGGGGGTGACAACGCCGGCGGCCGACACCCCGATGAAAAGATCGGCTCCCGCCAACGCCTCCTCCAACCCCCCTTTCAATCGGTTCGAATTGGTCCGCTTCGCATAGCGCTGCTTGATCGGGTTCATGTCAGCCTTCCGGCCGGAATAAATGATCCCGGCCCGGTCGCAGCCGATGATCTTCGTCACACCGGAGGCCAAGAGAATCTCGGTGATCGCCACTCCCGCGGCCCCCACCCCGTTGACCACCACCTTCAGATTTTCCATTTTCTTTTTGACGATTTTGACGGCGTTCAACAGCGCCGCCAAAACGACGATGGCGGTCCCATGCTGGTCATCATGGAAGACAGGGATGTCGAGCATCTTCTTTAAACGCGCCTCGACTTCGAAGCAGCGGGGGGAGGAGATGTCTTCCAGATTGATCCCGCCGAAGCCGGTGGCGATCCGCCGAACCGTTTCGATGATCTCATCCGTCTCTTGGGTCGCAAGGCAGATTGGGTAGGCATCGATCCCGGCGAACTCCTTGAAGAGCATCGCCTTCCCTTCCATCACCGGCATCGCCGCCTCCGGGCCGATATTTCCCAGTCCCAGCACCGCCGAGCCGTCGGTGACCACGGCGACGCTGTTCTTCTTGATCGTCAGCGAAAAGGCCTTGCTCTTGTCCTCGTGAATCGCCAAACAGACCTGCGCCACCCCCGGCGTGTAGACACGGGAGAGATCGTCCCGGGTTTTGATCGGAATCCGATTGGTGATCTCGATTTTTCCCCCCAGATGGAGCAGAAAGGTCCGGTCGGAAAGATGGACCACCTCCACGCCCGGGACCTGTTTGACCGCTTCGACAATTTGGGCCGTGTGCCGTTCATCCCGGGTGCTGACGGTGATATCGCGGGTGATCACCCCCCGATCAACGCTGACGATATCGATGGCACCGATATCGCCAGCGGCTTTTCCGATGGCCGACGTAATCTGGCCAAGCATGCCGATCCGGTTTTTGAATTTAAGTCGGAGGGTAATACTTCTGCTGGCGCTGGGGTAAATCATTTTGAACCTCTAAGATTATTTTGCTTTCAACCCGTTGATATCGATGAACGGCGTCGCCCCGCCGGAGACCTGCGGCAGCTTGCCATCCCATTTTTCGATCGCGCGAAGTTGAAGCAAGATCGGCGTGAGGGTCTCTCGCTGAAGCCGCTGGCCGTCCGCCTCGGCCCGTGCCTGGGTCACCCGCTGTTCCGCCTCAATTCTGATTCTGTCCAAATCGCGCTTCGCTTTCAAGGCCGACTGCTCGGCCGTCTGTTTCGCTTCGATGGCAACATTGAACTCGTGCGAGAAGTCGAAATTGACGATGGAGAATTCATCGACAAGGATATTGAACTTCACCAAACGCTCAGCCAGGTTTTCCTTGATCGCATCCTTCACCTCGGCCCGCCGTGTAATCAGCTCCTCCGCCGTAAAATGGGCCGTCACCGACTTCATCGCCTCCTGCACCGCCGGGTCGATCACCCGCTCCTTAAAGCTGAGCCCGATCTCCTGATAAACCTTCTGAGCAGCGGCAGGATCGATGTGAAAGTTCACGGCGATCGTCGAGGAGACATTTTGAAGGTCCCTGGACGCGGCACGCGCATCGGTCTGGGATTTTTGCACCTTCACATCAATGGCAATGATCTCCTCTACAAAAGGAATCTTGAAGTGGAGTCCTTCTCCCAACTGGACATCTTTCACGCCGCTCAACTTGCTGAAGACCACCCCGCGCTCTCCAGCGCCGATGACTTGAAATGAACTAAAGAAAACGAACAAGAGGAGCAAAATCACTGCGGCGATGATGATCCGCCGTGGCCACTGGTCCAAACCGGGGGGCATTTTCATCTCATAGACATCGGCCATTCACTTCTCCTTTTTAAGTTTTGGTTCGATTTTCCGTTAAGTATACCCGTTCCATTGCCACTCGTCTTCCCTGGATGTCGCATCCGCCGGTATCACCGCCCAGGGTGCCATCTCCATGAATCACCCGATGGCAGGGAATCACAATCGGCCCGCGCCTATCTTAGCACAATCAGATTAAAACGATTTTGAGGGGAACCGCGAAAGGAATTCTGATATACTCGGCGGTAAAAACGGAAGAGAAGCGGGGGTCTCTTCGTGGAGGGGAAGAATGTTCCGCGATCCGGCGGCATTTATTCAGGAAAAGCTTTCCAAAAAGGTCCTCTCGGCCAATACCATCCGAGACGCCATGATGGCCTCGTTTATTCTAACCCTTCAGAAAAGGGAAGAGGCCGCGGGAATCGAGATCGCCGATCCGATCGCCTGGCGCGAACGGAAATCCCGCGAGATGCGCGAGGTCGCAGGTAGCGCCTTTGCCACCCTCGGCGCCCCCTTCGAATATCCAACCCTTGCGCAGATGGAAAAGGTCAAGCAAGCAATCGAGCAAAAATACCAATGGGAAACACTCGATCCGGCCCTTCGCCAAGAACATGACCGGGCCTGCCGCCTTCTCTTCGCGAAATTCGAAGAGCCGTTTTAAAGAAATGCGCGCTGGGGCTTCAGGGGGTTCCCGGTTCTTCCGTTTTGGAGGAAACCTCTTTTCGGAAATGAAAGCTGGCCAACGCCATCCCTTCCCGCTCGTAGAATCGGTGGGCCTCCTTCCTTTGAATGCCCGAATCAAGGTGAATCTGCCGACAGCCTTCCTTCGCGGCGAAATCGGTTAGCCACGTCAACAACGCGGCGCCATGGCCGCGAGACCGCCGGCTTTCCAGTGTCACGAGATCATCCAGATAGAGGAACCGTCCCCAGGCGAGGTTTTCTCCGATTCGAAATCCTGCCACCGCCACCGGACCGGACCCCGCTCGAATGTATGCCAACCTGTAGCCCGATTTCTCCTGACTTCGCACCCGCGAAACAAAAGCCCCTTCCAAAATATGGGGACGCAACTCCCGCATCACCGGATAACAGGCGGCGATGTCATCATCGGATGTCGCCAGTCGAATCTCCATGATCTCCTCCCCCATCCGAATCTGATCTCTGGAAAAAAGCCATCCCCGCCAGGAAGGCCGCCATGATGCCATAGGCCGCGCCGAGGAGGAGCGGCTCGCTGGAACCGGCCTGCCAAGGGAAGAAAAGCCGTCCATCCTCAAACGGCGAGTGGACTACGCCGAAGAGGGTCAGCACCCCCCCGGCGGCGAAGAAAAGCGCCGCGCGGGAAAGACGGCGGTCAATGATCTCGGCCAGCGCCCCGCCCCAGAGAAGGGAAGAGACGACAAAGCCGTTCGAGAGGAGGAGGATCGCCTGATAGGTCTGCGCCGCCTCCCCTTGCAGATCGACCGGCCGTTTCCCCAGATGCCCCAAGAGTCCGTTCATCTCAATCAAAACCAGGGCGGCGATCGCCGGAAGAAAGGCGAAGGCGACCGCCTTGTAGTGTTCCCGCGGCGTGGCGGAAAAGGCCTGCGCCGTGATTTCGAGGCCGATAAAGAGGAGGATCGGCGCCACCGCCGCCTCCGGGAGGAGGTCGACAAACCCTCCCAAAAACCCAAAGATCCCCGCCAGGCCGATCAAGAGCGCCGTCGCCAGGGTATATCCGGCCCCGCCCCCCATCTCCTTGTAGGCCGGGTGTCCGATGTACGGCGTCGTCTGGACCACCCCGCCGCAAAGGCCGCTTGCGACTGTCGAGAGACCGCTCGTCAGAAGGATCGACCGCGTGTCGTATTCGTCCCCCGCCGCCGCGGCGCTCTCGGTGACGTCGATCCCGCCGATGATCACAATGATGGCAAAGGGAAGGGCGATCGGAAGATAGGGAAGCGTCTGCGAAAGCCCTTCCAAGAATTGAAAGCTCGGGAGGGGAAGGGTCCAGGCCTCCGCCTGAGCCGGGGAGGGAAGGGAAGGAGGTCCGATGCCCAATAAGCCGAGAAGATGAAAGAGAACAATCCCCATCACCACGGCGGCGAAGGCGGCCGGAATCCGAAAGGGAAAAGGAACCTTCCCGACGATGCAGGTGAGGATCACGACCATTGACAAAAAGCCGACCAGCGGCGCATGAAGAATCTTGAGCATCGGGAGAAAGGCGATCAGCAACAGCGCCACCCCGGCGATCGGCCCCAAGAGGCCGGCGCGGGGAACAACCCGACGGATCGTCGGCCCCAGAAAAGCCCCGGCGGTTTTGACCAACCCGACCAGAATGATCACCGCCATCGAGATTTTCCAGGCGAGTTCAGCATCCCCGGTCGTCAGGTAGGCCGGACCGATCACCCCGAAGGTGAAGGCGAAGAGAGAAGGAGTGTCGATTCCCAACGGCATGGCGGTGATATTGGTCCGCCCGGTCCGGCGGGCCAGCCGGATCGCCATCACGGTATAAACCAGGTCGCCGATGAAAACCCCGATCGCCGAGCCGGGGATCATCCGCCCATAGACGATCTCGCGGGGAAATTTGAAAATACCAACCAGGATCGACGCCATGATCACCAACTGGGTCATGTTGTCGACGACCAGGCCGAAGAAGGCGTTCAGATCCCCCGGTCTGATGAGAAAAGATCCGAGCCTGTCGCGATCGACCATCTCCACACCGCTCCAATCAACACGATTTGAACGGCGTGGAGTATACACGGCGAACCCCCCTGCCGCAAGCGGCCTTCCAATCCCATTTCGCGGTAGTTCGGGTCGCTCCGCTCCGCCGCCGGTTCGCCCACCGCGATATCCGGGCCGTGGAGGACCGCATAGCCGAGCGACTCCAGCCAGGCGAGAGCGGCGTCTTCGACGACCGATTCGGTGAAGTGGTTCATGGGCGGGGCTCCGCCAGAAGATTGATGATCAGCCGGATCATTAGGTCTTTGTTGGACGGGGCGCTTTCGGCGATGAGCAAAGCGAGCGCGGTCAGCGTCTGCGGGTTAAGTGGGCGCCCCATCCCTCCCTGTTGCAGGTAGAGCATGAAGAGGAAGGAACCGATCCGCTTGTTGCCATCGGAAAACGGGTGATCCTTGATGACGAAATAGATTCTGTGTTTAAAAGATCTACGTTTTTTGCGTAGATCTTTTAAACACCAGC
>CAZOFJ010000062.1:0-19140 GCA_964579005.1 uncultured Nitrospirota bacterium
GTGATCGGTCTCTTCCAAACAGGATTCAAGGCCCTTCAGATGGGGGCGAAGAAGGAACTCGCAGTCCGTCTGGCGCAAAATAAAATGGAGGCGCTTCGCGCTTCCGACGTGGCTTCTGCAGGGGAAGAAAGCGATACGACGGAAGGGATGGTTCGGCGTTGGAGCGTCCGGCCGAGTGGAAGCGATCCACGGATTCGAGTGATCGAGGTCGCCGTCGCCTGGCACGATGCAGGGGACCGGGAACGGACTGTTTCGCTCAAGGGATTCGTTTTTTATTAGAGGGAGATTGATACCAATGTTTCAAATCAGTTTCAACCAAAAGGGGTTTACCCTGATCGAGCTGACCTTCTCAATGGCGATCATGTTGACGGTCGCCACCGCGTCTTACATACTGTTGACCACCTTTCATCATCATTACCGCCTGCAGGAGGCGATGGCGGAGATGCAACAGCAGGCACGCGTTTCCGAAGATTTAATTTTCCGCGAAGTTCTGCAGACGGGATATGATCCGACCGGAAATCTTTTCGAGCCTCTTTTGAATAAGAAAACCAGGGGAACCAGCAGGGTCGGATGTGACACAACCCTGCCGAAAGGAGCGGAACCGATTCTGGAGGCGACCCCGGTGGCCTTCCATTTTTTGACCGATCTGAATGAAAACGGATCGGTCGATCAAGGGGTCGATATCGATGAGGATATTCGGTATGAATGGGTTGGCGAAAGTGGCATTGACTCTTGCGGGATAAAGAAGGCGCCCTTTACCTTGTATCGGGATACGGGAGGCGGGGCACACGGCCAGGAGGTTTCCGTGAACGTCGATGAGTTTGTCTTGACCTATTTCGACGAGAAGGGAGGGTCTTTCCCCCCTGTAGCCCTGACGTCGGAGGCGCGTGCCGGTATTCGAAAAGTGGTTGCCACATTTCGCGTTCGATCGGCTTGGCGATCGGATACGAAAGACCCGAATGATCAAGCCGATGGGGGTTTCCGCACCCGTCGGATCGTTAGAGAAATCGGGTTGAAAAATCGATAGAAGCTGAGGCTTGGATACTTTCGTAAAGTTTAGGAGAGGACTTATTTCATGAGATACACGATCGCAAAAAATCAAGAGGGAACCGCCCTCTTCACCGCGTTGATGATATTAACATTAACCACCGGATTGGGGATGATGGCTTTTCGAGTCTCCACGACGGAACTGCAAATCTCAACCTACTCTGGAGAGGAGGCGGCGGCGCTCTCTCTTGCCGAATCAGGGATCGAGAAGCTTTTTTCTTGGACAACCGAACCGGCAGGTTCTCCCAATCCCTCTTTTTTCAACGCGCTTTCCAAGAAACCTTGTTCGGGGGAACGCGTTCTTCCCGATTTCAAAGCGTCTCCTCTCTTTTTGGAAGAGGCGGAGCAGGGACCCTTCTCCGAGTTAAAGGAAATCGGAACGCTCACCGATCTCCGTCTTTACCAATCTTCTCGGGACGGGAGCGGCGTCTGTGTTGCCGAGAGCAACGGAACCACCCGGAAGGGCGCGACGAAAACAGTGCGGGTCGAGATCGCCAAACATCCCCTTCCCGCGTTAACGGCGGGGATCATGGGGGCGGGGGCCGCTGTGAAAGGGGCCGCAGAGACGGGCGCCATTGGAGAGGGCGGTGCCGGGACCGAAGAGGGCACCATCGATTCGAGGAGATGGAACGATGTGAAAGCGTTCATCCAGAAGAGGGGAGGTTATTATGTCATTTCTCCTTCCGGTTTCCTCAGCCAAAATGGGGTCGAAATCGGAAGCTTCGACAAGATCTTCAAGGAGCCGAACCACAAACATTTTCTGGCGTGGATTGATGTTATTCCGGGATATAGCCGTCCGGGGCCGATCGAAATCGACGGGGGAGGCTACCGGGGCTATTTTTATTTCGCGGGAGACGTTCAAATCCGGGAGAATTCCCTCCGAAACACGATCGATGTTCGGGCGTTGAATCTTTCCGCCACCGATTCCGAGGGGGAGTCTCTTTCCGTCGATTCCGTTCATCTCGATGGGTTCTTCTACACCCTCGGTCAGGTCGATCTTCAAGGTCCGTTTCGGGTTCACGGAGCCGTATTCGCCGGGGCAGGACTGACCGGTCCTTACGCCGACCAATTGCAGGTTTGGTATAACCGCGATTTCGGTTCCGCGGACTACCCGGATGTCCCTCCTTTTGTCCGTTTAAAAGGGAGCTGGCGCTCCCATCCTTCTTAGCTGATTTATTCAGGCTATGTAATTGGTTACATAGCGGCTATCCCAATCCATTCCTCATTTTTTCTGATCCCTCCGACTTTCGACAGGCTTGATTCATCTAATCCATTGAATTTTATAGAAAAAAAGTAAAACACCTTTTTGGTGTCTCAGGCATCCGAGTTGCACTCTTCTTTCGGGCAAGGAGAAAACGACCATGGAGAAAATGGAGATGAATCAAAAAGGAATCACCATGATTGAGATGATGGTCGCGGTGTCGATTCTTGGCATCTTGGTTGTCATCGCCATCCCCAATTTTCAGATCTGGGTGGCGAATCAACAGATTCGCTCCGATGTGGCCCAACTGGAGGGAGATCTTCAGGTCGCACGGATGACCGCCATCAGTCGAAATGCGCCGGTCACTGTCTTGTTTGATGCTGTGACGCAGAATCAGTATCTCATTTTTATTGACGACGGACAAGGCGGGCCAGGGGGGGTGGGGGGAAACAATGCCCGGGATTTGACACTCAATGGTACGGAACAGGTGCTCTTTTTTGTCGACAATGGGCAAGGCGCCGGAGGCGTTGCCGGAGATGGAATACGAAATGGGACAGAGCCTTCTCGAATACTCACTACAGGTATCATATTTGATGTTACTAACGTTGCATGGCCCGTAGGGAATGGGATTCTCTTCAACGGAAAGGGGTTGCGGGGAAGGCCGGTCGCCGATCCGCTCCCCGGCCCGCCGAATGTGGGTTTGTTAAGCAACCAGGGGAGACGGTATCAAGTCGTCGTGACTTTGATGGGGGATGTCAATGCCAATCGCATGTAAAACAAAGAAGAGAGAGAGAAAGAGAATGGGGGAGAGCGGTTTTACCCTCTTGGAGGTCCTGATCGCCGCGACGATCCTCGGCGTCGGTCTTCTGGCGATTGGAACGGGGGAGGCCATTTCGGTCGGGACCGGCCGAACCGCCCGGGAAATTTCTCTCGCCACTGCCTCTGCCAACGAGATCATCGAGCGTATGCACCGGAACCGGATGAATGTGGCAGGCTATAACAATTTTGATACAGGCAATCCGGCCACCCGCCCGGGCGTTGCCGGAATGCTGCAGAACGACTGGGATCAATGGAAGACGGGGATCGGGCAACCACAGATGGTGGCGGGGGCCTGCGGGACGATTTTGGTCGGCGCCGGGCCGATCCCGTCAACCCAACTGGTCACGGTGACGGTTGCCTGGCCTCCCTGCGGGGCCCCCCCCCGGACCGTTGTCCTCCAGACCCTTTTTTGATGAGATGGAGTTAGCGATGAATGAACTTCGTATGAACAGAGATCGAGGCCAGGGAGGGTTTACTCTCCTGGAGTTATTAATTGCCACGGTCGTCACGGTGATTGTCGGCGCCGCCGGGTACAGTTTCTTCGGCAACACATTCAATTTCTCGGTCATCCATAGCCGGAATGTCGAGATGCAGCGGGAGACCCGAATTGCCGTCGACGTGATGAGCCGGGAGATCCGGAATGCTGGGCTGGGTATTGTGAATCCCCTTGCCCTTGCCGGGGCTCCCCACCCAGCCGCCGCCGGATTTGGAATCATCACCGCTGGAAACAACGTCGATCCCGATCCGGCTGGGGTGGCCAATCGGATCGATCGGATTACCCTCTGGGGAGGATATCAATTGATCGGGATGCTGACCTGCGCCGCGCCTCCCTGTTCAGACCCGGTTGTAGGCGCGGGTGCTCTTCAGATTCTTGTGAAGCCGCTGGCTGGAACCACTCCGATCAATCCGACCGTAAATGCCGCGACAATCACATTGGACGGTTTTTACACCGGGCTGGTGACGGCGGTAGTGGGACCGGATGCGAATGGAGCCTTTCTCCTGACTCTCAATACCCCCTTGAATCGGGCCTATTCTCAGAACAATTCTGTCCTCTGGATGCAGCGGATTGATTATGACGTCAACGTTCCGGCAGTCGGTCAAGAACCGATTCTCCGCCGGAGTGTCAGCAACTATAACCCACTGATCATGGGCGCTTCGGCGCAGATCGCCTCCGGGATCGAGGATCTTCAATTTCTCTATCTTTTAAATGGTGGCGCGCAAACTTGGGTGCCGGCGGCCGCGGCTCCGGTCACAGCCACGCCGATCCGGGCCGTCCGGTTTTCCCTCCTGGCGCGGGGACGGGATCCGGACCCAAAGGTGACTTCCGTCTCGGCCCGCCCGGTGTTGGAAGATCACGCCGCCGGGGTGACAGATAACTTTCATCGCAGATTGATGAGTAAGGTTACGGAGGTGAGAAACCTTGGATTCTAAGAGATTTTCATTGCGTACGAATAAACGGGGGGCCGCCTTGATCACGATGGTCCTGATGGTCTTGCTGGTCACCGGTCTCTTGATGATGGCGCTCAATATCAGCGGAATCGAAAGGGAGCTTGCCTCGACGAACCGCCGGACCACCCAAGGTTTTCATACGGCGGAGGGAGGGGTTGGGATTACGAATCAGATCATTCTCGACACATTGGAGGTCAGCGCCATTCCGAAAGATCCGCCGACCCCTGGAATCGCGGCGATCAAAAATTATCCTGCAACGATTGTATTCGATTGTGCCAACAGCGCGACGGTTGGAGATAAGACAATGATCGATTTTGTGGAAGAGTTGAGGAACGGGGGGGGAGCCTTGGCGAATGACAGTGTGATCGGAACGCTTCCGATCTCTCCTTGTATTAATCCTCCGTTTCCGACGACCGCGGACCCCGGTGTTGGCATTCTCAGGGGACCCGATTTGGTGATCAATGGGCTTAACGGCCAGACGATCCAAGTTGATGTCGATTTAGAGGAGGGAGGGATCAGTCTGGATGGTTCGGAGTTGGAGGAGTTTGGAATCCGCTATCACCGGAAAACAGGGGGAACCGGTTGTTCATCGGGGACCCTCTATTATATCGATTCGGTGGCCACGGGACCGATGAACACACGGTTGAACGTCGGATCGGCCTATTTGGATTGTTCTTAATAATGTAGGGAGATTGCCATGAGAAAGATGAGTATCACCTTGTTTTTGGTCATCTTGACTGCCTCGGGGGTGGCGGCGGGGGTCACCGAACAGGCCAAGAAGGTGGCGGCCGATTCGGAGAAAAGGGAGGTCTGGGGGAGAATCGAGGCGTTGACGAACCATGAGATCATCCTGGTTGGAGGGAAGGAATACGCATTTGTGAAAAATGTCCTGATCGATACGGAATCTCTCTCCCCCGACCCAAGGGGGAATGTCCGAATTGTCCTCGATCCCTCTGGAAAGGCTCGTGAGATTTATTTCAATGGAATCGACATGCCTGAGGTGATCCAACGGTTTAAAAAATAACAGAAAAGAGGATTTCACATGAACACGCATAGCAAGCACAATCTCAGCCCCTCCGGGCCGAAGTTCTTCAAAAAAATGCTGGCTCCTTTTATCGCGGCGGCGATCGTCATGGTGCTTCATCCGCCTGCTTTTTCTCAACCCGTTCTCCAGGATTATTCCGCCCTGCCGCCGTTTATCGGCCAATCGGTCCCGCCGCTCGTACAGTTTGTGATGTCGCGGGATCACAAGCTCTTCTACAAGGCATATAACGATGTCATGGATCTGGATGAAGACGGGTCCCTCGATTCGACATACAAGGACACGATCAATTACTACGGCTATTTTGACCCGAACAAGTGCTATACCTATGCGAGCAATCGGTTCGAGCCTTCCGCCCTGGCCTCCGGGGTGAATAAGCATTACTGCACGAGTGCCTGGAGCGGAAACTTCCTCAACTGGGCGACCATGTCGCGGATCGATATCATCCGAAAGGTGCTCTACGGGGGGACCCGGTCGGTCGATACGGCGACGACGACCGTCCTGGGCCGGGCCCTCCTTCCTCAGGATGCTCATTCCTGGGCCAAGGTCTACAATGCGGCCGATCTCTCCTCCCTGATCCCGTTTGGCTGGGGCGCGATTACCCTTTGTAATCTGAATACGGCAGGGACCGAGACCTCCTCGTTGATCTATGCGATCAGGGGTTACTTTCCCTATGCGGCGAGCACGGAGGGGAAACAATGTGTCAAACAATCCCCCGGAGGAGCCAATCTCGTCGCCAACTCGAATCCGGCAAGCGACGGCCAATATGTGGCGTATCAGGCCGATATCCTGGTCTGCGTTTCGCCGATGCTGGAACCGAACTGCCAGGAGTACAAACAGGGGGCTTCCGCCTCAAGATATAAGCCGACCGGGCTATTGCAGAAGTTCGGGTTCGACCGAAAAGGAACGGTCGACACCGCCGACGATACGGTTCAGATGAAGTTCGGCCTGATGACCGGGAGTTACGGGGCGAATGTCAGCGGGGGGGTTCTCCGAAGCAACATTGCCGATATGAATGCCGAGATCGACAACACAAACGGGATCATTAAGGGTGCGTCGGAGATCGTCAAGAACATCGACCGATTAAAGGTCATTCAGTATAACTACGCGACAGGGTGGTACGATATTGGCGGAGCGGAGGGAACCTGCGTCCCGGCGGAACCGGCCGTCCTGGCCAATGGGACCTGCAGGAGCTGGGGAAACCCGATCGGCGAGATGCTCTATGAGACGATCCGCTATTTTCAGGGACAGAGTGGGCCGACCTCTGAATTCCGTCTTCCCAGTCCGGATCCAGGCCTTGCCAGTCTGACCGTCGAGTCTCAGTGGGTCGACCCGTATCTCACCTGCCCCTACTGCTCGAAGCCCTTTGCCCTGATCCTGAGCGATGCCTTCCCCTCTTTCGATTCTGATCAACTTCCCGGATCGAACTGGTATTCCAGCATTGGCACATCAGACACCCCCAGTGTCCAGACCCTCCTCGATAATGCGAATATGAATACCTTGGAGGGGATCGGGAACGTTTTTATCGGCCAGTCGGGAGCAACCTTCAATCGGTTATGCACCTCGAAGCCGGGAAACTTCAAGACGATCCGAGGTCTCTGCGTGGAGGAGCCGACGAAGCAGGGATCCTACTACATGGCCGGCCTCGCCCATTATGCGAAGACGACCGATCTTCGTCCCTCATTGCAGGGAGATCAGAAGATGACGACCTATGCCGTGGCGACCGCCTCCCCGCTCCCGAACCTGGAATTTACCGTCGGCGGGAACAGGGTCCAGCTTGTCCCTTCTTTCCATGACGGCTGCCCCGGCGTTGCTCCGGCCTACCCAGGTTGCACCAGTCAGGGACAATATGGGGACAACTCCAAGGGGGAACTCGTCGACTTCCAGATCTGTCAGAACGACGCCGACTGGACCACGGAGATGGGAAACGGTTATCAGTCTTGTTATGACGTGATGTGGGATGACGCCGAATATGGCTGGGACTACGAACTTGATATCCGATACCGGATCTATGTCAAGACGGGGGCCGGGACCATTACCGTCAAGACGAAGGGGCTGTCAGCGTCGGCAGGACATCTCGACTATGCCGGCTATATCATCAGCGGCGTGGTGAACCCGGGCGAATATCTGGATATTGCTTGTGGCCGCAGTAGCTCTGGTGGGGCTGGTTCCACTGATTGCGATAAATACAATGTCATTACGACCTCGGATGGTGCGATGCCGAACGCCACCGACTATTTCGAGCGGACCTTCACCGTGACCGGTTCCACCTCCGGTTTCCTCAAAGACCCCCTCTGGTATGCGGCGAAGTATGGCGCCTTCAATGACGTGAACAGCAATGGTATCCCGGATCTTCAGAAGGAATGGGACAAAGACAACAACGGCACGCCGGACACCTACTTTTACGCCGCCAACCCACTCAAGTTGGAGACAAAGCTGACCGAGGCCCTCGCCGATATCCTCTCCAAGACCTCTTCCGGAACCTCGGTCTCGGTCTTGGCGACCTCCTCCGGAGGGGAGGGTGCGATTTACCAGGCCTACTTCTATCCTTCGATCTTTGAGGGGAACAACGAGATCTCCTGGCTCGGCTATCATCATGGGCTCTTCTTCGATAGCTTGGGACAGCTCCGGGAGGACAGCGACCAAGACGGCCGCCTGCTGTTTAGTGGGGCGGGGGCCGACAAGGTGGTGGAGACCTTCTTCGACTCCCTTAACCTGGAGACCCGGGTTCGCCGCTACAGTGTCGATTCAAATGGAAAGAAGACCGGAGTGCCCGATATTATCCGGATGGAAGATATGAAGCCGATCTGGGAGGGGGGAAAAAAGCTGGCCGAGCGGGATTTATCGACCAACCCCCGCGTCATCAAGACCTGGGTTGATCAGGACGGCGATGGCGTCGTCGATCCAGGAGAGGTGATCGACTTTACCCCCGGGAACGAACCGACCCTCCGTCCTTATCTCCGCGCGGCGAACCCGGTGGAGGGGAACGACATGATTAACTACATCCGCGGAGGGGCCGTCTCCGGGTACCGGCCCCGCGAAGTGAAGATAGGGGGAGTGGACCGGACCTGGCGATTGGGAGATATTATCTACTCCAGTCCGGTTTCTGTTGGCGCTCCACAGGAGCAGTTTGACAAAAAGTACCGGGACGAGAGCTACACTCCTTTTTACCAGAAGTACTCAAAAAGGCGGCATGTCGTTTACGTCGGAGCCAATGACGGGATGCTCCATGCCTTTAACGGCGGGTTTTTCCATCCGGGGGATGATCTGACGACAGGGACCTCTGGCAGTCCTGTTGTCGAGCATGGGTGGTTTACAACCAATCCCACCGGTAACACCCCGGGAGACAAGCCGCTCGGGGAAGAACTCTGGGGTTTTATTCCGCAAGAGCTTCTCCCCCACCTCAAATGGCTGACGCAGACAGATTATGACAAGAGCAAGCATATCTACTATGTCGATGGAAGTCCCCGGATCACCGATGCCCAGATCTTTACCGAAGAGGCCGCCTGTGCCACGAACGTGAACGATCCCCTTTGCATCCATCCCAAGGGATGGGGAACCGTTCTGATCGGGAGCATGCGGATGGGGGGAGGGATGATCAAAGCCGACCTCAATGGCAATGGGATCGACACCGATCCCGGAGAGGATCGGTTCCGGTCGGCCTATTTCGCCCTCGATATTACCAATCCGGAAGGTGATCCGAAGCTGCTCTGGGTTTTTAAAGACTCCGATCTCGGCTTTACCACCGGTTGGCCGGCGATCATGCGATTTAAGGCAGGGAACAGCGACAATTGGTATGTTGTCTTCGGGTCTGGACCGACGACATACAGAGGGGAGCGGACCGATGGGCTACCGACCGTGAACCTTGGAAACAAGTTCGGCTCAGCGATCAGTGAATATGGATGGGTCTATGCAGTCGACTTTAAAACGGGTGCTCTGGTGCCATCGGGAAAGATCCTCGTCGACGGTAGTATCCCCACGGATCAACATGCTTTCATGGGAGACCCGGTTGTCTATGATCTTCCAAAAGACTCAACCGAGCCGAAGACCGACATCCTGTATATCGGAAAAACCTATGGATCGTTCGGTGCCGGTGGTTGGAATGGGAAGGTTCACCGGATTGTCACCAAGGGGAGCAGCGACCCGACCAATTGGGAAGTGTCGGTCCTATTTAATCCTCAGAAGCCGGTCCTCGTCAAGCCGACTGCCACGATGGTTTCTGGAAGACTTTGGATCTATTTTGGGACCGGTCGGTTCTTCAGTAACGGTGTCGGAAGCGATCAGGTCGACACCAGTGCGCAGGCCCTCTATGGAATCAAGGAATCGAGCCCGAACGGCTGTTGGGACAAAGGAGTTGCTAATTGGAAGACGACGACCTGTCCTACCGTGCTCGGCAGCGACCTGGTCGATGTAACCAGTGTGTCTGTCTTGAAAACAGGAATCATCACTCCCACCGTCTCCGGGGCAACGACCCTGAGTGATCTGGTCAACAACGTGATTAACAACACGACCAGTGAAAAGGCGGGCTGGGTTCTGAACCTGGCAGGTGGAGAGCGGGTTTTGCACGAATCGACCATCCTGGGCGGGATCGTCAGTGCAACGACCTACAAGCCGAACTCAGATATCTGTCTTTTACAAGGGACCAATGCCGTCTATGCCATGCATGTCGAGGCCGGCACCGCTTTCCCAAGCACCGATAGAAATGATGCCGACGGGGATGGTGATGTGACTGAGGTCGTTGGTGTGATCGGGATCGAAGCAGACAATATCACCGTGACCCGAAAGAAGGATCTCGGTGTCGGTGTCGCCTCCAAGGTCAACATTGTGGTAAGCGGTAATACCACCACCGGTTTCGTCCAGAGCAGCACGGGAGAAATCCTTCAGATAAAAGGGATCAATACCGCGAGTAGCGTCCGGCAGGGGACGAAGCTCTTCCGGGAGAAATCAGACTGAGGAGGCCAAAATGAACTTTCGGATCGTTTTATCGGTGCTCATCTTGTTGGCCGCCCTCTGGTCTTTCAGGGGAAAGGAAGGTCCCCTACTTCAGGGGGCAAGGGAAACCGGAAGCCCCTCCGCCTCTTTCCCTCCGCCGGAACGGGGCAATACCCCTCCCCGGCTGACGCGGGTGGCGATCTTTCCCGCGGACCCCGATCTTCAGTCGGTGTTGCGGGTGGAGCTTCAGGCCGAAGATCCCGATCGAGACGTGTTAACCTATCGCTATCGGTGGTTGGTCAATCAGAGGGAGGTCGGCGATCAACCAATCCTTCCTTTAAAAGGATTTCGACAGGGGGATCTCGTTTCGGTGGAGGTGATCCCCTCCGATGGAAAGGCCGAGGGGACCTCCCTTCCCGGTCCGGCCGTCAAGATCGGAAACCATCCCCCGGTGGTGACGACCGTCTCCCTCCTCCCGCCGGAGCCGAAGGCGGGTCAGACGATCCTGGCGGAGGTGGAGGGAAGGGATCCGGAGGGAGACTCGGTTTTCTACGATTATCTATGGGAGATCAATGGAGAGCCGGTCGAAGGGGTCGGCGGAAATCTCCTCGACGGAAGCCGGCTCCATAGTGCGGATCAGGTCCGGGTGATCGTCACCCCGTCCGATTCTTTTATGGCGGGGACGTCGACCCCCAGCCGGCCGATCGCGGTCATCAATCAGCCTCCTGAAATCACCTCGGTCCCTCCGGCCGGGATTGAAAACGGTCAGTATTTATATCAGATTTTGGCTCAGGATCCGGATGGCGATCCCCTTGAGTACCGCCTCGGCGGCGGTCCCGCCGGCATGTCGATCGATCCGGCCTCGGGACTCCTTGCCTGGAAGGCCGAGCCGGTGTCCGATGGGAAGGCGATGGTCGCGATCGAAGTCAACGATAAAAAAGGGGGAAAAAGCGTTCAACGGTTTACCCTCGAAACGAAGTGACCGGCATCACCCACAGGAAAGCAACGCACTCCTCTAAGATCAATGCCGTTTAGTGAAGCCGTTCAGGGTGAGCCCTTCGACTTCGCTCAGGACAGGCCTGTCGAACCATGAACGGCTCATTTCAGGGCAATCGGGTTTCCTTTAAGTGAACGGTATTACCTCTAAGATAAAGTCTTATTCAAGACCTTTCCCTCCCCTTTTTACATCTCACAAGCCCATCAAATGAGAATCAGATAAAAATCAGATAAGAATTCGTATCAGGAGTGGCGGATTTACAAAAAAGTGCTACTCTTGCAGGTGGTACATTCCTGTCTGATGATATAAAGCAAGTAACCGTGCTGAGGGGAGGGCGATGAGCATGGATATTGTTCAGTCTCATGAGAGAATGAAGGGGCAGGTCCCAGTAAAACTGAAAGAGCAGTCTGTGGCCGAGCAGAAGAGAGAAGGTAAATCACCGGCCGAGAGAAGAGGTTTCCCTCGAATAATAACAACCCTTCCTGTGGAACTACTTCAAAATCATGTGAAAGGGAATATTCTTAATCTTGGTGAAACGGGTGTCTGTTTTGAAGTAGAGGGCCCGGTTCCCAGTCGAGAGGAAGAGTTCTTATTATCTATAAATTTTTCTCCCTTCTACCCGAAACCGATACAATTTCCGATAGGAATTGTATGGCGGTCCCCCCATGTGGGGAATAAGGTCCGCATCGGCGCGCGGTTTTCTACATCAAGCGGGGCTTCTGTTTCTCTTGTCCGAGACTTCCTGTTCGATGCCTATGCGGAAAAGGCATCGGCCCATATTAAGGACGATGTGAATCTAAAGGCAAAGGTCCATGATTTTTTTAGAAAAGATGTCAGACAATACCACGAGGATTTATCTGCATTGGCCCTCGAAATTGGCAATCAAGAAGATGAACAGCCGGAGATCGAAAAAAAACTGACCGGTCTGACGAGCAATCTCCTCATGAAAGCAGGCTCTCTGGAGAAAGATGTAGACGCAATATCAATGAAAAAGATTAAGCAGATATTCAGGGAGCTCATCGGTAGTTCGGTTTACCAAGGCCATCTTGTGAAAATGGCATATGAGAAGCCTCGGGGTTATCCCGGCGACTATATTCTCTTCGAGGCCATCTATGAGAATCGGCCGAAGTCTGAAGGAATTGGGCGTTATCTCGACAGATGTTTTCTGAGCGAGTCCTACACCATTGCTGTTCGAAACCGTAAGGACAAGATGAAAGTGATTCTGAAGGATTTTATCGAAAACAGTCAGTTGTCCTATATCAGGCTATTGAACGTTGCTTGCGGTCCCTGCAGGGAGGTCAGAGAGCTCTTTTCGGAGCCGCTTCGGCTAAATGAAAAGAGGGTAACGTTCACCGGTCTGGATCACGATGAAGAGGCTCTTGATCTCTCGAGAATGTTGCTGAATCATCTACCGCCGAATGTCGAGGCCCGGTTTTTCAAGGAAAATGTTTTAAGCCTCTTCCGAAACAGCAAATATTATGTTGACCTCCTTGGAAAACAGGATGTGATCTATATCCTGGGCCTCTCCGAATATCTGCCCGATCGGATCTTTAAGAAATTGGTCCACTTTTTATTCCAATTGCTGAATGAGAAGGGCATGTTGGTGATCACATACAAGGACAAGAACATCCCTTTTCCCGCGCTGCCACCGGATTGGTTCTGCGATTGGACTTTTGTGAAGAGGACCGAGGAGGATCTGATGAATATGGCGAAAGAACTTGGAGAAGGCCGATATTCGTTGAGGATTGAGAGGGAAGGAACGGGGTGCATTTTCTTTCTTATCTTAACCAAAATCTTGTCCGAGACGGATACCACCCCTCTATGCGCCGATTTGGTGGACTCGCAGCAGGTTATTTCCCCGCCTGAATCAACTCTGTAGGACTGCAAAAAAGGCAGTCAGGTCAATTTTCATATGTTGGAACGCATACCGCTCGATTATTATATCTTCTCCGGATTGTTCAATTTTATCGCTTCTGTTGTATTGTCTAGTCTCGTTTTTTTAAAGAACCCGAAGTCACGCGTTAATCAGACCTTCTCTCTTACTTCACTGGTGGTCGCGGGATGGGGACTCTTCTATTTCTTATGGCTCAGCACGGCGGATAGCAGTCAGGCGGAATTCTATCTGCGGACCCTCATGATATGCGTCATATTTATACCACCAACTCTCACCCATTTTCTTCTCACCTTTCTTAAAAGAGAGGAGCTGAAAAAGAGGGTCTACGTCGTCAATTATTTAATCAGCCTCTTTCTCGGATCGATGGTCTACACAGAGTGGTTTGCGAGAGACATCGGTCCTTATCTGCTTTTCCCGTATTGGTTGAAGCCCGGCCCTCTCTTCCATCTACACGTGCTCCACCTTCTTGCAAATATTGTTTTTTCCCAATTCCTGATGTTACGGGCCATTCAACATCACGCGGGAGTTCTGAGGAGTCAAATCTTATATGTTTTTCTCGGAATGTCCATTGGATACATTGCAGGCATCACAAATTATCTCACCTGGTACAGGCTATCGGTCCCGCCTTTCCTAAACCCTCTGGTCTCTTTGTACGTGGTTTTTATTGCTTATGCCATCATCCGCCACCGCCTCATGGATATTTCCATCGTCATCAACAAGGGAGCGGCCTATGGTCTTTTGCTCGGCACTGTTTTAATTCCCACCTACCTGGCCGTGACCCTCAGTCAGCGGGCCACCTTCTACTCTATCCCTCCCTTGTTGGCTGGGACGATCATCTTCGCCTGCGGGCTCTGGATTGTCCTCAAGAATCCTCGGTCAACCCCGAACATCACCTTCGGTTTAACCTGTCTTGGGGTCTGCATTTGGTTATTTGGCATGTTCATGACCTACTCTACGACCGATGAAGCGAAGGCGGTTTTTTGGGGGAAATTCGCATTTAATGCCGGGATCGTTTATATCCCCGCCTTCGTTTATCATTTCTGCACGAGTTTTCTTCGGCATCAGGTAGATAAGAGGAAAATCCTGGCCCACTACTTGATCGGGACCTTTTTCTTTTTGCTCCTCCCGACTTCCTATTTTATCAACGGTCAGTATTCCTATTTTTGGGGCTACTACCCCAAGGCCGGTCTTCTTCATCCTTTATTTTTGCTTTACTTTTTTCCCGTCAGCGGGGTCGCCCTCGGGAAGCTCTACCGGGGATACAAGGCCAAGGAGCGCTCCGACCCTTTCGAGGCGGTCCGGCTCAAATATGTTTTCTGGGCCTTTGTCATCGGATACATTGCAACAATCGATAAGATCCAGCTTTACGGTTATGAGGTCTACCCCACCGGTTTTATCTTCGTCACCCTCTGGACCCTGATCATGACCTATGCAATTGCCAAGCACCGGGTGATGGACATCACCTTGGTGGTGAACCGGGCGACCCTCCTTCCTTACGGCCAGGCGCTGTTGCTGATCGGGTTTTATTTTCTGATCCTCGGAGTGATCCGGATGGTGACAGGGACTGTGGAGCATCTTCTGGCCGGGGCGCTGGTGGCGCTCTTTCTCCTCCTGGCCGGAATCGTTCACCATGCCAAGGAAGGGGTGGAGCGGGCGATCGACCAGGCTCTCTTCCGGCAGGGCGACCGTCCGGCCGAGATCCTGCGGGAGTTCGGCAGAATGATGGTGACGATCCTCGATCCGGACAGACTCGGCCGGAAGATGGTGGAGGCCCTCTCCCGGGCCCTTCAGGTCGATGCGGTCTCTCTCTATCTTCAGGATGAAAAAGGGGACTACCTTCTGGCCGTCTCCACGATCGAGGTGTTGAGTGAGGAGAAAAAAACAGTTCGCGTGGAGGGAGACCGGGCCTTCTTTTCCTGGCTGGAGCGGCAGGAGAAGGGGGTGGAACTGGAAGAGATGGAACATGAGTCTCGGAACAATCCGATCCTCCCGTCGGCCCGGCGGTATTTTTCGCAAGTCGGCGCGAAGGTTGCTTTTCCCCTGGCCCATGAGCGAAGTCTGATCGGGATCATTCATCTCGGGGAGAAGAAAGGGGGGAAACCGTTCACCCATTCGGACATGGCGCTTTTGTCGGGCTTCCGCCCGCGGGCCGCCATTGCCCTGGCCAATGCGCTGGCGTATCAGGGGGTTCACCGGATTTCACAGGAGCTGGAGTACCAGGTCGCGGAGCGGACGCGGGAGCTGGCGGAGAGCAAAGGGGAGGTGGAACGCTCTTACCGGAAATTGCAAGAGCTCGACCGTCTCAAATCGGAGTTTTTCGCCAACGTTTCGCACGAATTGAGAACGCCGCTGACCCTGATCTTGGCGCCCCTGGAACTGTTCCTTGCCCGGCCCGATCTCTCCGCCGACCGGCGGAAAGAGATCGAGATGGTCTACCAAAACGGCCTCCGCCTTTTAAAATTGATCAACAACCTCCTCGACCTGGCGAAGATCGACGCGGGGGAAGCGAAGCTCTCTTATACCCGGACCGATCTGGGCGTTTTCATCGAAGAGATTGTTTCCTCCGTCCGGCCGACGGCGGAGCGGAAGGAAATCACCCTTGCCGTCTCCATCCATAAGAGCCCCCTCGACGGCCCCCTCGAATTTTATTTCGACCGCGACCGGATCGAACAGGTGTTGTTGAATCTGATCTTCAATGGACTGAAGTTCACCGAGCGGGGAGGGAGGGTCGAGGTGGCCTGCCGGCGCTGCGAGGGAGCGGTGGTGGTATCGGTTTCGGACAGCGGGATCGGGATCGCCAAGGAAGACCTTCCGAAGATTTTCGGCCGCTTCGCCCAGGTCGATTCCTCCGCAAGCCGGCGCCACGGAGGGACCGGTATCGGTCTGGCCCTGGTGAAGGAGCTGATCGCGCTTCATGGCGGGGAGATCCGGGCGGAGAGCGAACCGGGAAAGGGGACGGTGATGACTTTTACCCTGCCGTATCGGACCGGATACCCGGCGGTTGCGGAGTTCCCTGAAAAACCGGAAGCCGATTGGACGCTGAACCTTTGGAAGAGGGCGGAACATACGGTTTCCGGCGCGCCGGGAGATCTCCCGCACAATCTCCCATCCCCAGCTTTGAATGCCGCGGGTCAAGCCAAAACGATTCTTTTGGTGGAAGACGATCCCGACATGCTCCAACTCCTTACCCTTCAACTGGGTGAACAATACCGGATCGTCACCGCTCGAAACGGGGTCTCCGGGGTGGAGCGGGCAATCCGGGATCTCCCGGCGTTGATCCTCTCCGATGTGATGATGCCGCTGAAAGACGGTCATCAGCTCTGCCGGGAGATCAAGGCCGATCCGAGAACCCGGCATCTCCCGGTGCTATTGATGACCGCCAGGGCCGATCTCTCCGCGAAGATCGAAGGGCTCGATTGCGGAGCCGACGACTATCTGACCAAGCCGTTCAGCCCCGAAGAGCTCGCGGCGCGGGTCAGGTCGTTATTAAACCTCTCCGAAATGAAGGCGCAGTTGGTCCATTCCGAAAAGATGGCCGCGTTGGGCCTCCTGGTGGCCGGGGTGGCCCATGAGGTGAACAACCCGCTCCACTTTTCCAAGGTCAACCTGAAGAACCTCCGGCGGGCGGTGACCCCCCTTCTCGACGGGTTGAAGAGGGAGGAGATCCGGTTCGATGAGGAGACCGGCGAGCAGATCGCGGAGATTCCGGACGATCTCCGGATCATCGAGGAGGGGATGGAACGGATCGAGAAGATTGTCCACGACCTGAAGCGCTACGTCCGGAAAGAGGAAGAGCAGTTCGTTCCGGCCGACCTCCATGCCGGCCTCGATTCAACCCTCAGTCTGATCAACGGAACATTGAAGGGAAAGGTTCGTATCATCAAGGAGTATGGGGAGATCGGTCGGGTCGATCTGATCCCCGGTCAGATCAATCAACTCTTCATGAACCTTCTTCAGAATGCAATTCAGGCGATTCCCAAGGGGGTCGAGGGAACCATCCGGATCAAGAGCTGGGCGGAGAAAAGCGAAGCCGACGAAAAAAAGTGGGTGAAGGTGTCGATCCGGGACAATGGGAGCGGGATCCCTCCCGACCATCTCGGCCGGATCTTCGATCCTTTTTTCACGACAAAAGAGGTCGGGGAGGGGACCGGGTTGGGCCTCTGGGTCTGCAATCAGATCGTCACGAGGCATGGCGGGAGGATCGAGGTGAGCAGCGCGCCGGGAAAAGGGACCGAAATGATCGTGGTCTTCCCGGTGTGCCGGGAAGAGAGCGTGTTGTCGGCGGTCGGCGCGTTGCAATTGCAAGATGAGCGAAAATGAAGATCGATCTCAAAAAATATCCGGTTCTCTTTGTCGACGATGAGCCGAATACGGTGATCGGTTTCGAGCGGCAGTACAAGAAGGAATTTCAGATCCACACGGCGACCGATCCCAAAACGGCGTTGAGTCTCCTTCAGGCCCACCCGGAGGTCGCGGTCATTTTGAGCGATCAACGGATGCCGGAGATGCGCGGGGTCGATTTTCTGGCGCTTACCGGGGAGATCGTTCCCGCCGCGGTCAAGATGCTGATCACCGCATACGCCGATGTCGCCGTGGTGATCGATGCGATCAATAAGGGGAACGTCTACCGGTACTTGACGAAGCCGTATCATGAGGCCGATCTCCGGTATGCGATCATTCAGGCGATCGAGCATTACCATCTCGTCGCGGAGCGGGACCGGCTCCACGCCGAGAAACTGGAGGCGATGAAAGCGGTTGCCCGGAGCAACCGGCTGGCGTCGATCGGCATTTTGGCCGCCGGGATGGCGCACGAAATCAACAACCCGCTGGTGGCCATCTCCTCTTTTCTACAGATGATGCCGAAAAAGCTGGAGAAACCGGACGATGCGGAGTATTGGGTCGATTTCTATCAGACCTCGGTCGATGAAACGCGCCGGATCAAGGAGCTGATCGCGAAGCTTCTCGCCTATTCGAGAACAGCCGCCTCCGCGGAGCTTTGTGATAAAGCGGCCGATCTGACCGCACCGGTCGATCTGAATCGACTGGTGGAGGAGGTGGCGGTTTTCTTCAAAAGCGAGGCCCAAAACGGGAAGAACGAGATCGTCCTTTCCCTCGATCCGAACCTTCCGATTGGGAAAATGGATCGGGAGAAGATGCGTCAGGTGATCGTCAATCTCGTTTTCAACGCCATTCAGGCGACCCGGTCGGGAACGGTCACCCTCCGGACATCGTCTGATTGTGATGAAAAGGGGATCACCTGGATCGAGATGACCGTGAGCGATACCGGGGCCGGAATCCAGGAAGAAGCTCTGGAACAGCTCTTCAACCCATTTCTCACGACCGAAGCTCCCCATCCGGGAACGGGCCTCGGTCTGACCGCTTGCCACCATATCGTCGAACAGCATCGTGGGAAGATCGAGATCCGATCGAAGAAAGGGATCGGAACGACCGTGATCGTCCGGATCCCGGCTGATCCAGCCTCACACGAGCGGCGGAAAGAGGAAAGAAGGAAATAAAGAAAAAGAAAAAAGGGGTCAGGTCTACCAATTTGACTTTAAAGCCATATTACGTAATCCCTAGACCTGATAGCATTAGCAGTCGATAGATAAAAGAGATCCCTCCAAGGGGTGTCCAGAAAGGCTATCATACCTTTGCAAATGTGGCTCACAACCAAGGAAGGATCAGATGGGATTATACGTCGGACTGGATTTGCATTCAACCAACTGTTACACCGGGATCATCGATGAAGAAGGGAGAAA
>CAZOFJ010000063.1:0-18774 GCA_964579005.1 uncultured Nitrospirota bacterium
CCCGCGCCTTGCCAGCCACACCCAGTGACGCTCTCGCTTCGCGCTGGGATTTCCTGACAAGCTCTCGGTTGAATCAAACGGGAGTGACTATATCTTATCCCGAACCGATCTGTAAAGGAGATCCACACTGTTTCTCGCACTCTCTCCCGGTCGATGATCTATTTGACAATTTCCGTCTTTTTAAATAAAATGTTTTAATTTCAATCAGTTTCACGCCTATTCACATTCATTCCATGAGGCCTTCGAGTGGAATTTCAACGGATCAAGCGGCTCCCGCCATACGTCTTCAACGTCGTTACTTCGATGAAAATCGAGGCCCGGCGTCGCGGCGAGGATATCATCGATTTCGGAATGGGGAATCCCGACCATCCGACTCCCCCCCACATCGTGGAAAAGGCGATCGAGGCGCTTCAAAACTCGAGGAACCATCGCTATTCGGCCTCGAAAGGAATCACCCGGCTTCGGCTTGCGATTACCGATTGGTATAAGCGAAATTATGCCGTGGAATTGGATCCAGATACAGAAGCGATCGTCACCATTGGCTCCAAAGAAGGCATTTCTCATTTAGCCTTGGCGACGATCGGACCGGGGGACGTTGTGTTGGCCCCCAGTCCGACCTATCCGATCCACACTTATAGCGTGGTGATTGCCGGGGGCGAGGTCCGCTCCATCCCGCTCGCGGCCGGTCGTGATTTCTTCGAGGATATGGCCACCGCCTTCAAACAGACCTGGCCGCGGCCCAAAATGCTGATCATCAACTTCCCCCATAATCCGACAACCCAGGTGGTTGACCTCGACTTTTTCAAAAAGATCGTCGATTTCGCGCGGGAAAACCAACTGCTGGTGGTCCATGATCTCGCCTACGCCGACCTCGTTTTCGACGGTTACAAAGCACCGAGCTTTTTGCAAGTGCCGGGGGCGAAAGAGGTCGGGGTCGAGTTTTTCACCCTCTCCAAAAGCTACAACATGCCGGGATGGCGCGTCGGCTTCTGCGTCGGGAACCGGGAGATGATCGGTGCGTTAACCAAGCTCAAAAGTTATCTCGATTATGGGATCTTCCAACCGGTTCAAATCGCCGCGATCATCGCACTCAACGGGCCGCAAGATTGCGTCAAGGAGGTCGTCAAGACCTACCGGAGCCGTCGAAATGTGTTGGTCGACGGTCTTAACCGGATCGGATGGCAGATCGAGAAACCGAAGGCAACCATGTTCGTCTGGGCTCAAATCCCCGAGCCGTTTCGAAAGATGGGATCGCTTGAATTTTCAAAATACCTCCTCAGCGAAGCGAAAGTGGCGGTCTCGCCGGGGATCGGGTTCGGCGAGTATGGAGACGACCATGTCCGCTTCGCCCTGGTCGAAAACGAACATCGAACGCGCCAGGCGATCCAGGGGATTAAAAAGGCATTGAGCAGGGGGATGGCAGACCGCGTCCCTAAGGGTGATTGATCGGTGAAGTCGTCCATCAAAATCGGCATCATCGGTTTTGGAACCGTCGGTACCGGCACACTGAAAATCCTGACCGGGCAGAAGGAGCTGATCCGGCGGCGGCTCGGCTGCTCCATCGACGTCGTCCGGATTGCGGACCTCGATGTCAAGCGGAGCCGGGGAACCTCCCTCCCGAAGGGGATCCTGACCACCGACCCGATGAAGGTGATCGAAGACCCTGAAATCGACGTCGTCGTCGAACTGATCGGCGGCTACGAGCCGGCGCGCCACTATCTCCTCCAGGCGATTCACCGGGGCAAACATGTCGTCACCGCCAACAAAGCGCTCCTAGCGGCACATGGAGAAGAGCTCTTCCGCGCCGCTGTGAAACAGGGGGTCGATATCGGTTTCGAGGGAAGCGTCGGAGGAGGCATCCCGATCATCCGGGCAATGAAAGAGGGGTTGGCGGCCGACAAAGTGACGGCGATTTACGGCATCGTCAACGGCACCTGCAATTACATCCTGACCCAGATGACGGAAGAGGGAGAGAGTTTTTCCAACGTGCTGGCCGAGGCGCAACGGCTCGGTTATGCCGAAGCCGACCCCACGCTCGACATCGGCGGGGCCGATTCGGCCCATAAACTGGCGATCCTGACCTCCCTCGCCTTCGGCACGCCGGTCTCTTTAAAGGAAATTTATACCGAAGGGGTCGACAAGGTGACGCCGCTCGACATCGCCTTCGCCCAAGAGTTCGGCTACACGATCAAACTCCTCGCCATCGCCAAGATGGCCGACGGCGAGATCGAGGCCCGCGTCCATCCGACGATGGTTCCAAAGGAGTATCTTCTCTCCCGTGTCGGCGGCGTTCACAACGCCATCTATGTCATCGGAGAATCACTCGGCGAAGCCCTTTTTTACGGACGGGGCGCCGGGAGCCTTCCAACCGGGAGCGCCGTGGTTGGTGATCTGATCGATATTTCGAGAAATATTTTAAAGGGAATCAGCGGGCGGGTGCCACCAGCCTCTTTTCTGCCGGAAGCAAGACCGTCGCTCCGGATCAAAAGCGTCGAGGAAATTAAAAGTCTCTACTATCTCCGATTTATGGCGCAAGATCATCCCGGGGTGCTCTCCAAGGTCTCGGGGGTTTTGGGAAGACATCGGATCAGTATCTCGTCGGTGATTCAACATGGGAGGAAGGCGGGGGGAAACGTCCCGTTGGTCATGATGACCCATCAAGCACGCGAGCGCGACGTGCGTGACGCGCTTTCCAAAATCGATCGGATGGAATGCGTCTCGGAACCAACCGTCCTGATCCGCGTGGAGGGAAAAGATGAATAGCAAAGCGAACGGCTTTGCCGGCGCGAGCGCGGGGGGTGGGGGCATCGGAGGACCTTTTTTTCGGGTCATCCGCACCGGCCCCCACATGAAATAAATGGCCTGGCCAGGACTGATCGAAGCTTACCGCGAATTCCTTCCGGTCACGGATAAGACACCCATCGTCACCCTCCTGGAGGGGAACACGCCGTTGGTCCCCGCCCCTCGTTTGGCCGCCGCGATCCATGCCGAGATCGACCTCTATTTTAAATACGAAGGGGCCAATCCAACCGGCTCCTTCAAAGACCGGGGGATGACCCTCGCCATTTCGAAGGCAAAAGAGGAAGGGGCCCGGGCGGTGATCTGCGCCTCCACCGGAAACACTTCGGCCTCCGCGTCGGCCTATGGCGCCCGCGGTGGGATGAAGGCGTATGTCTTGATCCCGGAGGGGAAGATCGCCCTTGGAAAGCTGGCGCAGGCGATGATCCATCGCGCCACAGTGATTCAGGTCGACGGAAACTTCGATGAGGCGTTGGCGCTGGTAAAACAGGTGGCCGAAAAATACCCGATCACCCTGGTCAACTCGATCAACCCTTATCGCCTGGAGGGCCAGAAGACCGGGGCCTTCGAGGTTTGCGATCAATTGGGGTTTGCCCCGAACTACCACTTCCTCCCCGTCGGAAATGCCGGAAACATCACCGCTTATTGGAAAGGGTATAAAGAATATTACGAGAAGGGAAAGAGCAGCTCCCTGCCGAAGATGATCGGGTTTCAGGCGGCGGGGGCCGCACCGATCGTCCTCGGGCATGTGGTCGAGAAACCGAGAACGATCGCCACCGCCATCCGAATCGGCAACCCGGCGAGCTGGAAGCTGGCGGTCGCGGCGGCAGCCGAATCGAAAGGGGCGATCGATCTGGTGACCGACGATGAGATCGTCGAAGCGTATCGGATGATCGCCGGACTGGAAGGGGTTTTCTGCGAACCGGCCTCCGCGGCGGGGGTCGCGGGGGTGATCAAATTGAACAAGAAAGGATTCTTCACAAAGGGAGAGACGGTGGTTTGCACCCTCACGGGACATGGCCTCAAAGACGCCGATTTTTCAATGAGCATCGCCCAGAAGCCGACGACAATCAAAGCGCGGTTGGATGACGTGTTGAAAGTCCTGGGGTTTTAACGGACGGTTTGTTCAAATGAGTTTAATCGTTCAGAAATATGGCGGGACCTCGGTCGGGAATCCCGACCGGATCAAGAACGTTGCGAGGCGGGTTGCGCAAGCCCGACGGGAGGGACACGACGTCGTGGTGGTCGTCTCTGCCATGAGCGGCGAGACCGATCGGCTGATCGGTCTCGCCCATCAACTCTCCTCCGCCCCCAATCAGCGCGAGATGGACATGCTGCTCTCCACCGGAGAGCGGGTCACGATCGCGCTCCTGGCAATGGCCCTGCAGGAGATCGGAGTTTCGGCGCGCTCCTTCACCGGAAGACAGGTGGGGATCTTGACCGACTCGGTTCACACCAATGCCCGGATCGAACGGATCAGCGCGGATCGCCTCAGAGAGGCCTTGGCCGAAGGGGCGGTTCCGGTGGTTGCCGGTTTTCAGGGAATCAACCCAAGGTCGGACGTGACGACCCTGGGACGGGGCGGCTCCGACACCACTGCGGTCGCCCTTGCCGCAGCGTTAAAAGCCGACCTTTGCGACATCTACACCGACGTCGACGGGGTTTATACCACCGATCCGAACATCGTCCCAAATGCAAGGAAACTGTCGAAGATCTCCTACGAAGAGATGTTGGAAATGGCCAGTCTGGGGGCAAAGGTGTTGCAAACCCGATCGGTTGAGTTCGCAATGAAATATCAAGTCCCGGTTCGCGTCCGGTCCAGCTTCAACGACCGTGAAGGGACCTTGGTCACGAAGGAGGATCCAGAAATGGAGCAAGAGGTCGTCTCAGGGGTGACTTATGATAAAAATCAAGCCAAGGTCACCCTCCTCGGCGTTCCCGATCGGCCCGGAATCGCCTCAAAAATTTTCGGAGCGCTTGCCGGCGAGAATGTCCTCGTCGACATGATCATACAGAACATCGGCCAAGGGGGATTAACCGACATCTCGTTCACCGTCCCGAAAGGGGATTCCCGGAAGGCAAAAGAAACGTTATCGAAACTCGGCGAGGAGATGGGTGTTCAGGAGATTCAGTTGACCGAGAATATCGCCAAGGTATCGATCGTGGGGGTCGGGATGCGCTCTCACTCCGGCGTGGCGGCGAAGATGTTTGCGGCGCTGGCGGCGGAAGGGATCAACATCATGATGATCTCCACGTCCGAGATCAAGATCTCCTGCGTGATTGATTCGAAATATACCGAACTGGCGGTCCGAACGCTTCACGACACCTTCGAGCTTTCGAAGGAACCGTCGCCCAAGGCAAAGAAGAAAACCCGACGTGGATAGATAAAGCGAGCGAGGGCTTTGCCGGAGCAAGCGCGGGGGGGGGCATCGGAGGACCTTTTCTTGGGTTCATCCGCACGGGCCCCCACATAAATATAGAGGAGTTCTTAATGCGGACAGTCGAGATCTACGATACCACCCTCCGCGACGGGGCACAATCGGAAGATGTCTCCTTCTCCGTCGAGGACAAGCTTCGAATCGCCCAAAAACTCGATGAACTCGGCCTCCATTACATCGAAGGGGGGTGGCCAGGGGCCAATCCGAAAGATATCCTCTTCTTTGAAGAGATGAAAAAGATCCGGCTCAAGTCGGCGAAGCTGGTTGCCTTCGGGGCGACCCGCAAATCGAAGAACAAGGTGTCCGACGATCCGAATCTCAAGGCGCTGGTCGAGGCGGGGACCGACATCGTCACCCTCTTTGGAAAGAGCTGGGATCTCCACGTCACCGATGCACTCGGCATCACGCTGAAAAAAAACCTGGAGATCATCTCCGACTCGATCGAATACCTCCGGTCGCAAGGAAAGCGGGTTTTCTATGACGCGGAGCATTTTTTCAACGGCTACCTGGCCGATTCCGAATATGCCCTCAAGACCCTCGAAGCGGCGAAACGGGCCGGGGCCGAGTGTATCATTTTGTGCGACACAAACGGCGGAATGATGCCGTGGCAGATCCGCGAGGCGCTCGAGGTGGTCCAGCGGGAGATCGGTGGGAATCTGGGGATTCACACCCATAACGACTCCGAGATGGCGGTGGCAAATGCCTTGACCGCGGTGGAACTTGGGGTGGCCCAGGTGCAGGGAACGGTCAACGGCTTCGGGGAGCGCTGCGGAAACGCCAACCTCTGTTCGATCCTTCCGAACCTGAAACTCAAGATGAAGATCCCCTGCGTTTCGGACGAGCAGCTCCGGCACCTGCGGGAGGTCTCCCATTACGTCAGCGAGATCGCCAACCTTCCGCACAATAAACACCAAGCCTATGTCGGTGATGCCGCCTTCGCCCACAAAGGGGGAATCCACGTCCATGCCGTTCGGAAAAAGGCGGAGACCTACGAGCATGTCCCGCCGGCCAAGATTGGAAATCGGCAACGGGTTCTCGTCTCCGACTACGCAGGCAAGAGCAGTCTCTTGGAGAAGGCGAAGGAATATCGGATCCATCTCGCCCCCGACAGCCCTCATCTCAAGGAGATCCTCCAGGTGTTGAAGGAGCGGGAGCATGAGGGATATCAGTTCGAGGGGGCGGAGGGATCGTTCGAATTGTTGATGCGAAAGGCGCTCGGCAAACACAAGCCTTTTTTCGACCTGATCAGTTTCCGGGTCATCGTGGAGAAACGATCGGCGGAGGAATCAGCGGTGATCACGCACAGGGAGGAAGGGACCCTCTGCGAGGCGACGATCATGCTCAAGGTCGGCGGGCAGGTCGAACACACGGCGGCAACCGGTAACGGCCCGGTCAATGCGCTTGATCACGCCCTCCGAAAGGCGCTCGAAAAATTCTACCCGGCCCTCTCCGAGGTCAAACTGCTCGATTATAAGGTGCGGGTTTTGGCCGCCAGTGACGGGACCGGATCGAAAGTCCGCGTCTTGATCGAATCGGGAGACGGCGAAAAATCGTGGGGGACAGTCGGCGTCTCGGAAAATATCATCGAGGCAAGCTGGCAGGCCCTCGTCGACGGCATCGAGTACAAGCTTCTAACCGGCTCGTCTTGAGCGATTGCTTGAATGACGCCGGGAGGCTTGTTTCTCACACCACGGAGTTTCATTGAAACAGTGTGAGCATTGCTTCACGCAAACGGCCCAAGACCGACAGAAAAACCGGCTAGTGACCCTCTCGCTTCGCGCTGGAATTTCCTCACAAGCTCTCATTGCAATTGCCCTTTCTCTCTTCTTTCTTTCCTCCTGTCAGGGAGAGTCCTCCACCCCCGCGGCAGTGACAACTTCCGTTCAGGAAAGCCGGCAAGAGAATCGGATCGAGGAGATCGAACCGGTCGGGGAAATCCCCGCGCGCGAACTCCTGATCACCGAAAAGGCGTTTATCCGAGTAGCGAAGAAGGTCACTCCGGCGGTCGTCAACATCAGCACCGTTCACTTCGTCCGTCATCCCGATGCCTCCCAGGAAAAAGGACTTTTCCGAGATTTTCTCGGGGACTTGTTCAAAAACAGCCCCCGTCGCGAATTTCGTCAAAAGAGCCTCGGTTCCGGTTTCATCATCAGCAAGGGAGGGTACATCCTGACAAATCACCACGTGATTGCAGAGGCCGACAAAATTACGATCAAGCTCTCCGATCGACGGGAATTTGTCGGAACGATTATCGGAAAAGATCCAAAAACCGATCTGGCAGTGATCCGGATCCCATCCCAAGCCGACCTGCCGGTCGCCCTCTTGGGTGATTCAGGCCGGATTCAGGTCGGAGAGTGGGCGATTGCCATCGGAAATCCGTTCGGTCTCGACCGAACCGTCACCGTCGGCATCATCAGCGCCACCGGACGAACCGACCTCGGTTTGACCGATCGCGAGAATTTCCTTCAGACCGATGCCTCGATCAACTTCGGCAACAGCGGGGGGCCTCTCCTCAATGCGAGAGGAGAAGTGATCGGGATCAGCACTGCCATCGTCGCCACGGGGCAAGGAATCGGCTTTGCGATCCCGATCAACATGGCCAAGGGTGTTATCGACGAGTGGATCGAAAAGGGGAAATAATACCTTTTCTCACCGCCTCTCCCCTCTTGTTTCCAACGGCAGGACCGATTCCGGGTCGGACAAGGAACGACACCCCGGCAGATCGGTTTCGTGATAAAAAACGACGATAGCCGGAATGATTGGAACCAGCAACAGCAGAAAATACATCACCTCATGAAGCATGGCAGTCCCTCCTTGATGGGGCGTTCTTTTCTTGAGGCATCCTTGCCTCAAGACATCTCCCTCATTTCATGCCGGAGGTTAACAGAAGACAGACGGAACGATCTTGGCGGTTGACTGGTTCTTTTCTGTTTTTTCGTCGGTTTCTTTATCGTTTGGAAAGAGGTTTATAGAGAGACGGTCTCAAAGGGAAGCAGGAACGAAGAGGACTTCCGCGGGATGGAGGGAAAGGGTGTAACCGACCCCGCGGCGAACCCCGATCAGTTTCTTTATTTCATCGGATCTGGTCTCACCCGCTCCGGCAACGGCGTTGTGAATTTGAGTCAAGACCTTACGTTTATGATCGGCCAATTGCCGCTCATACGGACGATCATCGTCGGATCGGGCATCGGCGCTCCCGTAAACGGCATCGTAGAGGATCTCTTTCTTTACAACGCGACCCGGCGTCCGGCCCAGGACCACAAGGAACTTAAACGGAATCGGCGTGAGCACCACGGTAATCCCTTTGTAGACGATGATCTGTTGGGAGAGATCGATCACCAATATCACCGACGCAACCGACCCCCTTCGATCGAAGATGGGAAGGCAATCCTCTTTTTCCTCGATTTTTTGATCCTGGATCGATATGTCATCCCGATCGTTCCGAAGCGGCGCCCGTTGTAACGTTTCCATTTTCACCTCCTCTTTCGCCGGAGAAATTTTCTCAGGACAGATCGGATGCATGTTCAGCCGAGAGGGCCGATCAATGAGCGAAAAACGGCAACCACCTTCCCGACGATTCGAAAGTCTCCGCTTCCTCGCGTGACCTCGATCGGCGGATAGGCCGGATTGGCGGAATGGAGAACGATCTTCTCCCCCTCTCGGGCAAACCGTTTTACCGCCGCCTCCCCGCTTAAAAGGACCACCGCAACGGTTCCCGTTTCGACGGTTGCCTGCGGCTTTACCAGCAGATAATCTCCTTCAAAAATCCCCTCGCCGATCATGCTCTCTCCTTTCACTCTCAAGAAAAAAGCCCCCTTCCAACGGGTCAAGATTCGAGAGAGATCAATCCGTCCCTCGATGTTCTCGATGGCCTGAATCGGTCGACCGGCCGCCACCTTCCCAATGATCGGGATTCCCTGAGAAGAGGGGTGAATCTCGATTGCCCGTGCCCCCTCTCCTCGGATCAGATACCCCTTTTTCTGTAATGCTTCGAGATGCCGCGCCACTCCCCGGGTGCTCTTGATCTGGAAACGCCGCATCATCTCCCGTTGGGTCGGAGGATAACCGTGGTCTGCAAGATAATCGCCGATGAACCTCAGCATCTCAGCCTGTCGTTCAGTCAATGGTTCCATCATGGCATCGATATAGTATTCATATGAATACTATATCCCAAAAACCGGGGTCGCTGTCAAGTCCCCCCTTACGACCCGTTCGATTGATCAAGGCTCGGCCGCTTTGCTTGACAATGATGTTAGAATCCGATTATGGTTTCCGTATCTACACCCTTTCCCGCAGGTTATGGTTTTCGTTTCTACCTCTGACGGACTGTGGGAATGGTCGTTTTAAGACCGTAATCATTCCCTGCAGGTCATTGTTTCTGGACTGGAGCATCATCGTGGCGCCTGAAAGACAGTACTGGTTAATGAAGTCAGAGCCGAATGTCTACTCGATCGATCATCTTAAAAAAGACGGGACGACGTATTGGTCGGGGGTTCGCAACTATCAAGCGAGAAACTTTATGCGCGACCAAATGCGTGTCGGGGATGGCGTTCTTTTTTACCACAGCAACACGGAACCGGTTGGAATCGCAGGGAGGGCCGAGGTTATTAAAACCGGTTATCCCGACCGAACCGCCTGGGATCCGAAAGACCGGCATTATGATCCCAAAAGTCTTCCAAGCGATCCGATTTGGTTCATGGTCGACATCCGGTTCGTGAAGGCCGGTCGGGAAGTGATCTCTCTTGAAAAACTCCGAGAGATCCCGGCTTTGAAGGGTATGATGGTGCTTCGGAAGGGGAATCGACTATCAATCACCCCCGTTACTCCCGAAGAGTGGGAAACCATTCTTGAGTTCCCCCAATGGTTTTGATCGGACGGGGTCGGCAGAAAAATCTGTCCTTTTCAATCTTGAAAGATCGGGTATAATAACTAGTGTAACCTCATGTAATTGGAAAACATCTATGATCTCTTCACCTTATGTTCATACCAGCGGTTTGGGAAATAGCACGGTAAGCAAAGAAACTACAAAGGGGCTGCCTGATTCACTCAAAAAAACCATTTTGGCGGTCGATGATGATCCTGCGGTTCTCCAATCGCTCGAAATTTTCCTTCAGGGAAAACATGGACTAATCAAAAAGGATAAAGGGGAAACAGCACTTCAGGTTGTTCAGGAGCGACGTGAAATCGATCTGATTATCATGGACTATCGGCTGGCCGATATGGACGGCCTCACCCTTTTTAAGAAGATCCGCCAGATCGACCGGGTTGTCCCGATCCTCTTTACCAGCGCCTTCGGCACGAAAGAGCTGCTTGCACAACTGTTGGAGATCCGGGCGAATGGTTATATCGATAAACCGTGGGATCTCAACCTCCTCGAACAGAAGATCGGCCGGCTCCTGGGAGCCGACCCCTTCGAGCGGGTTCACCTCGATCTCGGCATCGACTTCGAACAGCTTTCTCTCAAGATGCGTCGCGCTGTCCAATTCATTGATCGTCACTATCGCTCCACGGCCCTCTCATTGGAAGAGACCGGCCAAGCGGTCTCTTTGCATCCGAAGTACCTTTCCGCGTCGTTCAAGAAAGAATGTGGAATCGGCTTTCATGACTATGTGACCGCCATTCGAATCGACCGGGCGATCCAGCTTCTGAAAGACCCCCATCGGACGATCAAGGAGATCAGTTGCGAAGTCGGTTTCTCGGAGCAGGGATACTTCAGCAAGGTCTTCTTCAGTAAAATGGGGCAGTCCCCTTCCGACTATCGGTCTCAGTTTCATCTGAAATGAGGCCAACTCCATCCGGATCAAGCGGCCGATGCGTTTGCGGTTCGAATAAGCTCTAAAGACCTTCCGCTTGCCCTTCGGAGCCGTTCGTCATATAATCGCTCCCGTCTCATGATGAGGGGGAACCGATGAATGTACTGACGAATGGACGCCTGCCGGAAGCGGTCCGACCGGAACGTTATCATCTCCATCTCACGGTTGTTCCCGAGAAAAAATCGTTTCAGGGAGAGGTCGTGATCGACCTGATCGTTTTACGGCCGACCGAGACCGTTTCCCTCCATGCCTTGGAACTCGACATCGAAGATGCCACTGGTGGAGAAGGACTCCCCGCCAGGGTCACGGCCGACACCGCCTCGGAAACGATCACCCTCACCTTTCCAAAGCCACTCCCGGCCGGACCATTGCGCCTCACCCTCCGTTTTTCCGGGCAACTCAACCGGCAGCTTCGCGGGCTTTACGAAGCCCGCGCCGCCGGGGAAACCTACGCCTTTACGCAATTCGAGGCAACCGACGCCCGGCGGATGTTCCCCTGTTTTGATGAGCCGGGAATCAAGGCCCGTTTTCGCTTGACGGTCACCCTCCCCTCGCACTTAACCGCCCTGTCCAACATGCCGATCGGCGATGAGAAGATCGATGGGGTCATGAAAACCGTCTCCTTCGATGAGACGCCGATCATGTCGACCTATCTTTTGGCATTGGCGGTCGCGCGGCTCGAATCGAAAGAGATCCAGGTTGCCGGAACCCGCGTCGCCGTCTGGACCCTTCCCGGCCAACTCCACTTGGGCGACTTCGCCCTCAAAGTCACGGCGGCGGTCCTTCCCCTTCTCAATGACTACTTCGATCTTCCTTACCCCTATCCAAAACTCGACCTCGTCGGCGTTCCCGATTTTGCGATGGGGGCAATGGAAAATTGGGGGGCGATTTTTTTCCGCGACTCGCGCCTCTTGCTCGACGAGACACTCGCCTCCACCGGAACCCAACGGGGGGTCGCCAACGTCATCACCCATGAGATCGTCCATCAATGGTTTGGCAACCTCGTCACGATGGCCTGGTGGGACGACCTTTGGCTGAACGAGGCGTTCGCCACATGGCTGGCGGTAAAGATCGTTGATGAATGGCGACCGGAGTGGAACTCCTGGGTGGAATTTCAACAGGAAAAACAGGTTCCGCTCGGCGTCGACGCGCTTCGAAGCACCCGGCCGATCCAGGCGAAGGTGACCAGCGCGGCGGAGATCGAGGAGATGTTCGATCCCCTCACCTACGAAAAGGGGGCGGCCTGTCTTCGGATGATCGAGCAGTTTCTGGGCGAAGCGCATTTCCGCGCCGGCATTCGGAACTACATGAAGGCGCACCAATATCAAAACACCGTCGCTGCTGATCTTTGGCAGGCGCTCGAAGCCGCTTCCGGCCAACCGGTTTCGGCGATCGCCAAAGATTGGTTTACCCAACCGGGATTCCCACTCGTTCGGCTTTCGGCGTCCGAAAACGATTTTAGAAGTCTTCTCATCGAGCAGCGCCGATTCTTCGCCGCCGGGCAAGAGGGCGCGGAACCCTCCTCGCTTTGGACCATCCCCTTTACAATCAAGTATGAAGACGAAGGCGGGGTCTCGACCGACCGGGTCCCGCTCAAAAACCGAACGACCCCCGTCACCCTTCCGGGAAAAGGAGCGGTCCGCTGGATTTATGGGAACGCCGAGGAGGGGGGATTCCTCCGGGTGGAGTACGATCGGCCGCTTCGCAACGCATTGTTGCCGACCGCCATTCCAACCCTTTCCGCTTCTGAACGGATCGGATTATTGAATCACCTCTGGGCCGTTTGTGTCAGCGGCGATCTCTCGATCGTCACCTTTATGGAGAGCCTTCTTTTATTCAAAGGAGATCCGACCCGATTCGTGGCGGAGGCGGCGGCAGCCTATTTTGAAACCCTTTCAAACCAGATCGTTCTTCCCAAGAATCGACCCCAGTTCCAAACATTGGTCAAGGAGTTTTTCGACCCGCTCTGGAAAATGCTTGGATGGGATCCGGCCTCCGGCGAAGACGATGAGCGGAAGTTAACCCGCGCCGCGGCCCTCTGGGGGATGGGGGCGTTGGCCGGAGACGAAGAGATCCTTTCGGAACTTCCCCGCCGGTGGACCCTTTATCAAGCGAAACCGACGTCGCTCGATCCGACGTTGGCGACGCCGCTCGTACGGCTGACCGCGCGGACCGACGGCGGGTCCGGTTTTGATCGCTTCTTCCAAAAATTCAAAACCGCCGCCACACCGGAAGATCGGGACCGTTATCTCATCGCCCTGTCCGACTTCACCAAGCCCGACCTCGCCCGGAAACTGTTGGAACGGGCCCTCTCCGACGAGATCCGCTCCCAAGATGTTTGGAAACCGGTCCGGTATCTCCTCGCAAATCCGTCGGTACAGGAAGAAGCTTGGAACTTCGTCAAAAACCATTGGCAACCGCTGCGAGAGAAGGGGGGGAGCGTCGGGGCCGTCCGGATGATCCAGGGAACACGCACCCTTTGGCGTCCTTCCTGGAATGACGAGGTGAAATCGTTCTTCAACGACCCGACGAACCACATCGCCGCCGCCGAGCGTGCTCTGGCCCAGACCCTCGAATTCATGGAGATCGGCATTCGGTTCAAGGAACGGCAGAGTCTCCCCCTCTCCCGCTGGCTGCAAGAACGGGGTGGCCCCGCCAAACCGCTGGTCAGACAGTTTTAACGGAGGTTTTCGCAACCAAGACGGATCCTTGCCGCGAACCGCTGAATCAAACGAGGTTTAAATGAAAAACATCATCAAATATGTTCTGCTTTTCGCCGGGATGGTGATCGCAGCGATCTATATTTTTTATCTCGTCACCTTCCTTTCCCCCTCGACCGATCTTTTCGCCCCCATGAAATAAGGGCCCACCGTCCGGGGGTCCCGTCCGGGGTCAGGTCTATAGAATTGACTTTTGGCGATTTCTTCTGGTAATCTTCAGACCGATCTTCTGGAGAAGTCCATGGCCCGGCCGCTGCGCGTGCAATATCCTGGCGCGCTTTATCACATCACTGCCCGAGGGAATGAACGAAAAGCGATCTTTCGGTCCGACGAAGATCGAGAGACCTTTCTTGCGATCTTGGCTCAGGCAGTGGAACGTTATCGGTTGATCCTCCATGCCTACGTCCTGATGGACAACCATTACCACCTCTTGCTGGAGACCAAAGAAGCCAATTTGTCTTTGGCCCTAAGACATCTGAACGGGGTCTACACCTCCTCCTTCAACCGGACCCACCAGCGGGCTGGACATCTCTTCCAGGGGCGATACAAAGCCATTTTGGTGGAGAAGGAGAGCTACCTTTTAGAACTTTCCCGATACATCCATCTCAACCCGATTCGAGTTAAAATGGATATTCGGCCAGAACGATATGCTTGGAGCAGCTACCGAGACTACATCGGAAGTCGGACGGCGCCGGGATGGTTGACGAGAGAGGCGCTCTTGGGAACGTTCGGCCGAGAAAACAGGAGGGCGGAACAGGCTTATCGGAAGTATGTGGAGGAAGGGGTCCGGAAGGAAATGGAGACCCCCTGGAAAGAAGTGGTCGGGCAAGTTGTACTGGGAGGAGAGGGTTTCCTTCGATCTGTTCAAACGAAACTCAGTGGGGGGCGGAACCGAGAAGTTCCAAGTCGAAGGGGGCTTGAAGTGCGGCCGACCTGGGAGGAGATCAAGAAGCGGGTTCAAAAAGCGTCACCGGAGTTGATGGCACTCAAAACGGGGAACCGATCGAATCCTGTACGTGCGGTGTTGATTTACTTGGGCCGCGAAAGAGGCGGACTTTCTCTAAGAGAGCTCGCAGAACATTTGGATTTGGAAGCATCGACCGTCAGTCAAACGGCTGGGCGTGTGGCAAGGTTGCGGCTTGAAAATAAGCGATGGGAACGGATACTCCAGAAGATAGAAAAATCCTTAATACCCAATTCATAGACCTGACTCCGGATGCTCCAGATGTAGGGGCGTTGATTCTTTTTGCGAAGGCGCCCGATCCGGGATCTGCCAAGAGCCGCCTTCAACCGCTCTTAACGCCGGAGGAGCGGGGACGTCTTCAGGAGGCGTTGATCCTCGATACGCTTCACCTGACCGATCCCCTTCCCTGCCGGCGGATTTTGGCCTGCACGCCACGGGTCGATCACCCTTTTTTTGCGCGGTGTGCGCGGGAACGATCCCTCCGATTGATCCGTCAGGAAGGGGAGACGCTCGGCGACCGGATGAGGAATGCCTTCTCCTGGGGTTTCTTGCAAGGTTTCCAGAAGGTGGTCCTGATCGGGTCTGATGCGCCGACCCTGCCGGTTGCTTTCATTCAAGAAGCGTTCGATCGGCTCAAGGAGACGGCGCTGGTATTGGGACCGAGCGTCGATGGAGGGTATTATCTGATCGGAGCACGGCCCCCGCTGGCCGATCTCTTCAGCGGGATTCCTTGGGGAGGCGATCGGGTCCTGACCTCAACCCTGCGGAAGATCACTGCCGAGAAGATCGATTGCTATCTTCTTCCCTTCTGGTACGACATCGACCGTCCAAACGATTTGATCTTTTTGAGGGAAGTATTGGCGCTGACCGAACGGCAAGGAAAACCGCTCCCGAAGGAGACCTGGCGGTTCCTTCAAACCCTCTCTTGGGAAGGGAGAGGCGGATGAAGGCGAAGATCACGCACAGGCCGGTGGGCCTTTACATCGATTTCCCTTTCTGTCTCGCCCGTTGCGCCTTCTGCGCCTTCAACATCCAGGGATACCGGGAAGGCTTTGCTTCCCGGTACATCGACGCCCTTCGGAGGGAGCTGACGTTGCATGTCGACGCGGCCCTCTGGGAAGACCGGGTCGTCACCAGCCTCTATCTCGGTGGGGGAACGCCAAGCCTCTATCCGGCGGAGGTTCTAACCGATCTGATCGGCCTTTGCCGGAAGCGATTCCCGGTCGCCCCGAATGTCGAGATCACCTTGGAGGCTCATCCGGCAACAATCGATTCGGCCGGTCTCAGATCGCTCCGGAAGGGAGGGATCAACCGGCTCTCGATGGGGGTCCAGTCGTTTTCCGACAACCATCTCAAAGCCCTCGGCCGCCACCATACCGCCGAAGTCGCCCGCGTCGCCTTTTTCGCCGCGCGTGAAGCGGGATTCACCAACATCGCCATCGATTTAATTTACGGACTCCCCGATCAACCCTTCTCCGATTGGGAAGCGACCCTCCACGCCGCGATCGATCTCACCCCGGAGCACCTCTCGCTCTATGGCCTCTCGATTGAGGAGGGAACCCTCTTTCATAAAAAGATGACGGCGGGGACCCTGTCGCTCCCGTCCGAAAGGGAGACGATCGCACAATATCAAACCGCCCAGGAGCGGCTCGCCGCAGCCGGTTTGAAGCAATACGAAATCTCCAACTTCGCCCGGCCCGGCCATGAATGCCGTCACAATCTCCTTTACTGGGAGCGGGGAGAGGTCTTGGGGGTCGGGCTTTCGGCCCACTCCTACCTCCACCGGGAACACCGCGCGAACATCGATTCGCTCCCCGCTTACCTGGAGGCGATCGAATCCGATCGCCTCCCGATCGATCAGATCGAGACGATCAGCCCAGAGGCGCTCCGAAAAGATCGTGTCATCTTCGGATTGAGGAAAACGGAAGGGATCCCGCTCGAATATCTGGAGGAGGATCCCTCCCTTCGAAAAACCGCCGACCGGTTGATCGAGAATGGACTCCTGACGATCGACCGGCAACAGATCCGGTTGACCGACAAAGGGATGCTCCTGGCCGACGAAGTCGCCCTCGCCTTTCTTTAATCCAACGCAACCGCTCCCGCCACATTTGACAATATCCACTTTAGAGATATCCTTCTTGGTATTCCGTCTGACACAAGTTTGTCAAATGAAGCCTCCGCTCATTGATAAGAGGGTGACGATATCCCTTTTAGAGGCAACAGGAAGAAAAAAATGACGAAACGAGAAATCTTTTCTGTGGTTCTCCTCAGCATCGTTCTGGGGGCGCTGAATCTGTTTGCAGAGGAGACGAAACCGATCGAGGACGAGTTGCTCTTCTTTGAGGAGGAGGCCACTCAACTGAGCATCGCCACCAAACATCTTCAGACGGTCCGGGAGGCGCCGGCGATCGTCTCGGTGGTCACCGAACAGGAGATCCGGAACATGGGGGCGAGGAATCTGCTCGACATCCTCCGGCGGGTCCCCGGCTTCGGCACGACGATCGGCTACTATGGAAAAATGGAATTCGAGATCCGGGGAATCAAAGACCCGGCCTCATCGCGCGTGTTGCTTCTCATCGACGGCATCCCCTCGAACGACAATCTGACCGGCGGACTCGACTGGGCAATCCCTCATATCGCCGTCGACAACATCAGGAGGATCGAGATCATCCGGGGGCCGGGCTCCGCCCTGTACGGTTCGAGCGCATTCAGCGGCGTGATCAACGTGGTGACCAAACAGGGGAAGGAAGTCGCCGGCGTCATCGTGTCGGGAGGGCGCGGGACCTTCGATACGAGCCGGTATAACCTCCAGGCCGGCAAGCGGTGGGGTGATCTCGATCTCGCCTTCTTCGCCGACTACAATCGAACCGACGGGCCGGTGTTAAAAATCGAACAGGATATTTTGGGGAATGCAGGGGTGACCGATTACGACCTCAACCGGTTGGACGTCGGCCTGAAGGTCGGCTACAAAGAGCTTACGCTGAACACACGATGGCTCAAAGTGGAGAGGGGACCATATATCGGCATCGCCTTTGCCGTCAACGATGAGACCGATCTCGACTTTACGACCCATCTCTCCGAGCTGGCTTACCGGCATTCATTCGGTGAGAAGGTCGCCTTCACCGCCAGGGGATATGTGAGACAAACCGTCCAGAATTTGTCTTGGGAAATTCTTCCTGAAGGGACCGGTCCCTTCACCGATGGGATGATCGGCAACCCTTCCGGAAAAGATCAGAACCGTGGGGCCGAACTGCAATTCGATTATCGATGGGCCGATCCTCACCGCTTGACGATTGGCTCCGTCGTCGAACGCAAGCAAATTTACGGAACGCGGCACATCACCAATTTCGATCCGCTCACCGGGGCGCCGCTCGGCTCCCTGCAAGACATCACCGACGGCGGGAACTTTATCTTGGAGAAAACACGGGACATTTGGGCGGCCTATCTTCAGGACGAATGGAACGTCACCGAAAAGATCAACCTCGTCGCCGGCGTCCGGCATGACCACTATTCCGACTTCGGCGGCACGACCAATCCGCGCGTCGCCGCCGTCTGGCAGTTTGCGCAGGCATGGGATGCCAAGCTGATGTACGGAACGGCCTTTCTGGCGCCCCCCTTCGGCTCGCTCTATCTCATCAATAACCCGACCCAGCTCGGCAACCCCAACCTCGATCCGGAGAAGATGCGGACTTATGAGGCGAGCGTCGGCTACACCGCCGGCGAAACCGAGGGACGGATCAGCTATTTCAACAACGATTTCGACAACAAGATTCAGCCGCTGCTACAACCTTCGGGCGTGGTCGTTTATGGAAATCGGGGGGGCGCCTCGGTCCAAGGGGTGGAGATCGAGGTGAAGCAGCGATTCGGTCTCGGCGCGGAGGCCTACGCCAACTACACTTATCAGAAAACAGAAGACACCGAGACTCAACGGGAGGTAGCCGATGTGGCGGGCCATAAGGGGAATCTCGGCGTCGATCTCTTCCTGTGAGTCAATCCCATTTTTAGTTGAAATTGGTCTTGCGGTTCCTGGTGTGGCTTTG
>CAZOFJ010000064.1:0-18556 GCA_964579005.1 uncultured Nitrospirota bacterium
TTGTAGATGCGATCCAGCTTCTGTTCGATGGTTTTGGAGAGCAGAAAAGGGTCCAGCGATTCTTGTAGCTTTTTGAAGTAGGCGACCTTGGATTGATTGGCTTGATCGGATTCACACACACGCTGGAAGGGGGTTTTGGGGGCATCGTAGACCCGTTTGACCCTGGAGCCGACCCGGATCTTCTTGACCAGCTTCACAGAGGGCTGAAAGAGGTTCTGGAAAAGCCGCAGTTCGTTTCGGTAGAGATCGTTCATCGCTTCCAATGCCGCTTCTGAGTCATAGCGCACATAGCCCATGAGTTTTCTCACATGTGTCCAGTTCTTCTGCTCGATATGCGCGTTATCATCTTTTTTGTAGGGCCTCCCTCGGGTAAATTGGATCTTCCTGTCTTGGCAGTAGCGATAGAGATGGTGGTTGATGAACTCGGAGCCATTGTCGGAGTCGATGCCCCGCAAAGCAAAGGGGAGAGCAGTGCGCATTTGTTCTATCGCGTCGGCCACCCTGACTTCGCCTTTGCCCATCACGGCGCGCGTTTCCACCCAGGTGGTGTGGATGTCGGTCATGTTGAGGGAGTGGAGGAATTCCCCGCTGGCACAGTCGCCTGCGTGGGAGACCAGATCGGCCTCGGTAAACCCGGGGGTGGTGACGTCCCAGCAGTCGGTCTTGATGGGAATATGATGTTTGAGTAAACTGCCGGGCTTGGTCCGGCCGTAGAGATTCTTGCGCAGCGTTTGCTTCTTCGCGGCCAGTCGCCGGTCGATGGTGGCGGGGCTGATTTCCAGCAGCTGCTGTTGGAGGGAGGCCGTCAGAGGAAATCGCTTCTTGACCCAGGGCATCCACAGAGGCAGCAGGGCTTTGAGCCGCACCGACCAGGGATAGCCGGCGGCCTCCTAGATCTGGGAGAGGACACCGATCAACGGTGCGCCATAGGTGGTCCTTCGGCGCCTTCGCTCTCTGTTGGGCTTGCGGGGCGGGGGACCGTTGAGCAGACGGATGGCATATTTGCGATGGTAGCGACAGACCTGACAGAACTCGTCGAGGATCTGCCGCCGCAGGACCTTTTCGGCTTGGTGATATCGCTGATAGATCGCTTTGAAGTATTCCCATTTGGACTCTCTGCTCATAATGTAACCCCTCCTCCCTCTGAAAGAAAGCGGGTTACACTTTAATTGAGTTGACGATACCCAACACGGTTACATCTTAGATGATTTGATACGGGAGTTTGACAGTATTAACCTCTTCTGATAAAATCGAAAGTTACTTTTCTTGATTTACCCCATGAAGATTGAGTGAGCGGAAGACGCGCATGACGTTGAAAGAGCGATTAAATGATGAGTTGAAGGATGGGATGAGGGCGGGAGATACAACAAAGGTCTCCGTCATCCGACTCTTACGCTCAGTCATTAAGAACAAAGAGATCGAAATAGCGAAGGGCCATTCCTTGACCGACGAGGAGATCTTCCAGGTAATTAGCTCCGGTGTAAAGCAGCGAAAAGAGTCGATCGAGCTGTTTGAAAAAGGGGGTCGTCGGGATCTCGTCGAGAAAGAGCAAAAAGAATTGGCGATTCTCCGATCTTTTCTCCCTCAGCCCATTTCCGACGAAGAACTTCGATTAAAGGTAACAGAGGCGATCGCTCAGGTCGGTACCAGCAATCTCAAGGATATGGGGAAGGTCATGAAGCTTCTCACGCAGCAACTCGCGGGGAAAGTCGAAGGAAGCCGGTTGAGTCAAGTGGTCCGGGAGTGTCTCGACGGTCGGAAGGTGTAGGTTCCGTCGGGAGGATGTCATTTCCGGTTTAAGGAAGGTCGCTCTCCTTGGATGGAAGAAGGGTCCCTGATCAGCTCATCGAAACTGTTCGAGATAGAAACGATCTTGTCTCCGTTGTCTCTGAATACCTTTCCCTCAAAAAGGCAGGCCAAAACTATACCGGCCTCTGTCCTTTCCACGCCGAGAAAAGCCCGTCATTTGTTGTTAGTCCTTCAAAACAGATTTTCCATTGTTTCGGCTGTGGGGTCGGTGGAAATATCTTCCAGTTCGTCATGAAAATGGAGGGGATCCCTTTCCCGGAGGTGCTTCACCGTTTGGCTGTAAAGGGGGGGGTGCCCCTTCCCGAACGAAGAGAAGGGGTAGAGGATCACCGGCAACGGCAGGAATCGGAGGAAATCTACCGAGTCAACGATGCTGCCGCGTCCTATTACCATCGAAATCTTGTTGAACGGCCGGAAGGGGCGGTCGCAGCCGGATATTTGAAAGAGAGGGGAATGACTGCCGAGACCGTGAAGGCCTTCTCCATCGGGTTCGCACTTCCCCGGCGAGACGAGATGTTTCGGCAACTACGTCGCCAATTCCCTGTCACGCTCATGGAAAGGGCGGGACTAATTTCAAAGAAGGAAGGGGGAGTCGGAGAAGAGGCCTTTTTTGACCGGTTCCGGAATAGGGTCCTTTTCCCGATCCGGAACGTTCAGGGTAAAATCGCCGGGTTCGGCGGACGTGTTTTGGACGATTCGACCCCGAAATATTTAAATACCCCTGAGACCCCGGTTTTCATCAAGGGGAAGCATCTCTTCGGCCTGGACCAAGCGAAGAAGAGCGGAACGCGGACGCTCGTTATCGTAGAGGGCTACTTCGACGTGATTGCGGCGCACCAGTCGGGGATGACCAATGTTGTCGGGACCTTGGGAACGGCTCTGACGCCTGACCACCTTCACCTCATTAAGAGAATAAGCGAACAGGTCATTTTGATTTTCGATCCAGACGATGCAGGAAGAAGGGCGGCCTTTCGGGCGGCTCCCCTCTTTCTCGATGAAGGCGTTTTCGCCAAGGTGGTCTCTCTCCCTTCCGGAGAAGATCCCGACCTGTTTATCCGAAAAGAGGGGAAGGAGGGATTCCTGCGTAAGCTTGAAGAAGGGAGAACCCTGATTGACTTCGCCATCTTCAGCAGAACGAACGGATTTCCACCCAAGTCGGTTGAGGAAAAGGTAAAGATCATCGATGAAGTCCTCCCTCTGATTCAAAAATTAAGGAATAAGTTTGAACAGAGCCACTACCTGAAGACGCTTTCCGAAACATTACAAGTGGAGGAGCGGGATCTCCGGGCAGAATTTTCCTTCCGCGTTGCCGGTAAACACGCAGTTGTCCCGGAGCGACGGCCGGTCCTGGAGAAAGAACAAAGATTTCCCCACGACGAAGAAACGATTGTATCTCTCCTCCTTCAGAACCAAATCACGCCATCAATGCTGGTCGATCAACTTCAGTTGGAAGATTTTTCCGACCCCCGAATTCGCCTGATTCTTTCCTCTTTTTGGGATGCAGAAGAGCGAAGATGGTCCGAGCCGAGAAGTTTCGATGAACTGGAGGAGCCGCTCCGCGCAATCATACGACGTCTGACCATCCGTGAAAATGCTTTTGAGGATATGTCGCAGACGGCGAAGGGCTGCATCCTTTCTCTCCAAAAGAAAAGACTGGAGCGGGAAAGCGTGGCGCTTCAGAATAAAATCAGGGATGCCAACCGCAATGGGAACCATTCGTTGGTGGAATCGTTGCAGCGGCGGCATGTTGATTTAAGGAGAGCACTAAATCAAATGAGTCTCTCCTCATAAAGAAGTACAAGAATCATTTTGGAGGTTCCATGTCCAAAGAAGAAAAGATGGATGAGGTCAAGCAGTTAATCTCTTTAGGAAAAGAAAAGGGATATCTTACATACGAGGAACTGAACAATGCCCTCCCGGCGGATGTTCTCTCTTCCGACCAGCTCGACAACATTATGATGATGTTTGGTGAGATGGATATTGAAGTCATCGATCCCGAAGAGGCGGGGCGTTTTCAAAGGATACCCGCAGAGACCGATGAAGAAGTCGAAGAGATCGAGGAAGTCGAAGAGGTCGAGGAGGTTGAAGGAGAGCCCGTCGGCGAGGAGCGGGAAAAGGAGATCGATCTTACACCCGGAGCGGTCAGTCGTACAGACGACCCGGTCCGCCTCTATTTAAGGGAGATCGGATCGGTACCGCTTCTTTCCAGGGAGGGCGAAATCGAAATCGCCAAGCGGATTGAAGAGGGAAAACGCGCCATTTCGAATATCGTCTTCGGCCTCCCGTTCTCGGTTCAACGCGTGTTGAATTTGGAAGAAGAATTAAAAAGAAACGCGATGCCGATCAACGAAGTCGTTTCCCTTCCCGAGGACGAGTTTGAAGTGGTGGAGCAGGACGAGAAGGAGATTGTAAACAAAACGCTGGAGCTGTTAGGCCAGGTCAAATATCGTCACCGCGAGTTATTAAAGTTGATCGCGAAGACGGGGCGTTCCGCCAGAAGCGAACGGGCAAAACGATTGGCGCATGAGACACTCAGGGAAGCGCGAGCGAAGGTCATCGAAAAAATCGACGGGATTAATTTGCACCCGCGTGTGATTGAGGGTTTGATTGAAGCGCTTCGCGGAATGGCCGATCAGGTCATTCAGTCCGATCGGGAGATGGCCCTTTGCATTAGAAAAATGGGGGTGACCCATGATGAATTCGCTGCCCTTTTAAAGAAGGCGAAACAGGGACGGCGTGAAATGCGGGCTGTCGAAAAGAAAGTCCGTCTTTCGGAGGAACAGATTCTTGAGATCGAGAAGACCTACCGAAACGGGAAGAAGAAAATTCGAGAGATCGAAGAGGAGGCGATGGTTTCGGCGGAGGAGATAAAAAAAACGATCCATCAACTTGCTCAAACGGAGCAACGGGTGAAGTATGCAAAGAGCGAACTGGTGGAGGCCAATCTCCGGTTGGTCGTCAGCATCGCCAAAAAATATACCAATCGCGGTCTCCAGTTTCTTGATTTGATACAAGAAGGAAATATCGGTTTGATGAAGGCGGTCGACAAGTTTGAGTACAAGCGGGGGTATAAGTTTTCAACTTATGCGACCTGGTGGATCCGCCAGGCGATTACCCGGGCAATTGCCGACCAGGCTCGCACCATTCGGATTCCCGTTCATATGATTGAAACGATCAATAAATTGATTCGCACCTCCCGGCAACTCGTTCAGGAGTTGGGGAGAGAGCCCTCTCCGGAAGAGATTGCGGAGAAGATGGATCTTCCCCTCGACAAGGTGAGAAAAATTCTCAAGATTGCCAAGGAGCCGATCTCCTTGGAAACACCGATTGGAGAGGAGGAGGATTCTCATCTGGGAGACTTTATTGAGGACAAAAAGGTGATCTCTCCGCTCGATGCCGCCATTCGCTATGACCTCCAACGTCAGATCACCAGTGTTCTTCAAACGCTGACCCCGAGGGAAGAGAAGGTATTGCGAAAACGCTTTGGTATCGGCGAATCGACCGACCATACGTTAGAGGAGGTCGGTCAAGACTTCGAGGTGACCCGGGAACGGATCCGGCAGATTGAGGCGAAAGCCCTTCGCAAACTTCGCCACCCCAGTCGGAGCAAACGCTTGAAGAGCTTTGTGGAAAGCTTATAGACTCTATATCTGTAACAGCTACGTTTTTTGCGTAGGTCATTGTTGCCTCCGCGTTCGTCACCAGCGAACGGATGAGAGCGTTGCCCCCTCCATCCGGCTTTGCCGGATTAGAACAGGGGTCAAAGCGAGCGGCCGGCTTTGGCGGAGGGCACGCACAGGCCGACGCAAGCGTGGGGGTACGGAGGACCTTTTCTTCTTTGCCGCACAGGCCCTCCCACGTATGATAGGGCCCATAGCTCAGCGGTGAGAGCCGCCGGCTCATAACCGGTTGGTCCCAGGTTCGAATCCTGGTGGGCCCACCATTTCGAGAAAATTTTCTATGATGAATGGGCTTAGGAGAAACACTTGAAAGAACATCTTGCGCGGTTGGTTCAGCTCCAGGAAATCGATTTGAAACTGGCTCATTATCGGGAAGAAGAGCGGGTCTTTCCGGAGCGGCTTCGAGCCGCCCAAGGGCCGTTAGAAGGGGCGAAAGAGGCGCTTCTAAAATCGAAAGAGGCCGAAAGTCTCCTTGTCAAAGAACGCCGTGAGAAAGAGCAGTCGCTCCAAATGGCGGAGGAGAGGATCACAAAACTTAAAAGCCGTTTGACGGAATTGAAGACCAATAAGGAGTATCAGGCGCACCTCCATGAAATCGAGTCGGCCACTGCGGAAAAGGGAAAGATCGAGGAACAACTTTTGACGATCATGGAGCGGATCGATTCCCTCAAGGGGGAATCGGCAGTCATCCAGAAAATGCTGACTCAAGAAGAAGAAAAATTTCGCCTGGTAAAGGAAGCGATGGAAAACGGACTCAAGGCCCTTTCCGAGTCGATGAAAGATGTTGAAAAAGAAGGAAAATTTCTTTCAGAAAGTGTCGAAAAAGGGCTTCTGGGAGAATACAAGCGCCTTGCCGCAAGACATAAAGGGGTTTCCGTGGTTCCTTTGAAGGGGAACATCTGTACCGGCTGTCATTTCAGTCTCCCTCCCCAACTGGTGGCCGAAGTCAAAATGGGGGAGAAGGTCACTTCTTGTAGCTATTGTCATCGGATACTGTATTTCATACCGAACCCTCCCGCCAGTTAGCCTCTCATGCCGCTAAAACGACTTTCGATTTATACCGATGGCGCTTCTCGGAACAACCCCGGAGAAGCGGGGATCGGTGTTGTCATGAAAGATGATCGAGGGGAGACGATTCAAACTCTTGCGGAGTATATCGGCGTCGCAACAAACAATGTCGCCGAATACACAGCGGTGATCCGGGCGTTAGAATGGGCGCAAAAGCTTCATCCGGAACGGATTGACTGCTATCTTGATTCCCAACTGGTGGTCCGGCAGATGACGGGAAAGTACAAGATCAAACACCCCGGGATGATCCCGCTCGCCAAGGAGGTCCGGCGTCTCTGTCGGCTCTTCCCGGAGGGAAGCGTTGACTTCCATCATATTCCGCGAGAGGAAAACCAAGAAGCGGACGCACTGGCCAATGAGGCCATCGACAAGAGAAGTAAAAAAGTGTAGGATTTATTTTCCGAAGCCGCTCAGATGATCGCTTTCCGCCGGATTCCTTAGATCTCGGTGCGGGGGGAGGAAAGTCCGAGCTCCGAAGGGCAGGGTGGTCGCTAACGGCGACTGGGGGTGACCCTAAGGAAAGTGCCACAGAAAACAAACCGCCTGTTTAAGGTAATCATCAGGTAAGGGTGAAAAGGCGAGGTAAGAGCTCACCGCTTCGATGGTGACATCGAGGGCATGGTAAACCCCACCCGGAGCAAGACCAAATAGGAGAGCAAGGGAGAGCGCGAGCTTTCTCTCGGGGTTCCCAAAAAGTAGCCTTTTTGGGATGCCTCTAAGGACGGCCCGTCCGACGCTCTCGGGTAAGGTCGCTAGAACCGGCTGGTAACAGACGGTCCAGAGAAATGATCATCACCCCGATCGCAAGACCGGGGAACAGAACTCGGCTTATGAACGACTTCGGCATTGGGGGAGGCAGCCGCCTCCCCCTTTCCTTATCAAGTGGCATTGGTATCCTCTTTGGAAAAATACCGACCGCTCAAACAAATTGTCCCCTCCTCACTCTGTTTCACCTGTGATGTCTGTTGTCGTTTCCCGGAGGAGTCGAGTTTTCTTGCCCCTTTTTTTACGCGCGAGGAGATTGATCGATTGGGGTCGAATGAGAGAGGCCGTTTTTTATCCCCGGAGACCGGTTCCAAAATTCGACTTCAACAACACCGAGAGGGATGTATTTGTCCTTTTTTTGATCCTGAAACACAACATTGCAAGATTTACGAAAAACGTCCCCTCGATTGTCGGATCTACCCCTTCGCCATCATGCGAGACCTCGAAGGAGGGGTCGTCCTTGGCATCGATACCAAGTGTCCGTTTATCCAGGAACATGCAAACGATCCTCAAATGAAACACGATGCGGGGGAGGTCGCAGCCTTCCTGGAATCGAGGGAAATCCTTCCGGTTTTGGTCGGCCACCCAGGGTTGATCGGCCCTTATCAGGAAGATGTTATTCCCCTTTTGCCCCTCGCGCAGGTTACCGCCGCAGTGGGGCGGAATGTTCGGGGGGAGACCCAATCAATTGGCCCATGATCGATCTCAGGCCGCTCCGGCGCGAGGCGCATCCCCTTTTTGAACGCTTTCTGGCCGAAACGGGGGCGCCCCTTTCAGCCTATTCATTGATCAGCCATCATTTGTGGCAAGATCATTTCTCGTTCCAGTGGGCGGTTTATCGAGAACATCTCCTCCTCTTTGCAACCTATGATCGGTGCGTTTATATGCCACTTCCGCCGCTCGGCCCTCCACACCGACAGGTCGTTGTCGACTGTTTTGAATGGATGGATCGGCAGAATCCAGACCGGTCGATCTCGCGGATCGAGAATATCCCCGAGGCAGAGTGTTCTTTCTACCGGGAATGCGGGCTGACCGTCGAGCCGAAAGCGCCGGAATACCTCTATCGGCGTCAAGCGCTTTCCGATCTCAAGGGAGATCGATATAAATCGCCGCGGGCGGCCTGCAATCAGTTCCAGAAGCGATACAATCCGGTTGACCGTCCCTATCGCTCCTCGGACGGGGCCGGGGCGGTCTTCCTCTTCGAGAAATGGGCGAGAGAACGTACCGAAAGAAACCTTGATCCGGTTTATCGCCAGATGCTTTGCGACGCGGAACCGGTTCACCGCCGGGCCTTTGTGGAGGCGGAAGCGCTCGGCCTGGTCGGCCGTGTCATTGAGGTTTCGGGAGAGTTGGTCGGCTACACGCTCGGTTTTCCGCTCGATCGGGAGACTTTTTGCATCTTTTTGGAGGCGACTCATCCGGAATTCAAAGGGGCCTCCGCATTCCTCTTTCGCGCCTTCTGTCGGACTTTGATTCCCTATACGTGGATCAATGCGATGGACGACTCGGGGATCCCTTCCCTCCGTCGAACAAAGGAATCGTATCATCCTGAGCGGAAATTGATCTGCGCCCTTGCCCGGCGTTGAGGAGGAGCGTTCGCAAGGAGAGCTCGCAAGGAAAATCAAATGATCTGGGTGGGATTGACGGGGGGGATCGGCAGCGGGAAGAGCACGGTGGCCCGGTTTTTACGGGAGGCGGGAGCCTTCATTATTGACGCGGACGAGATTGCCCATGCCGTGATGCGAAAAGGGGGGCCGGCCTATTGGCCGGTTGTTGAGGAGTTTGGCCCCGGCATCTTGGACGACGCGGGGGAGATCGATCGGAAAAAGCTCGGTGGGATTGTTTTCGGCAATCCGGCTCGGAGGGAGCGTCTGGAACGGCTTGTCCATCCACATGTCTTCGCGCAGGCCGACGCCGAACGGAAAAAAATCACTGCGGATCATCCCGACGCGATCATTGTCTTCGACGTTCCCCTCCTGATTGAAACCGGAGCGGATCGAGAGATGGCGTATGTTATCCTTGCCGATGCCGACCGGGAGACCCAAATCGATCGGATTACCCGACGGGATAAGTTAAGCCGGGAAGAGGCCGAGCGGCGGATCGATGCCCAGATGCCGCTCGATGAGAAACGCCGCTTCGCTGACGTGGTAATCGATACCCGCCCTCCTTTGAGAGCCGTCGAGGATTCGGTGAAGGCGCTTTATCAGAAACTTCTTAAAGCTGCGAAAACCAAGCCGATTTCTTGACTTCGGCCGATTTGATCGGTAGAATGAGCCGTCATTTTCAGGCGGTCAGGGAGGACAATGGCTCAAAAAATCACGAAAGCGGTTATTCCGGCGGCCGGGATGGGAACCCGGTTCCTCCCGGCGACCAAGGCTTCTCCGAAAGAAATGCTTCCCCTGGTCGATAAACCGCTTATCCAATATGTCGTTGAAGAGGCCGTCGGTGCCGGCATTCGCCAGATCATCATCATCACCGGCCGTGGCAAACGGGCGATCGAAGACCACTTCGATCTCTCCTTCGAGCTTGAAGAAACCCTCAAGCAAAACGGAAAACTGAAATTGGTGGAGAGTCTCCATAGGATTTCGGAGATGGCTGATTTCTGCTACATCCGGCAACGGCAAGCCCTCGGATTGGGTCATGCCATTCTCTGCGCGAAGAGTCTCGTCGGCAACGAACCGTTCGCCGTTCTGTTGGGGGACGATATTATCGACCATTCGACGTCAGCCCTGCAGCAGATGATCGATGCCTATGAACGGACCTCCTCGCCCGTGATCGGCATCCAGCAGGTGCCTCGATCGGATGTCCACCAGTATGGAATCATCAAGACCGCCAAAACGGTCGATGGCCTCTATCAGATAGACGATCTTGTCGAAAAACCGTCACCGGAAGAGGCCCCTTCCGATCTCGCCGTCATCGGGCGGTATGTCCTGACCCCCGATGTTTTTGATCTTCTGGAGAAGACCCCACCGGGTAAAAACAACGAGATTCAGTTGACCGACGCACTCCGGGAGTTGAGCCGGCTTCGGCCGATCTATGGATGCCGTATTGAAGGGAAGCGTTTCGATGCGGGCGACAAGCTCGGATTTTTAAAGGCGACGGTCGAGATGGGATTAAAAAACCCGGAGCTCGGGGTCGAATTTCGGCAATACCTAAAGGGATTGCCCCTTTAATTGACTGCTGTCCCCGTTGATGTTTGTCCTTTTCCCGGATGTCCGAACAATCTTGCGGAGTGCCAGTCGATCCCGATAAAAGGAATCGATTGGTTTAACCCGGTTACCGATCTCTCCGATTTACTGAAAAAAACTTCATTCCATTTAGATATCGAGAAGAAGGAGTATTTCCGTGTCTGATAAAGAGTTAGGGAAGCAAGAGAGCAAAATCCCGGAGGCGCTACCGCTTCTCCCGGTGAGGGATATCGTTATTTTCCCTCATATGGTTCTCCCCCTTTTTGTCGGGCGGGAAGTTTCAATCAAGGCGGTTGAGGAAGCACTGGGCGGCGACAAGATGGTTCTCCTGACGGCCCAGAAATCGTCGGAGGTGGAGTCTCCCCGGCGGGAAGATTTCTACAACGTCGGAACGGTCGGGACGATCATGCGGACCCTGCGGCTTCCCGACGGGCGGATCAAGGTTTTGGTTCAGGGGATCACGAGGGCCCGGATCGTCTCGATTTTTCAGAAGCACCCTTTTTATCGGGTTGGGATCGAACCGCTCCGGGAACCGGCTCCAATCGACGGTCCTTTTGAAATCGAGGCGGCCGTTCGAACCGTGAAAGATCAGATGGGAAAAGTGGTCGCTTTGGGCAAGTTCATCGTTCCGGAAGTCATTTCCGTGGTCGAAAACCTGGAGGATCCCGGCCGTCTTGCCGATATGACCGCATCGAACCTCGGCCTGAAGGTGGAAATCGCCCAGGAGATCCTTGAGACCACTGATCCGGTGAAGCGTCTTCGGAAGGTAAGCGACCTCCTTGGCAAGGAATTGGAGGTTTTGACGGTACAGCAGAGGATTCAGTCGGAAGCCAAGGGGGAGATGGATCGAACCCAACGCGAATATTTTCTGAGGGAACAGATCAAGGCGATCCAGAAAGAGTTGGGGGAGGGGGACGAACGGAGCGAAGAGGTTCATGAGTTTCGGACCAAGATCGCCGAGGCAAAGATGCCGGAAAAGGTGGTCAAAGAGGCCGAACGGCAATTGAAGCGGCTGGAGAAGATGCACCCCGATTCGGCGGAGGCCGCCACCGTTCGAACCTATTTGGAATGGTTGAGCGAGCTTCCGTGGAGCGTCTCGACCCGGGATCGGTTGGGGCTGGTTGCCGCCAAGAAGGTATTGGACGAAGACCACTACGACTTGGAGCGGGTCAAGGAACGGATTCTCGAGTATCTGGCCGTCCGGAAGATCAAGGAAAAAATGAAAGGGCCGATTCTTTGTTTCGTCGGTCCGCCGGGGGTCGGGAAGACCTCTCTCGGGAAGTCGATCGCGCGGGCGCTGGGGCGCGAGTTCGTCCGGGTCTCGCTCGGCGGGGTGCGGGACGAGGCCGAGATCCGTGGGCACCGCCGGACTTATGTCGGGGCATTGCCGGGGCGGATTATCCAAGGGATCAAGCAGGCCGGCACGAACAATCCGGTTTTCATGATGGACGAGATCGACAAGGTCGGAACCGATTTTCGGGGCGATCCTTCCGCGGCCCTTCTGGAGGTGCTTGATCCGGAGCAGAACCACAGTTTTTCCGATCACTACTTGGGTGTTCCTTTCGATCTCTCGAAGGTGGTGTTTATCATGACCGCCAATCAGATCGACCCGATTCCGCCCGCCCTTCGCGACCGGATGGAGGTGATCGAGATCTCCGGTTATACCACCGAGGAGAAGGTTTCCATCGCCCGAAATTATCTGATTCCCCGGCAGCGGGAAGAACATGGCGTTTCCTCCGAATGGGTCGCGTTTACCGACCGTGCGATCGAGGCGATCGCCATGCAGTATACGCGGGAAGCAGGGGTCCGGAACCTCGAACGGGAGATCGCTCATGTCATCCGGAAAGTCGCCCGGAAGCGGGTCGAAGGGGGGAAGAAACGGTATCGGATCACCCCCGCGAACCTCCATCGGTATCTTGGCGTCCCGAAATATCTTCCGGAGGCGGAACAGGAGAAAGACGAAATCGGCGTGGCGACCGGCCTTGCCTGGACTCCGGTCGGCGGCGACCTGATCCGGATCGAGGCGACGCTCATGAAGGGAAAAGGAGCGCTGATCCTCACCGGGCATTTGGGCGATGTCATGAAAGAATCGGCTCACGCGGCCCTCACCTATATCCGGTCGCGGGAAAAGGAGTTGGGAATCCGGCCCGACCTTTTTGCAAAAAACGACATCCATATTCACGTCCCGGCCGGGGCGATTCCGAAAGACGGCCCCTCCGCCGGGATCACGATGGCAACCGCCTTGGCCTCGATCCTCACCGGAAAACCGATTCGGCGGGATGTCGCGATGACCGGTGAAGTGACCCTTCGGGGGAGGGTTCTTCCGATCGGCGGGCTCAAGGAGAAGCTTCTTGCGGCCCGGCAGGCCGGGATGAAAAAGGTCATCCTTCCGGCGAGGAATGAGAAAGACCTCGAAGAGATTCCGAAACATGTCCGCCGGGGACTTGACCTGATCTTCGCCGATCGGATGGAGGAGGTGTTGACGGCGGCCCTCCACGGAAAGGCTATGACCGATGGGGCGAAGGGGCAACGGTTGCGGCTTCGAAAACGGCCTGGAATGAGTCAGCCGGTTGCCAACGCATAAGAGTTATTTGAAGAACCCCGCTGCAGAGCGGCGGGGATTCTCCGACCCGGAAGGAAGAAAAACCTCTTTCTGCAATTTGCTCGCTAACCCCGCCCTAGAAGGGCGGGAATTCCGTTCACAATGCGTGTTCAAATGAATCTCCGACAAATCGGCGAATTCGGGCTGATTCGCCGCATCCGGAACCGCTTCCCCCCTCCCCCGTTTATTCCGCTCGGCATTGGTGACGATGCCGCCGCGATCCTTCCCGCTTCGGGGCAACTTCTCCTTGCCACCACCGACAGTCAGATCGAGGGAGTACATTTCAACCGCGCTTTTTCAACCTTCCATCAGATCGGTTACAAATCGGTCATGGTGAATGTGAGCGACATCGCTGCGATGGGAGGGACCCCTCGCTATCTCTTGATGTCGCTCGGCTTGGCCGAGCGACAAACGGTCGAAGAGATCGATCAGCTTTACCAAGGGATCGGAAAGGCAAGTGGAGAAGCGGGACTGGTCCTGATCGGAGGGAATATCTCCTCCACCAAAGGCCCTTTTTTTATCTCTCCCACCCTGCTTGGGGAAGTTCCCAAAAAGGAAATGGTCGGCCGCGGCGGGGCTCGGGCGGGAGAGGCGCTTTATGTCACCGGGAGTTTGGGCGAGGCCGCCGCGGGCTTGGCTTTGCTGAGGGAAGGGATCGGTGCCGCCCGGGTTGCCCGCCCATTTGCCAGGTTGCTCCGCCGTTATCGAACGCCGCAGGCCCGGTGGCGAGAGGGGCGTCTTTTGGCAAGGCGGGGAATCCCGTCGGCGATGATCGACCTTTCGGACGGTTTGGCCGCCGACCTTCGTCACCTGATAGAAGAGAGCCGCCTTGGCGCCGAGATCGATGGCGCGCTTCTTCCGATCTCCTCCCTGCTCAAACGGGCGGCTTTACAAACCGGGGTTAATCCGATAGAGTATGCGTTGAACGGCGGCGAGGATTACGAACTTCTCTTTTCCGTGCCTGAAAAAAAGATCGACACACTTGAAAAGCTCATTCGGCAAGGCTTGATTGAGGCCCGCAGAATCGGTAGAATGATGCGCGGGTCGTTCGGGTTGAGATGGATCGAACCGGACGGCCGGAAGCGATTGATCGGTCCCGGCGGTTGGGACCACTTTAAAAAGTGAATCGAGGATCAGGCTTTGCCTGTCCGCCTGTACCCGGAGGGTGAGCGCGGGGTGTGGGGGCATCGGAGGACCCTTTCTTTGGGTCATCCGCACGGGTCCCCATAGGAAAAAGAACAGGAGATAAGGTGGGTTTTTTACCAAACCTAAAGGAGCAGGTCCGGCGTGTGCTGGGGTTAAGTGACACCCCGCAGCGGACTGCGTTTGCCTTCGCGTTCGGTGTCTTCATCGCCTTCTCCCCGCTTCTGGGTTTCCATTTTTTCCTGGCGATTTTCTCCGCCTGGTTTTTCCGCCTCAACCGGTTGGCGATCCTTTTCGGTGCCCTGGTGAATAATCCCTGGACATTCACCCCAATTACCCTTGCCTCAACCTGGTTCGGGATTGAACTTTGTTGTAAAGCAAACGAGATTCCCCCGATCGATTTTGAAGGGCTGAGTTTGGTTAACATGACGGTCCAACTGAAATCATATTTCCTCCCCTTTGTGATCGGATCGACCCTCATGGGGCTGGTTTTTTCAGTGGTTGCCTATTTCGGGATGCTTTGGATGATCTTCCAGTACCGGAAAACACGTCGACCGGAATCTCCGGAATCGGGCTAGAGATTTTCTAAACCGGCTTCGCCGGTGGAGGGCTTGCGTTGCCCCCTCCACCGGCGAAGCCGGATGGAGCCTCCCCCTCAACGCTCTCTTCGTTTGCTGGTATGGAAAAACAGTTCGATCAGTTTCGGGCCTCTCTTCTTTATTGCAACAAATGCGGACGCGCCATGCCGGTGCGCGAACGCCTTCTTCTGGTTCTCCCCGATGGTGATCTGTATGATTATCTTTGTCAGGGATGCGGCGGTTCGGTTGGTTCTCGCACCGAGCGGGCTCAATCGAAGGTCTCTCTTCCAAAGCCGTCGGGCCGCTGATTGAGCCAGACGCCCTGAAGCAAATCCCCTCTGTTCTGATGGGCCAGGTCCACCCCGCTTCGCTGCATTTTTTTTCCTCAGACCGCACTCCCCCAAACCGCCGAGGATCCAGCGAGCGAGACAATTCTGGCGCTGATCTATCCGATGATTTTGGGATTGGAGAAGAGCGAGGATCTTTTGATTAAAGATGAGGTGGAAAAGCGGGGAATACCCCCCTGTTTTGCCTGTTTTTCAACACCTTCTACCCGCACTTCGATTCTTTTCAAGCCGGGCCGTTTTTTTCGATGAATTTCTTGTGTAATACATAAGGCATTGATTTTAAATATAAAAATATGCACATTTTTTGTGCACTTTGGCGGTAGGCCTAGAAAAACGCCTGCGGAACTCTCTGTCGATGAGGATTACCCACAGCTTATTCACATTTTTTGTGGAAAAGGTTGCTAAATATATAAAATCAAAGAGAAAGAAGGGAAGCACCTCTTAATCATGATGGTCAGATCCTTCCGGATGAGGGTGGTCGTTTCCATCCTTGGTCTCTTCCGTTGAACCGGAAGAGAGGGAATCGGAAGGGCTTGAATCATGAGAATGTTCCTCATCATTATGATGATCTTCGTTATGATCCGCCGCTCCCTCCGAATGTTCCCCATGGATTTGAGGGGGGGTCATCCAACCATAAAGGGTCAAGAAAAAAAGGGAGAGACCGACGAATCCGCCAAGGGCCAAGATCCCTTTCCGCGCCCCCAGTCGACGACTCGGTCCACGATCGAGCAACGGCACTACCGCCAAAAAACCAAAAAGGGCCAGGCTTAAAAAAAGGATCGCTCCGATCCCCCAGATATTCTCAAAAAGATCCATCCAGAGGAAAGGCCACGGGGGCTTCACGGCGGCGTGTCCCCCGGAAGGGGGAGGTCCCAAGGGGGCCCGGATGAAGAAAGCGATCAGGGCCAGAGATCCATAATAAAAAATCGATGCGAGGAGAATGGTCCGGGCATGATCGAGGAATCGTCCCTTGATTTCCTGCGGCGGGATCATTGGGGCATCGGCCCATTTCCCTCCGGGGGTCGGCGCTAGATTCAAAACATGGATCAGATAAAAATGCGCCGCCAAGAGAAGGACCACCCACACCGGCAAGATCGTGATATGTGAGACGTAGATCCTGAGATTCATCGGGCTGCTTCCGGGAAGCCACTCGGTCATCACCGCGCCGACCGGACCGAGCATGGCCAAGACCTCTTCATAATGATGGAGCGCCGTCGCCCCCTCTTCATCCCATTTCAAAACCGTCCCGGAGAAATAAGAACCCATCATCATCGTTCCGAGCAATGCCACTCCAATCCACCAGGTCACCTGCCGGGGATGCTTATACGCGCCGGTAATGAAGACACGACCGACATGAAAGATCAGAGCGAGAAGGACTCCTTGGGCGAACCAGTGATGAAGAGCGCGAAGGTAACTTGCCCAACCAATTGCCTGAATTTGCTCCAGGCTCTGATAAGCTTGTTTTGGCAGGGGGTTGTAGAGCTGAGCCAGGACAAAACCGGTGACGACCATCAAGAGGAAGCCGATGAAGGCGACCCCTCCAAAAGAATAGAAAACCGAACGCCCATGCTCTGGAACGGGAAAATCAAGGTGGCTTAAGCCAAGCCAGGTATCAAGCCGTTCCCATCGGGAAGGGAGGGCGGGTTTCTTTCCTAAAGGCGTCGTCGGAATGTCTTCCCCTCCCCATGAAAATCGGAAAAAATGAACCTATGAGTTCTCTCTCCGGCGAATTTTTAGGGAATGCCTAAAACCTGTTTGACCAGTACTAAAAGGCGATCGGGATTTTTCGATGCCGTTTCGACCTCTTTTCCAAATTCCGCGAGGAGCGGCATCGCCGTATCGGGAAGAATCACTGCGATCCCTCCTTCGCGCGCCCGTTTCTCGACCATCATTCGAATGATCTCCCGAAGTTCTGTCGGATAGGCATTGAGTTCTCGGAGGGCCGACCGGCTCCACTCCATCTCCTCATCGGGTACCCGAACGATAACATCTCCTTTGATTTTTGCCTGACAAGAAAGGCGGAATGGAGAAGGAAGTTGCGCTTCTTCAAGCATGTTTTCTTCGTCGAGATCAATCTCCGTAAGATGCGGTATCCCCTCCACGACCCAGACACGGCAGGTACTACAAGTTGCAAAACCGCCGCAGTCATGGCGTACCTTGAGGCCAAGCGACTCGGCCGCATCGAGGAGGGTTGTCTCCGCCGGAATCTCCCCGACGGCTCCGCTGGGATAAAATATAACCTTTGGCATTGACTCAACTCGCCTCCAGTCGGTTTGTCTCGTGCTCTTCGTCGTGCTCTTCTCGATTGACCGGAATCCGATAATCGCCGCCGGCCCAACGACCCAAATCGATCAGCTTACATCGTTCGGAACAGAAGGGACGATACCGATTCCCCTCCCATTCCATCCCCTGCCGACAGATCGGGCATCTTCTCTTCGCCAATTCAGAACCCTTCTCTTCGTGAGGAGAGGATGGCGGTGATCGTGCCGATACTGATCTTCGACCGGATCATGACCGGAACCCGGTTTTCATCTTCGGTGAACCAGATGAAAATATCCCCGCGATCGAGAAAAATCCCTTCGTATTGTGCCATTGCCTGAACCTTGATCGTATCGAACGTTCCGACCGGTGTGGTGATCCGCTCTTTTTGCAAGCCGCGAATTTCCAATTTCCAATTCTTTTCACTTTCATGGACATCGATGAAGACCGACCGCCCCACCTCAATCGAATTTTTTGCCCGGAAATAATAAAGCGAACTGAGGGAGTCTTGGACTCCCGCCGGAATTTCGAAAATTTTCTCCTGATCGCTCTTGAATTGAACCGCCTGGTGTCGCGCCTGATCGAATGAAATTGTTTTTTCTCTCTTTCGCTTTCCTTGTCGTTGTTTCATCTGGATGTAATGCGAGTAGAGCCCTTCCGTGTCGATATACGATTCGATTCGATCATTCACCGGATAAAAAAGAGAAACGAAGTCGCTCGACTGCGTGGTGGAAAGAATCCGGTAGACCTCTCGCCCCTTCACTCGGGTCTTTTCCAATACTTCCAAAACGGCGATCCCCGCTTTCACCCCGAGATAGGTAATGTCATAAACAAGGCGTTCTCCCGGCGCAAAAGCCTTATTGACAAGGGGGTGAAACGAGGATAACGAAGGGATGGTTTCCGCTGCGCTGCGCGGAGCGACGGAGAAAAAAAGGGCGATAAGAAAGAGAGCGAACCATGATTTCATTGTTTTTTCAGAAAAAGAGAAAGCAAGTCCTTAGATCAATCGGAAAAAGTATACCCAAAATATCAGAGGAGGGCAAAAAAGGTCAAGGTGAATCGGCGGAGAATGTCCTAAACTTAGTTGAGAATTGAGAAGTGGCTCCTGGTGTGGTGA
>CAZOFJ010000065.1:0-18197 GCA_964579005.1 uncultured Nitrospirota bacterium
GACGCATGCGTTCCCCCCGCGGTTACGACCGGCAGGTCCTGCCGGATGTAAGAATGGGGATAGTCTGCAAACTTGTCCATCCGCTTGAGATCCTCCAGGGTCAAATCATAAAGGATTCCCCAAACCTCTTTCCCCTGTTCCGGGAGGATATCGGCCGTGCCGCTGTTCCACGACCGGGACCAGCGTGTAAAAGCGAGCGTATAATGGGGAAGGCGGCCCATTCCGATCACTTTAAAATCGGGACAGCGGCTTGCCATCTGTTCGTGATCCATATTCGATCCATAGGCAAAATAGATCAAAGCGGAGGCCTCCTTTGATGAAAGTCGGTCGCCTGCTCGAATGCGGAGGCGACACGAAAAATCCCCTCCTCATCAAAAGGACGGCCCAAGATCTGTAGGCCGATCGGCAATCCTCCGCTCGAAAACCCGCAAGGAATGGAGATCGCCGGAATCCCGGCCAGGTTGACCGAAATGGTAAAGATATCGGAAAGGTACATCTGCAGCGGGTCGGCCGACTTCTCGCCAAACCGAAACGCCGGGGTTGGCGCGGTCGGCGTCACGATGACATCGACCGTTTTATAGGCTTCGTCGAAATCGCGCTTGATCAACGTCCGGACCTGCTGCGCCTTCTTGTAATAGGCGTCGTAGTAACCGGCCGAAAGAACGTAGGTTCCGAGCATGATCCGCCGCTTCACCTCCGGACCGAACCCCTCCTGCCGGCTCTTCATATACATCTCAAGCAGATCGCGCGCTTGGGAAGTCCGATACCCATAACGAACTCCGTCAAACCGGGCGAGGTTCGACGACGCCTCCGCGGTCGCCAAGATATAATAGGTTGCAACGGCATATTCGGTGTGGGGAAGGGAGATCTCCGTCACCGTTGCCCCAAGCCGCCGAAGTGTCTCGATCGCCTGATGGATCGCCGACGCCACCTCTCGATCCATCCCTTCGATAAAATACTCTTTGGGAACACCGAGGCGAACCCCTTTGATCTCTCCCTTCAGAACACTGGTGAGATCGGGCATCGAGAGATCGGCCGAGGTCGAATCGAGCGGATCGTGGCCGCCGATAACATTCATCAGGAGTGCCGCGTCGCCGACATCACGGGTGATCGGACCGATCTGATCGAGCGAGGAAGCAAACGCGACGAGACCATACCGCGAAACCCGCCCATAGGTCGGCTTTAGTCCGACGACCCCGCAACAAGAGGCCGGCTGGCGAATCGATCCTCCGGTGTCGGAACCCAGCGCCGCCGCCGCCACCCCCGCCGATACCGCCGCCGCCGAGCCGCCGCTCGATCCTCCCGGAATCCGGGAAAGGTCCCACGGATTTTTCGTCTTTTCGAAGGCGGAGTTCTCGGTGGAGGAACCCATGGCGAACTCATCCATGTTGGTCTTCCCGAGAAAGATCGCCCCGGCCTCTTTCAGCCGGGCGACCACGGTCGCGTCGTAAGGAGGGCAATACTGTTCAAGGATCTTCGACGAACAGGTTGTTCGAATCCCATCGATACAGAGATTGTCTTTCAGTGCGATCGGAACACCGGCTAACGGGCCGATCTCCTCTCCCCGAGCAATCGCCCGGTCAATCCGGTCGGCCTGGACCACCGCCTCATTCTGCATCAAGGTGTTGTAGGCATGGACCTTCTCATCAACCGATTCGATCCGCTTGAAAAAGGCAGAGACAACCTCTCTCGCGGAGATTTCTTTCTTCCGAAGCGCTTCGTGGATTTCGCGGGCGGTGGATTCGATCCGGTTCAACGTTTGCTCCGAATTGAATCAAGGCGATTCTTCTCGTCGACCTGAACGACGATCGGCTGATATCCTTTGAGTTCCTCTTCCAAATAGGCGGCATAACAGAAGATGATCACCTTGTCTCCCACCACCCCCTTCCGGGCGGTAGGCCCATTGAGGCAGATGGTTCCGGAACCTTTTTCTCCTTGCAAGACATAGGTGACAAATCGTTCACCGTTGTTGAGATTGGAGACCATCACCTGCTCATAAGGAAGAATCCCCGCCGCCTCCATCAAATCGCGGTCGATGGTGATGCTCCCTTCATAATTCAGTTCGGATTCGGTGATCGTCGCCCGGTGAATCTTGGACCGTAACATCTGTCTTAACATGCGATTCCTCTATTCGATGATTTTGGGAACCTGGAAATAGGGGCCCTCCGCATCGGGGGCATTCTCCAAGGCCTTTTCCACCGGAAGGGACGGCCGTAACCGATCCTCCCGGAAAACGTTTGAAAGGGAGAGGACATGGGAAGTCGGTTCGATCCCGACGGTATCAAGCCGGTTGAGCTTTTCAACATAGGTCAAAATATGGCTGAGCTGATCGGTAAACCGTTCCGTCTCCTCCGGTGAAAGCTGAAGCCGAGCCAATTTTGCCACATGGAGGACCTGTTCGCGGCTGATGTTCATCTCATCTTCCTTTTCAAATTTTGGGTTTTAACATTTTTCCAGTCTAGCATATTTCAATGCCAATTTCTTCGCCCCGACCGAAGAGAAGAAAACGGTGACCTTCGCTTCTTCCCCTTCCCCATCGCTCCGTTGAACCCGTCCAATCCCGAAAAGAGGATGGCGAACCGTCGAACCAATCGGGAAGATCACCCCTGCCTCCTGGAGATCATCGTAAACCGGGGTTTCAAGCTTCCTCTGAGCACGCAATGAAACCGGTCTTGTCGATGGGTAGCCGCTTCTTTCTTTAAACCGTCCGAACCCTCCCCCCACGCCAGGCCGATTCTTGCCGACAGCCAAGACCACCTCTTCCGGTAATTCTCGAATAAACCTGGAAGGGGCATTCCATTGGGCGTTTCCATAGAGCCGACGCTGCGCCGCGCTGACAAGGTAGAGCCGCTCCCTCGCCCGGGTCATTCCGACATAGCAGAGGCGCCGCTCCTCTTCCATCTCCCGAAGGTCGGTCAACGACCGGGAATGAGGAAAGAGCCCCTCCTCCATGCCGATCATGAAGACCACCGGGAATTCGAGTCCCTTGGCCGAATGGAGGGTCATCAGTGTCACCCTCCCCGCAGTCTCGGCTTCATTCTCTCCGGCATTCTCTCCGGCAACGAGGGCCACCTGGTCGAGAAAGGCTTTGAGAACCGGACGGGTGGCCGCACTATTTTCCAGGCCGTCCAGGCGACTGGGGGTGTTGGAATTTGAGGAGACGGTCTCTTCCTCGATGTTTAATGCTCCCGATTCGATCCCCTTTTCAAACCGATCGGCGGCGTCGATGAACTCCAGGACATTTTCCACTCGGCTCTCCGCCTCGCTTCCAAACTCTCGCCGGAGATGGTCGAGGTAGCCAAGGTCCTCGATCAAAGAGCGGACCCATTGCGACAGGGTCCCGCTATCGGAAAGAATTCGAAGCCCCTCGACAAACCGATAGAAGGACGAGACCCCTCGCCGCGCTCCGGGGGAAAGACCGATTTTCTCCATCAATACCGGATCATCCGATGAAACAATCCGGCCGATTGCCCCCAAAAGCGAGATCGATTCGGCTTCGGCGTAGGCGGTGAGCCGTTCGAGCGAAGTTGCTCCGATCCCCCGCTGCGGAAGATTGATCACCCGGCGAAGACTCACATCGTCTTCCGGGGAGACGATCAGTCGAAGATAGGCGATCAGATCCTTGATCTCTTTCCGTTCATAGAAACGAAGGCCACCGACGATGATATAGGGAATTCCGGCGTTTCGGAGCGCCTCTTCGATCACACGCGATTGGGCGTTCGTTCGATAGAGGATGGAGAATCCGGAAAGCGCCCGGCCCTCCTCCCGTTCGAGGTGTTTGATCGTCTCCCGGACGAAGGCCGCCTCTTCCTCCTCGTTTTCGACCTCCTTCCAGACAATCCGGTTCCCTTCCGGATTCTCCGTAAAGAGATCTTTCGATTTCCGGCGAGTGTTGTTTCCAATCACCGTCGAAGCGGCGGAAAGAATCATCCGGGTCGATCGATAATTCTGGCTTAGGACGACCACCTTCGCGTCGGGAAAATCGCGTTCGAAACTCAAGATATTCCCGACATCGGCCCCGCGAAAGGCGTAAATCGATTGATCGTCATCTCCCACCACGCAGAGGTTCCGCCGCGCCCCGGTCAGGAGCCGGATGAGGCGGTACTGGGCAAAGTTGGTGTCTTGATATTCATCGACAAGGAGATATTCGAACTGTTCCCGATATCGCTCCCCCACCCCCGGAACCGCCTCGAAGAGTCGGATCGTCCCACCGATCAGGTCGTCGAAATCGAGTCCTTGCGCCGCGGCGAGCCGCTCCTGATACAAGGGATAAACCCGTTTGAGCTTCTCCTCGAACCCAAAGTCGGCCCCCTGACCGGCATATTGATCCGGTGTGACCAACCGGTGTTTCAACTGGCTGATCCGCGCCACGAAATTCCGCGCCGGGTAGAGATCTTCGTTAATCGAAAGCGCTTCGACACATTTTTTCACGAGGGAAGTTTGATCGGCGGCATCGTAGACGACGAAGTCGTTCTTGAGTCCCATCAGATGGATATTCCGGCGAAGAATCTTCAGACAGGCGGAATGAAAGGTCGAAATCGTCAGCCGCTTCGCTTTTTCTGGAACAATCAACCGTCCGATCCGCTCCCGCATCTCTTCCGCCGCCTTGTTGGTAAAGGTGACGCCGAGGATGCGGGAGGGCAGGACACCGCACCGCTCCACGAGATAAGCGATCCGATGGGTGATGACGCGGGTCTTCCCGCTCCCCGCCCCGGCCAGAATGAGAAGGGGCCCTTCCGTATGTTCCACCGCTTCCCGCTGTTGCGGATTGAGGTCGTTGAGAATGTCCAAATCTACTCCACCGTCACGCTTTTTGCCAAATTCCTCGGCTGGTCGACGTCGCTCCCGCGCAACACGGCGATATGATAGGCAAGGAGTTGCAGCGGGATGGTCATCAAAATGGGGCTGACGGAGGGATGCACTTTTTGAATGAAGAAGACTTCGTCCGCCAGAGAGGCCATCTGGTTGTCTCCCTCTTCCGCGAAGGCGATGATGATTCCCCCTCGCGCCTTCACTTCCATGACATTGTTGATGATCTTGTCATAAACCGCATCCTTGGGGGCCAAGATCACCACCGGCATGTTTTCGTCGATCAACGCGATCGGACCATGTTTCATCTCCCCCGCCGGATATCCTTCCGCATGGATATAAGAGATCTCCTTGAGTTTGAGCGCCCCCTCAAGTGCAACCGGATATTGGATTCCCCTCCCCAGATAGAGGAAATCGCGATAGCGGAAGAACCGCTTTGCAATCGTGACAATCCGTTCCTCATGTCGCAGAAGCTCTTCAATCTGTTTCGGAAGATGAACCATCGCATGAATCAGTTGCTTGCTCTCTTCTTCGGGAAGAACCCCTTTTTTCCGCCCCAAATGGATCGCCAACAGGGTCAGGGCGGTCAACTGCGTGGTGAACGCCTTGGTCGAAGCGACCGAGATCTCCGGACCGGCATGAGTGTAGAAGACCTTCTCCGCCTCCCGACTGATGCTGCTTCCGACCACGTTGCAGATCGAAAGAGTCCGGACCTGCTTCGATCGGGCCTCCTTGAGCGCCGCCAAGGTATCGGCCGTCTCGCCCGACTGGGAAATCGCCACAAGCAGATCGTTTTGGGAAAGACGCGGATTCCGGTATCGGAATTCGGAGGCGATATCGACCTCCACCGGAAGGTGGGCGATAGACTCAATCAAAAACTTCCCGACCAGGGCGGCGTGCCACGAGGTCCCGCAACCGATCAGAACCATTCGGCCGAACGACCGGACCTCCTCCGGAGACCAATCGATTTCGTTGAGGTAGATCTCCCCCACCTCTTGCCCGACCCGCCCCCGGATCGTATCGACGATGGCTCGCGGCTGCTCATGAATTTCTTTCAGCATGAAATGACGATAGCCCCCCTTCTCCGCCATCACCGGGTCCCAGGTAACATGCTGGGGCTTCTTTAAAAGCATCGCCCCCTTTAAATCGGAGATTTCCACCCCGTTGGAAGAGAGCACCGCGATCTCTCCATCTTCCAAGAAAATCACGTCGCGGGTGTGACTCAAGAACGCCGGCACATCGGAGGCGACGAAATATTCCTTCTCGCCAACCCCGACGACGAGGGGACAGCCGGAACGGAAGGCGATCACCCGGTCGGACTCTTTTTCGGAAATGATGCAGATGGCATAACTTCCGACCATCTTTTCGATCGCCCCGCGAACCGCCTTCTCCAGGGGCATTCCCTGCTGATAGAGTTGGTCGACGAGCTGGACGATCACCTCTGTGTCGGTATCGGAGGTGAAGACCCGCCCCTTCTCCTGAAGCGCTTTTTTCAAGGAAAGGTAATTTTCGATGATCCCGTTGTGAACGACCACCAACGACCCGGCGCGATGAGGATGGGCATTCACCTCCGAAGGCTTTCCGTGTGTCGCCCAACGGGTGTGGCCGATCCCGACATGACCGGTCGGCGGGGTTTGAGGCAAAACCGCTTCGAGGGAGGCCAGTTTTCCAACCGACCGCCTCACATCGAGCACGCCGCCGGCGAAGTAGGCGATCCCGGCGGAATCATAGCCACGGTATTCCAGCCGCCGGAGTCCCTCGACCAAGACCGACACCACGTTTTTCTCTCCGATATATCCGATAATCCCGCACATGGATGGCTCCTATCTCCTTTTTCGTTTCGCCCACCCTTCTTTATTTTCTTGCCGGACGCGCGAAATGCCGAGCGCATCGGGGGGAACGTCCCTCGTAATCGTCGAGCCGGCCCCGATCAGCGCCCCCGTCCCGACGCGAACCGGCGCCACCAACTGGGTGTCGCTTCCGATAAAGACGCCGTCTTCGATCACCGTCTGATGCTTCTTTTTCCCGTCGTAATTGCAGGTGATCGTCCCGGCGCCGATATTCACCCCCTTGCCGATCATCGCATCGCCCAGATAGGTGAGGTGGTTCGCCTTCGACCCCTCCCCCAACTCCGTTTTTTTAACCTCGACGAAGTTGCCGACCTTCGCCCCTTTCCGAAGGACCGTTCCCGGCCGCAGGTGCGCAAACGGCCCAACCGAGGCGTCTGATTCGATCTCCGACTCCTCGATGACGGAGTAATCCTTGACCACGACCTCCTCCCCCAGCCGGCTGTTCTTGATCCGGCAGGGGTGGAGGATGCACCCTTCGCCGATCCGGGTTTTCCCTTCCAAGGTCACATCGGGATAGATCACGACATCCCGATCGATCTCCACCGATGCGTCGATCCGGACCCGCGTCGGATCGAGGATCGTGACCCCCTCGGCCATCCAGCGGGCCGCGATCCGTTTTTGGACAATCGCCTCCGCCACCGACAGATCAGCCCGGCTATTCACCCCGATCACCTCTTCCGGATCGGCGAAGGCCCCGGCCAGCCGTTCCTTCCGCCGCGCGGCAATCCCGATCAGATCGGTCAAGTAATACTCTTGTTGTTTGTTGTTCGGTTGAACCTCGCTCAAGGCATCAAAAAGGAACGGGGCCTCGACCAGGTAAATCCCGGTATTGACCTCATTGATCGCCCGCTCGGCAGGGGTCGCGTCTTTCTCTTCGACGATCCGGGCGATCGATTCACTTTTTTTGCCGCTTTTCTTCCGAATCACCCGGCCGTAACCAAAGGGATTTTGCAAGCGGGTTGTCACGATCGTCATCGTCGCCCCCGCTTCCCGATGGACCTGCCGGAGACGCTGAATCGTCTCCGGACGAAGGAGCGGCGTGTCGCCGCTTAAAATCAAGACCGTACCGGCAAAACCTTCGAGCACCGCTTTTGCCTGAAGAACCGCATGTCCGGTCCCAAGGGGAGGGTCTTGAAGGAGGCAGGTGACCGGCCGTTCAGAGACCGCCTCTGAAACCGCTTCGGCCTGATGACCGACAATGACGAAGACCTTCGAAATCGCAAGCCGGTCGATCAGATCAAGAACATGAACGAGCATCGGGATGCCGCCCACCGGATGAAGGACCTTCGGAAGTTTCGACTTCATCCGCTTCCCCTGGCCGGCCGCCAAGACAACCGCTGCCGTCTCATTTGAAACAGGGTGATCGATTGGAGAAGCCCCCCTCTTTGTTAAAGTGATCTTCTTACCCATGATGGAAAGCCCCTCTCATCGGTAATACGAATGCGGGCAATACGAACGGGACACTATAACGAACTTTTTGGTTTGCTTTCAATCCTTTTTTCTCATCCTCGATTGCGCTTGATTGCAAAGGATCGCTGTTTCGGAGAATCACCGTTGACTCACATGGAGGATTGTCAAGCCGATGATCTCTTCTCCCTCATAGCGGAGAATGATATCGTCGTCGGTCAACTCGCTGTCGGTGGCATGGCTCGGTTTTTTGAAGTTGATGTAGAGGACATCCGCCTCTGCATCGTAAGATGACCAGAGATAACCCTGCGGAGATCGTTTTACCGCCGGGATGAGCTTTAGATAATCCTGAATGTTCATGATGGCCATAGCTGCTTCCTCTTATTCAGCGATTGAATCCTTCGGGTCAAAAACGCCGTGATAATAAACCCGTCCTTTTCTAATTCACGATACACGACCACCAGCCATTTTTCCAGCAGCAGTTTTCGAACCGCCAGTTTCTCTCCGGCCCCCCCGGCAAGAATCCTGTCCGGCTCAGAAATCGTTTCCAGCACCTCGAGACGAAGCCCTGCCAATTCACAATGTTCCTCGGTAATGTGGGTCCAGCGTTCGTCCGTCAGCCGGATCGAGATACCATCTTTAGATGTGACCGTCGTCATCATCCGCTGTTTCGCGCCTTCGCTTCAGAATCGAGAAAGGGCCTCCTGCTCACAATCCCAGGAGCCTTTTCGCATTCCCGACCAGAATCTTCTCCCGGACCTCCGGTTTGAATCCGGCCTTCTCGAAGTCGGCCATCCATCGCTCCGGGGTGAGGAAAGGATAGTCGGAGCCGAAGAGGACCCGGTCTTGAAGGAGGCTGTTACTGTATTGTACCAGCGACGGGGAGAAATATTTCGGCGACCAGCCGGAAAGATCGATATAGACGTTGGTCTTGTGGACCGCGACGGCCAGCATCTCCTCCTGCCACGGCCAGGAAGGATGCGCTCCGATGATCGTCAGGTTTGGAAAGTCGGCGGCAAGATCGTCGATATACGGAATCGGCTGGGCGTATTTCAATTTAAGACCGTTCCCTCCCGGAACTCCCGCACCGACCCCCGTCGTCCCGGTATGCAAAAGGATCGGAACCTTCAACGCCGCGCAACACTCCCAAAGAGGATAGAAACGCCGGTCGTTCGGATAAAAGGCTTGAACGATCGGATGGAGCTTGAGTCCCCTCAGCCCCAAGACCTTCACCGCCCGCTCCATCTCCCGGATCGCCATCACCCCCTTCCAGGGATCGACACTCGCGAAACCGATGAAGACGTCGGGGTATTTTCGGACCGCTTCGGCGACGTAGTCGTTCGTCACCGGCGGAAGACCGGTCTGGGTCTCCGCATCCCAGGCAAGGAGGACCGCCATCATCTCGACCCGTCGATAGTAGGCGGCCATTTCTTCAAGGCCGACGACGGCATCGTGCCGGTGAAAGTAGTTCAACGCATCGGAGAGATATTTCCCCCCCGCGTCGACCAGATATTCCCGCGTCCCTGGATGAACATGCATGTCGATCGCCCGCATTCGAATTCCTCACTGATAAACGGTTCAAATTGTACCACAACCCCCTCTTCCCCTACCGCCGAAAATCGGCCGTTTCCGCAACACGGCCGGAGATCTGGAAAGAAAGAAACGCCATCGCCCGTTTCTCCGACCAATATGAGACCGACCAGGGGAAGGGGCCTTCGACGAATCCGACATGCCCGCCCGAGGGAGGGAAGTCAGCGGTCAACCACTCGGACTGTTCGACCATCTTCACCGGAAGAGATTCGGCCGGGAGAAACGGGTCGTTCCGCGCGTTGATCAACAGGACCGGCCTGCGAATCGCGTCAAGAAATTTTTTTGAACTGCTGCTCGTCCAATAATCGACTCCATCCCGGAATCCGTGAATCGGCGCCGTCACCTGATCGTCAAACTCGGCGAAGGAAGTGATCCGTCCGATCCGCGCCGGATCAACCAGGCCGGGATACCGCCGCGCCTTGATCGATGCCTTCTTCTTGAGGGTTTTCAAAAAAACCTGGCCATAAATCCGGCTGACGCCCCGGTCAACCGCCCGGGCCGAGACCGCCAAGTCAAACGGAACCGAAACCGCCACCGCCGCCCGGACCGGCTCGGGCGCCCTCTCCCCCTGCTCACCGAGCCATTTGAGGAGGACATTTCCGCCCAGTGAGAAACCGATCAGGAAGAGGGGCGATCCTGGAAAACGGTCGATCAATCTTCGGACCACCCAGTCGAGATCGGTCGTCTCGCCGGAATGATAGAAACGCCGCTGCCGGTTGATCTCCCCGCTGCACGACCGGAAGTTGAGTGCGACCCCTCGCCAACCGAGGCGATTCGCCTCTCGGAGCATACCGAGAATATACTTCGCACGCGAAGAGCCTTCCAGGCCGTGAAGAGATAACACGATCGGCACGGCAGACCCGCCCCCCCAATCCCCTTCGATCAGATCGGCTGGATCGGCGAAGTCGAGGTCGAGAAAGTCGTCGTCGGGGGTCTCCCATCGTTCGCGCCGGATCGGAAGGAGCGGCCTTTCTCCGAACGACCACCGCCAGACTGTTTGGAGGTGAGGACCGGGACACCACCAGGCCGGTTCAAATCGCAAGGCCATGTCCAGGGCCATGTCAGAGTTGGATTGCAATTTCACCCTCCCTTCATTATGATAAGCCGTCCGGAGGAGTCGATGACCTGAGGGAAATGGTTGGAGGTGGAACGGAAACCATTGAAGGGGCATTTTATCACATTCGAAGGGATCGAAGGGAGCGGGAAAACAACCCAGCTTGCCCTTCTTGCCGATGATCTGGAGCGCCGCGGCCATGCCGTGGTCCGCACTCGCGAACCGGGTGGGACGAAGATCGGCGATGCGATCCGGTCACTCATTCTTGACGTGAGGCATCAAGAGATAGACCCCAAGGCCGAGTTGCTCCTCTACTTCGCCAGCCGCGTCCAACATTTAAAAGAGGTGGTTCTCCCCGCCCTCGCCCAAGGAAAAATCGTCCTCTGCGACCGGTTTTCAGATGCAACACTCGCCTACCAGGGAGATGGCCGGGGGATACCGGCGCGAGAGATTGAGATAATCGGCCGGTTCGCCACCGACGGTTTACGGCCCGACCTGACCCTGTTGCTCGACATCGATGTGAAATCGGGTCTCGCCCGATTGAAAAACCGGGGAGAGATCAATCGGCTCGATCTCGAAACCCTTTCATTTCACGAAGCGGTCCGGAAAGGGTATCGGAAGCTTGCCAAACGAAACCGGCGCCGCATCCAAACCATCTCGGCCGACGCCGAGGTCGAACAGATCGCAAAAAAGATCAGAAAGGTTGTCGATGTCTATCTCCGAATTTCCTGAAAAGCCCGCTTTTGAGGGTGGCTTCGCTCAAATCATTGGCCATGTTCGAGCGCTGAAAACGCTTCAATCGATGCTTCAAAAAGACGAGATCCCCCATGCCCTTCTCTTTTCCGGAGAAGAAGGGATCGGAAAGAGAACGGTCGCCCTCACCTTTGCGCAGGCCCTCCTCTGCCAAGAACGCCGACAATCGGAAGGGGAAGCGGGGGAAGGAGAAACGGAAGGATCGATCGAGCCGTGCGGCCACTGCCTCTCTTGCAGGAAATTAACCGATCGAAACCATCCCGACCTCCTCACAATCGAGCCGGAAGGAAGCGCCATCAAGGTCGAGCAGATCCGCGCCCTGCAGGATCGGATCGTCTTCAAGCCGGTCGAGGGGTCAAGACGGATCGTTCTGATCGATCCGGCGGATGAAATGAATATCGCCGCCGCGAACGCCTTCCTGAAAACGCTGGAAGAGCCCCCTTCCCAGACGATTCTGATTCTGATCACCTCCAAACCGTTCTCCCTTCCAGAGACCATCCGCTCCCGCTGCCAAAAGGTTTCTTTCCATTCCCTCTCCCTCTCTCAAGTTGAAAACCTTCTCGCCGAACGAAAGGGGTGGTCGACACACGATGCCCGCCTGGTCGCCTCCTTGACCGGCGGCAACCTCGGCAAGGCACTCTCTTTAGACATCGAGGCGGCGCGAGCGGAGGAGACGGGACTCCATACGCTGGTTTCCGAGAAGACCCTGACCGACTATGAGGCCCTCTTCGAAGCCGCCACCTCCTCCTCCCGCGATGAGGAGACGATGGCCAAGTCGCTCCACTATCTTTCCGCTTGGTTCCGGGACGTGTTGGTGTTGCTGGCGGTCCCCGACCCGGACCGGCTCGATCCCTCCTGGTTGGTCTATCATTGGCGCCACGAAGAGATCAAACAGTGGGCGCGTCGAATGGATACAAACAACGTCGGAAAATTCCTCGCCGACATTCAGGAGATTGAGCGGGCGCAGATCCGAAACATCAACCGGCAGCTTGCACTCGAAACCCTCCTGATGCAATTACGGGACAAACTGATCCACCAGGAACGGATGGCGTAAATATGGAATCTCGGCCCAAGTTCTATCTCACCACCCCGATCTACTACGTCAACGACCAGCCCCACATCGGCCATGCCTACACGACCATTGCCGCCGACATCTTGGCCCGCTACCATCGGCTGCTTCAACACGATGTTTTCTTTCTCACCGGCACCGACGAGCATGGCCAGAAGGTCTCCCAGGCGGCGGCGAAGCGGGAGGTCCCCCCGCAGCAACATGCCGATGAGATGGTCGTCCGTTTTCAGGCGCTTTGGAAGAAGCTCGATATCTCAAACGACGATTTCATTCGAACCACCGAAGCGCGCCACACGCGGGTTGTTCAAGCGGTCTTGCAGGAGCTTTGGGATAAAAAAGAGATCTATCCCGCCGCCTACGAAGGGTGGTATTGCCTCCCCGACGAACGGTTCTGGACCGAGAAAGATCTGGTCGATGGAAAGTGTCCCGACTGTGGACGGCCAGTCGAACACCTCTCCGAGAGAAACTACTTCTTTAAGATGGGACAATATCAAGAAAAGCTCCGATGGCATATTCAGAATCACCCCCACTTCATCCAGCCGGAGAGCCGCCGGAACGAGGTCTTGGGTTTCCTGGAAAAGCCGCTCGGCGATCTCTGCATCTCCCGCCCCAAGAGCCGCCTCCCATGGGGGATTCCCTTTCCGTTTGATCCCGACTATGTCACCTACGTCTGGCTCGATGCGCTGGTCAATTACATTTCGATCCCCGGCTATGCGAGCGATCCGGCCCGGTTTCAAAAGTGGTGGCCGGCCGATCTTCATCTCGTCGGGAAAGATATTCTCACAACCCATGCGGTCTACTGGTCGACGATCCTGATGGCGCTCAATCTCCCCCTCCCGAAGACCCTCTTCGCCCACGGCTGGTGGACGGTGAACAGCGAGAAGATGTCGAAGAGCCGGGGGAATGTCGTCGATCCGACCGAAATGATCGAACGGTATGGCGTTGATGCTTTCCGGTACTTTCTCTTCCGGGAGGTCCCCTTCGGACAGGACGGCGATTTCTCCGAGACGGCGCTGATCAACCGGATCAACAGCGATCTCGCGAACGATCTGGGGAATCTTCTTAGCCGAACGTTGAATCTGATCGAACAATTTACAGAAGGCGTCATCCCGCAGCCTTCGTTCCCTACTTATCCGGAAGAGGAAGCAGTCAGGAAGATCGCGATCGGGCTTTTCGACCCCATCGAAGAGGCGCTCAACCGCCTTGAATTTCATCTTGCCTTGAGTGAAATTTGGAAACTGGTCACTCGGACAAACGTTTTTATCGAACAGATGGCCCCCTGGAAACTGGCCAAAAAAACAGATCAAAAAGAAAAACTACACACGGTGCTCTACACGGCGGCAGAGGCGTTGCGGTTCATCGCCCTTTACCTGAAACCCTTTATACCTCAAACGGCAAGAGAGATGGGAAGGCAACTCGGATTACCGGCCTCTTATGAAACAATCTCCCTGAATGATGGGAGAACTTGGGGAGGATTCCTTGTCAACACTCGTATCGCCAAAGGAAAATCACTCTTTCCAAGGATCGATAAGAAAGCGCTCGCCCCTCCTCCCTCCTCCATCGCTCCGGCCCCTTCGCCTTCCAAGAGCGCTCCAGAAGCGCTTCCAGCGTTCAAACCTTTGATCACCATCGACGACTTCGCCAAGGTCGATCTGCGTGTTGCAATGATCCTCGCCGCCGAGAAAGTCCCCAACTCCAAGAAGCTCCTGAAACTCCGGGTCGATCTCGGTTCCGAGCAGCGGCAGGTCGTCGCCGGGATCGCAACCAAATATGCGCCGGAGGCGCTGGTCGGAAAACGGATCGTTCTCGTCGCGAACCTTCAGCCGGCCAAGATCATGGGGGTGGAATCCCACGGGATGCTGCTGGCCGCCGGGTCCGAAGCGGTTCTGGAACTCGCCACCTTTCTGGAAGAACTCCCGCCGGGAACACGGATCAAATAAGCGATCCATCCCAGCGACTCCGCTTTGCGTCACCCCACGGCGGGAGGGTGATCCCAACCTGGGGGTACAGTTTACCTCCCCTGGCGTTCAGCGGCAGTGAGTGTCGGCAGAATGCCGAGAACCTATCCGCAATGTGTGGCTGCGTTACCTCTCGTTAGCGAACTTGCCAAGATTCTTCCGAACCGGAAGGAGTATCTGCAACCAATGCTGCCCACGGATCAACCGCCGCCCATTTCGCCGGATTCGAACGTCTCTGCCCCGCAAGCGGAGTCTGTGCTGCCCCAGGACCGGCAGGCGGAGTTTCAGCGCACGCTGGCCGGGCTCACACCGCGCGTTTACGTGACTCCGGTGCTCATCGGCGTGAACGTGCTCGTCTTCATCCTCATGACAGCAACGGGGGTCAGCCCTACCGACCCGACCATACCGGATCTCCTGCTCTGGGGCGCCAATTTCGGCCCGAAGACCACCAGCGGGGAATGGTGGCGTCTCCTCACCTCCCTCTTCATTCACATCGGCATCAGCCACATTCTGCTCAACATGTGGGTCCTTTCTACAGCGGGACCACTCGTGGAACGGATGATCGGTAACGTCGGGTTGCTGCTGCTGTACCTGGCGGCCGGGCTAACCGGCAGTGTGACGAGCTTATTCTGGAACCCCCTGCTGGTGAGCGCCGGCGCATCTGGCGCGATCTTCGGCATTTACGGGGCCCTCCTCGGTCTGCTCCTACGACAGCACAGCTCAATCCCTAGGGAAATTCTTACCCAACTGCGGAACAGCGGTTTGGGATTCCTCTTCTACAACCTGGTCTATGGGATGATGCAGCCAAATATCGATTCCGCGGCCCATATCGGCGGCCTGGCTGGTGGCTTTCTCGGTGGGATAGTGTTGAGTCAACCTTTCACGCCCGAGGCGCTGGCTGGCCGCCCAGTCCGGAATCTCCTGGTGAGCGGCCTGGGGGTCTTACTGATCATCGGCGGGATGATCGGCGTGCATGGCAGGCACGCGGATCTCGCAAACGTGCAGTCCGAGTTGGAGCGCTTTGAGGCGGTGGAGAAGAAAGCCCTGGGTGCGTTCAACAGCGCAGTAGGCAAAGCTCAGCGGCAGGAGTTAACCGATCCGGCCTTTGCCGACCTCTTGGAGCGAGAGGTGCTTCCGGAGTGGCGGGCCACCCGGGAGCGGCTAATCGCCTTGAAGCAAATCCCCGCGCCTCTACAGCACCATGTCGCCTCGATTCTGGAATATATGCGCCTGCGTGAAGAAGCCTGGGCATTCTTCGTCCAGGCTTTGCGTGAAGGCAGCCCGCAAAAAGCGCAGCAAGCGATGGAAAAGCAAAAACTCGCGGACGCAGCGGTTGAGGGAATTATTGACAGCGCTGACAAATAGAGCTGTCCGTAGCGCGCCGAGGACAGGTAGATGTAATGACCTTCACCGTTGCCTTGGGATAGAATATCTCCAAGTTTATCCCTGGCTTAGAGAAACGAATGGAAGTCCTGTTTCAGGGAGAGGAGGATCGATCAATGGAACTGGGATTCATTGGACTGGGACGAATGGGAGCCAACATGGTTCAACGGCTCGCGGAGGGGGGACACGCCGTCGTCGGTTATGATCGAAGTCCGGAGGCCGTGCAGCAGATCACCCGGCATGGCGCGGTCGGCGCAACGTCCCTCTCGGGTCTGATTGAAAAGCTGGAAAAACCCCGTGCCGTTTGGATGATGGTCCCGGCGGGAGAGCCGGTCACAGAAACGATCAACGCGCTCCTTCCCCACCTTTCTCCGGGGGATATCCTCATCGACGGAGGAAACTCCTATTATAAAGATGCGATTCAACGGGCGGAGGCCCTACAGAAAAGAGAGATTTCTTTTCTTGATGTCGGGACCAGCGGCGGCATCTGGGGACGTTCGGTCGGTTACTGCATGATGATCGGAGGGGAAGAAGCGCGCTTCAAAAAACTCGAACCTGTTTTCAAGACCCTGGCCCCGCCCAATGGTTATCTTTACTGCGGCAAAAGCGGGGCGGGACACTTTGCGAAGATGGTTCACAACGGAATCGAATATGCGATGCTGGAAGCCTACGGGGAGGGGTTTGAGCTTCTGAAGGCCTCCCCCTTTGGATTCGATTTTGGAAAGGTCGCGCATCTTTGGAACCAGGGGAGTGTCGTCCGCTCATGGCTTCTGGAGTTGGCGGAAGATGCTTTTAAAAAAGATCCGGCGTTAACAAACGTTAAAGGTTATGTGGAGGATTCCGGGGAGGGGCGCTGGACGATCTTAGAGGCGGTCGAGCGGGGCGTGCCGGTCCCGGCGATTGCGGCTTCCCTCTTCCGCCGTTTTCAATCCCGCCAGGAGGAGCGGTTCTCCGATCAGTTTATCGCCGCGCTTCGGAAGGAGTTTGGAGGCCATGCAACAAAAACAAAAAAATGAAGAGCTCCCCTCCGGAGTGATCTCAGGGGAGATAACTCAGCAGAGTCAATGTCAAGAGGCGGTTCCACAATCCTGCGGCATCATCATCTTTGGGGCATCGGGCGATTTGACACAACGCAAGCTGATCCCAGCGCTCTTCCACCTGTGCAAGGGAAACCTGCTTCCCGATCGGTGGTACGTCGTCGGCGTGGGAAGGACCGGGATGGATGATGAGAAATTTCGTAAAACCGTCGCCACCTCCCTCGACGGCATTTCCGTCGGAGATGCGACAGATCCTTCTCTCCAAGATTCCTTCATCAGCCGGTTCCATTATTTGCCCGGCGACTCTCAGAATCCGAGGTACTACGCTTCCCTTCAAAAGCGGTTGATTCGGCTCGATGAACATTATAAAACCGATGGGAACCGCCTCTTCTATCTCGCCACCCCGCCCATTCTTTACTCCGAAATCATCCGACAACTTGGGGTGGCCGGGTTGAACCAATCTTCTGAGAGAGGATGGACCCGAATCATCATCGAAAAGCCGTTCGGTTCGGATCTCGCTTCGGCCCAGGCCCTCAATAAGCAGGTCCGGGCGGTTTTTCGGGAGGAGCAGGTCTATCGGATCGATCACTTTCTTGGAAAAGAGGCGGTCCAGAACATTCTTTTCTTTCGATTTGCCAACGCCATCTTCGAGCCGATCTGGAATCGGAACTACATCGACCACGTACAGATTACGGCATCGGAAACCGTTGGGGTCGAGCGCCGCGCAGGCTATTATGAGGGGGCAGGGGCCCTTCGGGATATGTTCCAGAACCATTTGCTTCAACTCCTTTGCATCGTCGCCATGGAGCCGCCGGCAAGCTTCGAGGCGGAAGCGATTCGGGACGAGAAGACGAAGGTCTTACGATCGATCCGTCCCATTTCGACTGCGGAGGTTAACCGGTTTGCGGTCCGGGGACAATATCAGACCGGTTTGATTGAAGAACGGCCAATGGTCGGTTATCGAAGCGAGCCGGGGGTGGCTCCTCAGTCCAATGTCGAGACCTTTGCTGCTTTGAAGGTTTATGTCGATAATTGGCGATGGCAGGGGGTCCCTTTCTATCTCCGATCGGGGAAGCGGCTTGCCAAAAAAGCAACCGAGATCGCCATCGAATTCAAACAGATTCCCCATCTTCTCTTCAAACCGCTCCTCTCGGAGAAGATTCAACCAAACACGCTGGTGCTGAGCGTCCAACCGAGTGAGGGGATCTCTCTGACCTTTCAGGCAAAACGCCCGGGAGCGAAACTCTGCATGGGGTCGGTGACGATGGACTTTAATTATCATGGCGC
>CAZOFJ010000066.1:0-17617 GCA_964579005.1 uncultured Nitrospirota bacterium
TAAACTCGTGCGCAGGCGGACCATCTGAGCAATCATGAGGGCATCCCGGTGATCGTTCTTGGCGTCTGCTCCGAAGAGTTGTCGGAAGCGATTGACTTTGAGGTTGTTGAGGTTTAAAAGCGGGAGACCTGCGTTTTGAATCTGCCGGTCGAGCGGCCGGGCGTAGCCGCCGAGCCCCTCCATTCCAATGACGGGAGTGGCACCCAGTCGCTTTCGGTGGTGATCCAGGCGGGAGAAAAGGTGATCGAAACCGGTTTGTTGATGAGGAATCTCAAACGCCTCGTTCAGGTGGCCATCCGGATCTAAGATGGCCACGTGATGAGCATGAGCGCCAATGTCAATGCCAACCGAAAATTCCATGAGGGGCCTCCGGGGAAGAGAAATGAATCAACCTCCCCGGTCACGTCTAAAGCAGGCCAACACTTCGGCATCATCCCAACAGACCTGTGGGCGGTTGAGAAAGTGATGGGGGCGGCAGTTCAGGTCGAGTCACCTCCCCGAAGGGAGAGACGGGCCCCATCAGCCACACCCCCACCACGGCCCTATTTTACTCCGTCCAGGTGGAGGTGTCACCACTTTCAAAACCAACTATAGGCCCCGATTTCTTCTTTCAAGAGCGAATCGGCGCCTGAAAACGCCGATTCGCTCCGGCTGAAAGCTTACCTTCCAGGCATGCTGTAGTCCAGGGTCCAAAGCATCCAGGCAAAGAGGATCAGTGAGCCAAAGATGGTCAGAGGAGCGCCATACCGGTACATTCCCTCATAGACCAGATCGAGTCCGGGGGCGACAATCGATTGGGACCATTGATCGGCCATCCACTGTCTCCATCCACCCACCTTCTCACTTCCTCTTCCGCCGACATTGCGGATGCTCCCGAGGCCCGGGGAGGACTTGCCTGCAGGAGCAGAGAAGGCCTTCATCGGCCACATTGCACGCTCACCTCCTTTCGGTTTGAGAGAGGCGCAGTTAGGGCGCCGCATCAGGTCCGGAGAAACATTACTTCGTTTCGATTTTAATTTCCTTCGGCATCGCCTCGCTCGATTTTGGCAGCTCCACCGTGAGGATCCCATTTTTAAAGGTGGCCCGGATCTGCTCCTGATTAACCGCCGAGGGGAGGGGGATCTCTCGGGAGAAGCTTCCGTAGTAGCGCTCGTTATAGTAATAATTCCGCTCCTCTTTCTCCTCTTCCTGCTTGACTTCCCCTCGGAGCTGAAGCGTGTGATCGGCGACCGAGATGTGAATATTGTCCTTGTCAAAACCAGGGACTTCGGCCTTCACCACATAACGGTCCTTCTCCTCATACATGTCGATCGAAGGCAACGCGACGCCTCCGAAAGGGGAGCGATCCCACCCGGTTAAATCTCGAAAGTCTCTGAAGAAATTCTCAAAGATATTTTCCATCTCACGACGGGAATTCAATGCTCCCGGCACGCGGGAGCGCCGTCGCGGCAACAATTGTCCGAAAGCCATCGCACACCTCCTGGTTAAAATTGGCACAGTCAAATTATTTATCCTTCGATCACGATTTGCCTCGGTTTCGCCTCCGCTTTCTTCGGCAAGGTGATCGAGAGGACCCCGTTTTCACAATGGGCCTTCACTTCCTCGGTATTTACATAGGTCGGCAGCAGGACCGTTCGCAAGAAGGGGCCGCCGGCACGTTCGGCGGAGAAGAATTTGGTATTTCCGCCGTAGCTCAGTTTCCGCTCTCCCCCGAACCAGAGCAGGTCCCCTTTAACCTTTATCGAGATCGACTTGGGATCGACGCCGGGCAAATCAGCGACGATGACGACATTGAGATGATCCTCATCTTCATAGACATCGACCGCGGGGCTCCAGGTAGAGACCAAATCGGCCTGTCCCTCTTGAAAAAGGGTATCGGTTAATTCTGCTAAATCGACAAGTGGTTTTACGCTAAGAGACGTCATGGCAAATCACCTCCTCATTTTAGGCCGGTGCGACGCTTCTGCGATGGATTGCGACACCGGGCGGTAAGGATTTCTACTTTATTGAGCCATGAGGGGGAGAGAGGTTTAGAGGATAGACGAAGCTTCCGGACGATCCGCGCCGGGCGCCTGACGCCCCTCTTTTGCCGGGCACTGTTTAGAGAAATCCCGGCAGATGATGCTCAGGAGGGATTGGAGCCGGAGAGCGACCCAAAAATTTAAGATCTTCCTCTGGTAGGGAGTATCTTCCCACCCCTCATGCCCCCGATATAAATCGCCCCGAAAAGATGTCAAGGGGGAGAGCCATGCGCCGCTGTTCCCCCCTTGACTCGATCTGTGCGGCGATTATATCTCCGCTCAGAAACATCCAGACCGGACAGCGGTCCTTTGCCGCTTGGATTGTTCCGGTTGAGCATGAAAGGCAGTGGGGTGTTTCGGATAAAAGTTCAACGTTCTATCAAAAGGAGGTGTTGTCTATGAAGTGGCTCAAACCAATTTCAATCTGTCTATTCTTGCTTGCGATTGTTTTGGCGCCCCTCTCGGCGCAGGGAGGGGATCTCTTCAACGGCGGACCTTACTTAAAGCCTGAGAGCCAGGCGATTCATCGAACCATCACCGGTGAGGTCCAGAAAATTAATCGAGGGTTGGTCTACGTGAAGACTCAGGAAAGGACCACCCGGAGCTTCCCGATCGAGGAAGCGAAAAAGGAGGGAATTTCCTGGATTCAGAAGGGGGACCTTTTGACGTTGGAAATCGATGAAGGAAACCTGATTATCGACATCCACAAACAGGAGGCGGTTGCGAAAACGATCGAATCGACCGGGAGAATGGCGGCGGGCCATCATCACCAAATCACGAGAGGAGCGCTTGATTCCTTTGATCCGCTCGGGAAGAAAGTGTCCCTCCGGCTTGACAGCGGTGAGACCCGGTTGTTCGAGGTGAAGGTCCCGGTGTTGACGAAATTAAACGGTGTACAGCCAGGGACCCGCACTTGTAAAATAGGGGTCAGAGAACTATTTTAGAGGAAGTCAGAAGAGCTTTTCTCGGACGGCCTCTGGATTCTCCCATCAATTTCCGACCTGCCCTCTGTTCCATTTCCTTTTGAAATCGTTCTTTACCGATGACCCGTCCCTTTTGCGTATTTTGCCGAACCTGTTCCCATTCAGCCGGGTCCACATCCGATTCCATCCACTTTCTGTAATTCTTTTGCCTTTCTTCTTCCGTATCGCCTAGGCATTGATACCAGGGATCCGGATCGATAAGAGAGTTCCTATTACCGAAGGCATGAAAGCCATAACTACTCCAACGATAATCTCCCGGATGCTCAACCATTCCTGCCCTCACTGCATTGAACTCAATATAGCGGCTGCATACGATCAAATATTCGTCCTGACTTACCACTGCACTTTTATAACGGCCTTCCCATAAGGTCCCAGATCGGCCATATGTTTCATTGATGTATCGAACATACCTTCGACCCACACTCTGCATGAATCTTCCAAGATCACCGGGATGAGAGGGCTCGATGAGAAGATGAACATGATTGGTCATGAGGACGTAAGAATAGAGACGACAGTGGCATTTATTTTTTGCCTTTTGCATACAATCGAGGTAGTAGAGGTAATCCTTTTCGGCGAAGAAAATCGGTTGACGATTGTTGCCACGCTGAATGAGGTGGTGCGAATAGGCAGGAATAGTAAGGCGTGGAGATCGAGCCATTGGGTTTATCCTGACTTTTCGGGCAGCTTAAAGCAAGCTCAGATAGAAGTCAAGAAAATTGTACTCTGACCCCTTTTCCCTTCAAGAACAGACAAGATCGTGTGGGATCAAAAGGCAAAGCGGGAATTAGTAATCACAGGGCTTTAGCATAGCCGATCAAAGTTTTCTTGTCGAGATCACTGCTGACTTTCCGAGAACTTGACACTGAAAATCGAGTTGTTATAAGTTAAGCGCTTGTCGGTTTATCGTTCGATGCCATCCAGTACCATCACAATGACAATCACAGAGGGTTCGCGGTTGTATGATTGAAGTCATCCATTTGGGAAAGCGGTACGGCGACGTGGCGGCGATTGACGACGTCAATTTCACCGTCGCCAAGGGAGAGGTCCTCGCCTTCTTGGGGCCGAACGGCGCCGGGAAGACGACGACGATGCGGATCCTCACCTGTTTTATGCCGGCGACGAGCGGAACCGCCAGGGTCGCCGGTTTCGATATCTTCGAATCTCCGATGGAGGTGAAGCGGCGGATCGGCTACCTTCCGGAGAATCCGCCGGTCTATCCGGAGTTGACCGTTTCGGAATATCTTCGGTTTGTCGCCAAGATCAAGGGGGTGCCGGCCGGGAAGATTCGATCGGCGCTGACGGCGGCGTTGGGGAAGTGCAGTCTGGAAGGGGTCGCCCACCGGTTGATCGGGAATCTTTCCCGGGGATATCGCCAGCGGGTCGGTTTGGCGCAGGCCCTCATCCATAATCCCGACGTCCTGATTCTCGACGAGCCGACGGTCGGCCTCGACCCCAAGCAGATCATCGAGATCCGGGAGTTGATCAAGGAGCTGGGTGGAGAGCATACAGTCATCCTTTCCACCCATATCTTGCCGGAGGCGACCGCCGTCTGCCAAAAGGTGGTGATCATCAACAAGGGGCGAATCGTTGCTGTCGACTCGCAGGAGCGGCTCTCCGCCCAGATCCGGCGGTCGGAAAAGATCTCGGTTCGCGTCCGGCGGGGCGATGCGGTCGATCCGGAGAAGATCCGCGCGATCGGAGGGGTGCAGCAACTCCTCCCTCAGCCGGCCGGAGAGGGGGAAGGGGCGTTCATCGTGGAGTCTGAACTCGGTCACGATATCCGGGAGGAGTTGGCGAAGCGGGTGGTTGAGAACGGCTGGGGGCTTCTGGAGATGAGACCGCTCTCGGTCAGTCTGGAAGATGTTTTTCTCCAGTTGACGACGGAGGAGAAAGAGGTTGAAGCGGAAGCCAGAGCGCCGGTGGCGACGGGGGGGGGTGTCTCATGAAAAATATCTGGGCCTTGGCCGGAAAGGAACTCAAACTCTATTTTATCTCGCCAATCGCATACGTTTTGGCGACCGTCTTCTTGATGGTCTCCGATTACCTATTCAATAGCCAGGTTTTTTTCTATTCGTCCCTCTCGGCCCAGGCGATGCGTTTTCAGGGGAATATGCCGCAACTCAATCTTCATGAAACCCTCTTTCGGCAGATCTTTCACACTATGAGCACCATCCTCCTCTTGATCATGCCGTTGCTCACGATGCGCCTCTTTGCCGAGGAGAAGAAAGGGAAGACGAACGAACTGTTAATGACTTCGCCGCTGACGATCACCGAAATCGTCCTCGGTAAGTTCCTGGCCGCCTGGATTGTCTATGCCCTTCTCCTGGTGTTAACGATCCATCTTCCGCTCCTCCTGGCGATATCGACCCCCGTCGCCTGGAAACCGTTGATCGCCGCCTACCTTGGGATGTTTTTGCTCGGCGGGGTCTTTCTCTCGATCGGGTTATTCGCCTCTTCCGTTACGGAAAACCAGATCGTCGCCGCCGTCCTCTCGTTTGGTATTTTGATCGGACTCTGGTTGATCGGATTGACCGCGCAGACGGCCCCCGATTCGCCGGTCGGGGCGGTTTTCAGTTATCTTTCCATGATCGAACACCTCGATCAGTTCGTCAAAGGGTTGATCAATACGCGCGACCTGACCTATTTTGTTTCATTGACCCTCTTGGGACTTTTCCTGACCCATCGTGTCATCGAATCGCAACGATGGAAGTAGGGACAATACCCCCCGGGAGTGGCAAATAAACCGTTTTATATAGAGTAGGATTTCATGCGACTAAAACAAAGCCTGAGCATTCTTTCCGGCATCGCGGGGGTTGTCCTCGCCCTGACCGGGTTTTTTCACTATCTGATTTGGGGTACGCCGCTCTGGGTGACCACCACGCTTGAAAGCGCCGCCGTGGTTTTTCTTTCGTTCTTTCTCTTTACCCATTTCGAGATGGTCAAGGATTTTTCGACCCGGCGATCGACCAAGTTCGGGGTCAACAGCGCCTTGATGGCGGTGATTTTTATCGCTATTTTATCGATCGTCAACTTTATTTTGGCGAGGCATGAGGTCCGGTTTGATCTTTCCGGGACCGGGGCCTTCTCGATCTCTCCGCAAACCGTGAACGTCTTAAAAAATCTTAAAAACGACGTCAAGATCATCGGATTCTTCCAAGAGCGAAGCGGCGCCAAGCGACAGGCGAAGGACCTCTTTGAAAACTATCGCTATCAGAGCGACAAGTTTCAATTCGAGATGGTCGATCCGGACAAAAAACCGACGATCGCCAAGCAGTATGGGATTACGGAATATGACACGGTGCTGCTTGAATCGGGGGGGCAGCGGGCGACCCTCCGGACGATCTCGGAGGAGGAGGTGACCTCGGCGCTGATCCGGATCAGCCGTGAAGCGAAGAAGACCTTTTATTTCGTCGAGGGGCATGGCGAACATGCGATCGACGACCCGGAGCGGAACGGCGCCTCTTTTCTGAAAGAGACCTTGGAGAAGCAGGGATTCGCCGTCAAGAAGCTCCTTCTTTTGTCGGAGAAGAAGGTGCCGGACGATGCGGCGGTGGTGGTGGTCGCCGGCCCGCAACGTCCCCTCATCGAAGAAGAACGGAAGGGGCTGGATGACTATGTCGCGCGGGGGGGGAGGCTCTTCGTTCTGATCGATCCGCTGGTGAAGACCGACCTGGAGCCGTTGCTCTCCAAGTGGGGCTTCCATTTGGAAAACGATTTGATCCTCGATCCCGCTTCGAGCCTGGGTCCGGTGATTCCGATCGTGAACCCCGGCACCTATCCCCCGCACCCGGTGACCGACCGGTTCAATCTCGGCACCTTTTATCCACTGACCCGCTCGGTTAATTTCGAGCCTTCCAAGGAAGGGGTCTTCCAATTCGAGCCGATTCTCCAATCGGGTCAAGGAACCTGGTTGACGAAAAAAGTGGAGGGGGATCTCTCCATCGATCCGAAGCGGGATCGGCCCGGCCCGATTAACTTCGGCGGGGTGATTCGATACAAAGACGAGCGGGGCGCTACGGAGGGATCCCAAGGGTCCGGGGATAAAAACGCCGCCGACTCAAAGAAGATGCGGGTGGTGGTGATCGGTGATGCCGACTTCGCCACCAACGGGGTTGTCCGCTCGGGTGGAAACGGAGATTTCTTCCAAAATATCGTCAGTTGGCTGGCGGAGGAAAAAGATCTGATCTCCATCCGGCCGGAAGAGGCCCGGACGACGACCCTCCTTTTGGGCGTGCAACAGCAGCGGTTTAATTTCTACCTCTCCGTTTTGATCTTCCCGATGGCGATCTTGGTCCTCGGTCTTTCGGTCTGGAGAAGGAGGCGTCGGCTGTGAGGTTTAAGGCGACGGTCGTTCTCTCTTTTGTTTTGATTCTCTTGGGGGTCTATCTCTACTCCGTCGAACTTCCGGGAGAGAAAAAAAAGAAGGAGGCGGAGCTACAAGAGAAGCGCCTCTATTCTTTTTCTCAATCGACAATGACCCACCTGGCCATTCAACAAGCAAAAGGAGAGGCGATCGAGTTTTCTTACGAACCGACCCACCCCGATCATCCCTGGCGGATCACCCGGCCGGTCGAGACGCTCGGAAACGGCGCGGCGTTGTCGGCCCTTCTCTCCCAGTTGGAGGGCTTGGAAGCGAGCCGGATGGTCGAAGAGAAGCCCGAAGAAAAGTCGGAGGTATTAAAAGAGTTTGGCCTCGATCCGCCAGCCTATTCGGTGACCATGACCCTCAATCAGGTCGACACCGAGATTCTTGAGATCGGTTCCGAAAGCCTGACAGGGAGTGAAGTCTACGTCCGGAAAGGGATGGGAACGCCGATCTATCTCGCCCCCGCCTCCATTAAAAAAGCCCTCCAAAAAGACCTCACCGGTTGGCGGCAGCAGACCCTTTTCACCTTTGCACCGGCCGATGTCAAACGGATTCGGATCGAATCGCCCCGCCGTCAGATGGAACTTTCCCGTGAGGGGAACGGCTGGGAAATCAAACAGCCGATCGCCGCGAAGGGAGACCCCAACGAAATTTCGAATCTGATGGGGAGTCTTTCCAGCTTGCGTGGAGAGGACTTTATCGACGACCGGAAAGAAGAACGGAAACAACGGTTTGGCCCCCACGCCTTGAAGGTCAGCCTCCTCGTCGGCAGCGTCGAATGGGAAGCACTCTTCTATGAAGCGCCGAAGGAACCGCAGACCCTCTATGCGATGACCACCCCGCTGGCGCCGATCTACAAGATCAATCGGGAAGCGATCCGTTTCCTGGAAGAACCGGTTTCGACCTATCGAGACAAGCGGTTGATCGACCTTGCCGATCCCTCTCAGGTCGAGCAGATTACGGTGGAAGGGAAGGGGGGCAAGATGGCTCTGGCGATGGTCCTGGAGAAGAAGGAAGGGGTCTGGTCGATCCAAGCGCAGGGGGAGGGGGATTCACCTAAAAAACCGGCCTCGATGGAAAAGGTCAATGCGTTTCTCTTCGACCTGACCGACCTTCGCGTCGACCGCTTCCCGGAGGGTCCCCCCCCGGCCCTGGCGCGGGTTGGTCTCTCCGAAGGCCCGGAAAATGGGGCCACCACCGGTCCGGAGTGGTCGGTTCGACTGAAAGGGAAAGAGGGGAAAGTGATCGGTGAACTCTCCTTCGGGCGGACCGAAGGGGGCCTGATTTATGCCAAAAGCAGCAACCAGCCGACCCCCGTCCTGTTAAAAAAAGAAGAGGTTGAGCGGATCAAAGGATCGGCCGAGAAGACCTTGACCGCCGACCCCCCGCCCCCGACAACCGAGCCGAAGAAAAAATAGATGTTTCCTTCATTCGGGTCGAAGACTTCCCGCTGTTTGCGGCGGGGAGCTTCAATCCTATCCTTGGAAGAGAGATAGTGACATCGCAACCTAAAGCGGTGGCAATCGAAACCAATGTTCTCAGCGTTAAATTTGGATTGCCGTTGAGGAGTTTGGTAATAAAAGCTTTGCTGACGCCGAGGCGATTGGCGAGTTCCGACCGATTGACTCCGTCCCGCGCCATGATCTCGGAGATTTTATCGGTGAGTTCAAGAATGACCTCTTCCGTCCTGAAATCGATATCCTCTTTAAAAGCCTCCAACTTCTCAGTGAACCATTTACTTGCCTTCATGGTTTATTCCCCTCTTTCTTGAAGATACATGTTCATTAATCTTCTGGCCTTTTCTACTTCTGTTCTCGGTGTTTTCTGTGATTTCTTCAAAAAACCATGGGTGAGAATGATCAGCCTGCCTTTATCGAAGAAGCAAATGATCCTGACCTGACCGGTTTTGAACTCGAAGAGGTCATCCCACAGCTTTTTAAATTTTTCTTCGTTCTTCGGCAGTCCATGATCCGCGGTTCTTTTGAGAAGCGCGATGATTTTCTTTTGCTCAGCCTGGGGTAAGGCATCGATGAATTCTTGGACAAGACATTCCGTGGATTGGATAATGCCGTATAGCGCAAAAGCGGGTCCTTTGTAAATGGGCTCAAGCTTCAAAAAAGTTAACCTATAAGTTAACTTCTGTCAACAGTATTTTAGTGTGCCAAGAACAGAAAATAGACCCGCAATCCTTCGATTGATCTTGTCATTGCGAGCACCCGCAGGGTGCATGGCAATCTCAGTGCAAGCTTGCGAGATTGCTTCACTTTGTTCGCAATGACGACTTTTTACGAGCCTACATTCCACTGCGCGAAATAATCTGCGTTCCCCGTGTTGGCAACGCCCAGGCGTTGGAATGCCGCTGTGGGACGAAGCGGAGGTGCTCCTTTTATGAACAATGTCGGCTTCGTCTTCGATTCAAACGTACCACCGAATCCGATGTAAACTTACCATTTCATTTGGGTCTGTCAAACGGGTGGCTAAAGGAGGGGAATTCCGCTGCTACCCCGCATATGATCTGTCCGGAACTTGACTTTATCACGTAAATGATATAATTCTGATAAATAACAAGGAGGGATCATGCCAATTATTAAGCCGATCTCCGATCTTAGGAATAAAACCAATGAGATTTCCGAGCTTGTCCATCGAAGCAATGAGCCGGTCTTTATCACCAAGAATGGTGAAGGGGATATGGTCGTGATGTCCCTGGCAAGATATGGCGAGATTCAGATGAAGCTCGATCTCTATGGAAAGCTCGCGGCAGCCCAAGCCCAGGTTGCGGCCGGCCAGAAGGGACGCCCCTTGAGCCAGGTGATGCGAGACCTACGGAAGCAAATCGGTGAGTTCGAGTAAATACACGGTTCGTCTCCTCCCGATTGCCGAGGAGGATCTTGATGGAATCGTTTCCTATATCGCGGCCGACCGTCCTGCCTCCGCCTATCGATTCATAGAGACGATCGAGAAGAGCCTTCAACGCCTCTCTTCCCATCCCCACCTTGGAAAAGTCCCCGATGATGAAAAGCTCTCCGCCATGGGGTATCGTTTCCTGATTCTCGATAATTATCTGATCTTCTATACGATCCGCCCAAAGACTGTCCTCGTGCATCGCATTATTCACGGGGCCAGAGATATTCAAGGTCTGTTATAACAGACCGAAAGAAGCCGGTGACCAACTCAACCACGGGGAGGGTCAGACGACGGCCGGCTCTTCCATCCGCAATGAGGCGGTGGTCCCGTCGATCCGGACCGGTGTTCCGAACGGCAGCGTTGCAATCGATTCGCCATGCCCGGAAGGGAAATTGAAGAGAATCGGCCCGGAGGCGTTGTCAAAGATCTCCAAGATGATTTCCGGGACCGATTCCGGTTGGCAGCGGGGCATCTGCCCCACGACGACCCCCCGGAGCCGGTCGAACTTCCCGAGCGACTTGAGATAAGAAAGCATCCGATCGATCCGGTAGGGGGCTTCGTCGGTCTCTTCGATGAAGAGGATCTTCCCGTCGGTCTCGATTTCATACGGCGTCCCGATCGTGGTACAGATCAGGGTGAGGCAGCCGCCGGTGAGGACCCCTTCTCCCGCGCCGGGGCGGAGCGTCCGGACCGCCGGAAAGGTCATCTCGACCGTTTCGCCGCCGAGCACCCGGAGGAAGTTTTCCTCACGTAACCGGCTCGGATCTTTTCCAAATTGGGGGGCAACCATCGGCCCGTGAAACGTGACCCATCCGAGCGAACGGAAGAAATAGAGGAGCAGGGTGGTGATGTCGCTGCAACCGACGAGGATCTTCGGATGGCGTGCAAGCCGGGTTGGGTCGAGATGGCGTAGCAGCCGCGCCGATCCGGAGCCGCCCCGCGCACAGACGACGGCGTCGATCTCACTGTTTTCGAACATCCCCTGAAGGTCTTCCGCCCGTTCCGCATCGGTTCCGGCAAAGAAGCGATCCCTCTTTTCAACATGCCGCCCCAGAATGACATTGAAGCCGAGCCGCTCCAGTTGCTCCACCCCGCGGTGGAGATCCGCCCGATCGACCGGTCCCGCCGGAGCGACGACGCCGATCGTCCCGCCGGGAGAAAGCCGTCTTGGTTTGATCAAGGAGCCGACATGACTATCTCTCATAAATCACCTCCCGAAAAATCAGATCGTGGAGTTCCGGGCGGAAGGCCCGGATCCGCTGATTCTCGCGGGTGGGATGAACCCGGTTGGTTAATAAGATCACGATCAGATCTCTTTCCAGATCGACCCAAATCGAAGTGCCGGTAAAGCCCAAGTGGCCGAAGCTCGACGGGGAGAAAAAATGTCCCGAAGACGAGTGGGGAGGGGAAGGGGTATCCCACCCCAGCCCCCACGACGAACCGGCCGGAACCCCGATTCCGGTCTGCCGCCGAGTGAATTGCGCCGCCCAGGCCCGATCAAAGGGACCCTTTCCCGCCTGTGCGTGATCACCACTAATGACTCCGCCAATCGAATCGGTCCAGAGCCGGACCAGCCGGTAAACCTCCGACGCCGTTGAAAAAAGACCGGCATGGCCGGCGACCCCTCCCATCGCATCGGCATTGTCATCATGGACCGATCCCTGAAGGACCTTTTTTCGCCAGGGGCATTCTTCGGTTGCCGCAAAGAACCGTCCCTCGGCGGCGGAGGGGGGGCGTCCGAGCGGGAGGAAGAAGGTTTCCTTACAGCCGAAGGCCGAGAAGAGATGCCGATCGCAAAAGCGGTCGAGCGGCTCCTCTGCCACCTGCTCCACCACTTGTTGAAGAAGAATAAAGCCGAGGTCACTATAGAGTGATTTCGTCCCGGGGGGAGCAATCAACGATTCCTCGCGGACCCGCTGATAAAGGAGTTGTTTCGCCGATGGAGAGCCGAGGAATCCCGGCTCCTTCCGATCTCGTTCGACGATCTCTTGATAATAAGGTTTCCAGTTGGGCAGTCCGGAACTGTGGTTGAGGAGGTGAAAGAGGGTGACCGTTCTTTTTTCGCCGAAGGAAAATTCGGGAAAGAACTGAGAGAGGGGGTCGGTCAGGGCGAGCGACCGGTTTTGAATCAAGAGGAGGATCGCCGCCGCCGTGGCGAGCGGCTTCGTCAGGGAAGCGAGATCGAAGAGGGTCTCGCGGGTCATCGGAACCCGATTCGGGAAGAGGGAGGCCGATCCGAACGCCTCGTGAAAAGCGATTTTTCCACGATGATGGACGAGGAGAACTCCCCCCGGAAAGACCCCGGAGGCGACCCCTTCTTCCATTTTTTGGGCAATCCGGGTCGACACGATCGGTTGGCCGATCCCTTTAAACGTGATATTTTTTTCCGATACCGGCAATCAGCTTTCCGTGGATTCCCCCGAAACCGCCGCTCGACATGACACAGACGAGATCCCCCGGCACCACCTGCTCCAAGAGAAGGTCAACGATTTGATCGGGGGTCGACAGGGACCAGGCCGGTTTCCCGGCCGCCGCCAGATCGGTCACGATCCGGCACGGGTCGAGCCGGTGCTCGGCAGGGATTTTTTCCGGTGCGAAAAGATCGGCAATCACCACCCCGTCGGCCGAGGCAAACGAGGCGGCGAACTCTTTTTGAAAGACGTTCCTCCGGCTCGTTGCCGAACGGGGTTCGAAAACCGCCCAAAGCCTCCGGCGGGGATATCGAAGCCGGAGGGCGGCGAGCGTCTCGGCGATTGCGGTCGGGTGGTGCGCAAAGTCGTCGATCACCAGGATATCGGCGACCGATCCGACGATCTCTTGCCGCCGCTTCACCCCCTCGAACCGGCCGATTCCTTCCGAGATCGCCTCCCACGACAGGCCGACCTGATGCGCCAAGGCGATCACCGCCAGGGTATTCATGGCGTTGTGCCGGCCCAGGAGGGGGCTTCGAATCGTTCCGAGCATTTTCCCCTGATAGGAAACCTGGAAGGAGAGCCGTTCCCCGGTCATTTCAAGCCGATCGGCCTGCCAATCGGCGGGGGTATCGATGCCGTACGTCTCCACCCGGCAGGCGATTTCCTTCGTCACCTCGGCAATCGCCGGGTCCCCCGCCGCGACGACGAGCAACCCCTCCTTTGGAAGGAGTTCAACGAAGCGCCTGAAAGCCTGTTTGATCGCCGCGAGATCGGGATAGATGTCGCCATGATCGAACTCGATGCTCGTCAAGATCGCGTGATAAGGTCGGTAGTGAAGGAACTTCGGACCTTTGTCGAAGAAGGCGGTGTCATATTCATCTCCCTCGACGACGAAGAAATCCCCTTTTCCAAGGCGGTGGTTGCTGTTGAAGTTCTTCACCCAGCCGCCGATCATCATTCCCGGATCGACTCCCGCCGAGGCGAGGACCCAGGCGAGAAGGGAAGAGGTGGTCGTCTTTCCGTGTGTCCCGGCGACGACGAGGGACTGTTTTTCCTTGAGGAAAAAATCGCCGAGGGCGGCCGCCATTGAGAAATAGGGAACCCCTCGCTCCTGAACCGCGAGGACCTCCGGATTGGTTTTGCCGACGGCATTTCCGACAATCACCAGATCGGTCGTCGGTTCGATATGGGCCGGATCATACCCGACCTTGCAGGGGATGCCGGCTTCTTCGAGGAGGGTGCTCATGGGGGGATAGATCTGCGTGTCGGAGCCGGTCACCGTATGTCCCGCTTTCTTCAACAAACCGGCGAGGGCGGCCATCCCGGTGCCGCAGATGGCGATCATATGAATCCGTTTTGGATCAGACAAGAAAATGCCTCATGAGATTGGATATTCGGAGTCTATCAGGTCGTCTCTTTTTTGACAAGACAAGAGGTCGGTGAGGGAAGAGAGTGTCCCCAATTTCCTGAAGCGATTTTTCTTCTCATCTTTTCTTGACGGACTGATAAAAGATGATAGGCTTCATTGGATGGAAACGATGAAACCGTCCATTTTGATTGTCGACGATGAAACCTCTTTCCGTTCGGTTCTGGTCGAACTCCTGACCGAAGCCGGATATGTCGTCGCCGGTGCGTCATCGGGAGAAGAGGCCCTCTCGATGTTGGACCAGCGTCGATACGAGATCATTTTCTCCGATCTCCGGATGCCGGGGATCGACGGGATCACCTTGCTCCGGGAGGTGAAAAAACGCGACGCCTCGATTGAAGTGATCATGGTGACGAGCCATACGTCGGTCTCCTCGGCGATCGAGGCCCTTCGGTTGGGATCGTATGACTATTTGATCAAACCGCTCGATGAAATCGAGCAGGTCTTGGCCATCGTGAAGCGGGTTTCCGACAAGCTGACTTTGGAGCAGGAAAAGAAAAAACTGCTTGAAGATCTTCAAAATAAAAATCGGGAACTCGAGGAAAGCGAAAAAAAGATCTTTCAATTTTCGGTCGATATTGCCGCCCTTTATGCGGCGGAGAAAGAGATCCTGGCAGGCCTTGATCTGGGGGAGGTCTACCAAAGGTCGGTGACCGCCCTTTCGAAACTGGTTGATCTTCGCCCCTCCCGTCTCTGGGTTCCTTCCGAATCGGGAGAAAACCTGCTTCTTCAGGCGTACAGCGGTATCGAAGAGATCGATCCGAAAGAATGGACGATCCGTTTTTCCGATCCGCTTCCGTCCCATCGGGAAATTCCGAAAGAGTGGGGGGAGGCATTTCTTGCCAAAATGGAGATCGATGCCGTTCTCTTTCAGCCGATCTTAGGCCATGAAAACAAAATGTTCGGTCTTCTTGCAATTTTCGACAGGGGGAAAAGGGCCTTTACCAAGCGCGAAGAGGATATTCTTTCCCGTTTTTCCTCTTCCGTTGCGCTTGCGATTGAAAATGCAACCCTCTATGAAAGGGTGAAGCATTTGGCCATCCGGGACGGTCTGACCGGGCTTTACAACCGCCGACATTTCGAAGAAACGTTGAAGCAAGAGACGGTGCGGGCGCACCGGCACAAACAGCCGATCTCGCTCATCTTCATCGATGTCGACCACTTCAAAAACTATAATGACGGTCACGGTCATCGGGCCGGAGACGAGATTTTAAAGAAGGTCGGGTCATTGATCGTAGGGAGGGTGCGCGGTATTGACACGGCCTGCCGATACGGCGGGGAGGAGTTTACGGTGATCTTACCCTATACCGAAAAGGCGAGCGCGTGGAAGGTCGCAGAAGAGATTCGATCAAAGATCGGTTCCTATCCGTTTCCTTTTAGGGAGCACCAGCCGGGGGGGGCTGTGACGGTCAGTCTCGGTGTCGCCGAATATCCAGCCGATGGGGAAACAGAAGAGGCACTCGTGAAAGCGGCGGACAGCGCCCTCTATCGTGCCAAGCAGGATGGGCGAAATAGGGTTTCCGATTGTCCCCGTGAACTGCCCATACGGTAACCGATTCATTACTTACTGAAAAATAGCTATCTTCAATCAGATGACCTAATGAGAAGAACAACTCCCCTCCCCATTTCCAAGCAATAATACCCACTAAAAAACCTGTTTTTGTCCCCTTCTTTCTCCCTTTTTTCCCCCCTCTTTACAGAGACAGAGAGAGCCGATTAGACACTTGTTCTGACCAATGATGTCTAATTTATGGACAGTGTAAAAAATGCTTGACACAACAATGTCGTCATGCTAGATTCCCACATCTTTTTTCTGAAAACCACTCCATTTTCCGTTTTACGGTAGTTTTTTTAATCTTTCAACCAAGGCAAGTCATCGAAGAGGCAATGTAGCGAAAAGCGATCGGTTACCGGTTTTGTAAGGTAAAAACGAGGTCAAAGGGAGAAAACCTTATGAATATTGCAGGTAAGAAACTGAGCAAGGTGTTTCTCGGCGTTGGGCTGATCCTCTCTATGAGAGGGGGCGCGATTGCTGGGGAAGGTGAGCACGACATGCACCAAATGCATGGCGCCCAGGGGATGGAAAAGCAGATGGGCGCTGCGGAGCGGCAGTTCTATATTGAAAAGGAAAAAGCGGCCCAAGCGATGGCCCCAAAGGGGGTCATTTATCAAAAGTCGGGCGGGGAGATGATGAATAAGTTAACCGAGCGCCTCGACGCTGAGATTCAGCGGGCAGGTGGAAATCTCGGCGGATTCACCAACGCGTCCCAGGCGCACACCCTCTCACAGGGCGTTCCGCTCCAGATTGCAAACGAAGAGTCGGTGACCTCCGGGGGCCGCTGCCCGGCGAATGCGACGGTAAAAATTTTCGATGTCTCCGCAATCAACGCGGAGATCACGATCAGCCGGTTTATGGATTATTATCCCGGCTACCTTTATGTTCTGACCGAAGACCTTCCGAAAGTCCGCGAGGAAGAAAAGAAGAACAAGGCCGCGCGTGAAAGCGAAGAAGCATTTCCCGCCGCCGCGGTTTCCGTCGGTCTTCAGGGCGATCTGCTTCAGCCGCTGGTCATCCGTGCCAACGCCGGTGATTGTGTCCGCCTGATTCTCCGGAACCAGACTGAAAATGACGAGCCGGTCAGCATGCATGTCCATGGATCAAGCTTTGTCGTAAAGGCGACCGGGCAGGCCGCCACGATGACCAACAAAGATTCGTTGGTCATGCCGGGAAAGAGCCAGGAGTATGAATGGTATGTTCCGGGTGATTCTCCCGACACGGCGCACCACTTCCACAGCCATGCCGTCCGTGATCAATGGTCGCTCGGTATGTTCGGCTCGCTGGTTGTCGAGCCGCGTGGCTCTAAATACCTCAGCCCCTGGACCGGCAAAGAGATGAAGAGCGGCTGGATGGCGATCATCGACGATCCGAACGGTCCCGACTTCCGCGAATTTGCGATCTTCTACCATGAAATCGGGGACGAGGTGTTCCGGATTCTAGACCGGAAGGGAGAGATGCTTCCCCAGCGCGACGCCTTCACCGATACCTATCGGCCGGGTGGACGGGCGCTCAATTTGAGAAGTGAGCCGCATGGAACCCGTCTTGCCCTTCAAGATAAATTACATGGCGTTCATGATGAATCGATGGGGTATGGTTCTTACACCTTCGGCGATCCCGCCACGACGGTTCCCCGCTCTTATTTAGGAGATCCGGTCAAATACAGGATGATGGGCGGATCCGAAGTGATCCATTCCCACCATCTTCATGGCGGAAGTGATCGCTGGCCGCGCCATCCGGGAGCGGTCACCAAGGCCGAGTTCAACTTTGCCGCCACTGCCGGCGGGACCGGTCCGGTTAAGTTTCCTCCCATTCGAACCAGCTCCGAGCGTCTGGACGTCCAGGCCATCGGGGCGGCCGAATCATACGATCAAGTGATTGAGTGTGGCTCTGGCGGCTGCGCCTATGGAGCGGGAGATTACACCTTCCACTGCCATATTCCGCAGCA
>CAZOFJ010000067.1:0-17410 GCA_964579005.1 uncultured Nitrospirota bacterium
CAAAACTTGATCGTTCCAAAGGGGTGTTCGACGATCTGTTTTCGCTTCTTCATTATTTCCGTAGGGCAGTTTCTTGCCCGCAGGACAGGTGTAGCAGTGATTCTCTGCGTCATACGTAAATCGCTCTTTCCCATAGAGCCCTTTCTTCGTGTTGTTGGAGGTGTTGATCTTGGGGGTATAGGCTTCAATCCCTGCTTCTTCGCAGGCCTTGATTTCTTTCGCATTGCAGTATCCGGCATCGGCAACAACCTTGAGGGTCTCGACCCCTAAGACCTCTTTCGATTTGATCGCCATCGAACTGAGCTGGTCGATGGCGGTGACGGCGTTGGTGACTTCCTGTTCAATGATCAGGTGGTCTTTCTCATCGACGGCGGTCTGAGCGTTATATCCAACGGGGACTCCGAATTCCCTGGGAAAGGACCGGCTGTCCGGGTCGGTCAGCGAGACTTGTGTCTCTCCCGATTGCTCCATCGCTCCCAGCATCTTTTTGTATTCTTCTTTTTTCGTTTCCAAGCTGTCGATCTTCTTCTTTCATCCCTCGGCGGTCGGCTTGACTCGGTCTGATTCTTTCTCATCGGTCTCTTCGATCTCTTTTAAATAGGCATCGATTCGCTGGTTTATTTCCTTCAGCTTCTCCTGCAAAAGAGGTTTCGTATCATTCCGGGAGATGTTATTGACCCCTTTGATCTTGGTCCCGTCAATTCGACGGCTGGAGGTGATTCGGTTCTTATATCCGTATATATACAGCTTCAGTAAGTCTTTCGGCTCGTAGCCGGGGCGGCCGGTTTTGGCGTGTTCTGTTTTTATGAATCCCAATTCGCGAAGATTCATCCGTTCCACAAAGGCATCGATAAACCGGACGGGATTATCCTGGGTGATGTAGTCATCGATGGCTTCGGGAAATAACACAACTTGATCCCTGCTCACTCCGGCAATGTAGGACACAATCACTCCTTTCAATGTTTTTTGTGGAGTCATTATATCAAACATGGTACCGTCTGAAAGGAGTTTTCACACAGGCTGTTTCTTTGATAGGAAGACGCTTTGGACGGAAGGAAGCCATGATAGGATCCTGGTAAGTTTTCCTAAAAAGATTCAAGTCACTATAGTGCAATACGTTTAAAGTTTCAAGAATTCATAATGGAAAAACGACCTTCGACCCAATAAATCCTCTTCGGGAATCGTAGATATAGCAACACCATCTAAGATGACGCCGAGCAATATCACTGTAATCAATAACGGGTTCTTCTCGTCGCGATTGCCAACCTTGAGCAGCCCAACCCCGCCGCCCACTTTAAGAACGAAAAAAGTTGAATGATACTGGATAAATGACTCGATTAGGAATTATTCTGTTAGAAAGAGGAGGCGGTTCCTTTCTTCCGGTTGAAGAGGAGAAAGAGATAGGCGCCGGTCAACTGAAGTCCGCCCAAAGCGACCAGATAGATCCCCGGACCGATGGGATAACGGTTCAGGTAAAAAGTATAGAGATCGAGGGCCGTGATCATGAGAATGGCAAATCCGATGAGGCCGTATAACCAGTCGAAACGTCCGCGGCGCTGAAGGAGTTGGAAGGCGGCTACCGAAAAGCCGATCAGGGCAAGGGCCAAGATCACCTTTCCGTCGATCATCTGATACCCTTTCAAGCCGACGACGAAGAGCCCGGGGTGGAGCCACGGAAGAAAACAGCCCAGCGTGACCAGGGAGATGTTAAATAAAATGTAGTAGATCATTCCAATCCTCGCCATCCCTCGATGAGAAACCGACACATTATAATGAAATCGGATCGATCGGTCCATTTTTTTATTCCCCCTCACCTTGACACGATCTTATCCTTGCCTCCGTTCATGCCTTGTTTTTCGGCCCAGATTTCCTTATGATAACCGTTCTGTTCTGTCAACGGGGTGCCGCAGTGAAAACCGGGAATCAGAAAAGCAAAGTGGGGAAAACAAAAGTCGGATTGATCAGCCTCGGTTGTCCGAAGAATCAGGTCGACTCGGAAGTGATGTTGGGAACGCTCCTTCAGGCCGGGTACGAATTGACGCCAAACGAAGAAGAGGCCGACATCCTCGTCGTCAATACCTGCGGTTTTATCGACCAGGCGAAGGAAGAGTCGATCGATACCTTGATTGAGATGGGAGAGCACAAGAAAAACGGTCGCTGCAAGGTCCTGATCGCGACCGGATGTTTGACCCAGCGGTATTCGGGCGATCTTCTTGACCAACTGCCGGAGATCGACGCCGTCGTCGGCACCGGCGATTTTCCCAAAATCGCCTCCCTTTGCGACATTCTTCTCCATCCGAAAAGAGAAAATGAACGGCCGAATCTGACCGCCGAATCGACCTACCTCTACCGGCCGGAAACACCGCGTCTTCGGCTGGGGCCGCGGCATTGGGCTTATATCAAGGTTTCGGAAGGGTGCAATTACCGCTGTTCGTTTTGCAGCATCCCCTCTTTTCGGGGCGACCTTCAGAGCCGCACGGTCGATTCGGTTGTCCGAGAGGCACAGGCCCTCGCGGAAGAAGGGGTTGTCGAAGTCAACCTGATCGCGCAAAGCTTGACCAGCTTCGGCTGGGATCGCCGGGAAAAGGGAGAACTGGTCGTACTTCTCAAGGCGTTGACCCGGATCGAGGCGTTGCGGCGGATCCGTCTTTTTTATACCTATCCGACCGATTTCACCGATAATCTGATCGATCTGATCGCCGAAGAGGAAAAGATCTGCCGCTACATCGATCTTCCGCTTCAGCATATTGATGATACGATTCTAAAACGGATGAACCGGAAGGGGAAACGGCGGGAGATCGAGCAACTGATCCAGAAATTGCGTGATCGGATTCCGGGGGTGACCCTTCGCAGCACTTTTATCGTCGGCTTTCCGGGAGAGACCGAAAAAAAGTTCAACGCGCTCTCCGGTTTCATCGAGGAGACCGCGTTCGACCGATTGGGGATCTTCACCTATTCCCAAGAAGAGGGAACCTCCGCTGATCCGCTCGGCGACCCGGTTTCCGACAGGGTGAAGGTCAAACGCCGGAAAACCCTTTTGGAGATGCAACGCAAGATCTCTCGGAAGAAAAATCGCCAATTAATTGGAACCGTACAGACCGTTCTGATCGATGGCCTTTCGAAGGAGAGTGATCTTCTTCTCGAAGGGCGTTTGGAGGGGCAAGCCCCCGACGTCGACGGCGTTGTCCTGATCAACGACCTCCAGGAAGTGGTTGGAGGGAAGGAAGTCTCCCCCGGCCGGTTTGTCTCGGTCCGGATCACGGCGGCGCATGATTATGACCTGGTCGGCGAGATGGTGGCGGCCTCTTCTTCCACGGCCGATCCCGGCGAACTCCTTCCGATGATTCCGGCGCCGGCCGGTCGATGACCTTCGGGAAATGGTTGGAGGTAGCAACGGAAACCATCCGGCCACGGATAGAACATCGGTGACCGCCTCTCTTCTGATTTTCCTCTTCACCTACACTTTCATTGCTTTCCGCAACGTTCCCGGATTTCCACTCGACATGGCGGCAGGGACCCTGGTCGGCGCCGTTTTAATGGTGGCGACCGGCGTTCTGACCCTTCCGGAAGCGTATATTGCCATCGATTGGAACACCTTGTTGATGCTCCTCGGGATGATGTTGGTGGTTGCCTATCTGACGATGGCCGGTTTCTTCGAGTGGGTGGCTTCCTTCTTCTCCAACCGGTTTTTTTCTTCCTTTCATCTCTTGGTGATTGTTGTTCTCTTGAGCGGATTTCTATCGGCCTTTTTTGTCAATGACACGGTCTGCCTCCTTCTCACCCCGATTTTTCTTCCCCTGTTGCAATCGCTTCAACTCAACCCGGCTCCCTACTTGATTGCGTTGGCGACCGCGTCGAACATCGGGGGACAGATGTCGATCATGGGAAACCCGCAGAATATGTTCATCGGGAGCCATTCCGGGATCTCCTTCGGCCGATTCCTTCTTTTTCTCTCACCGATCACCCTGATCGGGTTGATTCTCAATATTGCGGTGATCGCCTGGATCTATCGAGGCCGCTTGTCGGGCGGCGCCATTCGGGTCGAGGTGCCCCGAAGATTGGTCGAGGTCGATCGAATCCTTTTGATCAAGGGAATGGCCGTGGTGGTGATGATGTTGATCCTCTTTTTTGCGGGTCAGCCTTATCCCTTGGTGGCGATCGGCGGGGCGGCGGTCCTCTTCCTCATTGGAAATCGGCGGCCCGAGTTCGCCTTTCAGCGGGTCGATTGGACACTGCTGGTCTTCTTCGCCTCGCTCTTTGTCGTGATGCGGGGGGTGGAGCGGGCAGGCTGGGTCCGGTGGATTCTCGAAGGGAGTTCCCCACTGTTCCAGGGTGGGCCCGCGCAGATTGTGGCGGGGGTCAGCGGGTTGGCACTGGTGCTTTCCAATCTCGTCAGCAACGTTCCGGCGGTGGTGCTGCTGGCGCCGTTCGTCAAGGCCCTTCCCAACCCCGATTTGGGATGGCTTACATTGGCGATGAGCAGCACCCTCGCCGGAAACCTGACGTTGGTCGGGTCGGTCGCCAACCTGATCGTCGTGTCGCTTGCTCGCCCCGCGGTGGAGATCTCTTTTTGGGAATATTTAAAGGTGGGAGCGATCTTAACCTTCCTCACGGTCGGGGTGGGGATAGGGGTGTTGATCTTGGAAGCGGGATGGATCGGGCCCTAAGTAAATGCAGATCCATTTTCCATAGACGGAGAGAGTCCCCTCCGCCCAGGAATCCTTTCCCCTTTCCTCCAAAATGTCCTTGGACCGGGGAGATCGGTTCTTTTTAATTGCAAACCGGATCGAGTTTCCCTACAATAAAAACCGAATTAATAGACTATTCCCAAGAGGCTGGTCGCAGGCATGCTCCCCTCGGCATATGAAAGACGCAAATTCATCCGCGTGAAAGTGAATCTGGCGGCGCGGCTCAATCGCCTCACTCTTGCGGCGATGAAGGAGCTGAGTCTCGGCGGGTGTTTGATTGAATGCCGGCTCCCCATCGATTCCGCGGAACCGGTCGAAGTACAATTCTCCGCGGAAGGAGAGATTTTCCATATGACCGGGCGGGTGGTCCATTCACCTGCCCAGCGCCAACACGGCATCCGCTTCGAATCGCAAGACGAAGACCAGATCGTCCGCCTTGTTGACCTGATCCATAAAATCCAGGTCGCGTCGGTGGCGAGGCGTTCCGCCCGAATGAAAGTCCACCGCGAAGCCTTCCTTGACAACGAACCGGCCCTCCTCACCAGTTTGAGTGAACGGGGTTGTTTTCTCCATACCTCCCGGCTCTTCCATCCCGGGGATATCGTCGAAGTAAAATTCCTTCTCGAAAAAGAGCTTTATCTTGCGGCTCAGGTTCGATGGAAAAGCACTCTTGGGGTCGGCGTGGAGTTCCTCTCCCCCGAACCGTCCCAGTCGACCGATATCGTGCACTTTATTACCAAAGAAAGAATGAAAACCCCCGTCTGACCGGTCGATCCCCACGATCCCTCCGGGGATCAACCTGATCGTCATACCAAGTGTTCCGTTTCATAAATTCGCTAACGTGCCTTGGTGTGTCTCCTCAATCTCTTTGCATTTGTCATCCCCGCGGAAGCGGGGATCCAGGAATCAACTTCGCTGGATTCCCGATAAGACCATTCGGGAATGACGGCCTAATAATGGACACAAATCTGCGCTAAAGCGCCGTCCCCATCCGCTCCACCAGGGTTTTTAAGTCAGGCACTTCCAGATCGGGGGTTGCCGTTGCAGCTTGTGTTGCTCCCGCCCCCTTTTTCCCACTTCTCCGGTTGACCCAAATGGTTTTTAAGCCGATTTGCCCGGCAGGCAGAATGTCATGGTAGAGGCTTTGGGCCAGATGGAGGATCTGCTCTTTCGGAAGAGCGATACGCGCGAGCCCTTTGTTGAAGTTGTTGAGGGAAGGTTTGTACGATCCGACCTGCTGCGCGGTGATGACCCAATCGAACGGAACGGTCAGCAATCCGGCGGTGAAAGAGAAGAGGTCGTCGTCGACATTGGAGAGAATTCCCAGTCGGTATCGCCGCTTCAAGGTATGGAGCGCTTCAACGGTGTCGGGAAAGGGAGCCCACGTTTTGAGCGATTCGGGGAGGAGGTTTTGTTCTTCGAACGAGGGTTCGAAGCCGAATTCGCTGCCGAATCGTTGCATCACCCGGCGGAGCACTGTTTTATAGTCGACATACGGCCCCTGTTCGATTTCCGTTTCGAATCGGGCGTACGCTTCGAGAATCTGATCGTCTTGGAGGAAGCGATGGTGAGCGGCGAAGACCGGTCGGAGCGCGCTGAGGAGGCCCGACTCCCAGTCGATCAGCGTGCCGTAACAGTCAAAGGTGAGCGCTTTGTACCGGTCGAATCGAACCATCCCAGTGTAGGTCTCAGAAATATCTTTACAATCCGTTCGTGGTGAGCATGTCGAACCACGAACGGAATCCGTTGATCTATTTCACCCTTCGACTGGCTCAGGGTGAACGGGTATTGTAAAGCCGTTATTGAGACACGATCCCAGTCTCTTCGACAAGCTCTCAAGAACGTTTAAACTGTTTGCTAAGCGAAAGGCCTTGAGACTGATAGGACGAGCCGATCCCGACGCCGTAGACCTTGCCGGGGGGGGTCAAGAGTTGTTCGTAAATCAGCCGGCCGACGATCTGGCCGTCTTCGAGAAGAAAGGGGACTTCGTGGGAGCGGACCTCCAGAACGGCGCGGGTTCCCTTGATGTCGTTGTTCCCGTAGCCGAATCCAGGGTCAAAAAAACCGGCATAGTGGATACGAAACTCGCCGACGGAAGGGTCATAGGCGACCATTTCCGCCGCGTAATTCGACGGAACGCGGATCTTTTCCTTCGAGATGAGGATATAGAAATCGTCCGGATTGAGGATGAGGTTTTTTCTTCCACGGACGATCGGCTCCCAAAATTCGAGAGGGTCATAGTGGTTGATCTTGTCGAGATCGATCAGCGGCGCATGCTGTTTCGCCTTGTATCCAACAATCGGAAGGCCCTGGCTGGCGAGAAGGTCGATCGAAATCCAAAGGCCGTTGGCGATCGTCGGTTCATCCGGCGTGTCGTTCTCGGAGTAGACGAGGGTCTCCCGTTCGTCGAGCGCGTTTAATTTCTTGTCGGAAAAGGTCGACTCCCCTTGTATGAAGCGGAGTTGATTGAGCTTGGTTCCCTCGTGAACGAGAACGCTGAAAGTGCGTGGAACGATTTCGACGTAAAGCTTCCCCCGGTATCCCGGTTTAACCCGTTCGAATTCGGTGCCCTGGTCGGTGATCAGCCGGGTGAAGATATCGAGCCGGCCGGTCGTGCTTTTGGGATTCGCCTTGCCGGAGATTTTGGAGGGGAGGGCGACCTCTTCGAGGAGGGGGACAATATAGACGCATCCCTTTTCCAGGACCGCGGGATGGGTGAGGTCGATCTCGTGCATCAGCATCTCTTCCAGGCGGTTCTGGACGGTGGCGTTTTCTCCCGGCAAGAAGCTGGCGCGGACCCGATAGGCGACCGGTCCCAGTCTCAGATCGATACTCGCGGGCTGAATCTGCGCGTCGCCGATCTCCCGTTGGGCCGAAATGGAACCGGCATCGATCAGTTTCTTGATCCGTTGAGACGGCAAAATTCCGGTGGTGAACGACTGGAGGTCTTTTTCCAGGGGAGGAAAAAGATTTAAGTTCGAAATCTTGCGGGTCATAAGGCGTTCTTTCCGGTCAAGCAGTTTACAAGAACTGATTTTTTAGAATCAGCGGATTCTATCAGATCTTTTTCGCGTTTTCGAGAAAGAAATTGTTTTAGCAGCACGATCTCCCCGCTTTGAGAACAGACCGATTTACCGCCGGGACCGTCCCCGAGGGTATGTAGGTGGTACTGGTCGTCAGGAGTAATTTATCCCCGACCGCTGCCGTACTCTGCTGGTACCACCGGTTCCGCCTCCGTTCTCTTTTAGATACAGAACCCAGTCTTCTAGACTGGGGCGGCTTGGGACCGTCCAGGTGTCGTTTAAATCGGTATTGACCGGATTTTCGATAACGTCGGTATAAATCCCTGTCGCGGGGTTATACCATTTAGCAATGTAGCTTTTGTTCTCCAGGCCCCGCATCTCGAGGTTATGGCTTGCGCTTCCTGCTGGCGCGTAAAGAACGTAAACAGAACCAGCCGTTCCCGCACAACGCGCGTGGGTCACGTCCAATAAACTTGGATTCTGGCCACCGATCGTGACACAGCTCTGCCCGCCTGCAATCCTGGGGTTCATCGCGGAGAGCGTGATCGTGTTCTGGGTGAAAAAAGAGATGATTCGCGACATATCTGAGGAGCCGGGAAGATTGAGCCCGCTCGGAGGATCGGCCCCCGTCAGATCATCCAGAAAATATACTCCGCGTGCACCATAAACATACCCTGCAGCTCCAGATAAATAGGAAGTCCATGCCTGCAAGCGTTGTGCACTGGCACGATTGGGAATATCCCCCTCGTTTCCCTCGTAATCTCCTTCCGTGTTAATAACGGGTTTGGCAGGGATTTTGGAGAGAGCTTCATCTATTCTGTACGGAATATGATGAAAGTAAGAATAGGTTTGCAACCAGTTATGATCCAGCCATGTTTCGGTGTGGAAGTGATGAGCGGAACTCCCCATATTAGAAAGCGGTACGGTAGGGTTAGCGTGATACCCACCAGGATGTATAGACATCGGGTGCTTATAGGCATTTTTAGTTTTAATGAAACTACCAAGGTCTCTTACATTTTCGTAATCAGTCCGATACCAATCAAAAACCGCGCTCTGGTATTCGCCTGAAAGACTCCACACCAATGGATATGCTCCATACCGAGCGATCAGATAGCGGCTGTAATTCTCCGCCCCATCCAGATCATAACTGTCGGAGATTGTTATCCAGTCAGGATGACCGGCGATGACAAAGCCGTTCTCAAACAAATAGTTCATCCTGGCATCAACTTGCTGGAAGTATGCTGGATTGATCCGGCTGTAGTCTTTGGTATCAGAACCATCTGGTAAAGGCGTGCCCAAAAACGGATAACCGCCTTCATTGAAGTTTTGACGATTTGGATTAGTGCTTTTCAAAGGACTCCCATAGCGAATTTGAACCACCGTGAATCCTTTTGTGCGACGATCATCAACCCACGACTTGAACAGTGCATATGTCTTGGTCATGGCACCCCACCCAGTATCACCCAGATAGAAGAAGGGAGATCCGTCAGCGCGGTTAAATGTCCGATTATCGCCCGCGATGTGCAAATGACCGCGCAGGTTCGGATTCTGGCTGATTGCAATAGCGGTAGGAGCCGCCACATCCACAAACCCAGATTTACCGTTTAACCCAGTATTACTTGATACCGATGCCCAACTCCATCTCCCATCTTTTATGGGAGCAAACCGAACTCTCCACACATTCCCACCGTCCCAGAAACCTTCCAGTGTTATTTTTGTGCCATCTGTATGAGTGAAGGTGACCGAAAGCGGGAACGTTTTCCAGTCCGGCGTGCCCGTAGCAGTGAAAGTAATCTCCACTGGCTGCCAGGTTGGCGCAGCATTCTCCAGAGCGTTAAACAGCAGTACCCCCGCCAAAATAACCAGCGCCTGAAAGAATAACCCCCATGACCATGACTTAATCTTCATGTGGAATACCTCCAGGAGGCGAGAATCTCCTAAACTTAGTTGAGATTTGAGAAGTGGCTCCCGGTGTGGTGAAAAGTTTTTGGCAAGAAAACAAACTCACACAAAAAGGGAGCGACTTCTATGAAGACGATAGCGAAGAGGGAGAAAAAGGGCAAGAGGGGTTTGAACGAGTAGATTCATCCTGCCGCTGCCTCTCTGGCAGAGGGGATGGAGGAGACACTCACCCTGCATCGGTTGGGGGTATCCGGCGCCTTGGCATCCAGCTTTGCCACGACCAACGTTTTAGAGTCGATCAACGCGCAACTGGGGCGGCTGACCCGGAATGTGACCCGATGGAGAAACGGAGATCAGAAACAGAGTTGGGTGGCCAGCGCCTTACTGGATATCGAACCGCGGCTGAGGAGAGTCAAAAGATATCGGCCTTTGCCGCAGTTGCGGGCCGTCATCCGGGATAGGCGACGAGGAGATCGTCGATCCTGGGGCAAATGTGAAGGCCGCTTAGAAGTCCGAATGCAGAAAAAGGGTTAAAAGGGAGGTTAAAAACGCGAACCACACCAAGAACCGCAAGACGAATCTGAATTAAGAATGGGATTGACTCCGAACTGGAGCGGGAAACGGGATTTGAACCCGCGACCCTCGCCTTGGCAAGGCGATGCTCTACCGCTGAGCTATTCCCGCATTGATACGGAGTGTCAAGGAACGGGCGAAATCTTATCGTACAAGGGAGGGAATGTCAATAAGTAGACGATCAATAGGGGTTGACGCTCAGGAAGCCCGGCGGTGGGAGGAACAGGGCCGGGTCGGCCGGTTCCATCGGGAGAGGATCATAATCGATCACCGCCGTTTCGTAGTCGCTGGCGGGATAAATGACCCGAATCGGGAGTTCCGCGTCATCGGCGGTGACCCATCGAAGGGAGTGCCATCTCCGTCCGCTTTCTTCCAGAAGGACGAGGTAAAGCCGGGCGGTTCGCCCCGTGATCTCTCCGGTGCGCAATAAGATGCGACGTTCCCGGATCGGTTCCGGGGGAGAGAGCCATCCTTCCCGGAGCGCCTTCAAAAGGCGGGCCGGTGTGAGGCGGGTTTCGAAGTAAATCCGGTCTTTCGTGAAAAGTCGGATTTCGACCAATCGTTGGAGGTCGTAGAGGTCGATCTCTTCGGACCCGGTCGGCTCGTATCGGATCTTGGAACCACTTCGATAGAACTTCCCCCCGGAATGGATCGGGTTGGACAAGTAGGGCGAGAAGAGGGTCATCTTGATGTTGGCGACCCAGATGGAAGTCGGTTGCGTCCCTCCGGCGGCGAAGAGAAAAATCAGCGGGAAAACAAGGAGGAAAAAAGGGGTCCGTTTGAAGAACCCCGCCCTACAAGGGCTGGGGATGGCTTCGCTGCGCTCAGCGAAGTGAAAAGAGGCGCTACGCGCGTTTAAGAGATGCACTTTGCGCTCGCAATGCCTGTTCATCGGATCGTGGTGATCATGAGAGCGTGATCAGATTGGATGGTCTGTGCGTGATGACTGCTGATTCCTCCGCCGAACGGCTTGCCCCGCCGGGATGATACCCGGCGAGATCGAGGGTAATCCATTTAAAACCGCATGCGGCGATCTCGGCGACGATCACTTCGCGGCGGTTCTCCTCAAGCAGGTGTGCTAACTCATCGGTTGCCAGTTCGATCCGGGCGACTTCTCCATGGTAACGGACCCGGAATCGGCGAAGGCCTGCCCGACGAAGAACCTCTTCGGCCTCTTCCACCTGTTTGAGCCGTTCGCGGGTGATCGGGGTTCCGTGCGGAAAGCGGGAGGAGAGACAGGCCGAAGCCGGTTTATCCCACGTTGGTAATCCCAACGCGCGGGAGAGCGACCGGACCGCTTCCTTATTCAATCCCGCTTCAACCAGAGGGCTTCGGACCCCCCGTTCCCGCGCCGCCGCCAAACCGGGGCGGGTATCGGAGAGGTCGTCGAGGTGGGTTCCGTCGACAACATGCCGGAGGCCGGCTTCCGTCGCCATCTTCGTCAGGTGAGCGTAGAGATCGTTCTTGCAAAGGTAGCAGCGACCGGGATGATTCTCGGCGTAGCCGGGAATTTGCAATTCGTCGGACTGGACGAACCGCTGGACGATCCCGATTGTCTTGGCGACCTGTTTCGCCTCTTCCAACTGCGAGACGGGAAGGGTGGGGGAGATCGAAGTGACCGCGACGGCCCGGTCGTGGAGGGCATCGTGCGCCACCTTCGCCACCAGGGCCGAATCGACCCCGCCTGAGTAGGCGACGGCGACCGATTCCATCTCTCGAAGGATGGAAAACAGGCGGTCATATGCCGGCCCGTGCATGATCACCGCTGATCCCTCCGCATCGGCCTCGATGACCTCCTGGGAATGGTTGCGGCCTTAATACGGCCATTCCACAGTCCGTCAGAGGTAGTACGGAAACCGGAGGTAGGAACGGAAACCATCATTTTGCCCCCGTGGACGCTCCGGATGCCCGATCGTTAGGGAGACCGTTTGGGCCGGGATTCGCCGCTTCGAAGGAGGTTTTGATCTTTGCTTCGTTCTGTTTGGCGACGACGACCAGGGCGTAATGTTCCGGGTCGAGATATTTCCGCGCAACCCGAAGCACCTCTTCTTGAGTCACCTTGTTAATATAGGTCGGATATTTTTCAAAATAATCGAGGCCGAGCTGATGGTACTCCATGGCGGAGAGGAGGGAGGCAAGCCGGGCGGTCGTCTCCATCTTGAGGGGAAAGCTCCCGACCAGGTACGACTTGGCTTCGGCGAGTTCGGTTGCGGAGACGGGGGTGGTTCGGATCCGCTCGATCTCTTGCAAGACCCCCTCAATTGCCTGATTGGCGCTCGCCGGTCGGGTCTGGAGGGTGACGGCGAACTCCCCCGGAAAACGATTCGCGCCGAAATAGGAGTAAATCGAGTAGACGAGCCCCTTGTTGTCGCGGATGTCGGCCATCATCCGGGAAGAAAATCCCCCCCCGCCCAAGATGTAATTCATCACTGTGACGGCATAGTAGTCGGGATTCTCCCGGTGGATTCCGACATGTCCGAGCATCACGCTCGCTTGGCTCAACTCTTTATCGATCAGTTCGACCTTCTTCTGCTCAAAAGGGAGAGGAGGGTCGATCCGGGGGAAAACGATCTGTTTTCGCCCCCATTTCCCAAAATGTTTTTTAACCAACGCAACGGCTTCTTTTTCCGTAATATCTCCAACGATGGAAAGGATCGTGTTGTTCGGGGCATAGTAGGTCTGATGGAAGGTGGCGATCTCTTCCCGGGTGATCGTGGAGAGGGTCTCTTCCGTGCCGATCACCGGATTCCGGTAGGGATGGTTGCCGAAGACGATGCCGCGAAAGGCCCGCTCCGCGATTGTTTGCGGCTGATCCTTTTCGGCAAGAAGGGCGCCCAGGAGATTCTTCCGAACCCGTTCCACCTCGTTTGGATCGAAGACCGGGTTGATTAAGATATCCGAGAGGAGGTCGAATCCGGTATCAACCTCTTTTTTGAGCACCCGGAGGCTTGCGCTCATGTAGTCTTCATTTGCAGAGGCCGAAAGAGTGGCCCCGATGAAGTCGACCCCCTCGGCGATCTGGGTTGCGGTCCGTTTCCGGGTTCCTTCGTCCAGGAGCGACGCGGTCAGGTTTGCCAAACCGGCCCTGTCATTTGGATCATAGAGGGAGCCGGCCCGGATCAGCGCTTCGACGCTGACGATCGGGAGAGAGGGGCGTTCCAGGATCAGAAGGGTGATCCCGTTGTCCGCGACGATCCGCTTCGGCTTGGCCTCTGCGGCGAAGGCAAAGAAGGAGTAGGAAAGGGAGAAGAAGACCATCCATCCGATCAGGAAGCCTCTCCGCCATTTTATAGGATGCGTCATCGAGGCTCCTTCACCGAGGGGGGAGTGTCTCCCGTCGGTTTCTCCGAATTTCCGCCATCATTGTTCCCCTCGGCTGCGGTGCGCGGAAGGAGGATGCCGACGCTCCGCCGGTCCTCCACGAGGTATTGTTTGGCGACCCGTAAGAGGTCGTTCGCGGTGACCTTCCGGATATTTTCGACGAAGCGGGTGACGTAATCATGTCCGGCGCCGACCGTCTCCGCTGTTCCGATCCGCATCGCCCGGTAAAAGTTGGAGTCGGACCCCAAAATAAACTCCGCTTCGATCTGGTTCTTTGCCTTCTGGAGTTCCCGTTCCGGGATCGGCTCCGTTTGAAGGCGGCTGATTTCACCGTCGAGCGCCTCTTCAAGATCTTCCGGAGAGATCTGCGGGCGGGCCATCGCATAGACGTAAAAAAGCTCCGGATCGGTCGTGAGCCCTTCATAGTGGCCGCCGGCATCGAGGGCGATCTGCTGTTCATAGACCAGGCTCCGGTAGAGGCGGGAACTTTTCCCGGAGGCGAGGATGTTCGCGAGGACCGTCAGGGCATGACTGTCTGGGCTTTTGTAATTGGGGGTATGGAAGGCGGCGAAGACGAAGGGAAGTTGCGCCTCCCGTTTTACGACGATCCGCCGCTCTCCGGACTGTTCCGGTTCGGGAGGGACATACCGAGGCGGTTCGGGACCCTTGGGAACCTTTTCGAAAGAGGTTTTGATCTTGGCCAGAAGGGTCTTGGCATTGAAATCTCCCACCACGACGACGGTAGCATTGTTTGGAAGATAGTGTCGTTTGTAGTAGTCGAAGGCGTCGTCTCGGGTGAGGTCGCCGAGGTCGCTCATCCAGCCGATCACCGGTGCATGATAGGGATGGACTAAAAATGAAATGGCGTAGAGGTTTTCGATCAGGAACGCATAGGGATCGTCATCGGTCCGGGTGCGGCGTTCCTCCTTGACCACCTCCCGTTCCAGTTGGAACTCCTTTGGATCGACCAGGAGGCTTCCCATCCGGTCCGATTCCAGATCAAGCGACAGTTCGATCCGGTCGGCGGCGAAGTTTTCGAAATAGGCGGTATAGTCGTTACCGGTAAAGGCATTTTCCGTCCCGCCGTTTTTGGCGACGATCCGGGAGAATTCTCCCTTGCCGTAACGGGAGGTCCCCTTGAACATCATATGTTCCAGGAGGTGGGAAAGGCCGGTCTTGCCGGTGACCTCGTTTCGGGAGCCGACTTTGTACCAGACCTGAAAGGTGACGACCGGGGCCTTGTGTTCTTCCAGGAGGACGACTTTTAGTCCGTTTGCCAGGGTGGCTTCCTCGATCTTGGCGCTGAAGGAGATGGAAGGGAAGAGAAGGGCGATCGCGATGAGGGAGGAAACGACAAGACCCATTTTCCGGAGCGATTGGCGATTCTGACGCGGCATTTCTTTTCCTCGCGAAGGGTTTTGAAACGGGGTCATCTTAACAGATGGTTTGAAAAAGTGTCAACGACCGGTTTGGATTGGGTTTGGGTCGTGGTTGTGTCGTTTCCCCTTTTCGTTTATCATTGGAGAGAAAAATCATTCCGATTGCATTTCGAACCAAATAAATCAAACCAGGAGGCGATATGAAAAAAAGGGTAGATCTGCTCGGCAAGGTTGGTGTTGGGATGTTGACGGTGTTGATCGGGGCAACAACCGTCTCGGCGCAGATGATGCGGCCGGGGGAAGGCCCCCATGGCGGGGGCGAGAAAGAACATGGAAAGATGGAGCGTCCGATGGGACATCCCACCATGCCGGGAATGTCGGGGATGAAGGGTGGAATGTTTTTTTCCATGGAGGGGCTGAAGGGGGGACTCGGTCTGAACGATGAGCAGGCCAAGAAACTCCATGACCTCTTCATCGATTACCGAAAAGGGTCGATTCAAAAACGAGCGGCGCTTGAAGTGGTTGAGATCGAGCTGGATGAGGCGATCGTCGACCCGAAATTGGATCTCGGTAAGGTGGAGAAGAAAGCAAAGGAGAAGGAAGCGATAGAAACTGACTTCTTGATGTTCCGGGTTCGGACGATGGCGAAGGCGAAGGAGTTTCTCTCCGAGGATCAGTACGGCAAGTTCCGGAAGATGATTGAACTCCGGATGAGGATGGGGGGAATGCACGGAAAGCATGGCGGGAAACATGGCGCAGGATATGGTGGAATGATGGGAAAAGGGGGACCCCACGGTTCGATGGGCATGATGGGGGGCATGGGAGGTTACGATGATGAGTCGGACGATCAATAAAAGAGAGTAAGATCGCCGATTTTTAAGACACGTCAGATAACGAGAGAAACGATTTTTATGCCGGGAGGATCTGAATTCCCCCGGAAAGAGTTAATAGAAGCGTGGGAGGGGTGGATTCGCTGCGAAGCTGACCGCAGGCGGCGAGGATATCCCTCCCTTTGCTTTTCCGGATCGTTGCCGTCAGGCCGCCGCGGTGAAGGATGTCTTGAAACCGTAAAACCTGCTCGTCGGCGGGTCGATGATAAGGGGTTCCCGGAAAAGGATTAAAAGGAATCAGATTGATCTTGCAGTGGATTCCGTGTGTCAGCCGGATGAGACGGGTTGCATCTTCCGGCGTATCGTTTACCCCCCCCAGAAGAACATATTCGAAGGTGATCCGTCGACGAGAAGGGAGGGGAGCGGCCTTGCAGGCCGAAAGCAACTCTCTCAAGGGATAAAGGCGGTTGACCTTCGGCATGATCCGGTCGCGTGTTTCATCGGTGGTGGCATTGAGGGAGACGGAAAGGTTGACCGGGATCTCTTTCAGAAGCTGGGTGATCTGAGGGACCATCCCCGCCGTCGACACGGTGACCCGGCGCGGGGAGAACCCGAGACCGAGCGGAGAGATGATTTTCTTCAGCGCTTCGATCACCTGCGCGTAGTTGGCCAACGGCTCCCCCATCCCCATCATGACGATGTTGGTGATCCGTTTCCCTTCCGGAAGGGTCCGTTGAACGGTGAGGATTTGATCGACAATCTCATGCCCCTTCAGGTTCCGTTGTAATCCCTCCAGGGCGGTCAGGCAGAAGCCGCAATCGAGGGTGCAGCCGGCCTGTGAGGAGATGCAGAGGGTCAGCCGGTTTTCGCCTGGAATGAGAACCGATTCGATCCGGTTTCCATCCTCCATCCGCAAGAGAAACTTCTCGGTTCCATCGGTTGATTTTTGATGGGTGACGATTTCAAGATGCTTGAGAGAGGTCTTTTCTTTTAGAAGGGCACGGTCGTCCTTCGAGAGGTCGGTCATCTCTTCGAAATCGCCGACATGCCGCTGGTAAAGCCAGGAAAGGATCTGCTTCGCCCGATACCGTTTCCAGCCGAGATCAACGACCCAGGCCTCCCACTCTTCGAAGGAAAAAGAAAGGATGTTCGGTTTGTCATTTGCCATGTCAGACACCCTATCACACCGGCTTCTTTTTCCGCAAGGTGTGGCGTGCCAACCATCTACAAATAGGGACAGACACTATTTTATCGTTTCCTTCTTGGGTCTTCCTCTTGGCAGGGCCCTCAATGCCCTCCCAAGGATCGGACTGATCTTCGTAACGAACGAGACGGTGCCTAAAGGGCGCCCGGTCATTGTAACCTCGCTTGGCTGCGGAGGTGAGGGGGGTCACACTGGCCGAAGCCGATTGTGGAATCCAAAGGTTGAAGAGCCAACCCATCAGCGCATCAGTTCCTTGTTGCGATCGGTGTCCGTGGGTCATTTCTTGTGATATTCAAGCCGATTCTTCGTCCGCCCAATGCCGCGCTCACCGGCACGCCGCTTTTGGCGCGTCCGGTTGAGCGCCAGACTGTGTGAAAACGATTGTTCTGTTTTAAGTTCCAAGGGCTGAGAGGGTAAAGCCTCCCGCGTCATTCAGAGAGTCAATCCCATTTTTAGTTGAAATTGGTCTTGCGGTTCCTGGTGTGGCTTT
>CAZOFJ010000068.1:0-17296 GCA_964579005.1 uncultured Nitrospirota bacterium
GGGAATATCGATGATATTGCCAAGACGGTGTTGACCTATTTCCCCAAGGTGACCGGCAGAGTTGTCTCAGTGGAAGGGGATCAAGTCACCGTCGATTTCGGAGCGGAGAAAGGGGTCGGGCAGGGAATCCTCTTGACCGTCTATCGTGAAAAGGAACCGTTCTTCCATCCGGTGACCGGCGTTCCGTTGGGCCGGTTTGAGGAGGTTGCCGGAACGGTGGAGGTCGACCGTGTCGAAACGGACCGCCTTGTCGCCCTCAAGGTCGATCCCGGTGAATCGATTCGGGTCGGAGATGGTGTCCGGCTCGCAAGCAGCCGGATCCCGCTCGGGGTGGTTCCCGTTTCCTCGGAAGGGCCCGATTTTTTGGCGAGGGAGCTGGTGTCGGCCCTTTCTGAAACGGGTCGGTTTCGGGTCGACCTTCTTCCGCCGAAATGGGACCCGCAAGAGTCATTAAAAGAGTCACTCAAGAGGAACCACCTTTACCGCATTCTTTTAAAGACGGCGAAGGAGGAGGGGCGGTTTCTTATTGAATTGGAGCTTCAGAACACCAAAACCGGACGGTCGTTCTCGGAGATGGCCGTTCAGGTGATCCAATCCGACCAGAGCGATCTGATCTTGGAACATCTGCAATATCAACTTTTCCAACGAGAAGGGAAGGAAACCGGAAACGGCGTCGATGGAATCTCTGGGCAACGACCTGCGACATCTCAGTGAAGAATCGCTTCGCGGCATGATCGACCCTCGCAATCTGCCGAGGCATGTCGCGATGATCATGGATGGAAACGGCCGGTGGGCCGCTGAAAAAAATCTCCCCAGGATCGAGGGACACCGGAGGGGGATCCAGTCGGTGCGTGAGATCATCACTCTTTCCCGAGAGATCGGGATCGAGATTTTGACCCTCTTCGCCTTCTCGAATGAAAATTGGCAGCGCCCGGCGTCCGAAATTTCCCAACTGATGATGTTTTTGGAGAAATATCTCAAGCGGGAATTGAAGACGATGATGGAGAATCGCATCCGCTTCAGGACGATCGGTCAAATCGATCGGCTTCCCGCCTCGGTGATCCGGAGGATCCGTTTGGTGGAGGAGGAGACGGAACGGAACGAGGCGATGACGCTGGTTCTCGCATTGAGTTACGGTGGACGGGCCGAGGTGGTCGACGCGGTCAAGCGGATTCTGGAAGCGTTCCAACAGGAGAAGATTTCGATCAAGGATCTCGACGAGGAGCGCTTCTCCCGTTATCTTTATACCGACGGGATTCCCGATCCCGATTTAATGATCCGAAGCAGCGGCGAAATTCGGATCAGCAATTTTCTTCTCTGGCAGATCGCCTACACGGAACTCTACTTCACGAAGACCTATTGGCCCGATTTCAGGCGAAAAGATTTTCTCTTGGCCCTCCTCGATTATCAGGGGAGAGAGCGTCGTTTCGGCCTCGTCGCCGGACAGGTTCCCCTCTCCGCGGCCGGACCCAAGAAGAGAAGATTCGGATTTTTAGGAAAGCGGGTTTCAAAAGACCCCTGTCCCGGAGAAGGGCGTGAATCTTAAAGAAAGCCGTCTTGGAACGGCCCTCCTTCTCCTCCCGATCCTTTTTCTTTTAATTAAGGTCCTTCCCCTCTTTTTCTTTTTTCTCTTCACCGCGACGGTCATTCTTCGCGTCCAATATGAGTTTTACCTTCTCTTTTTCAGAGACCGGCAATGGCGGTCGATTTCTCTCGGCCTGGTCGGCGGATTTTTCCTGGCCTGGAGTTTTTATCGGCCGGACCTCTTCTGGGGAGGACCATCGGGGGCCGCCATTTTTATCTTCTTATTGATGGCGCTCCTCATGGCGGTCCTCTTTACCTTTCGAGAGATCAAGACGGCCCTTGTCGATGTCGCCGTCCTCTTTCTGGGGGTTGTTTATCTATCGGGTTGTCTCAGTCATCTGATTTCGATTCGCCGGATGGAGCGGGGAGGGGGGTTGATTTTCCTGCTTCTGATGATCGTTTGGATGGGAGACGCAGCCGCTTATTATGTCGGGCGGTCGATCGGCCGACATAAGCTTTACCCAGAGGTGAGTCCGAATAAAACAGTCGAAGGGGCGATCGGCGGATTATGCGGAAGCTTTCTTGCGATGGCCCTCGCCCAATGGACCTTCCTTCCGATTTTTTCGTGGGGTGACCTTCTCCTGATCCCTCTTTTCGTCGGCGGGATGGGGCAATTGGGCGACCTGGTCGAGTCGATGATGAAACGGAGCGCCGGGGTCAAGGATTCGAGCGCCTTGATTCCGGCCCACGGCGGTCTCTTCGACAAGCTCGACAGTGTTGCCTTTGCCGCCCCGGTGTTTTATTATTACCTCCTTTTGATCAAGGTGTAGGGTCATTCCGGCGGAGCCGGGTTAGGGCGATAATGAAACGGATCGTGATTTTGGGGTCAACCGGTTCGATCGGAACCAGCACACTTGACGTGGTCGATCGCTTTCCAGATTGTTTTCAGGTCGTCGGTTTGACGGCCCGATCCAACAATGTTAAGCTTGAAGATCAAATCAAGCGGTATCGACCCAAGCTCGTTTCCTTGGAGGACGAAAAGGCGGCGCGGACCCTGCGGAAGAAGCTTCGATCGACCGGGATCGAGATCCTCTCCGGCGAAGAGGGTGCGGTTGAAGTGGCCCGAATGCCGGGGGCCGATTTCGTCGTCTCCGGAATGGTTGGCGGGGCGGGGCTGCTTCCCACTTACGCCGCCATTCAAAGCGGCAAAAATGTCGCGTTGGCCAACAAGGAAACGTTGGTCATGGCCGGAGAGATCATCCAGCGCGAGGCCCGACAGAGAAGGGTTCAAATCCTCCCGATCGACAGCGAACACTCGGCGATTTTTCAGGTGATGGTTTCGGAGCGGCCGGAGAATCTCCGAAGGATTATCTTGACGGCGTCGGGTGGCCCGCTTCTTCGTTTCTCGGAACGGGCCAAGCGGGCCGTGACCCCGAAGGTGGCGTTGGCCCACCCGACCTGGAAGATGGGGCCGAAGATTTCGATCGACTCCGCCACATTGATGAACAAAGGGTTCGAAATCATCGAGGCACGGTGGCTTTTTGATGTACCCCCCGAAAAGATCGATGTCGTGATTCATCATCAAAGTATCATTCATTCGATGGTCGAATTTGTCGACCGATCGGTGGTAGCCCAGATGGGGCTCCCCGATATGCGGGTTCCGATTTCCTACGCGCTCCACTATCCGAAACGGGCTTCCCTCTCGCTCCCTTCGCTCGGCCTCGAAGAGATTGGGCGGTTGACGTTCGAGAAGCCGAACCTAAAATCGTTCCCGCTTCTTTCTTGCGCCTACGAAGCGTTGAAGGCGGGAGGGTCGGTTCCGGCGGTGCTCAACGCGGCGAATGAGGCGGCAGTCGAGGCGTTTTTATCGGAACGGATCGGTTTTCTCGATATCCATAAAGTCGTTCGGAAAACCATCGACGCCCATTTGCCCCATCCCATTCGGACGCTTCCGGAGGTGCTGTCGGCCGACCGATGGGCACGAGAAGAGGCGCACCGCTGGATTCAAAAATATACGATCTGAAGAAGATCCCTCCGCGTCGGTCTCTCGAACCGGGGAGGGCGAGGCGGAGTTGACTTCGGGTTGACTTCGGAAGGAGATACGGTATGTTCGGTCTATCCTCCATTATCACGTTCCTGATCGTTTTGGGAGTATTGGTTTTTGTCCATGAGTTCGGGCATTACATCGTTGCCCGCCTCTGCGGCGTTCAGGTTCAGACATTCTCATTGGGATTTGGTCCCAAGCTGATCTCTCGTCAATGGGGTCCGACCGAATATTGCATTTCGATCATTCCATTGGGGGGATATGTCCGGCTGTTGGGAGACGATCCGAAGGAGGAGGTGCCGGAGGAGCAGCGGGCGCGGTCGTTCCTGGCTCAGAATGTGAAAAAGAAGATTTCGATCGTTGTGGCGGGGCCGGCTTTTAATCTCCTCCTTGCGCTGCTGATCTTCATCGGCGTATTTATGATCGGCGTTCCCACGTTGATTTCCGAGGTGGGGGAGGTGCAGCCCGGATCGGCGGCGGCGGCGGCCGGCATGAAAACGGGGGATCGAATCGTTGAGATTAACGGAACCCCGATCGTCCAATGGGAAGAGATCCGTGAGACCCTCCAAAAGAGCGAAGGGAAAGAGCTCGGTTTCGTCGTCGAGCGTGAGGGGGCACGGGTTGATCTGAAAGTGACGCCGACGATGAAGGAGACGCAGGATGTTTTAGGGGATTCGCACCGCCTCTGGCTCATCGGCATCCTTCCCAAGGGGACACACACGATCAAGCAATACGATCCGTTGACGGCGGCATGGATGGGGACGAAGCGAACGGGGGAGATGATCGTCCTGAATGTCCTTGGCATTTTCCGTTTGATTCAGGGAAGAATCCCTTCCGATACGATCGGCGGACCGATTTTGATCGCGCAAATGGCGGGTCAACAGGCGTCCGAGGGGATTATGAATGTCATTCTATTCATCGCGATCCTCAGCATCAACCTTGGAATCATCAACCTTTTCCCGATCCCGATTTTAGACGGCGGCCATCTCCTTTTCTTCATCATTGAGGGGATCCTGGGCCGTCCGTTGAGCCTCAAGAAGCGGGAAATCGCCCAACAGGTCGGCCTCTTCATCATCATTTCCTTGATGGTGTTTGCCTTTTATAACGACATCATGCGCTTCTTTATCAAGCAGGGGTAAAGGGCGAGGGGCGTCGACATGTGTGTCCGCCTGTATTAGAGGGCGGGACCGATCCGCCCCTACAACAGAATGGCGCAAAATGCAAGTCATTCGCAGGAAAACCAGGCAGATCTCGGTCGGTTCCGTGAAGATCGGCGGAGAAGCCCCGGTCGTTGTCCAATCGATGACCACGACCGACACACGCGATGTCGACGCCACCGTTGCGGAGATCTTGCGGTTGGAAGAGGCCGGTTGCGAGATCGTCCGTGTCGCCGTTCCCGATCGGGAGTCGGCGGAGGCCCTTCCGAAAATCCGAGGCCAGATTCATCTCCCCCTGATTGCCGATATCCACTTTGATTATCATCTGGCGATGGCGGCGTTGACGGCGGGGGTCGACGGGCTTCGCCTCAATCCCGGCAACATCGGATCGCGCGAGCGGGTTGAAAAGGTTGTCAAGATGGCGATCGACCGGGGGGTGCCGATTCGAATCGGCGTCAACGCCGGTTCGTTGGAGCGGGATCTCTTGGAGAAATATGGTTACCCGACCGCCGAGGCGATGGTTGAATCGGCGATGCGCCACATCGAGATCCTGGAGTCGCTCAATTTTTATGATACGAAGGTTTCCCTCAAGGCCTCCCATGTCGGTTTGGCGGTCGAGGCGTATCGTCTGTTCTCCCAACGGTCGGACTATTCCCTCCATCTCGGGATCACGGAGGCGGGGACCGCGATGACCGGCGCCGTCAAATCTGCGGTCGGACTCGGGATCCTTCTTTCCGAAGGGATCGGCGATACGATCCGGATTTCGCTTGCGGCCGATCCGGTTGAAGAGGTCCGGGTTGCTTATGAGATCCTGAAGTCGCTCCACCTCCGGAAACGAGGGGTCAACGTGATCGCCTGCCCCACCTGCGGCCGATTGGAGATCGACGTGATCGGATTGGCGAACCGTTTGGAGGCCAAACTGGGACATATCACCGAGCCGATCGATATTTCGATTCTTGGTTGCGTGGTCAACGGGATCGGTGAAGGGAAAGAGGCCGATATCGGGATCGCGGGGGGTCGGGGGGTCGGCCTTCTCTTTCGGGGGGGGGAGATCGTGCGGAAGGTTCCTTCCGAACAGTTGGAATCGGTGTTGCTCTTCGAGGTGGAGCAACTGGTGAAAGAGAGAAAAGCGAAAAATAAACAGGGAGCATAAAGCACCCCTCCCCCAGCCCCTCCCCGAAGCGGAGAGGGAACAGGGAGTAGGTCTTGTTTAGAAAAAATGCGTTATTCAAAAGTCCTCATTCCAACCCTGCGTGAAGATCCGGCCGAGGCGGAGGTCGTCAGCCACCGGTTGATGCTCCGGGGCGGGCTGATCCGAAAGGTGACCGCCGGCGTCTACAATTTTCTCCCGATCGGACTCCGTATTTTGGGAAAGATCGAGAAGATCGTTCGAGAGGAGATGGATGCGGCCGGTGCCCAGGAAGTGCTCCTTCCGGCCCTTCAGCCGGCGGAGCTTTGGCAGGAGACCGGCCGATGGCAAAAGTATGGCAAGGAGTTGATCCGTTTGAAGGATCGCCACGGTCGCGACTTTTGCCTTGGCCCGACCCATGAAGAGGTGATCACCGACCTCGTTCGCCGCGAGGTTCGCTCCTATCGCCAGCTCCCGATCAACCTTTATCAGATTCAATCGAAGTTCCGTGACGAGATCCGACCCCGATTCGGTCTGATGCGGGGACGGGAGTTCATCATGAAGGATGCTTACAGCTTCGATGCCGACATCGAAGGGGCGAAAGAGACCTACCGGAAGATGTATGAGGCCTACCATCGGATTTTCAGCCGGTTGGGACTCCGTTTCCGGGCGGTCGAGGCCGATACCGGTTTGATTGGGGGAACCTCCTCACACGAGTTCATGGTTTTGGCTCAGACGGGGGAAGAGTCGATTATTTCGTGTACCCAGTGCGATTATGCGGCGAATGTCGAGCGGGCGGAAATCAAGGGGGGAGCCGGGGGGGCACGCAGCGTTGATGACCTTCGGGAAATGGTTGTAGGTAGAAACGAAAACCATGCAATGCCGTTGGAGAAGGTGGTGACTCCCGGGAAGAAAACAGTCGACGAGGTTGCCGCTTTTCTCAAGGTCTCGCCTCGGAATCTGATCAAGACCCTTCTCTTCGTTGTCGAGGGGCGACCGGCGGAGAGCACGCACAGGGTGGCGGTTTTGGTTCGGGGGGACCACCAGGTCAATGAGATCAAGCTCAAACGGTTGCTCGGTGGGATCGATCCGGTCCTTGCCGATGCCGACCAGATCGAACAGTGGACCGGCGGTCCGTCCGGTTTTTCCGGTCCGGTTGGGTTAAAAGGGGTTGAAATCATCGCGGACCTCTCGGTCGAAGAGATGCCGGAAGCGATTGTGGGAGCGAACGAAAAAGACACCCATTATCTCCATGCTGTGGCGGGGCGTGATTTCAAGGTCGACCGCTTCGCGGACGTTCGCAATGCGGTCGCGGGAGATTGTTGTCCCCGGTGCGACGCGCCGGTTTCGGTCGATCGCGGCATTGAAGTCGGGCATGTTTTCATGCTCGGTACAAAATACAGCGAGGCGATGCGGGCGACCTTCCTCGACCCAAAAGGGGAGGAACGCTTCTTCGTCATGGGTTGCTACGGGATCGGCGTCTCCCGGATCATGGCGGCGGCCGTGGAGCAAAACCACGATGAAAAAGGGATCCTCTGGCCGATGCCGATCGCTCCCTTCGCCGTCCATATCATCCCGGTTCAGGATCAATCGGAGCGGGTGATGATTACGACCGAATTGATCTACGGATCGCTTCTTCGCGCCGGGGTCGAGACGCTGCTGGAAGACCGATCAGAGCGGGCCGGCGTCAAGTTCAACGATGCCGATTTTCTCGGTATTCCCTATCAGGTGGTCATTGGTGAAAAAAATCTCCATGAAGGGGTGGTGGAGATGAAGCATCGGCGGACCGGCGAAAAACAACGGATCGAGGTTGAAAAAATCATCGACCATCTGATCGAACTTGTCCAAGGCCCGCGCCGTCCTTCCGTTTCGTAGAACTCTTCTCTAATCCGGCGGAGCCGGAAAGCGGGGGGCTTGCGTCGCCCCCTCCACCGGCAAAGCCGGATGGAGCCTCCCCCTCAACGCTCTCTTCGTTCGCTGGTATTGAAAAGATCTACGCAAAAAACGTAGATCTTTTCAATACAGAATCTAAACCGTCACAAATTCGTCAAGCCTCTTTTTTCTTCCTCTATTTGTCTTGCCCCCGCTGCCCTGTCCCTGTCTTGCGGCGGGGAGCTTCAATATGTGATACTGAATAAAAGATCGCTTTCGGACTTCACCGGTGACGAAGGGGGGGAGGGATGCGCTATCGCTGGATACGATATCGATATGCGGAGGTGGTTCGGGATGTGGAACCGCAACCACTGAGTGAAATATGGGAATCGCATCGTCGGATCATGCTGGCCCGGCCCCAATGGCGTCCCCCGGTTGATCTCTATGAAATTGACGATCGGCTGATCGTCAAAATTGAGATCGCCGGTTTAAGAGAGGAAGAGTTCAATATCACCCTATATGAGGATACGCTGGTGGTCGAGGGAGTGCGGTCGTGGCGGCTTCCCGACGCGGCCCGCTTTCACGCCGTGGAAGTTCGTTATGGTCCTTTCCTGATTAAAGTGCCGATCTCGACCGAAATCGATCGAGATCGGGTCGAGGCCAAATATGATGCCGGCTTCCTTTACGTGACATTGCCGAAAATGGAGGAGAATCGATGACGACGGAAACTGTTCTTCCCGATGTTCTTCCTATTTTGCCCCTGCGCGATACGGTTGCTTTTCCGATGGCGGTCATCCCGCTCATCATCGGGCAGGAGCGTTCGGTCAAACTGGTGGAGGATGTGATGCGGGCCGATCGGCTCATTGCGCTTGTCGCGCAGAGACGTCTGGAGGCGCGTCCCGCGGGGCCGGATGATCTTTACCGTGTCGGGACGGCCGCAGTCATTCAGCAGCTTCTTCGCGCCCCCGACGGGACCCTCCGCCTGATCGTCCAGGGAATGGAGCGGATTCGGATTTCCGATTTTACCCTCACGGAGCCGTATCTGGTTGGCCGAATTGAAAGATTGCCTGAGTCGACGGAGGCGGGAGTGGAGGCCGAAGCGCTGATCCGGGCGGTCCGGGACCTGGTTCACCGTCTGGGCTCTTTGATTCCGGAGTTTCCGGAGGAGCTGGAAGCGGCCCTCAAAGTCTTGGGCGATCCGCGCCAAATCGCCTATTTAACGGCAACAGGGGTGCCGCTTCCCGTCGCCGCGCGCCAAGAGGTTTTGGAAATCGATCCCGTCGAACCCAAGTTAAAACGATTGGTCGAGATCCTCCAACATGAACTGGCGGTTCATGAGCTGGGGCGGAAGATCACCCGCGAGACGGAAGAGGAGATGTCGAAAGCCCAGCGGGATTACTTTCTCCGGGAGCAGCTCAAGACGATTCAGCGGCAACTGGGGGAGGAGAGTCCGGAGCAGGCGGAGGTCCGGGCTTTCCGGCGGAAGCTGGAAGAGATGCCGCTTCCTGAAGAGGTCCGATCCGAGGCGGAACGGGAACTCTCTCGACTAGAGCGCCTTCCCCCCGCCGCTGCGGAGTATGGCCTGATCCGCACCTATCTTGACTGGCTTTTTACTCTTCCCTGTGGAAAAACAACTGGCGAGCGGATCGATGTTCCCCATGCGCGAAAGATTCTCGACGAGGACCACTATGATCTCGACAAGATCAAGGATCGGATTTTGGAGTATCTTGCGGTTCGAAAATTACGGGAGGAACGAAAGATCGGGGTCCGACCCGCTGCGCTTCAACAGGGGCCCGAGGGCTCAGAGAATGGGGCGGCCACCAGACCCACTCGGCAATCCGTAGATGACGAGGGACGGCGAGAACCGATCCTTTGTTTTGTGGGCCCTCCCGGCGTTGGGAAGACCTCGCTCGGCCAGTCGATCGCCCGTGCGATGGGAAGAAAATTTATCCGGATCAGCCTCGGCGGGGTGCATGATGAAGCTGAAATCCGAGGCCATCGCCGGACCTACATCGGCGCGATGCCGGGGCGAATCGTCCAAGCCCTTCGGCGCGCGGAGGCGTTTGACCCGGTCTTGATGCTTGATGAGGTGGACAAGCTTGGCGTCGGTTTTCAGGGGGACCCCGCGGCGGGTCTATTAGAAGTCCTTGATCCGGCGCAAAACCATGCTTTTGTCGACACCTATCTCGGCGTTCCGATCGACCTGACCGGTGTCCTTTTCCTCTGTACTGCGAATACGACTGATACCATTCCCTCGGCGCTTCAGGATCGAATGGAACTTGTCTTTCTTTCAGGGTATACAGAGGAGGAAAAGGTCCACATTTTTCAGCGATATCTCTTAAAACGGCAGCTTCGAGCACACGGCCTCCTCGAAAATGAGATCGTGATTGAGGAGGGGGCGATTCGAAGGGTGATTCGCGATTATACCCGTGAGGCGGGGGTGCGTGATCTGGAGCGGTCGTTGGCGGGAATCTTGCGGAAGGTGGCCCGTCGGATCAGCGAGGGAGCGCCGATGCCGATCACTGTCGGAGAGGGGAACGTCAATGATTATCTGGGACGGCCCAAGTACCTCAACGAGATGGCGGAACGGATCGACCGCCCGGGTGTGGCGACCGGCCTCGCCTGGACTCCGACCGGAGGGGACATTCTCTTCGTAGAGGCGACGATGATGCCTTCACATGAAGAGCGATTAATCTTAACTGGGATGTTGGGCGATGTGATGCGGGAATCGGCTCAGGCGGCCCTTTCCTATCTTCGCTCAAACGCCGAGCGGTTGGGAATCGGTTCGAAAGTCTTCGAGGGGAGGGCGATCCATATCCATGTTCCCGCCGGAGCGATCCCGAAGGATGGGCCGTCGGCGGGGGTAACGATGATGGTCGCCTTGGGATCGCTCGCATCGGGACGTCCGGTTCGAAACGATGTGGCGATGACCGGGGAGATTACCCTTCGCGGAAAAGTCCTGCCGGTCGGCGGAATCAAGGAGAAGGTTCTGGCGGCGTATCGGGCCGGCGTGAAGGTGATCCTCCTCCCGAAGCGGAATGAAGATGCGCTGGAAGAGATTCCGGAGGAGATCAAACGGTCGCTGACCTTTCATCTGATCGACTCGGCGGAAGAAGTTTTCAAGTACGCCTTGATGGCGGAGAGCACGCACAGGCCGGCGCCGGTTCTTACTTCTTCTTGAGGACCGGTCCGGAAATTAAAATAGATATCCGGTTAAGAAGACGAATCGATCAGATGACCTCGATTCGGTTTGGGACGTCGATTTGATAAAACGGTGTTGGATCCCCCCGGTGAGATGGATCTGCGCGGTGACATAACGGATTCCGGCGGTGAACCCGATATGGGATTCCTCCAGTAAGAACTCGCTTTTCACGGTGCCGTTTCCTTCAAGAATCAGTTGGACTTCCCTCGATTCGGAAAGAGGGAATAGAAATCCGAGATCGACACGGCCATGTTTTTCCTGAAAGTCGCCGCCGATATCCCGAATGAAGATTCCGCCGTCGAGGTAAATTCCAAACTGGTAGATATCGGTCACACTGGGATAAGTTTCAATGATGTCCGATGCGATCAAACGAGCTTCGATTCCCCACGAATCGACGGTCCGGAACGGTTCCGTTTTATTTCCGGCCCCGAAATGATAGGCGAGAGCGACTGCCATCGATGGAAGCAAGAGCTGAGAATTCCGGTCGAGGAACCGCCATTTTAGAGCGAGGCTTCCCTCTCGAAGCCCAGACCTCTTTTCATCCGCGCGTTCGTATCGATACATGTAGGGGGTGCGGGCGATCAGTTCAAGCCGGCCCGGGAGGCCAAATGTGATCATCGGAGCGACTTCGCCGGCCGTATAACCGGGATCCTTGGAACTTCGCTCATGGAAGCTTCCAAGGCCGACCTCCACTTTTCCGGGAGGGAGGGTATCCGCTGATTGAGTAAAGAGAAGGCCGGTTGAACCGGAGAGACTCTGGGGAGCCCGTGGAAATTCCGGCTCGGCGGCTGAAAGTGCCGTCGGAATGGAAAAAGGAAGCGAAAGGGTGAGAATCAGACCGAGAAAAAAAGTAAGGCGCATGGGTGGCTCGCGATCGGTGTTTGGGTTGGAAGAACACCCATGTATACCTTAAACAATCGGAAGGAGTCAAGAAAAAGAGCAGGCCAGGGTGCACGACAAATTTTTTCACGCAGGCTTGCCGGAAAGAGACGTTACTTCCGCCGAATTTTGCAGCATGGTTAAATCAGACCCGCGGTAAGCATCCATTCTTTGATAACGTCTTCTGCTTGAACCGGTTTTGCTCCGAGCGAAATCACCCCGTTGTTTTCGTCGCCATCCAGCACAAGAGTCGGTTTCCCAAAAGAAATGGCCTGCCTGCAAAGTTGCTCCGTCTTGCTACCGCTCGCGGCATGAATCACGAACAACAGACTGCCGAGGCCTGTGATCATGGCGTTGCGAACCGAAGCGGTTTCTGCAGTAACCCTGCGCTGCGTAGCATCAAAGGGTGAAATTAATAGAAGACGACCTGCGTTAAGCGGCTCCCTCCAGGATAACGGGATTCTCATCCCGGCAATGCTCCGCGCCGGGCAGATGATGATCGGTTGTTTTCCTCGCAACAGCAGGGCAAGGCATTCTTTTTCGATCGGGGAATGGAACCCGCTGATCACGCTTACTCCCGCGTCTCGCAAGGTGCGAGCCAGATCGTAAGCAAGAAGAATGAAGCTTCCGGGGCATTGAATCGAACAGACCAGGGCGACCAGCGGCTTGGAAAGCAGATCTAATGAGCCGACTACGTTTAAGACAGGGGGGGCATCAGGATATGTTTTCAGCAAGGAGGGATAACGTAGGTCTGTCCGATCAAGGATCTCAGGGTTTCCCGTCTGTGGAATCATCGGCCAACTCGATTCGGCATGATCCCAATCTTTACTTATTGAGGCTCAACCAAGTTGTGATCTCGTCGTCAGCACGCTCGGCGTCAACAATCGATATGTGGGGTTTAAGGGAATTCAGGCGTTTTGCCACATCTGCTTGTTTGGTCACATGCTCCTGATGACGGATCCATGAAGCGGTGGCCAGGCGCTCTAACTCCGTTACTTTGCGCGAACCGACGAATGCGCACACATTTTCGATTGCAATTACTTCTTCTTTGGACGATTCCGCAATGCCTTTCACGAATCCTGACATCTCCCCCGGAAAGACCATCGTGCCGTATCCTGCCACACTCGGTTCAATCGTGATGGCGCCGTAGCTTTTCATCTCTTCGAGTTCCGTCTCAACATCGAAGGAGTACGGGCCATGCTTATATAAAACAAAGTCGAATGGCACTTTTACCAATCCCAAATCGCGCAGCAGTGATAGGGCCTTCTGAATGTGCGTCTTCCCCGTCCAGCTTCCATGCTTCTGTAATGACTCGATGATGGCCAATATAAACGCATGTTTTTTAAATTCCATCACGCCCTCCCCATTGTCATTCACTGAGTTAGTAAGGCCTTCACCTTGTCTTCAGCCCATCGCCGCGCTTGGTCGCTGATTTCCGGGCTGGCAAAGATCAGTCCAATTTCCACCGGCAGGACGTTGGCAATCACACCAGAAACTTGTAATGAACTTTCCACCGTACCATCCTCGGTCTGCACCAAAAAATCATTTGTCTCAGACTTCGGGCCGTATGAATCCTTCCGTATGTGATCTTCTCCATACTCCGAGATTGCCGCCTGATACAGATCCCCCAAAATGGTTGGCCTCTTTTTCTTGTGCGTTGATATCAACTCGTACACGGTGCGGAAATGCTTTCGCGCCTGTGTTCTGGAGGCGAGTTCGCATAAAGGGGCGGATTGATCGAAGACGGACTTCCGCATCGCGGCAAGAACTTCATGGTCCGTGATCTTTGTTAATTCCCGCCAATCAGAAGGAAACTTTCCACCCGGCAACCATCCCGCTAAAAACTCTTTCAAGTGCAGGTCATAAATCCGCCGAACATCGTGGAAGTAGACCTGAGTGTACATGAAATAGCGGGCCAGGAGCAACGCTTCGGCGCTATGGATGGCTCCGATATTGAGCCCCAAGGCAATCTCATCGTTGCTGGGGTCGATCAATGCTGTCAGGCCGGAGATCAATCGATCAGGATCAAACCGGCCATAGGCGACACCCGCATGCCAGGAGTCACGCAGGAGATAGTCAATGCGGTCCGCTCCGAAGGTGTTCCCACAAACGATCTCGTTCAATAATGTTTTCCAGGGCGAGAGAGTCGTGCTCGGCTCAGTCTTTGCTCGTTTCTTGGCATCCCAAGCAACGTCAATGATGTCCTCGGGATCGATTGGCGGTCTTTCACTTTTGAGAATGGTTCCAATCTCCGAATGTCGAATGACCTCCGCTGTGATACGCTCATGGTTCCAGCCCTCCGGGAGCAGCGCTTCCTCGGCTGCATGAGAGAAAGGGAGATGGCCCACGTCATGAAGAAAACCGCCCAATCGAACGACGCGGCGCCAATATGCTTTGCGCTGCGATTCCAATTCCCCCGCGATCCGCTCTTGAACCTTGTCAGGGAGTCTTCCCTCAAAGAGACGGTCAAAGATCCTGGTTGCCACCTCCATCACTCCGAGGGAGTGCTCGAAACGTTTGTGTGTGGCCCCAGGATAAACGTGATAGCACATGGCTAACTGATGGATGCACCGGAGGCGCTGCATCGGCGCGGAGTCGATCACTCGCTTATCGAGTTGATCGAATAAAATAAATCCGTGGAAATTATCCTAAACTTAGTTGAGATTTGAGAAGTGGCTCCCGGTGTGGTGAAATGTTTTGACGAAGAAACATCACCCACACAGAAGAAAGGAGCCACTTCTATGAAGACGATAGCGAAGAGGGAGAAAAAGAGCAAGAGGGTTTTGAGCGAGCAGATACATCCTGGCTTGGTTGGGATGGAAGATTTTGAGGCGAGAGTGGTGTTGATCCAGGCATTGATCCCGCTGGGATTGGGAGCGGTGGAAGAGGAGTTGGAAGCGGAAGTGACGCGGTTAGCGGGGGCGCGGTACGAGCGATCCGGGCGACGGCCTGGGCATGTGCGCTGGGCCAAGCAGGACGGATCGATCTACCTGGGGGATCAGAAGCATCCAATTCGGTATCAGCGGGTACGGGATCAGAAAAAAGGGACGGAAGTCGCACTGGAGAGCTATCAGAGATTTCAGAGGCCGCGGGGGATGGACGAAGGGCTGCTGAAGCGGGTGTTATTGGGGTTGAGTTGCGGGCGATATCAGGAGGCGGCGGAAGTCCTTCCCTCGGCGTTTGGGCTGTCGCGATCGAGCATCTCCCGGCGATTCATCCAAGCCTCGGCCCGGAAATTAGCGGAGTTTCAGGAGCGCAGGCTCGATTCATTGGATCTGGTGGCGGTGTTTTTGGACGGGAAGCGCTTTGGGGAAGATGGGGTGGTCATCGCCGTGGGGGTGAGGTTATCAGGGGAGAAGATCCTCTTGGGTTTAGTACAGACCGCGACGGAGAATCAGCGGGCCCTCAGCGAGTTTTTAGAAAGCCTGGTGGCGCGCGGGCTCAAGGTAGCCGGATTGCTTTGGATCATCGATGGCTCGAAAGGCTTGCGATCTGCGATCCGGGGAATCGCAGGGAAGGAAGCGGTGGTTCAGCGCTGCCGCTGGCATAAGCGAGAGAATGTGGTGAGTTATCTTGCGAAGAGCCGCCAGGCTGCAGTTCGTCGAGAGATCGACGCCGCCTACCGACAGCCGACGTATGATCTGGCTGCGGCGCGACTGGTCCAGATCCAACACAGCATACAGCGGGAGAATCCGTCGGCCGCCGCCTCTCTTTCGGAGGGGATGGAGGAGACGCTCACCTTGCATCGGTTGGGGATATCCGGCGCTTTGTCGTTGAGCTTTTCCACGACCAACGTTTTAGAGTCGATCAACGCGCAACTGGGGCGGCTGACCCGGAACGTGACCCGATGGAGAAACGGAGATCAGAAACAGCGTTGGGTGGCCAGCGCCTTACTGGATATCGAACCGCGTCTGAGGCGAGTCAAAGGATATCGGGCCTTGCCGCGGTTGCGAGCGGCCATCCTCCGGGAGCAGGCGGGCGAAGGGATATCCTCCGGGATGGGGGCGACGCGAAGATCGTCGATCCTGGGGTAAATGTGGCGGCCGCTTAGAAGGCGGAATACCGAAAAGAGTTAAAAAGGAGGTCAAAAGCGCAAAGCCACACCAGGAACCGCAAAACCAATTTCAACTAAGAATGGGATTGACTCAATCCGTGAATGGCATCCCGCAGCTCATGCGTTTGTTTGGGCATTGACTCTCCTTATGGGGCTATCGTTTGTCCTCTTCCACATCCCACCCCATCCGGCGCTTGATGTCGTGTTTTCTCATTAAACCAAATTCCCCGCCAGTAAAGCGATTGTTCCGCGCCGGAATATTTTTGAATGATCCATCGACACATCATTCATTTGTTGCCCGACTGAACCTGTGTCCTTTTCTGCCCGGCGGGTCAACTCAATCTCATCGTTCACCCTGAGGCCCCCGTTTTGTTTTCACCCCTCCAGGCGATACCCGGTTCCCTTTTCACTTCATCGATCAGGTCCGCGTCCAGCACATCCTGGGCGCACTCGACCCGTTCCTGAAATTCTTCAATCGAAAGTAAAACCTTTCGGCGGTTGCCTTTTTCATCAATGATGTATTCAGGGTGGAGCGTCATTTTATCCCTCCATTTTTACTCAGAACACAAAATTTTATTTTTATTCTGTCCATAGACTGATTTCGGAAAATGGGGACTGTCCCTACTTAGAGTCTGTATTTCAGAGCCGCTTCTCTCACCCCAACACCCCATTTTTTACCCACTCAAGTCCACGAAGACCCTTTTAATTTTTCGAAAGAATCGGGTCTTCAAATTACTGCTTTTCAACATAGACAGTATTAGGAATATATTTCCGGAAATGTTTTCTCTCAGAGAGAATCGTATGCCTCCTAAGCTGCGTTCCTTGAACATTAAGAAGGTCGTACCCCTCTGTCAAGTAATGTTTTATAAATGCAGACTCTACTATTTTTAAAGCCTTATCTAATTGTTGACCTGGTTTTGTTTCAAGTTCGGCAAGAAGTAACGTGCGGTGGCCAGCAGCCGCTTTTTTGATTCCGACCATTAATCTTGTATTATTTAACTGCTGAATTATTCGTGTCTGGAGGTCAACTGCCCTACCCACATAGAGAGGCTCCATTGCGCTTCCATATTTTCTTGCGAAAATGTATATACCTGGAGCATTGTGAATTTTCTCTTCGTTAACCGTATAAATCAAATTTTCTTTGTCGCCGCTCCTAAGAGTAATGGGTCTATGCCAAAAGAGGCCTAACTCCATTTATAATCTCCTTTCATTTAGCTAGCTATCGCGTTGGCTTGCCAAACCCCGTCGGAACGAATCCTTCTTTGCGCATCCAAGCAATCGTTTTACGCCACCGTTCTTCCGGGATGCGTTGTTTCCGCTCGTGCCAGCGTTCAAGTATCTCCTTGAGGATGGCTTCGTCAGTCGGTTCTTTTTTCCAAATGAGTCAATCCCATTTTTAGTTGAAATTGGTCTTGCGGTTCCTGGTGTGGCTTTG
>CAZOFJ010000069.1:0-17029 GCA_964579005.1 uncultured Nitrospirota bacterium
CCGGCTTCTCCCCGCTGGAGGCCGAGCAGCGGATCACCTTCCCGGTCGAAACGGTGATGGCGGGGCTCCCCCGCTTGAAAGAGACCCGCTCCCTCTCCCGGTACGGCCTCTCCCAGGTCACCGTTATTTTTGAAGACGGCACCGATGTCTATTTCGCGCGACAGTTGGTCAATGAGAAGATTCAGGGAGCGAAGGGAAAGCTTCCCCCGGGGATCGAACCGGCGATGGGGCCGATCGCCACCGGCCTCGGCGAGATTTTTATGTGGACGGTCGAAACGAAAGAAGGGACGAAAAAACCCGACGGCACCCCTTACACGCCGACCGATCTTCGGACGGTTCAGGATTGGGTGATCAAGCCGCAGCTCCGGAACGTGAAGGGGGTGACCGAGGTGAATACCATCGGCGGCTATGAAAAGCAGTTTCATGTCACTCCCGATCCGGAAAAACTGATCGCCTACGGGTTGACATTTCAGGATGTCTTGCAAGCTCTTGAGAAAAACAACGCTAACATCGGAGCGGGATATATCGAGCACCGGGGAGAGCAATATCTGGTCCGGGCCCCCGGACAGGTGGCCAACCTGGAGGAGATCCGGCAGATCGTGATCGGCACCCGACAAGGAGTGCCGGTCTACATCAAAGATATGGCGGAGGTTCTGCTCGGAAAAGAGCTCCGGACCGGCGCCGCCACAGAGAACGGCCAAGAGGTCGTCCTCGGCACCGTCTTCATGTTGATCGGGGAGAACAGCCAGACAGTCTCGCAAAAAGTCGCCGATAGACTCGTAGCGGTCAACCGGACCCTTCCGGAAGGGGTGGTCGCGAAGACAGTCTATGACCGGACCACGCTGGTCGATGCGACGATCGAGACGGTAAAGAAAAACCTCGCGGAAGGGGCGTTGCTGGTGATTGTCATCCTCTTCCTCTTTCTGGGGAACATCCGGGCGGCCCTGATCACGGCGCTCATCATCCCCCTCTCGATGCTCTTCACGATCACGGGGATGGTTCAAAACAAAGTCAGCGCCAATTTAATGAGCCTGGGGGCGCTCGACTTCGGGCTGCTCGTCGACGGCGCGGTGATCAGCGTGGAGAACAGCATCCGGAAGCTCTCGGAGGAGCAGCATCGTCTTGGGCGGCTGTTGACCCGCGCCGAGCGCTTCGAGGTGGTCTTCGACGCCACCAAGGAGGTCCGGCAGGCAACGATGTTCGGCGAACTGATCATCGCGATCGTCTATCTCCCGATCCTGACCCTGACCGGGGTGGAGGGGAAAATGTTTGTCCCGATGGCCTTTACGGTGGTCACTGCCCTTTTCGGCGCGATGATCCTCTCGATGACATTTGTTCCAGCCGCCGTGGCGCTCCTCCTTTCCGGCCGTCTCTCCGAAAAAGAAAATCTCGTCGTCCGGGCGACCAAACAGGTCTACGCCCCTCTTTTAAATCTGATGCTCCGGAACAGGGCGGCGGTGGTCGCCGGGGCGATCGCGCTGGTGCTGCTGTCGGTCCTGGCGGCCTCCCGGATGGGAAGCGAGTTCATGCCAAGCCTGGACGAGGGAGATATCGCGATGCACGCGCTGCGGATTCCGGGAACGAGCCTCTCCCAATCGATCGAGATGCAGCACACCCTGGAAAAAAAGGTCAAGGAATTTCCGGAGGTCGAGACGATCTTCGCCAAGATCGGGACGCCGGAGATCGCGACCGATCCGATGCCCCCCAGCGTGGCCGATAACTTTATCATGCTCAAGCCGAGATCGGAATGGCCCGATCCGAAAAGGTCCAAGGCCGACCTGGTTCATGCCATCGAAGAAGCGGTCAAGAAAATTCCGGGGAACAACTACGAGTTCACGCAGCCGATCCAGATGCGCTTCAATGAGCTGATCGCCGGCGTCCGGAGCGATGTGGCAGTGAAGGTCTTCGGCGACGACATGAACGTTCTGTTTGAGACCGGCGAAAAAATCGCGGAGGTGATCAAGAGAATCCCAGGCGCCGCCGACGTCAAAGTGGAGCAGGTCACCGGGCTTCCGGTGTTGACGATTCAGATGAACCGGAAGGAGATGGCCCGCTACGGCCTGAATCTCTCCGATCTTCAGGAGGCGATTGAGATCGCGGTCGGAGGGAAAAGCGCGGGACAGATCTTCGAGGGAGACCGGCGATTCGACCTGATTGTCCGGCTGCCGGAGGAGACACGGAACAATCTCGAAGCGATGAAACGGATCCCGATTCCGCTCCCCCCCTCACCCTCCCCTCTCCCAGTGGGTGAGGGGGGCCTCTCCTATCTCCCCCTCGGCGCGGTCGCCGATTTTAAAATCGCCCCCGGCCCGAATCAGATCAGCCGGGAAAACGGCAAGCGCCGGGTGGTGGTGACGGCGAACATCCGGGGCCGCGACATCGGATCGTTCGTAGAAGAGGCGGAGCGGACCATCAAAGAACGGGTCACGATTCCAACCGGTTACTGGACCACCTGGGGGGGACAGTTCGAGCAGATGATCTCCGCCACAAAGCGTCTCAAAATCGTCGTTCCGGTCGCACTCGTGCTCGTCTTTATCCTCCTCTTTGCCACCTTCGGAAATGTGAAAGATGCCTTCCTGGTTTTCACCGGCATCCCGATGGCCCTCACGGGGGGGGTGGCGGCGCTCTGGCTCCGGGGAATCCCCCTCTCGATCTCCGCCGGGGTCGGGTTCATCGCCCTCTCCGGGGTCGCCGTCCTCAACGGTCTGGTGAAGATCGTCATCATCAATCAGCTTCGCGCCGAAGGAGTCCCGCTCGACCGGGCGATCCTTGACGGGATGCTCCAGCGCCTGCGCCCCATCCTGATGACGGCACTGGTCGCCTCATTGGGGTTCGTCCCGATGGCCTTGGCGGTGGGAAGGGGGGCGGAAGTGCAAAGACCCCTTGCGACTGTCGTCATCGGCGGAATTCTCTCCTCCACCGCTCTGACCCTGCTGGTGCTTCCGGTCCTCTACCGGATCTTTCATGCCAGAGACAAAGCGGTTGAATCGGGAACAAAAGAGGCGCAGAATGTGGCGGAAATTCCGGAGAAGGCATGAACCTTTTCTGGTGGCCGCCCTGTTCCCTAGGCCAGACGATGACATGAGGAGGAAATAAAATGGATACATTGCTTCCGGGTTTGACCGCGCTTCAAAATAACATTCATCCCATGCTGGTCCACTTTCCGATCGCCTTCTTTTTGGGGGCGCTGGTCATGGAAGGGTTGGCGATCTTGTACAATGAAAAATTTCATTTCGTCGCCACCTGGATGCTCTACTTGGGAACCCTTGCGGCGCTGGTCGTCCTTCCGACCGGATTCATCGCCGCCAACCTGGTCGCGGCAACCGATCCGCGCGGCCACGACGCCCCCGGCCACGATTTCATCCATGTTCACCGGAACTGGATGGTCGCCACCACCGCCGTCGGAATCCTTCTCACGGGGTATCTCTTCTGGATCAACAAAAAAGGGAATTGGGTCTCCCAGCGATGGGGACTCCTATTTGGATTGGTCGTTTTATCGGGGCTGGTGGCGATGGGCGCCGACCGGGGCGGCCGCCTGGTCTTTGAATTCGGAACGGGGGTGAACCCCGAACTCCTCAAAGCAGCGACACAAGAATCGAGCCACGGGGACAACCACTGAAAGTGAAGGAAAACCCCGATATTGAGAGAAGGTCCCTCCGCGGATTTGCTCCTCTGTTTGGCTTATTTTTCTTCGCCGCCGCCCTCTGGGTTCTCTATCGGAAATTGGGCGAATATCATTATCAGAATGTTCTCCACGACCTCGGTAGGAGGAATGCGAAGATGGAGGGGATCAAGAAATTCAAGCCGGGCGAGGAGGTCGCGGTGGAGATCAATGAGCAAAACAACGCAAGGAGGAGAAGATGGGGTTGAAAAAAGTGGCGTTGGCAGTGGCGCTCTTAGGGATGGCCAGTATCGCTTGGGGAGCCGACGGTGCGGCGTTGTATGCGGCAAAGTGCGCTTCTTGTCACGGAGCAAATGGAGAAGGGTCGGCAATGAGCCCCCCTCATAAGGGGAATCCATTCATCACGAAGGGCAACCCGGCCGATATCAAGAAGGTCATTATGGACGGCCGTTCCGGAGGAGCCAAAAAGTACCCGCAATTTCCCGAAGAGATGCCCAAAGGGCTGACCACGAGTGCGGAGGCCGATGAGCTTGTGAAGTTCCTTCAGGGAGACCTGCAAAAGTGATGATGATCGGGAGTCTGCGACCCGCCCGCCGGAAAACGACACGCCACTTCAGCTAAAATGGCAGGATCGGACATGGACATGAGAGATTTCGACCGATCATGAAACAGCCCCTCCTGAAACGCCTGGGTCCCCTCCTGGGATTTCTCCTTTTCTCCGTTGCCCTCTGGGCCGTTCATCGCCAGTTGGCGGCATATCGTTATGAAGATATTGCCCGCGCGCTGAGTGAGATCCCTTCGGATCGCCTGATTTTGTCGTTGCTTTTGACCGCCGCCAGCTATCTGATCCTGACCGGGTACGACATTCTTGCTTTTCGCTATATCGAACGGCCGCTCGAATACGGCAAGATCGCGCGCGCCTCTTTTATCGGCTACGCCTTCAGCAACAACATCGGCTTCTCGATGATCGCCGGAAGCACGATCCGCTACCGGCTCTATTCGGCCTGGGGACTCTCGGCCTTGGAGGTGGCGAAGATTATCGCTTTCGTCGCCGCCACTTTTTGGCTGGGGCTCTTCAGCATCGGCGGGGTGGTCTTCCTTTTCGAGCCGGTGGCCCTCCCCGGTCTGCTGCATCTTCCCTTCACCACGGCACGCCCTCTCGGAGTCATCCTGTTGATCTTCGTCGCAGGATATTTTGTCGCCTCGTTCCTCCTCCATCGCCCCTTTGAGATCCGAGGCTGGGAATTCTCCCTCCCCTCTCCGAAGCTTTCTCTTGAGCAGATCCTCCTCGCCTCCGCCGACTGGGTGGTCGCCGGCGGGGCGCTTTATCTCCTCCTTCCCCCGGGGGAAGTTCCCTCCTATCCTGTTTTTCTCGGCATCTTTCTTTTGGCACAGATCGCGGGACTGATCAGTCAGGTCCCGGGAGGATTGGGAATCCTGGAGACCATCGTCCTTCTGCTTCTCTCTCCGGCCGTTCCGGCCGTCTCCATCGCCGGGGCGCTCCTCCTCTATCGAGGGATCTACTATTTCCTCCCGCTGGGGCTCGCCGCACTCCTGCTCGGCGCCCATGAGTTTCTTGAGAGGAAGGAGCGTATCCAGCGTCTCTCGCGCGCCTTCGGGGAGTGGATCCCCGGCATGGTGCCGCAGGTTCTGGCGTTAACGATCTTTATCGGCGGGACGATCCTCCTCTTTTCAGGAGCAACCCCGCCGGCAGGTTCGCGGATGCGCTGGTTGAGGGACCTTCTTCCCCTGCCGCTCCTCGAGCTCTCTCACTTTTTAGCAAGTTTGGTCGGCTTGAGCCTTCTTTTCCTGGCGCGCGGTCTTCAAAGAAGACTCGATGCCGCCTACCTTCTCGCGTCAGCCCTACTCGGCATCGGAATCGTCTTCTCCCTGTTCAAGGGTCTTGATTATGAAGAAGCGACGATTCTGGCGGTGATGCTGGCGGCACTCCTCCCCTGCCGTCGTTATTTTTACCGGAGGGCCTCCCTCATCACTGAGCGATTTACTCCCGGATGGATCTCCGCCATCAGCCTGATTCTGCTCGGCTCCGCATGGCTGGCGACGTTCTCCTCCAAACACCTGGAGTACTCCGGCGAGCCCTGGTGGCGCTTTGCCTTTTCGGGAGACGCCCCCCGATCGCTTCGCGCGACCGTTGGAACGATCAGCGCGGCCCTTGTTTTCACAGTGATCCGTCTGCTTCGCCCCGCACCGCCGGAGCCGACGCTCCCGCGCGGGGAAGATTTAGAGCGAGCCCGGTCGATCATTGTGCAGTCCCCCCGGACCGCCGTGAACTTGGCCCTACTGGGGGATAAAACACTTCTCTTCAGCAGCAGCGGCCGCGCTTTCATCATGTATGCCATCCAAGGGCAAAGCTGGGTGGCGATGGGCGACCCGGTCGGTCCCAAGGAGGAGACGGATGAATTGGTCTGGCAGTTCCGGGAACGCTGCGATCTTCACGGCGGCTGGCCCATCTTCTACCAGGTCGGCGGCGAATGGATCCCCCTCTATCTCGATTTGGGATTGACCTTGTTAAAGTTGGGGGAGGAGGCGCGGGTGCCGCTCGCCCACTTTTCGCTAGAAGGGGGCGAGCGGAGGGGATTTCGCCACACGCTGCATCAGGTGGAAAGGGAGGGATGCTCTTTCGAAGTGATCCCGCCTTCGGAGGTCCCAGCCTTATTACTGGAGATGAAGACCATTTCCGACGGATGGCTCGCGCGCAAGCAAGCGCGGGAAAAGCGCTTCTCCCTTGGTTTCTTCAATGAGGATTATCTGAAACGGTTCCCAGCCGCGGTGGTCCGGAGAAAGGGGCATCTCATTGCTTTTGCGAATGTGTGGTTGGGAGCGGGGAAAGAGGAACTCTCCATCGACCTGATGCGCTATTCTCCGGAGGCCCCCTCGGGGGTGATGGACTTTCTGCTGATCAAGATGATGGGGTGGGGACAGAACGAGGGATATCGCTGGTTCAATCTGGGGATGGCGCCCCTCTCGGGTCTGGAGACCCATGCGCTCGCCCCTCTTTGGAGTCGGGTTGGAACCTGGATTTACCGATACGGGGAACACTTCTATCACTTTCAGGGATTGCGGGAGTACAAGGAGAAATTCGATCCCGAGTGGCAGCCGAAGTACCTCGCCTCCCCCGGCGGCCTCGCCCTCCCCCGGATCCTCGTCGATATCGCCTCCCTGATTGCGGGAGGGTCCAAAGGGATCGTCGCGAAATAAACGGTCACCGGTATCGACGGGTCCTGCTTGTTCCCTCCACCTTAGAGACTTCTAATCCTCGACTCACCCCCTCCTAATCTTACCGGCGTAGAATCGGTCTTGAGAGATGGGGATCAACCCCGACTCTCAACCATCAAAACAAGGAGGTGCGCCATGTCAATGAAAAGTAGAAAACGACCATTCCTTCCGTTTTTCTTGCTTGTCCTGTTCGTTTCCTCGACGGCCTTTGCCGGCGAGACGCACGGCGGTCCCGCCGCCCCTCCGACGCGATCCGAGATTCGTAACCGCGTCTTCGCAACCGTGGAGAAGATCGAAAGCGACTCGATCTTTTTCAAGGCGGAGGACGGGACCGTTCGCGACCTCGGTATGAAGGAGGCGAGGAGAGAGGGGCTTAAAAAATTCAGCGCCGGAGAGTGGGTCGCCTTGGAGATCAACGACCAGAACAACGTCATGCAGATCAACAGGGCATCGGTGGGAATCGTTGAAAAGTTCGACCCCGAGAAGAGGAAGATTGCGATTCACGTGGGGAAAGACTCCCACGCCTACCGCCTGGAAGACGCGGCCCTCGGCAAACTGGCCGATGCTCGGAAGGGAACAAGAGTCAAACTGGAACTCGACCAGCACAACCGGGTCATGGATGCGGAGTTGGGATCATAGGCATCCGGCGTCCGTTGAGAAGGGGATCGGCCCCGGGTGCGACCGGGACTGATCCCCGCTTCTCCCGCAATGAGAGCAATATGTTTCATGATTGAAAAGAGCCGACGAAAGAGCGGTTTACTTCCGGTCCCCATCCAGGGGTGATCTTCTTCGGCGTGCGCCAGGTGACTCCTGTCATGGAAGCGCGGCCGCAGGGCGCATCCCGTCCTTTAAGACCCAACTATCAATGAGAATGATTTCGCAGCCCCCCTTTTGTGGGGTTGATCTCTTTGCGGCGGCGGATCAAAATAAACCGAGACCTGCTAAAAGAGAGGTCGAAGGAGAACATCCCTTCGATTGGCGATGCTTCAGGGGTATTTCGACGAAGAGATGGGGGAACTCGGTCATGACTGAAAAAAGAGGGCCGATCCGGAAGGTTCTCATTATTTCGATCGTTTTGGCGGCGGCCGCAATCGCAGTAAAGCTCTTTCTCCTGCGAAGCGAGTTTCTGTACGCGGGAACATTGGAGGCGACCAAGGTCGATCTCTCCGCGCGGGTCTCCTCCGCCATCCGCGCCGTGAATGTCCAAGAGGGGGCCCGCGTCGCGGAAGATCAGGAACTGGTTATTCTATCGTGCGAAGACATCAAAATTGCCTCGACGTTGGCGAACGAAGACTTTCAGCGCATCGTGCGGTTGTTTCGAGAGGGGTCGGCCTCTCAAGCGATGATGGATCAGGTGAAGAACCGGAAAGAAGATGCGGATGTGCGCTTGAAATGGTGCTCGGTGCGATCGCCCATTCGGGGAACGGTTTTGAATCGCTATCACGAACCGGGCGAATGGGTGAATCCGGGAACCAAGCTCCTTACCTTGGCGAATATCCGGGACATCTGGGCCTATATTTATGTTCCACAGCCGGAAGTCTCGCGGCTTCAGGTCGGAATGACGCTCAAGGGATATCTGCCCGAGCTGAACAACCGGGAGTTCGACGGGAAGATCCTCAAGATTGATGAAGAAGCGGAATTCACTCCCAAAAACGTGCAAACCCGGGCCGAGCGGACGCGTCTGGTCTTCGGCGTCAAAGTCAGTTTTCTTGAGTCCAACGCGGAAGAGATCCTCAAACCGGGAATGACCATTGAAGTGAAATTGCCTGGGGACGGGTAGACATGTTGGAATCCTCTCTCTCTATCTCCGTTCGCGGAATTCGGAAGCGCTTCGGACCGGCTCCCGCGCTCGATGGTATCACAATCGAGTTCGCTTCCGGTGTCATGCATGGGGTGATCGGCGCCGAGGGGTCGGGGAAAACGACCCTGCTGCGGATCATCCTCGGCCTGATGAAGCCGGCCGAAGGAGAGATCGCGTTCTACCGCGATGGCGAGCGGATCGATTTTGAAGCGATCCGCCCTGATCTCGCATACATGCCGCAGCAGCAAAGTCTCTACCCCGATCTCTCCATTCAAGAGCATCTCGATTTTTTTAAAGAGCTTTATGGCATTCCCGCCGAGCTTTACCAAGAGAGGCGAGCGGAACTGCTTCGTATCACCCGACTCGAAGCGTTCGTCGACCGTCCCGCGGGGCAACTTTCGGGAGGGATGTACAAGAAACTGGGATTGATGTGTGCGCTGCTCCGCTCCCCCACGGTGATGCTTTTAGACGAGCCGACCACCGGGGTCGATCCGATCAGCCGCCGGGAATTCTGGGAGCTTCTTTATCGACTTCTCGATCAAAAAATTCTGATTGTGGTGACGACCGCCTACATGGATGAGGCCGAACGATGCGGTGCCGTTCATCTGTTGGAGAACGGGAAGCTTGTCGCCGAAGGGGAACCCCGGGAGCTGCTGAAGCGGGAGGGGGTGCCGAGTTTCGATGCCTTTTTCCTGAAGCGAGGAACCGATGCCTGAAGCCGCGGTGGATGTCCGAGATTTGACGGTTCGATTCGGCGATTTTATCGCCGTGAATTCCATCTCCTTCCGTGTCTCCCCCGGAGAGATCTTCGGATTTCTCGGGGCCAACGGCGCCGGAAAAACCACCACGATTCGCGTCCTCTGCGGCTTGCTCTATCCGACTGCGGGAGAGGTGCGTGTGGCTGGGGTCGGTTTCGAAGACGGGGGATGGGCGATCAAGACCAAGGTCGGATATATGTCTCAGAAGTTCACCCTCTACGAGGACCTGACAGTCGATGAGAATTTAAGTTTCGCCGCGAGTCTTCGTAAATTGGATCCGGCCGTTTATCTCCAACGGCGACAAGCGTTGTTCGACTTTATCTCGTTCGACCGGTCGATTCACACCCTCGTCCGCGACCTGTCGGGCGGGATCAAGCAGCAGGTGTCGTTGGTGGCCGCATTGCTGCACGATCCGGAGATGATTTTTCTGGACGAACCGACCGCCGGAGTGAGTCCCGCTTCCCGGAGTCGCTTCTGGTCGCTGATCCGCGGGCTCTCCGAAAGGGGCAAAACGGTCTTCGTCACAACCCACTATATGGATGAGGCGGAACAATGCGGTCGGATCGCCTTGATGCGGGAAGGGAAGATCATCGCCCTCGACACACCCGAAGGCCTGAAGCAGTCAGCCTTCCCGACACCGGTGCTGGAGTTTTTCCCCAAGGTGCCGTTGACCTTCTCGGAGGTTTCGGCGATGGCGCGGAACGAGGCGTTCCTCTTTTTTGAACCGTATGGCCTGCGGTTTCACGCGGCGATCCGAAGCGAAGAGGCGTGGCAAAGGGTGCGGTCCCTCTTCGAGGAAAAATTCACCATCGGGCGTATCAAGCCGTCGCTGGAAGACGTTTTTATCCGCACGGTGGAGGGCCAGTCGGCATGAAGTCATTCGTTTGGCGCAGGGCCGCCGCAATTGCGAGAAAGGAGGTCTTTCATATCCTTCGTGATCCCACAACGCTGGGGGCCGCGCTGGCGCTTCCGCTGTTCATGGTGATGATGTTCGGCATCGCGATCGAGTTCAATGTAAAAAACGTCGCGCTCGCCGTGAACGACCAAGATCAAACACAAAGCTCCCGAAGATTGCTCGACACCTTCGGGAGTTCACATTACTTTCTGCTTCATCCGGTCGCATCGCCGCACGATGCGATCACCGACGTGGCAGCGGAGCGCTCCCGCGCCGCGTTGATCATCCCGCCCCGATTCGAATTAGATCTCTTCGCGGGTCGAGGGGCGGAAGCCCAAATTTTGGTCGATGGCTCCGACAGCTCCACCGTCGGCCCGGTGCTCGGCTATGTGGGAAGCATTCAAAGTATCGCCTCTCGAAGAATCGGAGATTTTAATCCGTCGAGCCTCTATGCGCTGCGGACGCGGTTTTTATTCAATCCCGAGCTGAACAGCCGCTGGTTTGTCATTCCCGGCCTGACCGTGGTGGTGATGTCGATTCTTTCGATCCTGCTCACCGCGCTCACCGTCGCGCGGGAGTGGGAAAACGGCTCGATGGAGCTGCTGTTGTCCACCCCCGTGCAACCGCTGGAGATCATCGTCGGAAAACTCGCCCCCTACGGCGTCCTGGGGATCATCGCAGTAACCTTCGTCTATATCATCGCTCGAACTATTTTCGGCGTTCCCTTCGTGGGGAACCTCGCCGTTTTCGGATTGGGAAGCTTGCTCTTCTTGGTGACGTATCTGGCCCAGGGACTTCTGATTTCGGTCGTAACCCGCAAGCAGACGATCGCCATGCAGTTCGCCATGGTGTCCGGAATGCTCCCGTCGAATCTCCTTTCCGGTTTCATCTTTCCGATCGAAAGTATGCCGACATTCTTTCAGTATTTTACGATGATTTTCCCCGCCCGCTGGTTCATGCGGATTGCACGGGGTATCTTCTTGAAGGGGGCCAGCTTGTTGGAACTGAGCGGCCCGTTTCTGGCGCTTTCGATCTTGTGCGCGCTGATGATTTCTATGGCCAAGCGCCGTTTCAAGAGAGATCTCGAACCATGAATGCCATGCCATCTTTCATCTTTAAGAGCGATATAGCATGAACCAAACGCTGATCGGATTCATCCGAAAAGAGCTGACCCAGACCCTCCGAGACCCAAGGATGCGGATCCTCCTTTTTGTCATACCGATCATTCAACTGACCCTCTTCGGCGTGGCGCTGTCAAACGAGGTGAAAAACATTCGGCTCGCCGCGCTGTTCGATTCCAAAGACACCGTTTTACGGGATATCTATGAAAGAAGCATCGCCGGCAAGTGGTTTATCCCGGCCCAGAGTCGAGAACAGGACCCCTATACGATGATCGAAGCGGATGAGGCCGACGCCGTGCTGGTCCCCCCTCCCGGGGGGTTCACGAAAGCCCTCGGCCGCGGAGAGGCGCCGCTGCAGCTTCTCGTGAACGCCACAAATGTGCTCCAGGCGCAAGCGGTGGAAAGCTATCTGAAAAACATCATTCAACGGACCCTTCAGGACAATCTGAAGTTGACGTTGCCAAGCCCCCCCATTCAGATCACCACCCGTGTGCTGTTCAATCCTGCGCTGGAGACGTCGATTTTCATGGTCCCCGGCACGATGTGTATGATCATGATTATCTCAACGATGACATTGGCGAGCGTTGCCATCGTTCGGGAGAAGGAGATGGGGACGTTTGAAATGCTCATCTCGGCGCCGGTTTCCCGGTCGGAAGTCATTTATGGAAAAACGATCCCCTATGTCATCCTCGGAATGTCGAATTTCCCTTTGATCCTGGCGGTCGCCGTGTTCGTCTTTCATGTTCCGATGCGGGGCTCCTTGCTGATGCTGTTGGTCGCCGCGTTCGCCTTCATCTGCACCGCGGTGGCGATGGGAACGTTGATCTCCACCTACTGCCGAAACCAGCAGCAGGCGGTCCTCGCCGGCTTTCTCTTCCTCTTTCCGATGATTATGTTTTCAGGTCTCATGTTTCCACTGGAGAACATGCCGACCGCGATTCGATGGATTGCCTATCTCGATCCGCTCGCCCACTTTATGGATCTGCTGCGCAATATCATGCTGAAAGGAGGAGAAGCGAACTATGTGATCAAGCACATCACGATTCTGGCTGTCATGGCTGTATTCACCGGCATCGCGAGCTTCCGGCGATTTAAAACGACACTTCAGTAACTGTATTCTATAAAAACCGACGAAAGACCGGTTTACTTCCGGTCCCCGTCCAGGCAGGGAGGAACTGATGCGATCTTCGAGTCTTCACTATTTTCCACTAGCCCCTCTTTTTCTTTTCATCCTCATCGCTCTACTCGGCCTGGTCGTCTTCCTGATCCAGATCGGCCTTCTTGGATACGCCTATGAGAAGATCGGAGTCCGCCGGGAGCATGTCTTCGCCCTCTTGCTCCTCTCTCTGTTGGGGAGCTACATCAACATCCCTGTCGCTGAGATGCCGGAAAAGGAGGTCCTCTCCGGTCAGGAGGTGATCTTCTTCGGCGTGCGCCACATGATTCCTCTCATGGAGACCTCGCCGCGGACGGTGATCGCCGTCAATCTCGGAGGCGCGATCCTCCCGACGCTTCTCTCTTTGTACCTCCTGGTGAAGAACCGATTGTACGGCCCCGGCTTGCTGGGGGTGGCGATTGTGGCAGCGGTTGTCTATTGACTTGCTTATCCAGTTCGGGGGGTGGGGATCGCCGTGCCGGTCTTCATCCCGCCCCTGATCGCCGCCCTGGCCGCCCTCCTCCTCTCCCGGCCGTCGGCCCCCGCCCTCGCCTATATCGCCGGGAGTCTGGGGACCCTGATCGGCGGCAACCTGATGAATCTCGATAAGATCCAGGGACTCGGCGCCCCGGTCGCCTCGATCGGCGGGGCCGGGACCTTCGACGGAATTTTCGTGACGGGAATTTTAGCCGTTCTGCTCGCGTAGCAACGTAGTGGAGAAACGCCTCCTTGGAGACGATCCCCTGGCATTCCCTCACAATCGACGAGACGCTGAAGCGGCTGGAAAGCCACGCTTCGGGGTTGACAGCCACCGAGGCCGCCGAACGGTTGGCGCGGTTCGGCCGAAACGAAATCCCACGCCGTAAGCCTCTTTCGCCGCTGCGCCTTCTGCTACGGCAGTTCGCCAATTTCTTCGTCTGGGTGTTGCTCTTCGCCGCCGCGCTGGCCTACACGGTCAGCTTTCTGCCGGGGGAGGAGGGACGCCGGCTCACCGCTTTTTTCATTTTGGGGATCGTGGCGCTCAGCGTCGCCCTCAGCTTCTTCGAGGAGTATCGCGCGCAAAAAGAGATGGCGGCGCTCGACCGGCTCTTGACCTTCAAGGCGACGGTCCTGCGAGACAATACCCCTCATCAGATCGATGCCGCCGAGGTGGTCCCAGGCGACATCCTGCTCCTCTCGCACGGCCAAAAGGTTCCGGCCGACGCGCGTGTGATCGAGGCCCGCAGCCTGCGCGCCGATGAATCGGCCCTCACCGGAGAGAGTCTCGGGGTAGATAAATCGATCGAGCCTGCGAGAGAGGAGGCGCCGTTGGCCGAACGGGCGAGCATGGTCTTCGGCGCCACCTACCTCACGCACGGAACCGGATCGGCGGTCGCCGTCCGGACCGGTCTTGCAACCGAGGTCGGCCAAATCGCCGCGACGCTGGGAGAGATGGCGGAACGCCCCACCCCCTTCCAGGTCGAAGTACAAAGGATGGCGGGACAGATGACCGCCTTCGTCGGAACGCTCGCCCTCTTCGTCGCGTTGATCCTCCTCTTTGTGCTCCACGAGAGCTGGATCGATGTGGCCCTCAATACCCTCAGCCTTGCCGTGGCGACGATCCCGGAAAGCTTGCCGGTGGTGCTGGCCTTTGCGCTGGCCCTCGGCGCGCACCGGATGGCCCTCTGCAAAGCGGTTATCCGGCGTCTGTCGGTCGTCGAATCGCTCGGATCGGTCGACACCGTTTGCACCGACAAGACCGGCACCCTCACGCAAAATCTGATGACGGTGCAGCATCTCTTCGCCGACGATCAGGTTCTTCCGCTTCCCCCGGAACGCCCGATCGAAGCGGGGAGTGCCTTCGAGGTCTTGCGGGCCGGCCTGTTGTGCAACGAGGCCTCCGTGGAGGAAGGCCCCCCCCTCCGGATCATCGGCGACCCGGTCGACGCGGCGCTTCTGCGCGCGGCGCAATCGGCCCGGCTCGATATCGCAATCGAACGTTCGGCGGCCCCGAAGGTCAACGAGATCCCGTTCAGCTCCGAGCGGAAAAGGATGACCTCGATTCATCAGCACGGGGAACAGTTCACGGCCTACACCAAGGGGGCCCCCGAAGCGGTCCTCGCGCGCTGCGGGTCGGTTCTGGAGAGGGGACAGATCATGCCGCTGACCGACGCCCGCCGTCGGAAGATCGACCAGGTTCTCCGGGAGTGGGAGGAAGAGGCCTGGTATCTGCTGGCCCTGGCGCAAAAGGAAATTCCCTCGGCCGAATTAACGGAGGAAGCGGAGGAGGGGATGACCTTCCTCGGCCTGCAAGCGCTGATCGATCCGCCGCGCCCCTCGGCGGCCGAGGCGATCGCGCGGGCAAAAGGGGCCGGGATTCGGGTGATCATGATCACCGGGGATAACGCCCTCACGGCGCGGGCCGTGGGAAGTCGGCTCGGGATCGGTGGGCGCTTCGTCGAGGCAGAAGAACTCGATCTCCTCGACAGGGACGCACTGCGTGCCCGGATGAAAGAGGTCGATATCGTCGCGCGGGCACAGCCTGTGACCAAGCGGCAGGTTTTGCAGGCCCTTCAGGACGACGGCCATTTCGTGGCGATGACGGGAGACGGGGTCAACGACGCGACCGCGCTCAAGCAGGCCGACGTGGGGGTGGCGATGGGCCTCCGGGGAACCGACATCGCCAAGGAATCGGCCGACATGATCCTGCTCGACGACCATTTCGCCACCCTGGTCGATGCGATCAAGGAGGGGCGGCGGATCTTCGACAATATCCGAAAGTTCACCAACTATCTCCTCAGCACCAGCCTGGGGGAGGTGGTCGTCGTCTTGGCCCTCTCCGCCGCCGGTTATTTCCCTCTCTCGGCAAAGATGCTCCTTTGGGTGAATGTGGTCACCGACCTGATCCCCGCCGGCGCCTTGGCGGCCGATCCGGCCGTTCCGCACATCATGCAGCGCCGCCCACGCCGCCACGACGAGCCGATTCTCAACAAGGCGCTCTATGCGACGATCGCCGGAAGCGTCTTTCGCACCCTGATCGCGTATGGGCTGATTTTCTGGATCGGACTTCGGCTGGGAGATATCACCTACTCCCGAACGATGCTCTTTACCAGCATCGTCCTGCATGCGTTCACCCGGGTGTTGGTGGTCCGGCAGTTGGATCACCTTTCCTTCTGGTCCAACCGGGCGCTCCTATGGAGTTACGGTGCCGCCGTGGTTCTCCAACTCCTGGCCCTCTATACACCGCTGCGTCATCTCTTCGGAATCATCCCCCTGGATGGGCGGGCCTGGGGGGTGATGCTCCCGGTGGTCGCCCTCTCCTCCTTGGCAGGAGTCTACATGACCCGCTGGATCTTAAAATGGGCGCCGATGTGGTAGAGGGGAGGATTTGGTGAATAAAAAAGAGATTAAGGAATCTCGATGCACTCCCGATACCGTCCCGTTCCGTCGCGCCGAGAGAGATGACAAAACGAACCGCGCTCAGATTCGTTATTCTGTTGGGGGTGGTCAGCCTTTTTGCGGACATGACCTATGAGGGGGCCCGGAGCGTCACCGGCCCCTATCTCGCCGTGCTGGGGGCGGGGGCGACGGCGGTCGGGGTGGTCTCCGGTTTCGGAGAGCTGATCGGATACGGCCTGCGCCTTCTCTCCGGCTATCTGGCCGACCGGACGGGGCGGTATTGGGCGGTCACCGTCATCGGGTATGGGATCAACTTGCTGGCCGTGCCGCTGTTGGCGCTGACCGGACGCTGGGAGACGGCGGCCGTTCTCATCGTCGTGGAGCGGATGGGGAAGGCGATCCGAACCCCCGCCCGCGACGCGATGCTCTCTCACGCCACACATGAGATGGGACGGGGGTGGGGTTTCGGCCTGCATGAGGCATTGGACCAGATCGGCGCCATGCTCGGCCCGCTGATCGTCGCCGCCATCCTTTATTTCCAGGGAGGCTATCGGACCTCCTTCGCCGTCCTCTTTATCCCTGCGATTCTGGCGCTCGGCGTCCTTGGAGCGGCCCGATGGTTCTATCCACACCCGCACGATCTGGAGCTGGCGTCTCCTGAATTGAAGACCGAGGGATTCCCGCGCGTCTTCTGGATCTATCTCGCCGCCGTTGCGCTGATTGCGGCCGGGTATGCCGATTTCCCCCTTATCGCCTACCACTTCAAGAAGGTTGGTTCCGTCCCCGATTCCTGGATTCCCGTTCTCTATGCGGTGGGAATGGGGGTCGATGCCCTCGCGGCGTTGCTGTTTGGGGCTTTCTTCGACAAAATTGGCCTCTCGATCTTGATCGTCGCAGCGCTTCTCTCGTCGTTCTTTGCTCCGCTGGCCTTCCTGGGAAGCTTTTCGCTGGCGCTCGCGGGAGTGGCGCTCTGGGGGGTGGGGATGGGAGCGCAGGAATCGATCATGCGGGCGGCGGTCGCGGCGATGGCGCCTCCGCAAAAACGGGGAGCGGCGTACGGG
>CAZOFJ010000070.1:0-16262 GCA_964579005.1 uncultured Nitrospirota bacterium
TTCACCACACCAGGAGCCACTTCTCAATTCTCAACTAAGTTTAGGACATTCTCCCGAATGGAAGCGTATCGATCAACAGCGAGTGTGCTTTGCCTACACAGATCTTTGATTGGGGGAAGAATCAAGCAAACGTCAGTAAACTGTTCGCCGAAATCGGTGCACAACTCAAACAAATCGCGTCACCTGTTGCACTGACTGACGACACCTCCCGCGAAACATTTGAAATACTTGATCATTCGGAAGTCGAAAATGCCATCGAAACTGTAGATCGCGAGGACTTCCCGATCGACAACCGATTTGGATCGAACCCGATAGATGTCGAACACGAGTTTTCGAAGACTGTTACAAACCAGATCACAATTGAACAATCGAAAAAAATTAAGGCCGGATTGGGTCTTGATCTCATGAAGGTCCTTTCCGCTGAGTTGTCCAGCGTACTGTCACGCAAGCTTGGCTGTTTTCACGGCGAGTCAATTACGCGCAAATACTCTTTGCGATTTAGTGTCAAACCCGGAGATCGCATAATCTATTCGGTAATCTGGAAGCGTCACGCACAATCAGGCACTTATCTAATCAAGACTAATGGTGGAGTGTTTGCTATGCCGTTTCAGGCACACTTTGGGCTTACGTACGAAATCCAAACCGATCGAGACGAACGCGAGTCATCGACCTAACGGGCGCATGCAGCCGACCAGAAACCGCCCGGTCAGCTTTGATTCTGAAAGTAACGTCGGTTGCCGGGGTTATTGATCGAATGGGGTTGCAAACGGGGTTGCCTGGGTGATGTAGCCTGAGGCGTTTCGATGTCCCCCGCCGCCATGCCGTTTGGCGATCTCCGAGACATCGACCCCTCCCTCGCGCGAACGAAGGGCGACCCCTTTTTTCCCGTCGGCTCGTACCGACCAGGCAACGCCGAAAGGCCTTCCCTCCGCCAACGCCCCCGCGACCTCGGAGACGAGGACCCCGGTGTTGGCGGCAAGGACCTTGTGTCCGTCAAGATCGATTTCGCGGGCCATCCGGGTGATCGCCTTCACCAGTTGGTCTTCATATCGCACGATCGCCTTTCCCTCTATCATCAATTCTCGCAGATCCCGCTTGGCAAGCTCGTCCCAGACGAGCAATCTTCTTGGATAGGAGCGGAGCGCGGCATTGACCTCTCGTGAGGAGGGGAGGGCCCAACGCCAAAGGTCCCGATCTTCCGTGTAGGCGACCAGCCAAGGAGGGGGATCCCCCTTCCTGAAATATTCCCATGCCATCTGTCCCCCCGATTTGTCCATCTCAAATTTGCAGAAGGGGAGGTCGCCCAACGCCTCCGCATGGGTCTTATGATGGTCGAGAACGACCAGCGAGGCCGCCTTCTCTTTCATTTCGATCAGGATCTCCCGAGAATAGGCGAAGTCGAAGATCAGGACATCGCGCCCGGTCACGTCGGGGGGGCCATGTTCGTAATCGACCGGTCGAGCGTCGGCGTCGATGCCGAGGTGATGGACCACCCAAGCGGCGGAAAACCCATCCGCACAGCCGGCGTGATAAAGGACCAACGGCTTTTTGCCGCTGGAAGTTCCATTTTCCAGGTCACTCTGTTTCAAAAGCAATCTCCCCCTCCATGAATGTCACCGCCTGTCCGGAAAGAGCCACCCGGTTCCCTTTCATCTCGCAAGTGATGACCCCCCCGCGTTTGGAAATCTGTTTGGCATGGAGGATCTTCTTGCCGAGTCTGTCGGCCCAGTACGGCGCAAGCTCGCAATGAGCAGAGCCGGTCACCGGGTCTTCGGGAATGCCGAACTTGGGTGCAAAGGAGCGGCTGACAAAATCGACATCGACCCCCGGTGCGGTCACGATGACGCCGCGCAAATCAAGCTGACCGAGCAGGGTTGGATTGGGTGTGATGGCGCGAACGGTCGCCTCGTTATCGAACAGGGCCAAGTAATCGTCCGCGGCCAGCAGTTCGATGGGGCGCCGGCCCAGTCCGAGAATCAGGTTTTCGGGAAGCGCGCAAGGTTTCGGCGGCAGCGAAGGGAAGTCCATTTCCAATCGACCTCCCTTCCGTTCCACCGTCAGGTCCCCACTCCGTGTTTCAAAAGTGATTGACTGTTTGGGGTAGCCGATCATTTCAAAGAGAACATGCGCCGTTGCGAGGGTCGCGTGGCCGCAAAGATCGATTTCCTTGATCGGGGTAAACCACCTCAGCCTGAAACCTTTTTGTGAGGGGACAAAAAAAGCGGTCTCGGAGAGATTGTTTTCCTCCGCAATCGATTGAAGGAGCCGGTCGGGAAGCCACGTTTCCAGCGGACAAACGGCCGCCGGATTCCCTTCGAAGGCCCGGGTTGCAAAGGCATCAACTTGGTATTGTTTGATCTTCATGTCAGGGGGAGAGCACCTTCTCGATCCGTCGATCCGGTACAAGCCAAACCAGCGCGACCAAGACGTATAGTCCCATCGAGACCCATTGTGACCAGAACGCCATCGGGATCGCAATCGCATACAAAATGGGCGACATCTTCCCCTTCCAGTCGTCCCCGACCGCTTTTTTTAGAAGTGAGTCTGGTCCCTGCGATGCGATGATCCGTTGCTGCAATATCCAGTAGGCGATGGCGGCCATGAGAAGGACCACGCCATACAGCGCGGATGGGACCGGGGCAAAATGATTCTGTCCCATCCAGCCGGTGGAGAAGGGAACCAGTGATAGCCAGAACAACAGATGCAGGTTGGCCCAAAGCATCGGCCCTGTCACTTTGTGACTGGCATGTAGCATATGGTGGTGATTGTTCCAGTAGATGCCCAGATAAACGAAGCTCAACAGATAGCTCAGGAATACCGGGATCAACGGGGCCAAGACCGCGACACTCTCGCCGCGAGGCACCTTCATCTCCAGTACCATGATCGTGATGATGATGGCGATCACGCCATCGCTGAACGCTTCAAACCGGCTCTTTCCCATGAGTGCCTAAAAAAATGCTATTTCACAAAAATCGCTACAGCGGCCTGCAGAAAACATATCAATAGAAAGATTGGAAGCTCTTCTTGAGGCGAGGTGGTTCCAGGAACCATCACTAAAAAGCGGAGCGAAGTGACGTTTCTTCCGCCTGGGTTGAACGCAATGCTGTTACGAGCGATACTTGGCATAGTAATAGTCATCAAGATATTGTCCGCCTTTAAAAACAGCGTGTTTAAAAACACCCTCCAAAACATACCTGCATTTTTCAAGTACCCTCATTGAAGCTTTGTTTGGACCAAGTACTGGGGCAAATAGCTTTTTGTACTTCATGGTCGAAAACGCGAGATCGCTCATGATACGTAGTGCTTCAGTAGCGATACCCTTACCCCAGTATACCTCTCCGATCCAGTAACCGATCTCCGCCGAGTGCTCTTTCCAGCCAGTTTGCGGCGTGATTCGAACGCTGCCGACAAATTCGCCTCGATACTCGATCACCTTGGTTACCGAGTGATTCGCCTTAGATCCGGTTTCGATCCACCATGCCGCATCCCGTTTTGTGTATGGATAGGGAAACGTATCGACCAGATACCTGGAAACGTTTTCATTGTTCGCGAGATCGACGAGTCGATCCGCGTCAGTTTTTGCGTAGTCTCTTAAGGTAATCATTGGTCGTAATGGCCAGGATGAGCCGCCGCAAACCGAGATTCTGAAAATGCGACGGCTTTATGAGGTCGGCTCCAGCGAGGGTTATGCCTACCTGGTTAAGGCAAATACTTATCAATGTCTAGCGCACCATGGAACACACCCAAAATATCAATCTGGTTGCCGGCCTTGATTCGGTATGCGATGCGGTAGTGCCCATAAAGCAGGATTCGAATCTGGCCATCGGTTTCAGAGCGGTATTTATAGCCAATTTCAGGGAACTGACGCAGCAATTGAGCCTTTTCATAAATTCCGGCCACGACCTTTTGGGCTGCATCGGGATTGTCTGTGGCGATGTAGTCGAAAATGTCTCGGAGCCAGCGATGGGCTTCTTCGGTCCACCCTATTTCCCCCATGTGCGTATGCGCCGCTCCATTTCCTCGTTCGAGATGGTGCGTCCCGCGCGGGAGTCTTCAAGGCCGCGCGCGACCATGCGCTCGAATGCGAGCTCTCGCATAATTTCCTCGTAGGTCGCATCATCGGGCTGAGACTGGATTACTTCAGTCATCTTCTGTTTGGCGGTAGACATCGTGTCCTCCTGGTATAGGGCATAACGAAAAGCCGAGTCGCAGGCGCAAACCGAGCTTCTCAAAATGAGACGGCTCCACGTGGTCGGTTCCGGTTCTACGCCGTTTATCATGATCTTCCTTGCCAATAAAATGGCCGGCGTTTTTGATTCATGACGGCCAGGATGCGAATCCCATCCGGCGCCACTGGATAGAGGATTCCATAAGGAAATTTCCGAAGCAACTTTCGCCGGACTTTCCCGCGAAGGACAATCGCCGCTTCCGGATGCTCAAGTATGGATGCCAGCACCCGTTCGACCTCATTTAAAAAGATGTCGCCCAGACCGGGACTTTCCAGGTTATAGTATCGCGTTGCCTCCAGGACCTCTTGTTTTGCACGGGCATGGAACGCCGCTCTCCTCTTCAATTTCGTTTCGACCTCGCGTCGCGCAAAACTTTATCCGCCGGATGTGCCAGGTCTGGGTTGGCATCGAGTTCGGCATCGCGTCGCTCCGCTTCTTCCAGCCAGATCTCCATGTTCTCTTCGTCAGAGAGTGTTTCCAAACTCTGAAGCAGTTTTTCGGCAAGCCGGGCGCGATCTTTCGGATCAAGTTTTAGAGCGTCGGTTTCAAGTTTTTCGACTTGTTTTCGCATGATCCTCCTTAGGCAAAAATGTGATTATCGGTGCTGAGTAGGCGGGGGCTGTTGCCGGCCCCTCTCAGAACCGTGCATGCGACATTCACCCCACACAGCTCAAACATTTCCTTGAACACGCACGCGCGTTTAACCCTCGCCGTCTTTTCCAGGGTCCCCAAAGGATCTGTCCTTTGGGGTGGAACGGGGGGAGGGAATGTGCTGATACAAATCCTGTGTGAAGCCTCTGCTCACATCGTGAGCAAAGCGAACCATAACATCGTGTGAGATGAAAAACAATCTTCGACCACCCTCCCACGCGTCATCAAGATAGAGAATGAAATCGCTCACAATCAAGCTCAGAGTCACCCCTTGTGAGATGATTGCGCTGTCACCGCGATGGTAGCGTAATAGATGGCCCAGGTGTTTGGGTTCTCGGCAAATTTACCGTAGGCGTCGACATCTTCCGCCGTCACTTCTTTTGTCGCGATATATTTGTCCCGAAGCTGCTCTGCCGACATCTTCATCATCCGCGCGATGCCGGAGCCTCCCCGGGCAAGAGGGGCATCGTTATCGACCCTGAGATTTTCGATACCCAGCGACTGAAGGGTGGCAGGCAACGTGAGTCCCGCCGCATGATCAATGCCGAGCTTTCGAAACATCTGATCGATGGCGCGGTTGACCTTTTCGACAGACCGGCAGAGGGTTTTCGGGCCGTGGATCGGGCGCGCCGCGGAGAAATCTGGCTCTTCGAGCACAAGCCAGCCGCCCGGTTTTAGCGCTTGCAGCAGCTTCTCCAAAACGGATGGGTGGTTGGGGATGTGGAAGAGCACATAACGACCATGAATCAGATCGAATTGATTGCGCTCAAAGTTCACTTCACGGATGTCGGCCTTGAGGAGATCGATATTGGGCAAATCGCGCAGGTCTAAGAATCGAGGATTGATCTCCACGGCGGTGACCCGTCCATCAGGACCCACTTTCTCCCCAAGCCAACGCATTACGGAGCCGGCGCCCGGGCCGATTTCCAGGCATCGCCATCCTTTCGATACGCCGGTTGATTCCAAGCGGGTTTTTGTTTGCGGATCGAACGCCGCCTCGATCGCCCTGAGCCTGACCAGCTCTGCCTGATCGCGTGTATTATCAAAAATATATTCCTCGGTTGCCATCCTTCCCCCTTGAGAGAGCATTGAATGTTCGGGTCCATCGGCGTCTGCTTCTTGCGCGTCGGTGTTGGGTTTTTGGTTCGACCGCAATGGATCGCGTGCAACCATGATGACCTCATCTGCGGAATACATTTATTACTGCCGATGTTGATGGCCGTTGTTCGTTGTCCCTAGCAGTGAACGGCACAGTTCCAACAAATTTTTAAAACTCTTTACGGCATCCGGATGCTCCTCGCCACCCACCAAAATGCAATCGATCCCAGCGCTCTTTGCGCCACCCAGGTCTCTCCGAGGGGAGTCGCCGATGACGATCGCTTCGGTCTTGGATATCCCAAGCTGATCCAATACCGACTGAAACGGTTTTGGCGAAGGTTTGACCATTCCATGGTCTGACGAAAAGGAGGTGGCTGAAAACAAGCTGGAGATACCGGCCCGTTCGAAGGTCTTTAGCCAGGCCGCTTTCGGTGACCAAATATCAACGACCGCAGCCAAAATAAACCGCTGCCGCAAATCATGGAGTGCGGAAGCATATTCTTCCGGGATCTGTCCAATCTCATGGAACGCAAAAGTATCCACTATTTTCTTTGTCTCATCGGGATCGAAAGCGGGGCCGGCAACGGCGTGAATCGCATTTTCCACAGAAGGAAAGGTGTGCCGAAAGTTTTCATCCGGGTACCGGGCGTCCAGGTACTCGTAGACGGCGCGTATGATTCGATTGATCTCCCCTTGTGGGAGTGTCCCGCCGATGGTGAAATAGTGCCCCGAGAAATCTTCGGAATCCCCGAATCGATCTTCGCCGAACATGAAGGTGCTGTTCATATCCAACAGCAATGCTTTTTTCCCCGTGAACAATGGAAAGCCTCCCTTCATTGCCGATTTTTCTGGAACCTGTTTTTAGGCCGGTTGGATTCCCAAGGCCACGAAATCACCTTCAAACGCACCCACTTTCTCGCCATGGCAATGAAGCGTGACGCTGATTGAAATCCGGGCCCGCTTCTTTCGTTTTAGCATGCTCACAAACTTCTCCCATGTCGTTTTGTCCTGGATGGCGGACATCGCAACAAACCCGCTCACAATCGGCCTCTCATAGTTCATCGTATTCCGCTGGATCACAACACGGCTCATGATCCCTTCTTGTTTTAAACGGATATGAAGGAGCGTCCATGCCGCCAGGATTGCAACGGCCGATGCGCTACCGCCGAATACCGTTTCACGATGGTTGATATTTGGAGCGAGCGGGGCTGACAATCGAACGGCATTGTCGGTCGCCTCCACGACTTCAACGCCCATCGATTTTGATATCGGAATATGCTCATGCAGATATTGTTGTAGGACGCGGCAATCCACAGCGGTTCCTTTTTAATGGCCGGGGAGAACGGAGTGTGTATTGCCGTTTCCCCCCCATCCCGGTGATCCGCAACTCAGGGGGCTGTGATGGTTTCCGTACCACCTCCAACCATTCCCCGTAGGTCATGGAAACGTTATATGCCGGGCGTGGCGAGAAGTCAATTGCCCAAACTTTCTCCCGCGCCCTCCAGATCGGTTGCATTTTCCCTTCGGGTTTGATTACTCTCAAAGAAGATAAAAGATTTCTCACCCCATCACGGGAGGACAACCATGCCGACCCCTGTCGAAACGACTCCGGTTCAAACCCTTTCCGACGCCGATTTAAGGCCTCGCGGGCGTGTGCATCCCAGCCCCGCCACCTGGCGCGACCAGTTTTTTTACTTTCTCCTTCCCGACCGCTTCTGCGACGACAGGGTGGCGGAGCGCCCGCTCTTCGATTGGAATCATCCGGAACAACACGCGACGCCGAGCAAGCGTCTCTGGCAACTTTCCGGAAAGGGGTTTCAAGGGGGGACACTGAAGGGGGTGACAACCCGGCTCGATTATCTGAAGAACCTCGGTGTGACGACCCTCTGGATCGGGCCGGTCTGGCGGCAGCGCCCCGATCTCGACACCTACCACGGTTACGGCATCCAGAACTTTCTCGATGTCGATCCCCGCTTCGGCACCCTTCAAGATCTCCGCGACCTGGTTGACGCCGCCCATGATCGGGGGATGTACATCCTTCTCGATGTCATCTACAACCACTCCGGAAACAATTGGTTTTATGACGACGGCGGCATTCCCAAAAGCGATCTTCCCTACCGTTATGCGCCCCCCTATCCGGTACATGGCTGGCGGTCGGCCCGGGGCGAGAGTCTTCCGCGGATCGACACGCTGGACGACGGTGTCTGGCCGAGGGAGTTTCAAGATCTGGAATGGTACACCCGTGCCGGACGGATCGGGCGGTGGGACCCTGCGCCGTGGGAAGACCCGCTCCATCCCGACAATGAGTTCCGCCGAGGCGACTTTTTCGATCTCAAGGATATCAACCTCAACCGGAATCCGGTTCTCTCGGCGGTGATCCGGGCCTATCAATACTGGATCGCGTTGAGCGATTGCGACGGCTTCCGGATCGACACGGTCAAACATCTGACCTTCGAAGGTTCTCGGAACTTCTGCGGAGCGATCCGGGAGTATGCCGAATCGATCGGAAAGGAAAACTTCTTCCTCCTCGGAGAGGTTACGGGCGGGGCCGCGATGTCGCGCGATTATCTCGATATCTTCGGCCGGAATCTCGACGCCGCCCTCGACATCGGCCAGCCAACGCGGAACCTCTCCGGGATGGCCAAAGGACTGACCGAACCGGCCTGGTTCTTCAACCAGTTCAGCGGCCATGACCTCCTTGGAAGTCATCGTGAGACGGGGCGCTATCACATCTCGATCCTCGACGACCATGACATGGTTGGACGGGAGGGAAAACACCGTTTTGCGGCGCGCAACCCGATTCTGAATCGCTTGGAGCAGGTCGCCCATGCCGTCGGCATCCAGCTCACCACCCTCGGTATCCCCTGCCTTTACTACGGGACGGAGCAGGCATTCGATGGCACCGAAGACCGGCATGATCCGGCGATCGATTCCGGTTTCGAAGATCGCTACATCCGCGAGACGATGTTCGGCGGAACTTTCGGTGCCTTTGCCACCTCCGGCTGTCACTTCTTCGACCCCAACCATCCGGCCTATCTTCGGATCGGGGCGATCGCCCGAATCCGAAATCAAAGCGGTCCGGTCGGTTTGGCGCTCCGGCGCGGCCGGCAATATCCGCGGGAGACCTCCTTCCTGGGGCGGCCCTTTTCCATTCCCGGCGCCGGGGAATTGGTCGCCTGGTCACGGATCCTCTTCGATCACGAGGTCCTGGTTGTTCTGAATACCAACGGAGCCGCTTCGCGGGGGGCCGACGTGACGGTCGACGCCGCGCTCCATCCTCCTGATGCGGCCGAGAGGGTTCTCACCTTCCTCTACCGGGGGGATTGGAGTAATGCCCAACTGCGCAATCCCCCCCGGGAACAGCGGGTTGCCGTTCGGCAGGACAACGGCCGGGCGACGGTCCGGATCGACCTCCCGCCGGCCGGCATGGCGATCCTGGCATAAGGCTTCTCTTTTGCCCTTTTCCGTGCCTTGACCCTCCCAGTGGTTTCTGTAATAATGTGGCCACTTTATTACCGTTTTGCGACGGAGGTGATCACGGTGGCGAGACTCGGTGTCAATATCGATCATGTGGCGACGGTGCGGGAGGCACGGAAGACGACGGCCCCCGACCCGGTGGCGGCGGCAGTCCTGGCGGAGTTGGGGGGCGCCGATGGGATCGTGGTTCACCTTCGAGAGGACCGGCGTCATATTCATGATCGGGATTTAAAGCGGCTCCGCGAGACGGTTCAGACGAAACTCGATCTGGAGATGGCCGCCACCGAGGAGATGGCCAAGATTGCCCTCGAAATCAAACCGGAGCTGGTGACGTTGGTTCCGGAGCGGCGAGAGGAGTTGACGACCGAAGGGGGATTGAATATTGTTTCCAACCGGGAAGAGTTAAAAAAGGTGATCGACCGCCTCCACGAGGGAGAGATTCCGGTTTCCCTCTTCATCGATCCTGATCCAACGCAGATCAAGGCGGCGCATAAAATCGGAGCCGACCTGATCGAGATCCACACCGGGCCATACGCGAACAGCCGGGGAAAAGACCGGCGGAGCGAACTTCATCAGATCATCGAAGCGGCCCGGCTTGCCTCAAAACTGGGGATGGGGGTCAATGCCGGGCACGGTCTCGACTATACCAATGTCGGTCCGGTGGCCGGAATCACCGAGATCGAAGAGTTCAATATCGGCCACAGCATCGTTGCCCGGGCCGTCCTTGTCGGAATGGAGCGGGCCGTCCGTGAAATGAAGACCTTGATCCATTGAGAAAGGGGAATGTCCGCCGCGTTGTCACTCTGTTTTGCGTCCTCACGTACGGACCCGTACGCTGCGGCGCAAAGCGTCGTTCCGCCTTGCGGCCCCCCCCTTTCTCAATGGCCAAGGTCATACGGCGAATACGGAAGTTTTGAATGATCATCGGTATCGGGGTCGATCTGGTCAAAATCTCCCGGGTTCAAGAGATGAAAGAACGCTGGGGGAGCCGTTTCCTTGATCGGGTTTTCACCTCCGTCGAGCAGGAATATTGTCTCGGCCGCAAGTTTCCTCACATCCATCTCTCCGCGCGGTTCGCGGTGAAAGAAGCGGTTCTCAAAGCCCTTGGGACCGGCCTTCGAATGGGAACCCGTTGGAAAGAGATCGAAACGGTCAACAACCCGGCGGGAAAACCGGAAGTCCGGCTCTGGGGGACGACGCGCCGGATTGCCGACCGGCAGGGGGTCTCGCGCGTTTTCTCCACCATTACTCACGATCATGATTATTCGATTGCCCAAGTGATTTTGGCTGGAGAATAGCCTGGAAAAAGGAGCGGCCACCCGTAAAAGATGAAGATCGTTACCGCCGAGGAGATGAAGCGACTCGATCGGAAGGCGACGGCCGATTATGGCATTCCCTCTCTCCTGCTGATGGAGAACGCGGGGAGGGGAACGGTCGACGCGATCGAACGGACCGCCGGCCCGGTCCGGGGAAAACGGATCGTCGTTCTGGCCGGTCGCGGAAACAACGGGGGAGACGGCGTGGCGGCGGCCCGGCACCTCCGGATGCGCGGCGCCGAGGTCATCGTCTACCTCCTTTCCCCGGTTGAGAAGGTGTCCGGGGATGCCCGTGTGTCGCTCGACATCTGGATGCAGACGGGGGGCGTGCTTCATGTCGTCGGGGCGTTCCGCTGGAATCACCTGACACAGGAGTTGGCCGAGAGCGACCTGATCGTCGACGCGCTTTTGGGAACCGGCCTTTCCCATCTGGTGGAGGGGGATTACGCGAAGGCGATCGCCTCGATCAATCGGGCCGATCGGCCGGTCGTCGCAGTCGATATCCCTTCCGGGATCTCGGCCGATACCGGCGAAGTCTTGGGGATTGCCGTGAAGGCCGATTTTACCTTCACGATGGCCCTCCCGAAATGGGGGCATTTTCTCCAGGAGGGGTTGGAACACCGCGGAAAGCTCGACGTGGTCGATATCGGCTTTCCCCCGGCATTGATCGAGCGGGAAAAAATCGCCGCCGATCTGATCACCCCCCAAATGCGGATCGGGTTCCCCCCGCCGCGGCCGAGGGGGATCCACAAGGGAGCCGCGGGACATCTGCTGATCGTGGCCGGCGCGGTTGGGAAGAAGGGGGCGGCGTTGATGACGGCGGAGGCGGCGCTTCGCTCCGGCGCCGGATTGGTGACCATCGCCCTTCCGAAATCGATCGATGTCGCGACGGCCGGGCTGAAAGAGGTGATGACCCTCCCCCTTCCCGAAACGGAGGAAGGGACCCTCTCGCAGGCCGGGGAGAAGCTCCTCCGTCAGGCGATCAAGGGGAAGGATGCGGTGGCGATCGGGCCGGGACTTTCCGAGAACGAGGAGACGCAACGACTCGTTCGAACGCTGATCGGGGAGGTGTCGATTCCGATGGTGGTCGACGCCGATGCGCTCAACGCCCTCGCCGGAGATCTCTCGGTGCTCAAGAATCGGAAGATTCCGGCGGTCCTGACCCCGCATCCGGGGGAGATGGGCCGTCTCGTCGGAAAGCGCGCCGATGCGATTCAAAGGGATCGGCCGTCGGTCGCGGCCGATTTCGCCGAAGCGTGGAACGCCATCGTTGTCCTGAAGGGGGCGCATACAATTATCGCCGCTCCGGACCGGAGTTTGCGGATCAACAACACTGGGAATCCCGGAATGGCGACGGCGGGGACGGGGGACGCCCTCACCGGAATCATCGGGGCTTGGCTGGCGCAGGGAATCGCCCCGATCGAGGCCGCCACCTGGGGGGTGGCGCTCCACGGCGACGCGGGGGATCTGGCCGCCGCCGGCCGCGGAGAGATCGGTCTGATCACCTCCGATCTGATCGAGCAGATTCCAAAAGCGATTCTCGGTTACGTGAAACAAAAGTAAAGAGGCAATCAATGACACTGACCCAAATCACCCTTTTTTTTCTTCTGATCCTTTCGGTCATCGGCATCTCGATGATCGTTCACTCCTGGATTGATAAACGCCGGATCAAAAAGAACTTCCTTCGTCTGGCCGTCGAGTTGAAGGGGTATGTCGTCCAGGAAAACGGATTGGTTTATCCCTCCTTCACCGGCGACATCGATGGGCGGCGATTCGATCTTTTCTTCAAAGTTGTCAAGGTCGGCCGTCAGCACATCCTCTACTACATCTATAGTCTTAAATCGGCGCTGCCGCATGATCTCCTTCTCCTCAAGTCGGACTATTTCAAGCCGATCAAGGACGAAGCAGCCTTTTCGGGAGATGCCGGGGAGATCGTTCCGGAAGTCGCTCCAAACTACCAACTCCGATCACTTCATCCGGAAGCGGCCCGAGAGGTTTTCGAGAGGGCCGGCGTCAAGACATTTCTGACACCCCTCGATGAGTTTTCAAGCCTCCAATTGGGTCCCGATGCCTTGGTCGTCGGCAAGCCATACGACGGCCTGTCCGATACGGAGTCGGCCCATGTCGTCCGAAACATTCAAACACTCAAGGGTCTGGCCGAGGCGATGGAGCAATGTGTGACGACGGTATAGAAAGCGTAGAAAGCGAGAGATCGGCTTTGCCGATACGAGCGCGGGGTGTGGGGGCATCGGAGGACTTTTTTTCAGGTCATCCGCACGGGCCCCCACACAATATGGAAGAAGGTCCGACGATGGCAATTGCCGCCGACAGATTGGGACAAGAAGCCTCGCTCATACTCGTCAGCGAGGAGGCCGCCGCGACGGCGGCGCTCGGGGCGTTGATCGGGAAGGAGGCGTCGGGAGGGGAGACGATCGCCCTCATCGGCCCCTTGGGGGCGGGAAAAACCTGTTTTGTCCAGGGCTTGGCCGCCGGCTTGGGGGTTCTTGATCGGTATATCAACAGCCCCACCTTCATCCTGCTCCAATGTTATGAGGGGCGTCTTCCCCTCTATCATATCGATCTCTACCGGTTGGAGCGGGAGGTTGAAATCGAACCGCTCGGTTTCGACGAATATTTCGGAGGGAAGGGGGTCGTGGCGATCGAGTGGGCCGACAAGGGAACGTCGATCCTCCCTCCCTCCTGTTTGACGGTGACCTTCCATCATAGGGAAGAGGGGCGACGAGAGATTGAGCTGAGGGCCGTGGGTGAAAATTACATTCGATGGATCGATCAAATTCGAAAGGCAGGAAAATGGAAGATCTTCGGCGACAGGAGATAGCCGCCATGGCCCGGGAGATGCACGAGCGTCTTTCGTGGTATCGGGGAGAAGGGATCGATTTCTGGCGGGTCGAACGGCCCGCTTCCGGCACCGTCCCGGAACCGGCGATTTCAACGATTCCCGACAATGACCCGGTCTGTGCGTCCTCTCCGCCTTCTTCCGAACCGGAGAGGCGATCGTTGTTTGATGTTGATGGAGAAGAGACCCGGTTTCCCTCGATCGCTTCGCAAGTTCCTCCGATGACTCCGCCGATGACCCTAAAAGAGATCCGGGAAGAGATCGGCGATTGCCAACGATGCAAGCTTTCGGGCGGTCGGAAGAACATCGTCTTCGGATCGGGGAATCCGAATGCCGCTTTGATGTTTGTCGGCGAGGCCCCCGGCGAGGATGAAGATCTCCAAGGGTTGCCGTTTGTCGGGCGGGCCGGCCAACTGTTAACGAAGATGATTGTTGCGATGGGGCTTTCCCGCGACGACGTTTTCATCGCCAACATCATCAAGTGCCGTCCCCCCGCCAATCGAAACCCCCAGCCCGACGAGATTGCCGCCTGCCGGCCTTTCCTGGAGAAGCAGATCCGGGCGATTCGGCCGAAGGTGATCTGTGCCTTGGGGAGTTTTTCGGCCCAGACGCTTCTCTCGACGCAACAGAAGATCTCGCAGTTGCGGGGGCGGTTCCATGACTATCAGGGGTTCAAGGTCCTTCCGACCTTTCACCCGGCCTACCTTCTTCGTAATCCCAATGAGAAGAAGACTGTTTGGGAAGATTTGAAGAAGGTGATGGAAGAACTCAAAAAAGAAGGGACGGCGTGACGGAGAGATGAAGCAACTCTGGGCCCCTTGGCGGATCGATTACATCAAGGGAGAAAAACCGGCCGGTTGTATTTTCTGCGAAAATCCCCGCAAGAAGAAGGATCGGCAAACGCTGATCCTGGCGCGAGGGGAACATGCCTTTGTCATGATGAACCTGTATCCCTACAACAACGGCCATCTGTTGGTCTCCCCGTATCAACATGCCGCCACGCTGGAGGATCTCCCCGATCCCGTTTTAGCCGATCTGATGCGGATGATGAAGAAAGCGCTGACGGCGATGAGAAAGGTTTACCAGCCGGAAGGGATCAATGGCGGTCTCAATCTGGGGAAGGCGGCCGGGGCCGGCATCGAAGACCACCTTCATTTTCATTTGGTTCCCCGATGGGTAGGAGACACCAATTTCATGACGGTCTTCTCGGAGATCCGGGTGATCCCGGAAGATCTGATGGAAAGCTACCGGCAATTGAAACGGCATTTCAAATAGGGGCCTCATGGTTCGTCTGATTTTACTGATCATCATTGCCTTCATCCTCTTCGCTTTTTCGTACATGAATCGAGAAAAGCAGGTTCCGCTCCATTTGTTGTGGAAGGGGGAGACCGCGCCGATCGCCGTGTATCTGATTGTCGTCGGCGCGTTCCTGGCCGGGACGGTTTTCGCGGCGATCATGACCTTTCCGGGATGGCTGAAGGCGAAACTGGAGAAGCGGAAACTGAACAAACGGATTGAACAACTCGAAACCGACCTCGATCACCTCCGTGCCGAGGCGCTCAAGGTCGCCCCCCCACGTTACCCCTCCCTGACGACCGAAAGTGAAGAGAACCAGGACGAACCATGACCAAGCCGGCCCCCGCGTCGACCCCCGAGCCAACCCCATTGATGAAGCAATATCTCGACATCAAGCGGCGGCATCCCGACGCGATCCTTTTCTTCCGGGTCGGCGATTTCTATGAGATGTTTTATGAAGATGCCGTCACCGCCTCGAAGATCCTTCAGATCGCCCTGACCTCCCGCGACAAGAACAAAGAGAATGCCGTCCCGCTTTGTGGAATCCCCTATCATGCCGCTTCGGGTTATATTGCCAAGCTGATCCGGGCGGGGTATGCCGTCGCCGTCTGTGAGCAGACGGAAGATCCGGCGCAGGCGAAGGGGATCGTGCGTCGGGAGGTGGTCCGGGTCGTCACCCCCGGGACCTTGATCGAGCCGGAGTTGCTCTCTCCCAAGGAGAACAACTATCTCGCCGCCGTCACCTGGGATTTCAGCCTCCCTCCCGATCGGGCAAAGGGGTTCGGTTTGGCCTACCTCGACCTCTCCACGGGCGATTTCCGAATGACCTCTTCCGATCACTGGAGCGAAATCGAAGAGGAGTTGTCGAAGATCGATCCCCGAGAGATGATTCTCCCTTCCACGCTCGAAGGAAAAGAAGCGCAGCTCGCCCCTTTCGGCCGGCGCCGGCCGGTCCGGTTTGTTTCCCCCATCTATTTTTCTCCGGAACGGGCCGAGGAGATTTTGAAGTCCCATTTTCAGGTTCATTCCACCGTCGCCTTGGGAGGAGACCGTTCCTCCCTGCCGGCCGCCGGCGCCCTCCTCGGTTACGTTCAGGAGACGCAGAAGAGGGCGCTTTCGAACGTCCTCACGATCCGCCCGCATTCCTCCGGAGAGCGGATGCGGATTCATCCCTTGGCGCAGCGGCATCTTGATCTTGTCCCGGCCGGGGGCGAAACGGGGAAGACAACCCTTTTTGGCCTGCTTGATCAAACGGAGACGGCGATGGGGGGACGCCTTTTAAAGGAGTGGATCCTCCGCCCGCTCCTTTCCCCCGCGAAGATCATCGAACGGCAGGAG
>CAZOFJ010000071.1:0-16058 GCA_964579005.1 uncultured Nitrospirota bacterium
GCTCCGTCCGGCTTTGCCGGATGGAGGGGGCGACGCAAGCCCCCGCTTTCCGGCTTCGCCGGATTAGAGCCTATTCTAAAAGAGGGGAGGCCACGCCATGCAAATCGACTTCCATCATGCCACAACCTATGTGACCGCCCGTCTAGCCGGTTTTGAAAAACCGGAAGCCGAAATCATCGCCTATGCCGCGCAATATGTGGATGACGCCGTCAAAAGCGGTCCGGTTTATTTCAGCAATAAAGCGATTTTTAACCGGATCAGCTCGGCCCACAAGTTGCTCGATCTCGCGAACACCCTGGCCCTGGAAAACCAGTTGGTCTGGATGCCGTTTCATTTCCTTCCTGGAAACGGCGGATTGCCGGCGGGAGAAGATCCCTTCGGGACATTCATCGATAAAATTGTCTGCAAGCCGAACAGCCCGATCGCCCAAGAGATGGTTCGAAGCGCCATCCTGGAACAGGAGCGGAGTTACGGCCTCCACCGGCTGGGGGTGACGATGCATGTTTATACCGATTCATGGGCGCACCAGGGTTTCGCCGGTGTGATTCATGAGGTGAACGAGGTGGAAGAGGTTGCGGAGATCGGGAACACGAATGTATTCGGAAAACTGGAGGAGTTCCTTTGGGACCGGGTAGAAGATACGATCCCCCCCTTGGGACACGGTCGGGCCAACATCTTTCCCGACATGCCTTTTCTCTCATGGGAGTACGAGAATGGTCAGGGTCAGGTGATTGCCCGGAAGAATCCCGACGATTTCTGCGAGGCAGCCGATCAAATGTGCATCGCCATGAAACGATTCCGGACCAAGAACCCCGATGCGGCCGTGGATGGCATTCCGGCGCAAGAGATGGCCAAGGTTCGGAGGCTTTTTGTTAATCTCCAGATGAAGGAGGGGGAGAAGCGCCACGAAGCCTGGCTGGAAGCGATCAAGCAGGGGGAGTTCAGTTTCGGGGCCGAAGAAATATCTTATGACCCGATCGGAATTAACTCTTGGAAGGGGCAGGCATTGGGGAGCAGTTTCGATCTTCCGGTCAACACCTACAAGCCCGATTTCCTTGGCAGCAATTGGAAGCTGTTTCATGATGCGACCCAGGCCCACCGGTTTCATGTGGCCCACGATTTATTGCCGAAATATAGGATTTGCGCCGCATAATGAAGACCCGACCGACCCTTGAAGCGAGGGGTCGGCGAAGGTTTCATGAAAACAGGAGGCGAAGATGACAACCGATTTGAAGACGACCTATTTAAGCAGCGCGCATTTTCCCGGCGCCACACCGGAAGAGGCCCGCTCCCTGGCGGAGGATCTTGAGAAACTGCTCCAAAGCAACTTCAACGGCGATTTTTATGTCCTGTTGGCGCGGTATCAACAGATTTTGGCCGACAACGGCCGCCGGGCGGAATGGCCTGCGATTCATAACAAATTGCGAATTTTATTCTTGTGCGGGAAAGCCACCCCTCTCGATGGACCGATGATCGGCATTCCGGTTTCGATTCGGGACAGCGACTATTTTTCGGAAACGGCCAAATTTTTCGGCAAAGAGCGGTCGATCGTCGCGGGGATCGAATGGATGGCGACCACCTGGAATGCGACCTTCGCCGACACCGGTCTTTGGATGGGGAAGAGTTATGAGCCGGTTGCAAGAGAGGTCGTGGCCCGGATCACGGCCGACAACCGGGAGATGATGGCGGCCTACGATCCGGAAACCACCCGGATCGGTCGCAATTTTTTTCGCGAACCGCCGAATCCCAATCCCCTTCAATCGATCGGCCTTCCCGGGTTGACGCGGCTCTGGCGTTTGCACGACCGTCCCATGACGACGGCCGCGGAATGGTATGAAGGCCGGCTCATCACGGAAAACCTGGAGAAGGAAAGAAACATCCCTTACAGCAAAACGGGGGGAATTTTTCTGGCCAATATCGGAAAATCGGTTGTCCCCGAAGTGCATGGCAAGCCGGTCTATCAGTTGAATTATCGCTGGCCGACGCTCCATCCGGTTTATCCGATGACCCGTCTCATCGATGAGGTCGTCCAGATCGATGACGGCATTTACTTAGGGCAGTTGGTCTTTGCAACCCGCCACTATAGCCTGGGGGAAATCGATCTGCCGTTCCTGCCCGGTTTTCCCGCGATCCAGATTCGAGAAGCCTACTCTCCCGGGGACCGGTTTCCCCGCGATTCTGAGAAAAAGGATATCGATTACGGATACCAGAACAACGGTTTCTTTCTGATGATGGATCCGAACTACGCCAAGCGGATCTACGACGCTTTTCCCCAACTCCGGCCCCATCGGGGGGAGATCGGCTATCTTGAATTGGGTTACGACAAAACGGTCTCTCCGGAGAAGCCCAAAGCACCGGTGACGGCTCGAACCAGTGGAGGCGAGCGGGAAGGAGGCCCGATCGATTGGGTGGCGGGATGGAGAGATGACCCGGTTTTGCGGAAGAAGTTGACGGCCTTTATTTTAGAGCCTTCCCCCAAGGAATCGGATGGCGACGTGCGGAAGCTGCTGCGAGAGGACGAATCGATTCTGCAGATGTTGCAACGGATCAGCCGCGAGATCTCCTTGCAGACGAAATACGAAGACCATCTCCATCATTTCGAACCGCTGCATTCTCTTTTCCGGAGCGGTCTGGCGCCGACGGTGAAAAACGGTTTGTTTCAGGGAAGCGGAGAGAAGGGTTACAACACCCGGGTGGATGGATCTGAAAAGCGGAGCTGGTATGGGGTGGAGGAATCGTCCACCGGTTTTGACTATTACCACGGGGCGACGTTGAACCTCCATTGGGGTTTCGGCGACACCTTCCGTCCGGACCGCGAGGGCCCGACCCGCGAAGGAGCGGTTTTCCCCGGTGTGTTGGCAACCCTCTTACGGACCGATCGATCGGGAGGATCCCCAGGAGGCTCCCGTCAATGGAGTGCGTTCTGGAGCCGGATCGAAACGGTTCTCTTTTCCATTTTTCCCGGCCTTGCCATTTTCTTTCGAGGAAGGATTCCAAGAGATCCGAATCTGTTGAATATCCTCTGGGGGAGTATCGGAAAGTATATCTTCCCATGGGCGGGGAAATCGTTCGAGAAGATCAGCGGCCGTAAGTTGAGTATGCTGCTCGACGAGAGTGATGATTTGACCGAACGCTACCCCGACCGGGTGCGTGAACTGAAGAACCATCTCGCCAGCGCGCCTCATTACGATCTGGTCCTGAAAAACCGGGACCACTACTGGAAAGAGCCGGGACGATTTGCCTCCCATTTGAAAGGGGGGTCCTGGGACAAAGGAATGTCGGAAGAAGAGAAGGCCTTCTGGACCGGGGAAGCGGCCGCGCGGTGGGTTTTCGGCAACAATATCCAGGATGCGAGAATCCTCTCGGCCGATCCGATCATGCGGCTGATCGACATGAATTACCGCGCCCCCGATCCCTCGCTTCAAGCGGTTTCCGAGGCGGGGCCTTCCCCCTTTGTCCGGCAAGGTTATATCTTTCTCGGGAGCGCCGATCAGGAATCGATTTTGCCGATGAACAACGGCGCAACACGCAAGAAAAAAGTCTTCCAGTTTCACTACCGTTATCCGATGATCGGCGGCGCGGCACCGATCGGTTATTGCCTGGACGAGCTGGTTGAAATTGCCGATGGCCTCTTCCTGGGGCAGCTCATCTACTCGACCGCGTTGCATCTCCCGTTTCACTCCAGTGTCGATGCGGCCCAATATCACTATCAGTTGTTCGGTTATTTTTTGCTGCTCGATGACGAATGGGAGTATCACCGGAAAGCGATCCGGCTGGATACCGTCGGGACCTGAGAGCAATCGGATGAGCGACGAAAAACAAAAATGATATGGAGATGTACGGAAAGATTGGATAAGGGGGACACTCGCATGGCATCTCTAAGGAGGGGGGTTCGCGCCTGGCCGGTCGGCACATACTATGCGCTGACGCTGGCGATCTCGTGGGGTTACTGGATTCTGCTGCTGGCGCAGGGGAAGCGCGTGGTGCCCGGCTCGACCGTCTCTCACTTCCCCGGCCTGCTTGGCCCCTTTTTGGCGGCGCTGATTGTCACCGCCCTGCTCGATGGGAAGAGGGGACTATGGGATCTGCTGAGCCGAATGGTGCGTTGGCGAACGGCATGGCCCTGGGGAGTGATTGCGGCCCTCTCGCCGCTCTTCATTGTCCTGTTTGCGTTCGGCCTCTTGAATCTATTCGGAACACCGTTTCCTGATTTGGACGAATTCCGGTCGTTTCCCGGTTTGCCGCCGGGAATGTCGCTCATCGAGATCATCCTCCTCGTGTTCGTCACGAACGGATACGGCGAGGAGGTTGGATGGCGCGGCTTCGCCCTCGAGAAATGGCTCCCCAAGTACGGGAAATTTGGGGCAACGATCCGTGTGGCGGCCTTGTGGATCTTCTGGCACACGCCGCTCTTCTGGCTGAATCGGTCGATGGCGGCCCTCATCGGACCGATGTTGGTGGGATGGATCATTGCATTGGTCTCCGGCGCCTTCCTGATGGCGTATCTTTATCTCGTCAACGGACGAAGCCTCTTTGTGGTCGCGCTATGGCAAGCGGCCTATAACATGGTTGTCGCCCCGCCGGGCGGTGCGGGAGCGCCGGCCGCGGTGGTCAGCACGGTCGTCATGGGGTGGGGTTTATGGATTGGGTTTTCATGGTGGAAGGCCGGAAATAACAGCGAGGAGGAGCGCGGTGGAACTAAAGTCCGTTTCGACCGCTCATCTCCGCAAGCGTTTTAAAGAAATTCTCTTCAATGTCGCGCTGCGTTCTTTTCATGGCATTCCTCCCTCATGGGGGATTAAGTTTGATCTGTTCATGCGATGGTCCTTTGCTGGTCGTCACTCCCAGAAACCGCTTGTACCCCCCTTTCCATTCATGCTATAAAAACCCCATGTCAGAAACGACGACCGAGACCGTTGCAAAAGTTTATGACGAGTGGGGAAAGGGGTTTGACAGCCTCGTCAACGAAACCCCTTTTCTGATGAACAGCTATCTCCTCTACGATCTCTGTTTGGAGGAGCTTACCCGCGGAAAGTGCTATCAACGGGTGCTCGATGTCGGCTGCGGAAGCGGGTTACAAGCCGTCCGTCTTGCCCCCCATGCGGAAGAGGTCGTCGGGGTCGATCTTTCCAAAGAATTGATCGAGGTGGCGAAGGAGCGCTGCAAGGGGTACCCGAACGTTCGATTCGAAGTGGCCAACGCCTGCAAACTTCCCTTTCCGGACGCCAGCTTCGATTTTATTATTTCCTATGGGGATGTCCTCAGCCACATTGTCGACGGATATGAAACAGCGGTATCCGAGATGGGCCGGGTGGCGAAGCCGGGGGCGATCGTCACCCTGGAGTGTGATACAAAGTGGAACTTCGGAATCTTCTATCACCCTCGCGAGATGCGGGACGCCCTTCGGACGCCGGGGAAGGGTCACGCCACCCGCGTCTGGGAAGGGATGCGATTCAAGACCTTCGCCTGGGGAGAGTTAAAGGGGCTGTTGGAGAAGAACGGCCTCGAAATCATCTCTTGCCGGGGACACAACATCCTTGCCTCCTTGGTTCCGGACCGTTTCCTCCTGGAGACGAAACGGACCGCCGTCGGGAAATTCGCTCTCACCCTCGGAAAGATCGACCTGGCCCTTTCCGGGACTTTTCCCTTCAATCGGTTCGGTTTTAACTTCGTCATCATGGCGAAGAAGCGGGGATAACCGCTCTTCAGCGCCACCTCGTTGTACTTGCTCCTGTGTCTCGCTTTTACTTCCTGACACGTTTGTCCACGGTCCCCCCCTTGCCTGATCACATTGTTTCGATCCGACTCCATTCCATGGGGCATCTCATTATTAAACCCGAACGAAGTTATTAACGAATTATTTACATCTCTTTTATTCGACTGTAATACCTCTTTGATTATATTGATCTGTAAATGGTTTTGACTGTTCACAAATGACAGAAGGAACAATATGATCAGTATGGTCGATCAACCCCGGAAGCTATCCGGGATTGCCCTCGCCGCCGGCGAAGGGAAGCGGCTTCGTCCCCTGGTTCAACGATGGCGAGGTGACGATCTCCCAAAACAGTATGTTCGATTCACCGGAGACCGCTCCATGCTGGAGCAAACTTTCAAACGGGTGGAACGTCTCATCTTCCCGGATCATCTCTTCACCGTTGTCGATCGAAGGCATCTGGCCTACCCGGAAGTGTGGCGGCAACTCCTCTCCCGACCCTGCGGAAACGGTTGTCCGTCAGCTCGCACCGGTGAACCTCTCAAAAGGCCTTCTGGAAACCTTCCCCCTCCAAAATCCGTCGTCGCTGGCGGTTCTCCCGATCCGAGGGGTCTACTGGAGCGACTGGGGATCGATCTATCGGGTGGTGAACGATCTTCGAGAAATGGGGTGTCTCGGACGACACGGCTTGATCGAAGAAAATGAGTATTTGGTCGCATAAAAATCAAAGATCCATTCCGAGAAAGGAGAGTTCATTCGCATGGTGAAAAAGAAAAAGAAACGGAAAATCAGTTTAATAAAAGCAATACGTCGTGAAGTCGCTCGAGCCATTGGATAATAGAATCCGCACCGAATAAAAATAAGGAGGAGAGGGATGCGGTGTCCTTATTTGAAAGCGGGGAGAGGCTACAGGAATGCCATGCAAGGGGGTGGGCTTTCGAACCCGGCTCAACGGAGATCGACCAATATCGTACAACTATTGTACAACTGGACTGCATCGCTGTTGTCTGCTCGATCACACACTCAGAGCCGTACCGACCCTGTCAACTCAAGTTAAATCGATGACACTTTTAAGCTTATTTATCCGGGAAGGCCGGTGAGGAAAAAATAACCTCCATTGTAAAAGATGTGGAGAAAAATGGGCGGGAATAGGTTTTTGTGGCGATCGCGAAAGAATCCAAAGAGGAGCGATGGAATAAAAACGGAAGCAGCCCAAAGGGGAGGATGGGCGAAGAGGTGCGCCAGGGCAAAGAGGAGGGAAGTGACGACATTCGCGACGCTGAGGGCGGTGCCGCGGATGGCAATGACCCGTTTTTCTCCCCATGCCGTTTCGCCCAAGATCCCTTGAAGCAGGCCTCGAAAGAGGATCTCTTCAAAAATCGGTCTTTGGATGACAACGATGAAATATAAACTGGAAAAAAGCTGGTCTGGAGAAAGGGGTTTAAATGGTTGAACGAGGGGAAGGATCAACCAGAAGAGTCCACCCCCCAAAAGGGCCAAAGAAAAAAGGGGATCTTTATAAAAAGGAGGGGGAGCGGAAAAGCCAATGTCGTGGAGAAACTTGCGCATGGCGTTAAAGATCGCGTTAAAGAAGGAGTGTTTTCACCCGGAGCAGACGCACTTTCGGGGACGTTCATGATACAATCATGGGAGCTTGAAACGGAAAGTATCATGGGAAATTCGGGGTGTCAATGGACGCTTGACAATCGACGGTCATTTCCCTACCATAACCCGATTTTCCAAGAGAAGCTGGCTTTTCTTGGAGGGTGATAATAAGAGCCTATCTAAAAACCAGGTTCGTGACGAGGGGGAGCGAAAAGCCCGCGGGAAACGCCCGGAGGCGTAGCCAGGAGGCTACGTTAAGGAGGTTTTACCCCGAGAACGCAGCCCCACGGCTTTGCAGCCCCCCGTAGTAGAAACAGGTTTTTGGATAGGCTCTACAGATCAAGGAGCGTTTTAATGCCGTATAAAATTCGAGTTCAAAAGAAAAAAGAAGAAATCCCCCTGCGGCTCATTCAACGATCTGAAGAGCTCGTCGAGCAGGTCCGAATTCACCCCAAATGGATCTGGAGCGGGGTCGGCGCGGTCATCGCTATCATCGCCGTTTTTTCGATCGTTTGGTTTCTGAATCAACAGACTGTAAGAAAGGCTGGGGCGTTGGAAGCGGAGGCGTTCCGGCTGTTCCATGAGCCGCCGCCGCTTCCCGAACCGGTGGAAGAGGGGAAAAAACCGCCGGCGGATCTCACCGATAAGACCGAGCGGTTAAAAAAATCGGCGAGCCTTTATGATGAGATCGTCGAAAAATATCCCAGGACCGATATTGCCAGAACGGCATTGTATGAAAGTGGGAATGTCTATTTCGAGTTAAAAGAAGATGATGCCGCTGAAAAGCGTTACCTCTCCTTTCTTGAAAAATATTCCAATCAAGGAGATCTGGCTGCTTTGACCCATCAGAAACTGGCCTACCTTTATCAACGGAAGGGGAATACCGAAGCCGCTTTGAAACAGTTTCGCGCAGTCTATGAAACAATGGGGGCCTTGAACCGGGATCAAGCCGGTTTCGAAACGGCCCGTCTTTTGGAGAGTGGGGGGAAAAAAACTGAAGCGATCGATCTTTACAAGAAAATTTCCGCCGACTTTCCGAAATCCCCTTGGGGAACCGAGGCAAAAGGACGGCTGACCATCCTAGATCCCTCCTCTCTTTCAACGCCGGCCCCCGGCGGGGAATCGCTAAAAATGGCACCCGCTCCTTCGCCGGGGGCGGCTCCTCCGGCTGAATCGAAGGGGAAATAGGGATTATTCTTGGGTAGGGATCGTCAGATAATGGCCTGCTTTGATCGGGATCTCTTGGTCGAGTTCATTTTCTCGGAGTAGCTGACCGATGGTGGTGTCATATTTGCGGGCGATCGAATGGAGGGTTTCACCCTTTCGGATTCGGTGTTTTTGGATTTTTGGGGAATCACTTCCCTTGACTGCTTTCGCTGTTTTCACTTCTTTCATTTCTTTGAGCGGATTGCCTGAAAAATTGACCAGAAAAGTTTCACGCGCCCCAGACGGAAGCTTGAGACGGTAATTCGCGGCATTGGGTGGAATCATCTCTTTCTTCAACTCCGGATTATATGCCTTGAGTTCTGCAATCGTGATCCCCGTTGCTTTCGAGATCGTTTTAAACGAAGTTCCTCGCGCGACGGAAACCTCGTCATATGTCAGCGGGGGGTGCGGATCGACAAAGAAACCATATTGCCTTGGGTTTCTGGCGATAATTGTCGCCGCCATATATTTCGGGACATAGTTTTTTGTTTCGGGCCGTATATATCCCGAATGTTTCAAATCCCAAAAATCATCCGCCTTTGTCCGCGCCATCGCCCTCATGATTTTCCCCTCCCCGGCATTGTAAGAAGCCATCGAAAGAGGCCAAGAGCTAAAGAGTTCATAGAGATCCTTTAAATACTTTGCCGCGGCGACGGTCGACTTGATTGGATCCCTTCTTTCATCGACCCACTGATCGATCTTGAGACCATATCGCTTCCCTGTTGCCGTGATGAATTGCCAAGGACCGGCCGCTTTTGCCCTGGAATAAGCCTTCGGATTGAATCCACTTTCGATCAGGGCTAAGAAAACGAGATCTTCCGGCATTTGATGCTCTCGAAGAATTTCCTGCATCAAGGTGACATAACGTCCGGAGCGGGCAAGCCAGAGCTCGAATTTATCCCGTAACCGCGTTTGAAAAAAGAGGACATACTCTTGAACCAGGTCGTTATAAACAATCGGAACATCGTATTTAATCGAGGGATCAAATGGATCGGATGAGATCCCGTCGGTCGAAAAGGAGGGGGCGGTTGGAAAGTCGAGCGCCAGAAGATCGAAGAAGTCTTCCGGCAGATGTTCCTCCAGCTCGATTACTTCGAGTGGTGTTACGGGGTCGGTTGTGGAAGTTTCGGCATTGGACGGCTCATTGGATGAGTCAGATGAGTCATCGGGTGATGTAAGGAGGTCGGCGGCGAGCAGCCGTTTTTCTTCCGGAGGAGGGGCGAAAACCTCGGAAGACCAACCGGAGGGCACAAAAAAACCGGGTAAAAAATAAAAAGCCGTATAAAGGACAATCCAAAAAAAGAATCCCTTTTTGTGGTTCACCGCGATTCCTTTCTTATCGAGTTGTTAAAAAAGGTTCAAAGGCACAAAGATGTTTTACTTCTATCGCCATTTATCGCTTTTCTTCGTGCCTCTGGGCCTTTGTGCCTACCGATACTCTCTGCCTTCAGCTATATAGTACTATTCTCATCTTTTTTGTCAATGCTTCGGCCCTTCATCGATAAAACGATTGGGGTCCTTCAGAAAGATTTTCTTGACTTTTTAAGTAAACGTTTAGTAAGTTTTGAAGATGGGCAGATGCGACGAATCATCCCGATCTGAAAAAGGAGTCCGAAGGAGAAAAGACCTCCTGGAGGTTGCCCTCCGTCTTTTTTCAGAAAATGGATACGATGCCACCAGCATCCGAGAGATCGCCAAAGCGGCGGGGATTACGGAGGGATTGATCTATCACTATTTCCAGGGGAAGAAAGATTTACTGAAGGGGATCGTTCAGGAGTCGGGTTGTGGAGATCTTTTGGAACAACCCGATCTGCTGGAGTCTCTCCCGCTCGAAGAGGCAATCACCAGAATTGGGAGATGTCTCTTGGAAAACCTTCGAGAACGGAAGGAGATCTTTAAATTAATGTTGGCGGAGGCCCGTCTTTTCGAAAAAGAAAACGACTCTTTTATTCCCAAACTGATCTATCAAAATGGGATGCTTCGGTTCGGGGCTTTTTTAAAGAATCGAATGGATCGGGGGGAAATTCGAGAGATGGAGCCGGTTTTGCTGGCGCGTCAATTCAGCGGATCGCTCGTCGCTTTTTTTATCTTTCAAGAGATTTTATTGGGAAAAACCGTCACCGATGTCTCGCCGGAGCGCTTCTTGAAGCATCTGGTTGAGGTTTTTCTAACCGGGATCAGAACGGTTCCATCATCCGGAACAAGGAGCGGTCCCCTGTGAAAAGACGCGCGGCCTTGATGGCCATGACTCTCATTGTGTTGGTTTTTTCCTTCGCCGCCTTTCCTTTTCTTAAAAAAGGTCCCCCGTCAAATCGAATCGAACGGGTCGGAGTGATCGAGGCAACCGAAGTTCATCTGAGTTCGAAGATATCGGAGAGAATCCGTTCTCTCCCGTTTCAAGAGGGAGACACCATTCAGGCCGATACGGTTGCGATCCAGCTTGATGATCGTCAGATCGGCGCGGAGGTGGCGGAAGCGGAGGCGGGTGTTCAGCGGGGCCGGGCCGGTTTGGTCAATGCAAAGGCCCAGGTCGAGAAGGCGAAGGCCAACCTGGAAGATGCGAAACGGGAACGGAATCGCTTGGCGGCCTTACAAAAAGAAGGGCTTCTCTCCGACTTCGATTGGGACAAGGCCCGGACCCGTTTGGAGCTTGCAGAGGCGGAGTGGAAGGCGTCGGAGGCGGCGACACAATCGGCGGAGGCGGAGTTAAAGGAACGGGAGGCCCATCTTCATCTTACTCAAATCAAATTAAAGGAGACGTCGATTGTTGCGCCAATGACCGGTGTTGTGACGTTGAAAGCGTTTGAGGTCGGAGAGATGGTTTCGCCGGGGGCAACCATTCTGACCTTGGTTGATCTCCAGTCGGTTTGGGCCCGCGTCAACCTGGAAGAGGGAGAGATCGGCAAGGTCAAACTTGGCGGTCGCGCGGAGATCTCCGTCGATTCCTTGCCGGGTCGGACATTCGAGGGAAAAATGATCGAGGTCGGCGCCGAAGCGGGATTCGCGACGCAGCGGGATGTGACCCGTGGACGGCAGGATATCAAGACCTTTCGTGTGAAAGTGCGTGCCCTCTCTCCGGAGGGATTGCTCAAACCGGGGATGACGGCCAAGGTCAGAATCGATCTCGAATCATAGAAATTTCCGGAAGATTTCTGGGAGATTGCCGGATGTTCAAAGAAGCGATCGTCGTCAAAAACCTGGTCAAGCGTTATGGCGCGCTTTCCGCCCTCGATCACGTTGATTTGACGGTCCCGACGGGGGAGTGTTTCGGATCGCTTGGCCCGAACGGGGCGGGGAAGACGACATTGATCCGGATTTTAACCGGACTTCTCCATCCGACAGAGGGAGAGGCGATCGTCGCCGGCCATGATGTGGTTAAGAATCCCGACGCGGTTCGTCGGGCGATTGGGGTGGTCTCCCAAGCGATGACAACCGATCTTGATTTAAGCGGATGGGAGAATCTCGATATTTATGCGAAGTATTATCAGGTTCCCTACAAAGAGCGGATGGAACGGATGAAAGAACTGCTCGATCGGGTTGGATTAACCGATCGGGCAAACGATCTGGTGGCGTCGTATTCGGGGGGGATGCGGCGTCGGCTCGAAATTGCCCGGGGACTCATTAACCGTCCATCGATCCTTTTTCTCGACGAACCGACAATCGGCCTAGACCCCCAATCCCGCCGGGTTGTCTGGGAGCTTTTACAGCAGTTTCGCCGGAATGATCGTTTAACGGTTTTTCTGACGACCCATTATATGGACGAGGCCGATCTTCTCTGCGACCGAATCGCGATCATCGACGCCGGAAAAATTTTGGTCATGGACAGTCCGGAAAATCTCAAGAAACAAATTCCGGGAAGCGATATCATCGATATCGGCGTTGAGAACGAAAAAGAGGAGGCATTCGAAAAGGGAGCCGTCTCTTTGGAATCGTTTCCCTTCGTTCGGAAAGTGGTCCGGGAAGAAGGTCTCATCCGGGTCTATGTTGATCAGGGAAGCCAAGCGGTTCCGGTTGTCATGGATCGGCTTCAAAAGGAAGGGATCAAAATCAGATCGATCAGTTTAAAGCAGCAGACCCTGGAGGATGTCTTCATCCACTACACCGGTCGATCGATCCGGACCGAGGAGACGAAAAAAGTGAGCTATTTTGTCGGCGCCGGGGTGCCACGGAGGTGGGGAAGATGATGCGCCTCTTTGCCTTCGTTGAACGGGATCTCCGAAAATTCACCCGCAATCCGATCGCCCTCGGATCGAGCATTCTTCTCCCGATCGTCTATCTGCTGATCATCGGGAACGCGTTCCAGGGAAGTCTCAAACGGCTTTCCCTGGCGGTGGTCGATCAAGATGGAGGGCCCTACGCCGAAAATTTACTTGACCGACTCCGCGCGATTGAAACCGGCCCGAACACGATTCGGCTGATTCCGATCTCAAATCCGATGGCGGCGGAGGAGGGGGTTCGATCCGGGAAGTTCAAGGGGGTGGTTCTGATTCCACCCGATTTTTCTAAAAACGTTTCCCGAGGAACCGTGCCGCAGGTGGGGTTGGCGCTCGACAATACCGACTCGGTTTCAGCCGCCGCCCTTCAACAATCGTTGTCGGAGGCGTTCCGTTTTTTAAAGGTCGACACCCTTCCGGTCCGGTTGGATCCACGCGTTCCGGAACTTTATCCGATCGATCTCTATCGGAAAGTCGATTACGACGCCTCGCTCGTGCCCGGCATTGTGATCATGTCGATCTTTATGGGGACGATGATCACCGGTGCCTTCAATCTGGTGATGGATCGCTTTCTGGGGGTGCATGAGGCCTATTTGTCAACGCCGTTGACCAAGATCGATATGATCCTGGGAATATTGATCAGCGGTGTGTTGGTCACGACCTTGATCGCCCTCATCGTCCTTGGCACCGGGATCTGGATGACGCGGGCGCCGGTCGCCGGTGGAATCGGTTCGTTTATGGCGCTCCTCTTGATGATCATCTTGACCTCAACGGGACTTCTTGGCACGATGTGTGTCGTCCTTTCCCGGGTCGATCATCCACGGATCGTTGGGTTGTTTGGCGGTTTTCTCAATGTGATCTTCTACTTTTCAAGCGGGGCGGTCTATCCGGTCGAGGGCTTTCCGGTCTGGCTTCGGGCCTTTAGCAAAATCAACCCGGAGACCTACTCGGTCCATGCCTTGAAGTCGGTCCTATTTAAAGGGGCTTCCTGGCAGGCCGTGCAGGGAGATCTTCTTTATTTAACCGGCTATGCCGTTGTGATGACCGCGCTTTCGATCAAAGTTTTCAAACGAGACTTATGAATCAAGGGGGGTCGATGATGAGAATCTGTTTTATTGTCGTTTTTTTTCTGGTGAGCCCTGTTTTTTCCAATCTCTTTGCCGCGGAGGTCCTGACGCTGGAAGAAGCCTATCGCCTCGCAATGACCCGGAACGAACAGATTGGGATCGCGAGGGAAGGGTTGAGCCAGGCGGAGAAAGAGATCGACCGGGCGAAGAGCTTTCTTTATCCAAGGTTGTCAACCGATGCCGGCTACCTTCGGCGTCCCGATCCAATTCTGAGCGGTGGGTTCGGCGTTCTTCGACCCGAATCTCAAAAACAGTTTAACATTACCTTCGAACAGCCGCTTTACACCGGAGGACGTGCGACCGCGGCCTATCGGGGGGCCAAACTCGGATTAAAAGGGGAAGCGTTGGCCCTCAATCTGACCACCGAGAACCTTCTTTTTCAGGTGGCGCAGGCCTATTACGAGGCACTCAAGGCGTTGAAAAATACGGAGATTGAAAAGAATGAGGTTGCCCGATTGGAGGCCCATTTAAAAGATGCACAGAACCGTCTTCGAGTCGGAGAGGTGACCAAAACGGTGGTTCTTCGCGCCGAGGCGGAGTTGGCCGATGCCCGCGCCCGGTTGATCCGAGCCGAAAACAATCAGGCGATCACAAAAGACCAGTTGGCGTTCCTGGTCAACAGCGACGGGGAATTTGATCTCACGGAGCCCCCTTCATTGGCTCTTTCCGAAAGGAGCGAGTCTGAATGGATTGAAACGGCCCGGGACCGGCGGGATGACCTCCGGCGCCAAGCGGCCGAGATTGAAATTGCCAAGGAGCGGATCAATGTCGCCAAGGGGAATTTTTATCCTTCCCTGAACCTCGAAGCCCAATACAACTGGATCGATCCGAATCCGCAAAGCGCCTTTTTCATCACAAACGACCGATTCGCGATCATCAAACTCTCCTTTCCTCTGTTTGAAGGAAAGATCCGGGTGGCGGAGTTGAACCAATCGAAATCGCGTCATCGGCAAGCAATATTGCAAAAAGAGCTGTTGTCCGATCGGATCTCTGTCGAGGTCCGAAGGGCGCGCTTCGATCTGGCCGCCTTGACCGCTCAACTCGACGTCCTTCGTGCGCAGGTTGCCTTCGCGCGCGAAAACTTCACCCTGGTCTCCCGTCAGTTCGCCGTCGGCTTGGCGACGAATATCGACGTCCTCGATGCGAATGCCGTCTTGATCAGCGCGGAACGGCAACTTGCGAATACGACCTACGATCGGGAGACGGCGATCCTTCAGTTAGAGAAATCATCGGGGGTCTTTCTCGATCTTCTTCCAGCCGCTGTGAAGAGAGACGGGTGAGACCACCCAATAAGGTAGATAAAAAATGAAAAACAGCATTCGGTGGATTGTGTCGGGAGGAATTTTGGTCGTCATCGCCCTGGTTGTTTTTTCCCAGTATGGGCGGAATCACCCGTCATCCGTGAACGCTCCTTCGGGTGGGGCTTCGGCTCCGTCCAGTCCGCCCGCCATGCCGGTAGCGGCCGCCCGGGTTGAAGGCGGCGCCGGGATTCTGGAGGTGACCGCGGTCGGTTCACTTCAAGCGAACGAATCGTCGGTGATCCGGTCGGAGATTGCGGGGCGGATCACCGCTATCCCGTTCAAAGAAGGGGAGCGGGTGGCGAAGGGGGCCGTTCTTCTCATGATCAATTCTGAAGAATATGAAGCGCAGGTCAGGCAGATCGGCGCGGTGGTCGAACTCGACAAAATGAACTTCGAGCGGGCCAAACAGCTTCGGGCGGAAGAGTTGATCAGCGATCGGGGCTACGAGGAGGCGGCCGCGAAACTAAAAGAATCGGAGGCGAGCCTCTCGTTGGCGCAGATCCGTCTCGAGAAATCGACCCTTCGCGCCCCGTTCAACGGCCGGCTGGGCCTTCGTCAGGTCAGTCCCGGCGACTACGTTCAACCGGGACAGGCGATCGTCACACTCGAAGAGACCGATACGATGAAAGTCGACTTCCGAATTCCGGAAATTTATCGCAGCCGGATCGACATCGGCCGTCCGGTGCAGGTCCGGGTCGACGCCTTTCCGGCTGAAACCTTTTCCGGAAAACTCTATGCCATCGACGCAAGGGTCGATGAGGCGACCCGCACCGTTCTCCTTCGCGCCAGGATTCCGAATCCGAACAGGATGCTCCATCCCGGGATATTTGCAAGAGTCAGTTTATGTTCTGCGCGGGGTCTTTGATATCGCAAGTTTTGCAGTGAACGCAGT
>CAZOFJ010000072.1:0-15996 GCA_964579005.1 uncultured Nitrospirota bacterium
TCCTGGCCTGCCAAGTTGGGGCGTTTCGATTAAAAGTTCCGATTTGTTGGAGATCGGGAGGGGCGGGAAAGAGGGAAGATAATGATCAACCGGTTTTTTGAGTCTATTGTTGCTTTCATAAAAGATGTAAAGAGCGAGCTTCTTAAAATAACTTTCCCTGGCAGAAGCGAGACGATTGGGTCCACCACTGTGGTGGTTGTCTTTACTCTTATCATTTCTCTTTTTTTGGCAGTTGTCGATGTCTTTTTGGTTCGTCTTTTGCGTTTTGTTATCTGAAGTCCTATATCGGTCTGAAGATTTCTGCGGCCGGGTAGGTTTTTCGAATGCGGTTTGTTGAGGGAGCGCGTTTTTTTATGGAGAAAAACTGGTATGTGATTCATACCTACTCCGGCTTTGAAGGGCGAGTGAAGTCGAGTCTTGAAGAACGGGTTAAATCATTGGGTCTTGAGGAAAAAGTAGGGAATGTGCTGATTCCAACAGAGGAGGTGGTCGAGATCAAAGAGGGAAAGAAGCGGGTCTCGACCAAAAAGTTTTTCCCCGGCTATGTCTTGGTGGAAATGGTCCTGGATGAGCAGCTCCAACAATTGGTGAAAAGCACTCCCAAGGTAACCGGCTTTTTGGGCGGTGATGTAAGCCCTTCTCCCCTTTCTCGGCAGGAGGTCGATGTGTTACTCAAGCAGATCGATGAAGGGGTTGGGAAGCCGAGGGAAAAGACTCAGTTTGAAAAAGGAGATCAGGTCCGAATTACGGATGGGCCTTTCTTGGGATTCAACGGGGTGATCGACGAAGTCAATCCAGATCAGAGTAAGGTGAAGGTGTTGGTCAGCATCTTCGGTCGATCTACTCCAGTCGAATTGAGCTTCCTTCAAGTGGAAAAGGTCTAAAAGTAAGGGTAGGGTGAGGCAAGGGGAGGCTTACAAAGCTGCTGTGTGCTTCACTCCCATCCTCGTTTAAGGAGATGAAATGGCAAAAGAGGTAAATGCGATCGTAAAACTTCAAATTCCGGCGGGCAAAGCAAATCCGGCCCCTCCTATTGGTCCTGCCCTGGGACAGCATGGGGTGAACATCATGGAGTTTTGCAAGGCGTTTAATGCGAAAACACAGGGTCAAGAGGGGACCATCATTCCCGCTCTTGTTACGATTTATTCCGATCGGACTTTTACCTTTGTTACCAAAAGTCCTCCGGCTTCTGATCTCCTTAAGAAGGCCGCCGGTGTCATCAAGGGTTCGGCAGTACCCCATAAAGAAAAGGTTGGCAAGGTGACTCCAGCCCAAATTGAGGAGATTGCCAAGACGAAGATGCAGGATCTCAATGCCGTGGATCTCAATGGGGCTCGAAAAATTATCGAGGGAACGGCAAGAAGCATGGGGATCCAGATCCAGGGTTAAAGGCGTCTTTTGGTGAAGGATGGAAAGTCGCGTCGAAATCTGATTCTGATTTTTCATCGATCCATTCTGTATATATCGAGGGGAAGATGGGTAAAAAATACGAGGCGGCGATTGCAAAGGTAGAGGATCGGTCTTATCAGTTCGGAGAAGCATTCGAGCTGATGAAGCAGGTTCACTTTTCTAAATTTGATGAAAGTGTCGATATGGCGGTCCGTTTGGGGGTTGATCCGAAACATTCCGACCAGATGGTGCGTGGATCGGTTTTGCTTCCCCATGGAACGGGGAAAAAAGTCAGGATCCTCGTTTTTGCAAAAGGGGAAAAGGAAAAAGAGGCGATCCAGGCTGGCGCCGACTTTGTCGGATTGGATGATCTTATCGAGAAAATCAATGGGGGATGGCTTGAATTTGATACTGTCGTTGCCACGCCCGACTTAATGGGTACGGTTGGACGATTAGGGAAGGTATTGGGCCCTCGAGGATTGATGCCAAATCCCAAGACAGGGACGGTCACCTTTGATATTGCAAGGGCGATCAAGGAGATCCGGCAGGGGAAGGTGGAGTATCGGGTAGAAAAAGCCGGGATCGTGCATGTGACGATTGGTCGCGCCTCTTTTTCTCCTTCTCAGTTGGTTGAAAATGCCGGCGTTGTCATCGATTCCATCGTCAAGGCAAAGCCCGCTTCCGCAAAAGGAAAATATTTTAGAAGCATTTCAATTTCCTCAACCATGGGGCCGGGGATTCCGATCGACCTGGGGGTTGTCGGACAAGGCCTTTCTTAAATCGTTTTCGATCAAGCCAGGCGGAATCGGCGGCGATTTGTCGCGGTTGATATTTTTACGTGGTATGCGAAGGGTGGAAAATGAAAAAAGAAGAAAAAGAGGTCATTGTTTCTAAGTTGAGAGAAAAGTTTTCAAGGGCGAAAGTCGCCGTCCTGGCCGAATTTACCGGCATGGAGGTCGGAGAGGTTCGAGAAGTGAAGAATCAATTGCGCCGGGTGAATGGGGAATTCAAGGTGGTGAAAAATACCTTGGCGATTCGAGCGGCAAAAGGAACCGCCTTGGAAGGGATCACCGCCTACTTTAAGGGTCCCATCGGCGTTGCGCTTGGCTACGACGACCCGGTTGCTCCAGCCAAAGCGTTGAATGGCCTTGTTGAAAAACAGAAAAAACTCAAGATCAAAGTGGGGGTCGTTGAGAGTCAAGTTGTCGACTTGGCTCGGCTGAAGCAGATTTCCAAGCTTCCTTCCAAAGAGGTTTTGATTGGCCAGTTGATCGGTCGTCTCAAATCCCCTCTTTATGGTTTTGCCGGAACGCTCAATGGAGTATTGAGTAAATTTGTCCGAACCCTCCAGGCGGTTCATGGTCAACGAAATCAATCCGAATAAGTCATCGGCATAGAACGATGTGCATCAGTCCATATTAATAATCAATCATTGAAAATAAGAAGGAGAGAACGAAGATGGCGAATACGGGTGCAACGCAGGAAATCGAACTGAGCAATGACCAGATTCTCAAGGCTGTCGAGAAGATGCCGGTGCTCCAGTTGGCTGAGTTAATCAAGATGGTTGAGGAGCGATTCGGGGTGACGGCGGCGGCGCCGGTTGCTGTTGCGGCCGCTCCTGTGGGGGGCGGCGCTCAGGCGGCTCCCGTAGAAGAAAAGACCGCATTTGACGTGGTTCTTACGAGCGGCGGAGACAAAAAGATCCAGGTGATCAAGGTGGTCCGTGAATTGACCAGTTTGGGTCTCAAGGAAGCGAAGGATCTCGTCGAAGGGGCTCCAAAGGTGGTGAAGAGCGGTGTAAGCAAAGAGGAAGCCGAGTCGATGAAAAAGAAGTTGGAAGAGTCTGGTGGGAAGGTCGAGATTAAGTAAGCAACGGATGCGGGGGGCGGGAAGAAGTAAACCGACCCCTCACCCTCGACAGTCAACGCCTGTTTTTAGGAGACTTTATGACGCAGAGCGCCGCCAACGGTACTCGGGAGAGGCACGATTTATCCAAGACCAGTATTCAGATTCAGATTCCGAATCTGATCGAGATTCAAAGGCAATCGTACGAGCGTTTTTTGCAGCGCGATGTTCCGCCCGAGCAGCGAGAGGATAGCGGCTTACAGTCGACGTTCACAAGCGTTTTTCCGATCTCCGATTACAACGATACCGCGATGATCGAATTCATCGATTATTCGATCGGAAGCCCCAAGTACGACGTTCAAGAATGCTTGGAGCGGGGGATGACTTATGCCGCCCCGTTAAAAATCCGGGTTCGCCTTGTGGTATGGGATAAAGAGGCGAAAGGAGATTCGAAAAAAGTCCGAGACGTCCGTGAGCAGGAGGTCTATATTGGGGAACTTCCCCTAATGACAGAGAACGGAACGTTCATGGTCAATGGGACCGAGCGGGTGGTTGTTAGCCAATTGCAGCGCTCTCCCGGCGCCGTGTTCACGCATGACAAAGGAAGGACTCACGCAAGTGGTAAGGTTCTCTATTCGGCTCGTATTATCCCTTATCGTGGTTCCTGGCTTGATTTCGAGTTTGATGCCAAGGATATTCTTTACGTTCGGATCGATCGTCGACGCAAGCTTCCCGCCACCGTTCTCTTAAAGTCGTTTGCTCAAGAGGAGGGGACGAAGCAGGAGAAAAAATATTCATTGGAATCCCGGGAGGGGAAGATCGAAGGATCGAGCCTTGAAGAGGTGATCCTCAAACTCTTCTATCCAATCGAAGAAGTTCGTCTTTCGGAAGGCGTGTTTTGGAGAAAACTGGATCCTGAAATTCATGCCGGTATCAAAGCCCCCGAAGACTTTGTCGACAAAAAAGAGAAAGAAGTCATCGCAAAAGAAGGGGCGAAGCTGACCAAGGGGATCATCAAGCGAATCCGATCGGAGGGGATCAAGGAAATTCAGTATGCCCGAGAAGAGTTGATCGGAAAAGCGGTCTTAAACGACGTCGTCGATCCGAATTCCGGCGAGGTTCTCCTTGAACGGAACCATGAACTGACCGATGCCATTTTGATGAAGATCGTCGAGGCCGGAATCAAAGAGCTGCAGGTTCTTTACATCGACAACATCCAGGTGCTTCCGGTGATCCGCGATACCCTTGCAACGGAAAAGATCTCCTCGCAGAACGAGGCGATGGTCGAGATTTATCGACGCCTTCGGCCGGGCGAGACTCCGACGATGGATACCGCAAGGGTATTGTTCGAAAATCTCTTTTTCAACTCCAAGCGGTATGATCTCTCTCCTGTTGGACGGCTGAAACTCAATAAAAAACTCAGTTTAAGTTTGGCCTTGGAGCACCGGACCTTGACGGCGCAAGACATCGTCGAGGTGATCCGTTATTTGGTTAACCTCAAGAGCGGGAAGGGGGAGATTGAGGATATCGATCATCTCGGAAACCGCCGAGTCCGTTCGGTCGGGGAACTCCTTGAAAACCAGTTCCGGATCGGGTTGGTCCGGATGGAACGGACGATCAAGGAGCGAATGAACCTGCTTGATCTCGAAACAGTTCTTCCTCACGATCTGATCAACGCCAAGCCGGTGATCGCCGTCATTAAGGAATTTTTTGGGAGCAGCCAGCTTTCCCAGTTTATGGATCAGACCAATCCGCTGGCGGAGATCACCCACAAACGGCGTCTTTCGGCGCTGGGTCCAGGCGGGTTGACCCGGGAACGAGCCGGGTTCGAGGTTCGCGACGTCCACCCCAGCCATTACGGCCGGATCTGCCCGATCGAAACGCCGGAAGGTCCAAACATTGGTCTGATCACCTCCCTTGCAACGTATGCCCGAGTCAACGAGTTTGGTTTTATCGAATCTCCCTATCGGAAGGTGGTCAAGGGGCGGGTCACCGAGGAGATCGAGTATATCTCGGCGATCGACGGAGACAAATATATCATCGCCCAGGCGAGTACCAAGGTCGATGCGAAGGGAAAGATTGTCGCGGACAGTGTCTCGGCCAGGCATGCCGGCGACTTCGTAATGGTCGACCCCGAGCGGATCGAGTACATGGACGTTTCTCCGAAACAGATCGTCAGCGTCGCGACGGCACTGATTCCCTTTCTGGAAAATGACGATGCGAATCGAGCGTTGATGGGGTCAAACATGCAGCGTCAGGCAGTGCCGCTTGTTTCCAGTGAGGCGCCACTGGTTGGTACCGGAATCGAAGCCATTGTTGCGCGAGATTCAGGTTATGTGATTCTTGCGAAACGACCCGGCGTTATTGAGAGTGTCGATGCCACCCGGATCGTTGTGAAAGCGGAATTGAGCCGGAAGGAGAAGGAAAACGCGTCGGAGGATCCGGAGATCGCCCTTGATGTATACAGTCTGATCAAGTTTCAGCGATCCAACCAGAACACCTGCATTACCCAAAAACCGGTGGTGATGGCGGGACAGCGGGTCAAGAAAGGAGACGTTCTGGCCGACGGCCCGGCGATTGATCAGGGTGAATTGGCGCTCGGCAGAAACATCTTGGTTGCCTTTATGCCTTGGGGGGGATACAACTTCGAAGATGCCATCCTTATTTCAGAAAAATTGGTAAAAGAAGATATCTTCACCTCCATCCATATAGAAGAGTTCGAGTTGGAGTCGCGCGATACGAAGCTGGGGAAGGAAGAGATTACTCGCGACATCCCAAATATCAGTGAAGATGCCCTGAAGAATTTGGATGAGTCTGGAATCATCCGAATTGGTGCCGAGGTCAAGCCGGGCGATATCCTTGTGGGAAAGGTGACCCCAAAAGGGGAAACTCAACTTACCCCGGAAGAAAAATTACTGCGCGCGATCTTCGGTGAGAAGGCGGGCGACGTGAAGGATGCTTCCCTCTATGTCCCTCCCGGAATTGAAGGGATCATCGTCGACGTCAAGATTTTCTCACGGAAGAGCGTGGAGAAGGATGAACGGGCCAAAAGCATCGAGAACGAGGATACGATCCGGCTTCAGCGGGATCATCAGGACGAGCTTCGGATCATCGAAGAGGAAAAATACAAAAAAATTAGAAAGCTGATGCTGGGTAAATTGGCCGGCGTCGATATCGTCGATCCCGAAACGGGGGAAATCCTTCTTAAGAAAAAGAAGAAGATCGTCAAGGAGATTCTCGATAAAATTCCGGATGAAGAGTTGAGAAACATCGCTCTGAACGAGCCCGAGGAACAAGAAAAAATCGACCGGATTGAGAGCTTTACAAAAGAGCAGGTCGACATCCTCCAAACAATTTATGACGAAAAGGCCGGGCGATTGAAGCGAGGCGACGAACTTCCACCAGGGGTGATCAAGCTGGTGAAGGTGTTTGTCGCCATGAAAAGAAAGCTTCAGGTCGGCGATAAAATGGCCGGACGGCATGGGAACAAGGGTGTGGTCTCCCGGGTTTTGCCGGAGGAAGACATGCCCTATCTACCCGATGGTACGCCGGTGCAGATTGTTCTTAATCCGCTGGGGGTTCCATCCCGGATGAACGTCGGTCAGATCTTAGAGACCCATCTCGGTTGGGCAGCCAAAGCGCTCGGTGTTCATTTGGCGAGTCCGGTCTTTGACGGCGCGACCGAAAAGGAAATCAAGGAGCTTCTTCAGAAGGCGAACCTTCCGACGTCGGGACAATCGGTTCTCTATGATGGAAAAACCGGGGAGGCGTTCGATCGTCCCGTGACGGTGGGTTACATGTATATGATGAAGCTTCATCACCTTGTGGATGACAAGATCCATGCGCGTTCGATCGGTCCCTATTCGTTGGTGACCCAGCAACCACTTGGCGGAAAGGCCCAGTTTGGGGGACAGCGTCTTGGTGAGATGGAGGTTTGGGCGCTTCAGGCCTACGGTGCTGCATCGATCTTGCAGGAATTTCTGACCGTAAAATCGGACGATGTGCCGGGGCGCTCCCGGATCTATGAGGCCATTGTGAAAGGTGAAAACTTCCTTGAACCTGGATTGCCGGAGTCATTCAATGTCTTGATCAAGGAGCTCCAAAGCTTGGGTCTTGACGTGGAACTAATCAAGGGGAAGGAATAAACGATATATGATCGGAGGTTCGATGGAGACGATTAGCAAGGTCGATGCCCTCAACAGTCTGTTCGAGAAATCGAAGGACCCGATCTCTTTTGACGCCATCCGCATTCGCGTCGCTTCGCCGGAGAAGATCCGTTCCTGGTCTTACGGAGAGGTCAAGAAGCCGGAAACAATCAATTACCGTTCGTTCAAACCGGAACGGGACGGCCTCTTTTGCGCTCGTATCTTCGGGCCGATTAAAGATTGGGAATGCAATTGCGGGAAGTACAAGCGGATGAAGCATCGCGGGATCGTCTGCGACAAATGCGGTGTCGAGGTGATTCAGTCGAAGGTCCGTCGGGAGAGAATGGGACATATCGAACTCGCTTCTCCGGTGGCGCATATCTGGTTTTTGAAGGGGGTTCCGAGTCGAATCGGTGCGCTCCTTGATATTACGTTAAAACATCTTGAGCGGGTTCTCTATTTTGAGAACTATATTGTTGTCGATCCAAAAGAGAGCGATCTGAAAGAGAAAGAGCTTTTGACCGAGGAGCGTTATCGGGCCATGGTCGAGCAATATGGATCGACCGGATTCCGCGCGGAGATGGGCGCCGAAGCGATCGCTGATCTTTTAAAGAAGATTGATCTCGAACAGCTTTGGAACGAGTTGCAGGCCAAGGTGAGCGAGGCGAGCTCAAGCGCGGTCAAAAAGAAACTGACGAAGCGATTGAAAGTGATCGAATCGTTCCGTAAATCGGGAAACCACCCCGAGTGGATGATCATGAATGTCATCCCGGTTCTTCCCCCCGAACTGCGACCGTTGGTTCCCCTTGATGGCGGACGGTTTGCCACATCCGATCTCAATGATCTCTATCGGAGGGTGATCAATCGAAACAACCGGCTTAAGCGCTTGATCGAATTAAAAGCCCCCTCGGTGATCATTCGGAACGAGAAAAGGATGTTACAGGAAGCGGTGGACGCCCTTTTTGACAACGGCCGCCGCGGGCGTGCCATCCGGGGTCCCAATAAACGTCCACTCAAATCGCTTTCCGATATGCTCAAGGGGAAGCAGGGGCGGTTCCGCCAGAACCTTCTCGGAAAACGGGTCGATTACTCGGGCCGTTCGGTGATCGTCGTGGGGCCGGAGTTAAGGCTCCATCAATGCGGATTGCCTAAAAAAATGGCCCTGGAGCTGTTCAAACCTTTTATTTTCGAGAAACTTGAGGAGCGGGGCTATGTGACCACGATCAAAAGTGCCAAGAAGATGGTGGAAAAGGAACGGCCCGAGGTCTGGGATGTCCTCGACGAGGTGATTAAAGAGCATCCAGTGCTCCTCAATCGGGCGCCAACGCTTCACCGACTTGGTATTCAGGCATTTGATCCGATTTTGGTGGAAGGGAAAGCGATACGGCTTCATCCTCTTGTTTGTGCCGCGTTCAACGCCGATTTCGATGGAGATCAGATGGCGGTCCACGTTCCCCTTTCGGTTGAGGCGCAGATCGAGGCACGTGTATTGATGATGGCCGTCAACAACATCCTTTCTCCCGCGAGCGGAAAACCGATTATGGTTCCATCGCAGGACATGGTGTTGGGTTGCTATTGGTTGACCAAAGAAAGGGCTGGGGCAAAGGGGGAAGGGAAGATCTTCGCCTCGCCCGACGAGGTCCGGATTGCGTATGATCACGAAGAGGTCGAAGAGCACAGCCGTTTGAAGGTGCGGATGAATGGTGATCTCGTTAGCACCACCGCTGGAAGGGTTATCTTGGGAGAGATTTTGCCTCCGGGTATTCCCTTCTCATCGGTCGATAAAATTCTCAATAAGAAGGAATTGACGAAATTGATCGACACCGCCTACCGGGAGGCCGGGCATCGTGAAACGGTTCTTCTTCTCGACCGGATCAAAGACATCGGCTATCGATACGCAACAAAGGCCGGCATTTCGATCTGTATTGACGATATGCATATTCCGTCGAAAAAAGAAGCGTCAATCGGCAAGGCCAAAAAAGAGGTGATGGAGATCGAAAAACAATATGCGGAAGGTCTCATCACCAACGGAGAGCGGTATAACAAGGTCGTTGACATCTGGGCTCACGTGACCGAAGTGGTTGCGAGTGAGATGATGAGAGAGCTTGGGCAGGAAGAGGAGGCGATCAAGAAGGGGACGGCTTCCAAAGGGAAGCAGTTCAACTCCATCTTCATGATGGCCGATTCCGGCGCGCGCGGCAGCACCCAACAGATTCGGCAGCTCGGGGGGATGAGAGGGCTGATGGCGAAACCATCGGGCGAAATTATTGAGACGCCGATCACTGCAAATTTCAGGGAAGGGTTGACCGTGCTCCAGTACTTCATTTCGACCCATGGCGCCAGGAAGGGGCTGGCCGATACCGCCTTGAAGACCGCCAACTCCGGGTATCTTACGCGGCGTCTCGTTGATATTGCGCAGGACGTGATTATCAACGACCCCGATTGTGGAACAGCCGAAGGCATTACCGTCTCGGCTCTGGTGGAAGGCGGAGAGGTGATTGAGCCGCTCGAGGAACGGATTTTAGGAAGAATCACGGCAGAAGAGATCCGCGATCCGATTACCGGTGAGGTGATCTGTCCAGCTCATGAGGAACTTGACGAGCAAAAAACCCAGGCGGTTGTCGATGCCGGAATCGATAAGGTCAAGATTCGTTCGGTGTTGACTTGCCACGCGCGCCGTGGTGTCTGTAGTAATTGTTACGGACGGGATCTTGCTCGAGGAAGACTGGTTGAGCGGGGAGAGGCGGTCGGTGTGATCGCGGCTCAGTCGATTGGGGAGCCGGGGACGCAGTTGACGATGCGAACCTTTCACATCGGCGGCACGGCGAGTAAGGTGATCGAGCAAACGGTGCTCGAAGCAAAGAATACAGGGATATTGAAGTATCTCAATCTCAATACGGTAAGAAACAAAGAAGGCGATATGATCGCCATGAATCGAAACGGCAAGATCGCTGTTTATGATGAAACCGGCCGTGAGAAGGAGAAATACTCGGTTGTTTATGGTGCCCGAATCAAATTAAAAGATGGAGGGCATGTCGATGCGGGCCAGAAACTGGTCGAGTGGGATCCTTACTCCCTTTCGATCTTGACTGAAGTCGGAGGCAAGATCGCCTTCGGAGATATTATCGAAGGACAGACGATGCGTGAAGAGGTCGACGAGGTGACCGGGCTTTCCAGAAAAGTCGTCGTCGACTATCCGGGGTCGAACCTACGTCCCAGAATTTCAATCAAGGACGAGTCGGGGAAGACCGCGAAGATTTCTAGTTCCGCCGCCGTGGCAAGGTATCTTTTGCCCGCAGGGGCCCATATTCTCGTTGAGCGGGGTCAGGCCGTTTCTCCCGGTGACGTTCTCGCGAAGATCCCCCGCGAAACGACCAAGACGAAAGATATTACCGGGGGATTACCACGGGTGGCAGAGCTTTTTGAAGCGAGAAAGCCGAAGGAACAGGCGGTTGTTTCTGAGATCGACGGGGTGGTCGAGTATGGTGGGTTTGTCAAAGGGATGAGAAAGGTCATCGTCAAGAACGAAATGGGAGATGGCCGTGAGTATTATATCCCGAAAGGCAAGCATGTGAACGTTCATGAAGGGGACTGGGTTCATGCCGGAGAGCCATTGATGGATGGGTCGGCCAATCCCCACGATATTCTTGATGTGCTCGGACCGAAGGAACTTCAAAAATATCTGGTGGACGAAGTTCAACAGGTTTACAGATTACAGGGTGTTTCTATCAACGATAAACACATCGAAATTATCGTTCGGCAAATGCTGAAAAAAGTGAAAGTCGAAGATCCAGGAGATACAGACTTTCTCATTGGGACGCAGGTTGATAAATTCGTTTTTCAAGCTGAAAATGAGCGGGTCATGACAAAGGGGGGTCGTCCTGCAACCGGAAAGCCGATTCTTCTTGGGATTACAAAAGCGGCCCTTTCAACTGATAGTTTCATCTCTGCGGCCTCTTTCCAGGAAACCACTCGTGTTCTTACGGAAGCAGCGATTTCTGGAAAAACAGACGACTTATTGGGGTTAAAGGAAAATGTGATCGTAGGGAGGCTCATCCCAGCTGGAACCGGATTGATGGCTTACCGAGATGTTTATGTCCGGGAACCCCTTCAAGCTGATGCAGTGGTGACGACACAAGAAAAAACATCGGTGGTTGAAGAAACCCCACTGACCGAATAAAGGCCTAAAACCGAAGAATAAAGCGCTTGACAACCCTGGAATCTTTCACTATACTTCCACAGTTTTGGTGCTTCGCATGGAGGAAGTGTGCCGACCGTCAATCAATTAATTAAAAGAGGGCGTGAAAAAGCCCGTTTAAAAACAAAGAGTCCCGCGTTAAAAAGATCCCCTCAAAAAAGAGGGGTCTGTGTCCGGGTATATACGACGACGCCGAAAAAACCGAACTCCGCGTTGAGGAAGGTTGCCCGTGTTCGCTTGACCAATGGGATGGAGGTCACATCGTACATCCCCGGTGTTGGGCATAATCTCCAAGAGCATTCAATTGTATTGGTGAGGGGGGGGCGTGTCAAGGATTTGCCAGGTGTTCGCTATCATATCGTGCGTGGCGCGCTTGATACGGTAGGGGTGGCAAATCGAAAACAGGGTCGCTCCAAATATGGGGCAAAAACCCCCAAGTAGTGGGAGCACGAGACTAAATGCCAAGGCGAAAAGTTACAGCAGTCAGAGAGGTTCTTCCCGATTCTTTATTTGGAGATCGGATGGTCTCAAAGCTAATTAATATGCTCATGCGAAAAGGGAAGAGAGGGACGGCCGAGCGGATCTGTTACAGTGCATTCGATCTGATGAAGCAAAAAAACGGGTCAGATCCGATTAAAACTTTCAAGGCCGCCCTCGAAAATGTGAAGCCGATGGTGGAGGTGAAGTCTCGTCGGGTCGGGGGTGCTTCTTATCAGGTCCCGGTTGAGATTCGTCAGAATCGTCGTATGACCCTTGCTCTTCGCTGGGTAACGCTCTATGCGCAGCAGCGGTCTGGAAAAAGTATGGAAGAAAAGCTGGCCGCAGAACTATTGGATGCGTCGAACAATACCGGTGGTGCCGTTAAGAAGAAGGAAGACACGCATAAAATGGCGGAGGCCAACAAGGCTTTTGCGCATTATCGGTGGTAAGAATTCCGTGAGAAATTTTTAGGTGAAGGCAAAGCCTTCACCTTTTTTTACTCCACAGCATTCCTTGTTTAGGGTAAATGGGACCGAAAAGGTAAGAGCGACAAGATGCCCCGTGAATACCCGCTGGAAAAAATAAGAAATATAGGAATTATGGCTCATATTGACGCCGGAAAAACAACGACGACTGAGCGGATCCTTTTTTATACCGGTGTTACTCATCGTATCGGTGAAGTCGATGAGGGGACCACTACGATGGATTGGATGGATCAGGAGAGGGAGCGCGGGATTACGATTACTTCTGCCGCCACGACCTGTTACTGGAAAAACCATCGGATCAATATTATTGATACGCCGGGTCATGTCGACTTCACCATCGAGGTCGAGCGGTCGTTGCGTGTGTTGGACGGCGCGGTGGCTGTTTTCGATTCTGTCCAAGGAGTCGAGCCGCAATCAGAGACCGTTTGGCGGCAGGCGGATCGCTACGCTGTTCCTCGCATCGCGTTTATGAACAAGATGGATCGAACCGGTGCCGACTTCTTCGCCAGCGTTCAATCGATGGTCGACCGCCTCGGAACCCGACCGGTTCGGATTCAGATCCCGATTGGAAAAGAAGCGGCTTTCCGCGGATCGGTTGATTTGATCGCGATGAAGGGGATTTTCTTCGACGATGAGACGCTCGGCGCGAAATATACCGTGGATGGAATCCCGGAAGACCTTCATTCATCTGCCCAAGAGTATCGCGATAAAATGATCGAGGCATTGGCCGATGTCGATGAGGCGATCATGGAGAAGTTTTTAAGCGGCGAAGCAATCACTTCCGAAGAGATCAAGGGAGCCGTGAGAAAGGGAACACTCGCGATGAAGATCGTTCCTGTCCTTTGCGGCGCTTCCTTCAAGAACAAAGGGGTCCAACTGTTGATTGATGCCGTGGTTGATTTTCTTCCCTCCCCGCTCGATGTTCCGCCGGTGAAGGGAATTGATCCTAAAACGGGCAATGAAGTGCTTCGAAATGTGAGCGATGACGATCCGTTCTCAGCCCTGGCGTTCAAAATTATGAGTGATTCTTTTGTCGGACAGCTCACTTATTTCCGGGTCTACTCTGGTGTGCTCCATTCCGGATCGTACGTCTATAACGCGACCAAGGATACGAAAGAACGGATTGGACGGATTTTAAAGATGCACGCCAACAAACGGGAAGATATTAAAGATGTCTATGCTGGGGATATCGCTGCTGCGGTTGGCCTTAAGAATTCGACCACCGGAGATACCCTTTGCGATGAAAATCATCCGATCATCCTGGAAGTGATGAAATTTCCGGAGCCGGTCATTTCGATGGCGATCGAGCCGAAGACCAAGGCGGATCAGGAAAAACTGGGTCTTTCTCTTCAGAAGTTGGTCCAAGAAGATCCTTCCTTGCGGGTTTCAACGGATGAGGAAACCTTGCAGACCATCATCTCTGGGATGGGGGAGTTGCATCTCGAAATCATCATTGATCGGCTCAAAAGAGAATTCAAGGTTGAAAGCAATGTAGGTAAGCCACAAGTGGCCTATCGCGAAACGATCCAGGCGCGGGCAGAGGCGGAGGGGAAGTATATTCGGCAGTCCGGAGGTCGTGGGCAATATGGGCATGTCTGGCTCACCGTCGAACCCCAGGAACCCGGAAAGGGATTTGAGTTTGTCAATAAGATTGTTGGTGGTGCAGTTCCGAAGGAGTATATTCCTGCGGTCGAGAAGGGGGTTCGCGAGGCAATGACCTCCGGCGTTGTTGCGGGATATCCGATGGTCGACTTCAAGGCGACCCTTACGGACGGATCTTATCATGACGTCGACTCTTCCGAAATGGCGTTTAAAATTGCCGCTTCGATGGGATTCAAGGAGGCAGTAAAGCGTGCCAATCCAGCCTTGCTAGAGCCGATCATGGATTTGGAGGTGATCGTTCCGGAAGAGTACATGGGCGATGTCATTGGGAACCTGAGCTCTCGGAGAGGAAAAATTTTGGGTATGAAGATGAGGGGTGGGGCGCAGGTTATTTCGGCGCAGGTTCCATTGTCTGAAATGTTTGGGTATGCAACTGATCTCCGGTCGATGACTCAGGGTCGTGGTGTTTTTACCATGCAGTTTTTTTGTTATGAAGTGGTTCCGAAAAATATATCAGATGAGATTGTTGCAAAAACCCAAGGGACAACCGCATAAATACGGTTTTGAATGGTGTCAGAGGAGGGTCACTGGATCGGTTTTTCCAGAGGCTCCGAAGTTTAAAACTCTGCACCATATTTAGGGAGGGCTAAAAGATGGCGAAGGCGAAGTTTGAGCGGACGAAGCCGCATGTGAACATTGGGACGATCGGGCATGTGGACCATGGGAAGACGACATTGACGTCAGCGATCACGCGGGTGTTGGCGGAGCGGAAGATGGCGCAGTATTTGGCGTATGACCAGATCGACAAAGCGCCGGAGGAGAAAGAGCGAGGGATCACGATTGCGATCGCGCACGTGGAATATGAGACGGAGAAGCGGCATTACGCGCATGTGGACTGTCCTGGGCACGCCGATTACGTGAAGAACATGATCACGGGAGCGGCGCAGATGGACGGAGCGATCTTGGTGGTGTCTGCGGCGGACGGGCCGATGCCGCAGACGCGAGAGCATATTTTGTTGGCGCGTCAGGTGGGCGTTCCGTATATTGTGGTGTTTTTGAACAAAGCGGACATGGTGGATGATAAAGAGTTGTTGGACCTTGTGGAATTGGAAGTACGAGATCTGTTGAAGAAGTATGGATTTCCCGGGGACGACATTCCTGTGGTGGTGGGGTCAGCATTAAAGGCGCAGGAAGGGGACAAAGGGGAATTGGGAGAGGCAGCGATCCTGAAATTGATGGGAGCGATCGACAGTTATATCCCGACGCCAGCGAGAGAGATCGACAAGCCGTTCATCATGCCGATCGAAGACGTGTTTTCCATATCTGGGCGAGGGACGGTGGTGACCGGGAGAGTGGAGAAAGGGATCGTCAAGGTTGGGGATGAGATCGAGATCGTTGGGGTCAAAGCGACGCAGAAGACGGTTGTCACCGGAGTAGAGATGTTCCGGAAGATATTGGATCAGGGTCAGGCGGGAGATAACGTCGGATTGTTGTTGAGAGGGACGAAGAAAGAAGACGTGGAGCGTGGGATGGTGTTGGCGAAGCCTGGGAGTATCACGCCGCACACGGTGTTTACGGCGGAGGCGTATATTTTGACGAAAGAGGAAGGGGGACGCCACACGCCGTTTTTCAATGGGTATCGGCCGCAGTTTTATCTGAGGACGACGGATGTGACGGGAGTAGTGAAGTTGGCGGAAGGTGTTGAGATGGTGATGCCCGGGGATAACATGACGATGGAAGCGGAATTGATCATGCCGATTGCGATGCAGGAAGGGCTGCGGTTTGCGATTCGGGAAGGGGGCAAGACCGTCGGTGCCGGCGTCATTACCAAAATCATAAAATAGAAAAAGTG
>CAZOFJ010000073.1:0-5822 GCA_964579005.1 uncultured Nitrospirota bacterium
CCTCCATCCGGTAAAGCGCTTCGGACCGACGCATCGGAGAAGGCCAACTCCCGGGCCCGTTCAAACTCTTCCAGTGAGAGGGGGACGGGGAGATGGGGAATCTCCTCCACCCGGACGACCTCTTGCCGGGTCAGATCGAGAATGGTCACGATCGCTGCGTCGTCGTCGTAGCGGTAATGGGTCACCATCGCCCGCCGCGAAGGGGGTTTTTCCTTCTCCCCCTCTTTGTCGCGATAGAGGTCGGCCTGGACCAGAGGCGTCCTCCCCGTCCGGCGGAGACGACCCCGCCGGTGCAGGGCCCCCTCCGCCAGCGCTTGCGCGGATCGGCTTTCCTCTTCGCTCAACGCCTCGCCGGCGGTCGCCGGCGCCGGGCGGTCGTCGATCTGAGCATAGGATCCTTGAAGAAGCCCCAAGGCCCAGAGCCAAGAAGAAAGAAGAACGAGACGGAAAATCCGTTTTGTCATTTTATTGTTCACCATCAGATTGAAACCCCCATCATAGATGAAATAAAAAGTCAGGCAGCCGCCATCTTCCCCGGCGGTTGTTAACGGGACCTCAAGACAGGGTGAAATAATTGTTAATCGTCCCGCTCGGGATGGGACGATCGGGAGGGAAGATGATTTTTCTTCCGGGGGGGATTTAACGGGAAATTAATCTGATCTTGATTTGGAAGTAATCCGAAGGGAGGATGATCCGCTCTCGTCGGGGGAGAAAACCAGATCGAACGGCGCGGGTTCCTCATCGCCCGGGCCGGAATTTCACGGAGCTTTAAAATCAACTCAACCCAAAAAGGGAGATAGAGAATCATGATGAAGAAAACGACAAACTGGATGAAACTGAAGAAAGTCGCCGTCGCGGCGCTCGCCTTTGCCGCCCTGACGATGACCGGCCAGCCGAAAGAGGCCCTCGCCGTCGATATCAACTCGGGCGATCTGGTCCTGGCGATCTATGGGAACAACAACGAGTGGATTCAGAACCTCGGAAACGCGAACACCCTCCTCTCCAACGGCGGCAGCTTCACCGTCAACGCGGCGACCCTCGGGACCAGCGGCGTCGGGGGAACGGAGCCGGTCAAATGGACCCTGATCGGGTTTGACGAAAATACCTTCAACCTCTTCGCCGGATCGCCGAAGACCCCTTCGGAGTTCACCGCGCAGCAGCAGAGCCAGGTGGCTCAGGGCCCTGCTTTTAATAATGCGTTCGGGTGGGCAGCGCAGTTCTCGGGCGACGGGCTAAGCCAGGCCCTCGTTTCTGCCGCCGATCCAAATTCTTTTACGTCCAATTTCTCGACGGCCGGCTCGATGGCGGGGAGCTTCCCGATTGCGATGGAGGGGACCTTCGACACCACCCTGTTTGTCCTTGAGGTTTTCCAAAACGGTGACATGATCCACAACGGAAACAGCGCGAGCTGGCTCCTCAATGGAGACGGAAGCCGAACCCTCACAATTGCCTCGCCTGCGCCGGTTCCCCTTCCGGCGGCGGTCGTTCTTTTCGGCACCGGCCTGGTCGGTCTCGTCGGCGTCTCCCGCCGGAGGTTGATCGCAGCGTAGGTCTGTTTGGCAAGGCGCCCCCTCCCTCCTTCTCCGCAATGGAGGAGGGAGGGGACATGAAGATGCTCGAAAGAGAACCATAACCACAACATCATGAACATCATGCCCATCAAAGGAGAAAATGTAATGAAAAATATAATGAAGGGAATAAAAGGAATGAAAATAAAAGGAGGCCTGGCAGCCCTGGCGCTGACCGCGCTGATCCCGGCCGGCCCGGGCGTTGCCTCGGCCCAGGTCGAGCAGTGCAACCCGCCGACAAACTGCGTCGAGCTGAACATGGGGGGCTCCTCCGCGGGAACCCTCTACGCCACCACCGTCCCTCTGGTGATGCTGGCCCAGTCGCCGGCGCCGATCCATTATGTCAATGGGGTCATCAGCGTTCCGACCACCCCCACCGCCACGACGATCACGGCGAACAAACTCCATGTCTGGACCGGGGTGGACAAGAATGACGCGACCAAGAAGCTCATCATTCGTTATGCCGCCACCGGTTCGAGCGACGGGGTCACCCGGCCGACGAACTACACGGCGGCGCCCGGCGCCGGGATGAATCTGGGGGCCGGGGAGATGCACTTCCTCAACCACAACGCCGGGGGGTGCGATCCGTTCGTCTCTAAAACCAAACAGATCGACGTTGACAACAACGGGACCATTGGCGCTGGTGAGACCTTCACTTTCTTCGAGGCGATCGGCTGCACCGGGGTGGTGAAGCAGCAGGTGGAGCTGGGGGCTTCGGATGTCCATGGGAGCTCCTTCCACCAGACCGGGGGCGGGGTGGTCAAGCCGCTCAATCAGAGCCAGCTCGACTCTGTTCAGGCGGTGATCGTGCCGTTCAAGTTCGTTCTGGGAAAAGATGTGAAAAAAAAGAACCCGGTCACCGGGGCGCTGGAGAAGGTCGGCACCCTCTCCCGTCTGGAGATTGAGTGGCTGCTGAGCGCTGCGGCCGGGCCGACGGTCACCAACTTCAAGTGGAGCACCCTCGGCCTGTGGTACGACGAGAATAACAACAATATCGCCGATGACCCACAAGGAGCGACGGAGAAGAACATCGTCCGCTGCATGCGCGCGGCCGGCTCCGGAACCAAAGCGGCTCTCGATGAGACGGTGATGAAAGATGCGAACGAGACCCCGCTGGGGACGACCGATCTGCTCAGTCTGACCCCGACGAACAGCACCTATTTCGGGAAGAGCACGCAGGACGTTCAGGACTGCATTGCGGGGAGGGACATGAACGAAAATGGCGGGGCGTTTCAGCCGGGGATTGATCGGCCGAACCATCCGAACGCGATCGGCTATCTCGATGCCGATGCGACCATTCCAGACAGCCCCTGGGATAACAAACCAGGTATCCCTGGTGGATATGACGTGGCGCTCAACGGCCTGCATGCCAACGATCCGAGCCTGCCGGGGGGAAATTCGAAGCTCAACATCGTCTGCGGCAAGTACTACTACTGGGTCGGATGGCGGTTGAACTCGCACGTGAACCTGGCGACCTTTCCCGGGGTAACCCCATCCATGGTGGCGCTGAAGAACGCGTTTGTCACCGCCGCCTCGAACACCGGCGTGAACGACTTTTGGGTGAAGCCGGACGAGATGCATGTCTTCAAGAACGAAGACAAAGGTCCGATCATCTGGAAGGAGGCCCATGTCCACCCGGCCGGAAAAGACCATCCCCCCTGCGGCTACAACCCGCCCGATCCGAAGCAATAAGATCGGGGAGGTCAAGCCCGGTGGTTTTCTGAGCATTCCCCCCCTGTCCGGAGGGCAACCCTCCGGACAGGGACCGGGATGGATGAAAAAGGGAAGATTTCAAATGGAGAGGTTTTCGATGACCGAAATCTGGAAAAAATCGATCGGGTCGCTCCTTCCGTTCCTGGTGGCGGTTTGGGCGGCGGGATGCGGGGCCGAAGGGCCGACGCCTCCCGCGGCCGGCCGGGCGGCCGTCAAGGAGCCTGTCAAGGAGATAGACCGGAAGGGGGAGAAGCGCGGTCCGATACCGATACCGATGTCAAGCGCCCTCTCCGAAACCGTTCCGGGGGGCGATCCGGACGATCCGAAGATCCGTCTGGAGGCGATCAACAGAACGGTTCAGGAAGGGGAGCCGGAGGCGCTGGAGATTTTGTATGAGGCATTGGCCGATCCAGACCGTGGTATTCAAAAAGAGGCGGTTGAGTGGCTGGAGGTTCTGGTGAAGTATGATCCGGAGGTCCGGCCGCGGCTCGAGGCGCTTCAGGAAAAAGAGAGGAACGCCGATCGCTGGCATCGGTTGTCTGACGTTTTGGCCGAGCCCGCGCCGGAGTGGGCCGATATGACGGCGGAAGAGACCTCCGGCAATGAGGGAGAAAGTTGAGAAAAAAGTCCTGCCGTAGGGTCGTCTTCATTATATTGGTTTTCTTTTCCGCGTTTTTTGTCGCCGGTTGCGGTGGGGGTGATTCTGCGCCCGCGCCCGGCGCGGGCGCCCCTGCCGCGCCTGCGCCGCCACCCGCTTGGAATTTCGCGGTCGCGGGGGGAGATCAAAGCGTTGCGATCCGGAAGGACGGGACCCTGTGGGAGTGGGGAGAGACCGCATCGGGCATCGAAAAGAGACCGGTTCAGGTCGGGAAAGAGGGGGGGGCGATTCCCCCCTCCTGGCGCTTTGCGGCGGCGGGAAAGGGTCATGCCCTTGTGATCGCGGCGGATGGGACGTTGTGGGGCTGGGGAGGAAACGGGTCGGGCCAGTTGGGGGACAACACGAAGACCGATCGCGATATTCCTGTGCGGGTCTGTCATCAGCCCGCCGCTCCAACGGAGCAGGGATGCCAAACTTTTCTAACGGGGATGACCGCCGTCAGCGCCGGTGATGACCATACCCTCGGTATCCGAGAGGACGGGAGCTTGTGGGCCTGGGGGGAGAACGGGTCGGGCCAATTGGGCGACGGGACGAACGAGAGCCGGCCGGCTCCGGCGCGGGTCGGGACGGGGGGCGGTTGGGTCCGGGTTGACGGAGGGGGCGATCACACGGTGGGGATCAAAGAAGATGGGAGTCTCTGGGCCTGGGGAGACAATCGATATGGTCAGTTGGGAGAGGGGAGCAACTTAGAGAGGAACATCCCGGTTCCGGTCGAACCTGGGACATTGTGGACAACGGCGGCGGCGGGGCTGTATCACACGGTGGCCATTCAGGCCGATGGGAGTCTCTGGGCTTGGGGAGACAACCGGTTTGGCCAGTTGGGGGATGGGACGAAGGAGAACCGGTCGGGTCCGGTCCGGGTCGGGACAGAGGGAGGATGGGTTTTGGTGTCGGCGGGGGCCTATCATACCGTGGCGATGAAGGGGGATGGAACCCTCTGGGCCTGGGGACTCAACGGCTCCGGCCAGTTGGGGGACGGAACCCGGGAGAACAGGAGCATCCCGGTCCGGCTCGACGCCGAGGCGGCCTGGTCGGCCGCTGCGGCGGGGGCCTATCACACGCTGGCGCTCCGGACCGACGGAACCCTCTGGACCTGGGGGAACAATCGTTTCGGACAGTTGGGCCGTGAGGATGAAACAGGGAGGTCAGATTCAGATCGGGAGACCCCGACCCGGATTCCGTCGGGGGGGACCTGGAAGGAAGCGGTCGCCGGATTCGATTACACGCTGGGGGTCCAGGCAGATCAGACCCTCTGGGCCTGGGGAGGAAATCGGTTCGGCCAACTGGGGGAGGGGACGGAAGATCCGAGGGATCCTCCCGTTCGGATCGAGACGCAGATCTCCTGGGCTTTCCTCGCGGCGGGGACCTCCCACGCCGTCGCCCTCGCGGGGGATGGGACGTTGTGGGGCTGGGGAGGAAACGGGTCGGGCCAGTTGGGGGATGGGACGACCGAGAAGAAAAATGTTCCGGTCCGGATCGGCGTCGAGGCAACCTGGTCGGCCGTTGCGTCGGGGAGCTATCACACGCTGGCGCTCCGGACCGACGGAACCCTCTGGACCTGGGGGGAGAACGGGTCGGGCCAGTTGGGGGATGGGACGAAGGTGAGCCGGCCGGTCCCGGCGCGGGTCGGGACGGGGGGCGGTTGGGTCCGGGGCGACGGAGGGGGCTATCACACGGTGGGGATCAAAGAGGACGGAAGTCTCTGGGCTTGGGGAGACAATCGATATGGTCAGTTGGGAGAGGGGAGCAACTTAGAGAGGAACGTCCCGGTTCCGGTCGAACCTGGAACCTTGTGGACAACGGCGGCGGCGGGGCTGTATCACACGGCGGCCATTCAGGCCGATGGGAGTCTCTGGGCTTGGGGAGACAACCGGTTTGGCCAG
>CAZOFJ010000073.1:5922-14037 GCA_964579005.1 uncultured Nitrospirota bacterium
TGTCGGCGGGGGCCTATCATACCGTGGCGATGAAGGGGGATGGAACCCTCTGGGCTTGGGGACTCAACAGCTCGGGCCAACTCGGCGATGGGACAAAAGGGAATAAGAATATCCCGGTCCAGATTAGCGTGGCCACCTCCTGGAAAAAGGTCTTCGCGGGGGATTATCACACCCTCGCCCTCGCCGAGGAGGGGACCCTCTGGGAATGGGGGGCGAACGGGTCGGGTCAGTTGGGGATGGGTACCGCGTGGGCCGCGACCCCTATGCAGGTTCAATAGGAGGGCGAACGAAAAAAAGATCGTCGGGATTTATCGGATCTGAATGCCGTTTTTGTAAAGCGTCACGAGTCTTCCGGTGTAATCTTCCATCGGGTAGCGGGACAAGAAGTTTTGAACCAATCGAATCTCTTCTTCAGCGGTCAGGTTTCCCCGACGTATGTAGACAATCCCTCCCGTTTTATCCGCAGGGAAGCGAACAGCATTCGTAAAATGATAGTCCCGCGTGATTAGGACCGCCCTGCTTTCTTTCGTGATTTCGAAGACGTTTTCATCGCCCAGTCCGGCGGTGGGTGTTTCGGAGATGGCGGTGACCTGAAACCCTGCTTGCCTTAGAACGGTGACCAGTTCGTAGCTGACATTTTCGTCGACGACGAATTTCAAGCGGGTACGACCTTCTCCGTTGCCAGGTAAGCGGCATATTCAAGACAGGCCAGAATATCTTCGTGGGTCAGACGGGGGAACTGCTTGAGAAGGGTGAGAGGATCTTCTCCCGCTGCAAGGTGGCTCAGAATGACTTGAACCGGGATGCGGGTTCCCCGGATGCAGGATTCCCCCCCGCAGATCTGCGGGTCGGATACGATGCGCGGATTCATTATTGAGTTCTCCGATCTTAAAATGGCTGAAGCGTCTGCTTATGAAAGTAACACAAAGCACAAGAAGGTGCAAGGCGGATCTCTTTACCAAAAACAGAAATAGAGAAACTTCAGTTATACCCTCTCCCTTGATGGAAAAGGGTGAGGGTCGGCCATCACCCAGAAGGTCCCCCCCAAGATATAGAGGCAGAGACAGAAGATGACGACATATTTTCTCCCCTCCATGTTCCGCTTCTGGGGGGGGAGGAAGAGGCCGATAAAATTTCTTGCGAAAAGGAGAGACGACAATGAAGATCACGATGAAAAGGAGAATTCTTGCTTTGTTTGCCCTGACGTTGGCGCTTTTTGAGCCGGGCGGTCTCCGCGCTGCCTCGGCCCAGGTCGAGCAGTGCACCCCGGCGAATCTGGCGACGGGGTGGTGCGAGGAGGACGGTAATATTGGAGGTTCCTCTGCGGGGATATTTCACTTTACGACGGTACCACTGCTCGAGTTCGACGAGACGCCCGATCCGCCGCTGCACTATGTCAACGGCGAGATTACTATTCCGACTTCTCCCAACCCGACGGTAATCCCGGCCGGGAGACTCCATGTCTGGACCGGCTTGCAGGGTGGAAGACCTGCTGTCGAGCGCTTTGCTGCCACCGACTCTTATGACGGAATAAAAAAGTTGCTTAACCACTCCGCTCCCCCCGGCACCGGGGTCAATCTGGGGGCCGGCGAGATGTATTTCCTAGATCACAACGCTGGCGGCTGCAGCCCATTCGTCTCCAAGACCAAACATATCGACGTCAATAACAATGGAACGATCGATCCGGGTGAAACTTTTTCTTTCTTTGAAGCGACCGGCTGTGTCGGGGGTGCGGTGAAGAAGGGGATAGAAATAGCCGTATCCCCCGTCTATAGCAGCTCCTTCCACCAAGTTGGCGGCGGGGTGGTCAAGCCTCTTTTTACTTCTGGCTTCGCGAACCTCGCCACCGACGTCGTGCCGTTTAAGTTTGTCCTCGGAAAAGGAGTGAAGAAGGCCAATCCCATTACCGGAGCGCTGGAGAAGGTCGGGAGCCTCTCCCGGCTGGAGATCGAGTGGCTGCTGAGCACCTCTGCGGCGGCGGGCAACTTCAAGTGGAGCACCCTCGGGCTGGTGGCCGACGCCGACGGTGACGGGGTGGCCGACTCGCCCGAGCCGAACATTACCCGCTGTCTCCGCGCGGCCGGCTCCGGAACCAAAGCGGCTCTCGATGAGACGGTGATGAAAGATGTAAACGAGACTCCGCTGGGAACGACCGACCTGACCGATCCGACCCCGCTCAACAACACCTACTTCGGGAAGAGCACTGAAGATATTCAGGATTGCATCGCGGGGCGGGATCTGGATGAAGATGGGCTTGCCGAATTTCCAAACGACAGCGATCCGCTGACCGGAGACCGGCCTCCCCATCCTCTGGCGATCGGTTACCTTTTTGCGGACATTTTTGTTCAAGATATCCCGGCCCCATTCGGCGACGTGGATGCCGACCCGGAGGGGTATGACGTGGCGATCGATGGCCTGCATGCTTATGACCCGACATTGCCAGATCCCAGGCTGAACGTAATCTGCGGAAAGTATCCCTTCTGGGCTAATTTAAGATTCACTTCGATATACCCCAATTTTTTCCCATTGCTGTTGAGCGAAACCACGGTCAATGAAGTATGGGTGAAGCATGACGAGATGCATGTCTTCAAAAACACAGACAAAGGCCCGATCATCTGGAAGACGGCCCATGTCCATCCGGCCGGGAAAGATCACCCCTCCTGCGGCTACAACCCCCCCGATCCGAAATAGTAAAGGGGGTCGCAAGCGGGGTGCATCTCAAAATTGTTTGAGCCGATTGGAAAATAAGCGCCACGGCACCCCTCCCCCCTCCCCGAAACGGAGAGGGGAGCCGTTCGCCCCTTCCCTTGTGGGGAAGGGGCAGGGGGATAGGTCTCTTTTCATCTCCGCGCGGAGGGAAGCGCAAGGCTGATTGCTGAGAGCTGAAAGCGACTTCGGGATTTAACAGAAAATTGATCTCACCTTAACAAACGTCTTTTTCAGTTGTGACATGATCGACCCCGGTCTTGACCCTATAGAGACAGTCGTGGATCGTCGCAGATGCGTTTTATTCCAGCCTCCTTTTTGAGATCGGTCGAACATTGAGAAGAGGGATTCTTATTCTCGTTTTTCTTTTCTTGATGATCCCGGGACTTCGCTTCGCCTGGAGCCAGGACGGTCCGCCGGAGGGGTCCCAAGAAGCGCCAAGCCTGCCCGAGGAAACAGCCGAGGCGACCCCCGCGTCGCCGGATGAACCGGCGCCGGTCGATCCGCTCTTTGCCATCAACGGCTATCGGGTGGAGGGAAACACCGTTCTCCCCGCGGAGAAGGTCGACGGGATCGTTTCAGCCCACACCGGTCCCGACCGGCGGTTTGGCGACGTGGAGGCGGCGCGCGCCGCGCTCGAAGCGGCCTACCGGGAGGCGGGGTACCCGACGGTCTTGGTGATCGTTCCGGAGCAGGAGATCGAAGGGGGGATTGTCAAACTGGGGGTGATCGAGAGCAAACTCGGCCGGGTCGAGATCGCCGGCAATCGATACTTCATGCAGCGGTATATCCTCGACCGGCTCCCGTCGCTTCGGCCGGACGCCCTTCTCTACGAGCCGGCGGTGACGGCGGAGCTCAACCGGCTCAACGCCAATCCCGACATCGAGGTGGCGCCGGTTCTCTCGCTGGGGGAGATCCCCGGAACGGTCGATTTGAAGCTGGAGGTGAAAGACCGCCTTCCGCTCCACGCCTTTTTGGAATGGAACAACCGCGGGTCGCCGAACACCCCCCGCCAGCGCCTCTCCGCGTCGGTCCAATACAACAACCTCTTCAACCGCGATCATATCGTCACCTTTCAGACGACGCAGACCCCGCAGGAGTGGGGGGAGATCACCGTCTACAGCCTCAGCTATGTCGTGCCGCTTGAGAAGCAGGGACATACGGTTGCCGCGTATGGGGCGCTCTCCGACAGCCGGTCGGTCCTCGACGGGAGCGCCCTCCCGCTCTTTCCGGGGAATATCAACATCGTCGGAAACGCCACGGTATTCGGCGCGCGTTATATCTTCCCGCTTCTGCAAAATGAAAGGGCGAGCGATCAACTCTCCATCGGGATCGATTATAAACGGCTCGGGAAGAACGAAGCCGATTTTCCGGGGGCGTTCGGAACGGCCCTGGTGAGCAACCGGATCCACTACGCGCCGCTCTCGGCGGCCTACACCGGAAGTCGATTTGATGAGGAGGGGACCACCCGCTTTTCGGCCTCGGTGAGGGGATATGTCGCCGGAACGGCGCCGGGGGGGGACAAAGAGGACTTCGCCGGCGATCCCGGCGACCCGCTCAACAGGCCGGGAAACCGGAAAGGATCTTCGGGGAGCTTCGCCGTTCTCCAGGCGGGGATCGAGCGGTCTCAATCTCTTCCCGAAGGATTTCTCCTCTCCGGCAAACTCGACGGACAGTGGGCGAGCGAGCCGTTGATTTCGGCGGAGCAGTACTTCGCCGGCGGGGTCAATACCGTCCGGGGCTATCTCGAAAACGAAGCGCTCGGCGACGACGCCGTTCATTGGGCGCTGGAGCTCTTCACCCCCTCTCTCCCGGAGGTCCTTCCCCCGGCCTGGAAACAGAACCTCCGGCTGGCCGCCTTTTACGACGCCGCCTCTCTCTGGATTCGGGAGACGCCGCCGGGACAGAAGGACCGTCATGGACTGGCGGGGTTCGGATTTGGGATCCGGCTCGGCCTGACCGATTCTGTTCAGGCCCGGATCGACCATGCCTGGGCGGCGCGCGATGCGTCAGTCACAAAGGAGAAGGACTCGTTCACCCACTTTCTGGTGAAGGTGGCGTTTTAGATTCTGTGTTTAAAAGATCTACGTTTTTTGGGTAGATCTTTTAAACATCAGCGAACGAAGAGAGCGTGAAGGGGAGGCTCCATCCGGCTTTGCTGGATGGAGGGGGCGACGCAAGCCCCCGCTTTCCGGCTTCGCCGGATTAGAGGGGGGAGCAGGAATTTACATCAATTTAACATTTTCTTGCGGTGGGGTTCATCGGGAGATGCCATGATCGCCCCTGTGTCAATAAACATTCGTGCGTAACATCAGCGAACAAATAAAAGTTTTGATTTAAGGAGCGTCGTCGATGGGGATACATCAGCAATCGGAAAGAGTCCGGTTCCAAAGCGGATGTCGACTGGCTTTCTTTTCCATTTTTCTCGGCGCAATCCTCGCCGGACCTGTCGCGGCCAACCCGCTCGGCCCTTCGGTGATCGCCGGCGGCGCCTCGGTGTCTGGGATCGGGACCGACCAGGTCACGATCAATCAGACCACCCCCCAGGCGATCCTCCAGTGGGAGCAGTTCAACATCGCCCCGAATGAGGTGACCCGTTTCGTCCAGCCGTCGGCGCAGGCGATTGCGCTCAACCGGATCTTCGATGCCAGCCCCAGCCAGATCTTGGGGGCGCTTCAGGCGAACGGGTCGGTGATTCTGCTGAACCCGAACGGGGTGATCTTCGGCCCCGGGGCGCAGGTGAACGTCAACGGCCTGATCGCCTCGTCGCTCAATCTGACCGACGCGAATTTTCTGAGCGGCCACTATCTCTTCGAGGGATCGGCCCTCGCCGGTTCCGTACAAAATGCCGGGACGATCGAGACCGGATCGGGTGGTTTTGTCTACCTGCTGGCCCCGAACGTGGAGAACAGCGGGATGATCAGAAGCCCGGAGGGGCATATCACACTGGCGGCGGGGACAACCGCCTATCTCTCGAACCGCCCCGACGGCCGCGGCTTTCTGGTGGAGGTGACGGCGCCCTCTGGCGAGGCGCTCAATCTCAAAGAGCTGATCGCCGACGGGGGAAGGATCAACCTCTTTGGGCGGGTCGTCAACCAGAGCGGCCTGATCCGGGCGAACAGCATCCGGGAGCAGAGCGGCCGGATCGAGCTTTATGCCGGTGAACGGATTGTCCTGGGCGGGGGGAGCCGGATCACCGCGAAGGGGGGGGAAGAAGGGGTTTCCGATGGCGGGACCGTGATCGTCCTCGCCGACAAGTCGGGCGGGGAGACCCGGTTCGATCCCGGCGCGTTCATCGACGTCTCCGGGGGGAGAGCGGGGGGGAACGGCGGCTTCGTCGAACTGAGCGGGCGGAATGTGATGCTCGGCGGGAGAATCGACGGGAGCGCCCTCCCGGGCTACCGGGGGGGGACCTTGCTCATCGATCCCCACGACTATACGGTCGATCAGACAGAATTTGACAGCCTGATTCAAAATCAGACAGGAATGGCAAACATCTTGATTGAGGCAGAGCACAACCTCCGGGTGGCCGGCGTAACGACCGATCCCGCGACGTATGCCCCTCCCGAAGGGCTGACCCTCCGCTTTACGGCCGGAGGAGATCTGGTCTTTAGCGAGACACTCATCGGCAGCGATGTTTTTTTGCTCGATCCCTCTTTGCCCATCTGGAACCTGGTCGGAACGGCGGGAAACCGGATCATTCTTGAAGGATCGAGTCTGGTCGGAAATGGCGGCCGGTTCGATCTGGCGGCCGGGGGGAACATCGAGCTGAGGCAGGGATCGGAACATTCCTACCTCTGGGCCGCCCTCGGCGGGGAGATCTTCCTGAAAGCGGGGGGGGACCTGATCGCCCCGAGCGTTTTGGACCAGACTGCCGGCAGGAACTGGTATTCCGGGATCCGCCTCGGCCCCGTGTTCGGCTTGGAGGAGAGGACGGCGTCGCGCCTGGAGATTGATGTGGCGGGAAGTTTCCTCGGGGTGGGGGGCGTTCTTCCGGCCGGCCCCGGCTTTGTCCTGACTGGCGGCACGGCCGACGTGACCGTCGGCGGCAATATTGGCGCTCCCGATAACTATGCTAACCTGACCCTCGGCAGCGGGGAGATCCGGATGAACGCGGGAGGGGACCTCTATCTCGGGATGGTCCAGGACTGGGGTTTGGCTGAACAGGGAATTTCGACGGTCGATCCGGGCAACAGAACTGACTTCGCGGCTGGAGGGAATATACACCTAAGGCCGTCACTCAATTCAAACGATGTGCTGCACTACCTGAAGCGAATTTACCCAGCCTCTTTCTCGGCCGATGCGGGTGGGAGTATCTTCATCGAGACGGGTCTTTCATTCTGGCCTTCGCTGACCGGCAGCCTCCTCTTTGCAGCACAGGAGACGATCGAGGGAGGGGGGGGGGAAAAGAGTCAGATCAAGCTTTTCCCGTTCGACCCGGCTCTTGTTAGTTCTTCTACGGATACTCTTGGAGATCTTGTCACACCGCCCGACAATCTCGCAGATCCGGGAAAGATCGGCCCCCATGAGGCCCAACTGGTCCGGTTTGTCACGGAGCGGGGAGATATCCGCAACCTCACTTTCGACTTCAACACCCCTTTCGTGAAAAAAGAGTTCGAGATCGCCTCCGGAAACGACCTGGCAAATGTCAGAATCCTTAGCATGTGGGTGCCGGAGGGGATGGAGGGGGTGGTCCGCGCCGAAGGGGACATCCTTATCGGCCGATCTGAGGGATCGTCCGGCGGCGGGTTCAGCTTTTTGGGAGCGGGGAGGGGGATCATCCGCGCTGGAGGGGATCTCGACCTGGGAACCGGCCCCGGGATCCGTCATTATGTCGGAGCCGGGTTTCTCGACATTTCGGTCGGGAGGAATCTGGAGATGACCGAATCGTCGATCGTGACCTACAACGGCGCGGCGATCCGGATCCATGGACTCGATGGGCCGGAGAGCGCCGTCGTGGGGAGGGTCAATGTCGGGACGAACTCCGGAGTCAAATCCGGCGGGGAATATCTCGGAATCATCACGTTGCGGGGGGGGGAGATCGATATCAAGGCGACCGGCGACGTCAATGTGAACCGCTCCCAGGTCTCCACGTTAGGCGGGGGGGATATCCGGATTGTATCGACCGCGGGGGACATCAATGCCGGGTTCGGGAGCGCCGATGAGGTGACCGGGTTCAGCATTCAGAAAGTGGTCTTCGATGAGAATGGGAATCCGAAATTTAAGCCCGATGGTAGTGTTGAAACGATTAACGAAGGAGTGGCCCTCGTCCCCGGGAGCGGGATCTTCACCTATCACCCCAACGATCCGAGTCCGCTCCCTCCCTATCCGCCCGCCCCCGAGCCGGTCCTCCCTCCCCTTCCGGAAAAAACCGCGGAGATGATCCGATTGGAGCGGGAGATGATCAAG
>CAZOFJ010000074.1:0-13508 GCA_964579005.1 uncultured Nitrospirota bacterium
TGATCGGCGCGCCCCCTTTGGCGAAAGTCAAAAGTTGCTGGGCGAGATCGCGGGCCCGAAACGTCGCAACCTCGGCCTCGTTCACCCATTTGGAAAGGGGATCTTTTGGATTGATCGACATCTGCGCCAACGAAAGATTCCCCAAGATGGCGGTCAGAATATTATTGAAATCGTGGGCGATACCACCGGCCAAGAGACCGACCGCCTCGATCTTATCGGCCCGAATCAGATCTTCCTCCATCTTCCTTTTCTGCGTGATATCCCGGAGAACCAGCACAACACCGATGATTCTTCCTTCGTCATCTCGAATCGGAGCCCCGCTTTGAGTAATGAGCCGTCTCGTCCCGTCTCTTGCAATTATCACGGCGGGATCGGTCAGGTCAAACCCCTCTTCCATCTTGATGATCCGAACGCCGCTCTCTTCATCGACGACATGAAAGATCTGGGCAAGAGGATGTCCCACCGCCTCTCTCCGGCTCCAGCCGGTCAGAATCTCGGCCACCCGGTTCATCAGAATCACCACCCCTTTCTCATCGGTTGTGATCACCCCTTCGCCGATCGAAGCCAACGTCACGGCCAGCCGCTCCTTCTCTTCCGCCAGCGCCTCCTCCGCATGCAGACGATCTTCGAGCGATCGGGTGCGGTTCAAGGCGATGGCGACATGGCTCGCCATCGATGTAAAATAATCGATCTGACCTTGACTCAACGAACGGACCCCTTCCTCCCCGAACGTTCCGACCCCCAATGCGCCGATCCGTTTTCCCTTCTGAAAAAGGGGAATATTCACCAGGGTCCGGCAACCAACCGCATTGACGATCTCTTTATTGGTCCGGGGATCGGTCCGCGCATCGCGAACCAGCACCGGTTCTGTCGCAGACAAAATCTCTTCAAGCATGAGATCCCCTGCAATTTTTAAAGTGACCACTTCACCCGATATTTTCTCCGAAGCGGTCCCTTGGACCGAAAGAAGTCGAACCGTCTCCCCGTCTTCATTCAAGAGGTAGATCCAGACACTTCGGAAACCGAGAATCGCCTCGATTTCGGGAAGCACCGCGGAGAGAATATCTTCATAGCTGTCGGCCCGTTGCAACTTTTTCGCGGTCTCGAGGAGGGAGCTCCTATATTTCTGGCTCTCTTGAAGCTTTTCCTCGGCCTGCCTCCGAAAGGTGACCTCCCGGACAATCGCCAAGACCTGGTCCTTCCCGCTGGGAACAATACGGGCTTCATAATAACGCCGCTTTCCTTTCACTTCGAGCGGATACTCGAAGAACTGTATCTCTCTTGTCTCGAGCGCCCGTTCCAAATAGCCCATCCCCTCCACCGCAACCGCCGGTCCGAGAACCTCTTCCATTTTTTTCCCAAGGAACAGGCTCGGCGGAAACTTCGGCTCCAACTCTTTGGAGGCCTTAAAATCAAGGAAGGTGCCGTCTCTCCCAATTTGAAACATCAGATCGGGAAGAACATCAAGGAGGGCCTGTTTCTTCGTTTCGCTCACCCGAAGCGCTTCTTCCGCCCGCTGGAACTCGACAAGAGTTCGTCTGAGATTGAGGAGGGTCATCACATGGCGCGCCAAACTCCGGAGAGCATCGCGTTGTGCCGCATCGAAATCTTTTGGAACCCGGTCGATGACGCAGAGGGTTCCGAGTGTCAGGCCGTCTGAAGTCTTGAAAGGAACGCCGGCGTAAAAACGGATCTTCGGTTCTCCCGTCACGAGCGGGTTATCGGAGAAGCGGGAATCGGAAAGGGCATCGGGAACGATCAAGAAATCAGGTTCTAAAATGGCGTGGGCGCAGAAGGCAACGTCCCGGATCGTTTCTGAGATCGCCAGGCCCACCTTCGATTTAAACCACTGGCGTTCCGAGTCGACGAAGGTGATTAATCCGATCGGGGTTGCGCAGATCTTAGAAGCGAGCAACGCGATATCGTCAAAAACATCCTCCGGAAGGGTATCGAGAATCCGGTATTGATGGAGGGCTTGAATACGATCGGGCTCGTTGTCTGGGAAGGGTGCTTTTATCACGGGGGATTCTCCGTTGGAGAAACCACGAGTATTGCACGCAGGCCCACTATACAAGACCGCTATAAACGAGTCAATCGGGGAACGGGCCCTTATTTCCGCTGTCGGAGCTTGATCCGAATCGGCACGCCCAAGAAACCGAAGGTCTCGCGAAGCCGGTTTTCAATATAACCGACATACGATTCGGGGACCCCGGCGGGGGCGTTGGCGAACAGAACAAACGTCGGAGGGCGTGTCCCCGCTTGGGTGATGTAGTAAAGACGAATCCGTCTCCCTTTATAAACAGGAGGGGGATGCGCCTCCGTCATCCGTTCGAAGAAACGGTTGAGATCACCGGTCGCCACCCGCCGCGTATACCCTTCGTAGACGGCATCGATCAATCGAAAGACCTCCGCGATCCCTTCCCCCTTGACGCCGGAGATATAGGTATATTGCATCTCCGGCATGAAATGAAGGCGAACGGCGATCTGATTGAGGATGCGACCCTTCGCCCTTTCCTCTTTCCCGGCCAGGTCCCACTTGTTGATCAGGACGACCAACCCCCTCCCTTTTTCAATCACCAATCCGGCGATTTTCGCATCCTGCTCGGTGATTCCTTCCACCCCGTCGACCAAAAGGAGCGCGATGTCGGCCCGCTCCAACGCATCGACCATCCGGGCGATGCTGAATCGCTCCACCCCCCGTTCAATCCTTCCCCGCCGCCGGATCCCGGCGGTATCGATAAAGAGATACCGTTTGTCTCCATAGGCCACCCAGGAATCGATCGTGTCTCGGGTGGTCCCGGGAACCTCGCTGGTGACAAGCCGCTCTTCATGGAGAAGGGTATTGATGAGGGTCGACTTGCCGACGTTCGGCCGACCGACCACGACCACTTTCGGCGCTTTGGTCTCCGGCACCTCTTCCTCCGGGGACATGTGAGGATAAAGGGCATCGAGAAGATCGCTCAGTCCCTCGTTATGCTCGGCCGAGACCGGATGAAGGGAGGAGATCCCGAGTTCGTAAAACTCGTTCAACCGCTCGCTCCCTTTCCCTTCGGTCTTATTGATAACATAGTAGACCGGCTTTCCGCTCCGTCGAAGGAGGTCATGAATCGACTGGTCAACCGGGGTCACCCCCTCCCGGCTGTTCATCACGAAGAGGAGGATATCGGCCTGCTTTATGGCGACTTCCGCCTGGCGGCGGACCAGACCGGTCATCTCTTCCTTCTCGTGCGTGATCACCTTTGATCTCCCCGCCGATTCCGGAAGGAGCCCGCCGGTATCGATCAACATGTACTGCCGATCGCGATAGACGCAGCGGGCCTCGTTCCGGTCGCGGGTCACCCCCGGAAGATCTTGAACAATTGCCTTGCGCTTGCCGACCAGTTTGTTGAACAACGTCGATTTGCCAACGTTCGGACGGCCGACAATCGCGATGATGGGACCCTTTATCTCTGCCACTGGTTTTCCTTCCCCTCCGCCGCCTTATTTCGCGCGACGATCTCCCGCCAACCTTCCGGGAGGGTCTCGTCCAAAACCTTGAAGTTGTGGGTCGCGACAAAGGTCAGTCCGTGATAAAGGTTGATCTTATATTTCCCCCGTCCATAGGTCCGGGCGAGATAGGCCATGAGCGCTTCTTCGGTCATCATCCCTTCCAACTGGGGGGTGGTCCGCTCTTCCAGTTCGTTGAAGACGACGATCATGCCGACCTTTTCTTCCACCAGGATCTTGATCGACGCCTCGCTGAAGATCTGCTGATATTGCCCCTTCATCTCGGTCAACTCCGGCGCCCCGTGCGAGGCGGTCCGCCGGATCTTCCGGACATACTCTTTGAACATTTCCCAAAGCCAACCCTTGAAAAGATCGTCCTGCATGATGTCTCCTGTAAGGACGCCGCTTGCCGCGCCCTTTCCGGGTAGGGCAAGCCCTACCCCCACATTTTTATGTCGTCAGTCGTTTATAAATCTGCGGGAGCTTGATCGGCAGGGTCTCGACCCGGTCTATCACCAGATAGGCGACCTCGCCATACATCCCTTTCAGATATTCCGCCCCTTCCCGGTCGACGGTGATGCAATACGGATGAATCCCCCGGCGCTTCGCTTCGCGTAACGCCATCTTCGTATCGGCGGTCGAATAGGCCCCGCCGTAATCGTCGTCGAGGGGTCTGCCGTCGCTGATCAGAACCAAGAGCTTCACTCGCGCCGGTTCGGCCGTGAGCTTCCGCGTGGCATGCCGGATCGCGGCTCCGTCCCGGTTTTGGGCTCTTGCTTCAATCCCCCCGATCCGCCGGTCGATCTCTCCATCATACCGTTCATCGAAATCTTTCAAGAGGTAAAAGTCGATCGCCTCCTTTCCCCGGCCCGAAAAGGCATAAAGGGCAAAGCGATCCCCGATCGCCTCGATCGCCTTCGACAAAAGGACCAGCGCCTCCTTCTCTATTTGCAAGACCTGTTTACCGGTGCCGGGAATCTGCTGTGACGTCGAACCGCTGACATCGATGAGAAACGCAACCGCGACGCTCCGTTCCTTCTTCTGTCGTGCAATGTAGATCCGATCCTCGGTTGCGCGTCCCGACTTCGCCTCGATCCGGCTGGTCAGGAGGGCATCGAGGTCGAGTTCGTCCCCTTCCCGCTCCCCCTTGATCCGCTTGAGCCCTTCGGGCCGAAGATGCTGGAAGGCGCTCTGAATCGAACGGATCATTCCACCATACTCGGAGACAATCGCGAAGGCCGCCTCGTCCGATCCCGCCGGCCCGTGCGTGATCTCCGCCACAGGCCGTTCGAACACCTGACACCATCCGATCCGGTAATCGTCCCGCTCACAATCCCACTCGTCGTAGCGGAATGACTTTCGGCTTCCCGTCGGCGCAGTTCCGATCCATTCCGCAATCAACCGCTCGGCGATCGGGTCGAGCGCACTTTCGCCGGCACGCTCTTTCCCAATCAATTCAAGCGTCGTCTCTCCCCTCCCGATCGATCGGGTCACGGCGGCAAGGGCCGACTCGGTTGCCAGATCGACCCCGGCGGCCTTCAGCTTCTCGACCAGCGCCGAAGCACTCTCTTGGCTCACCCGTTTCGCCTCCTCGACCCGCCTCGAATCGAGGGCTCCCCGGACCGACGGGGTCAGCTCTCCCCCCCCCTCTCCACCCCGGACCGGCGTCCCCCGCTCCTCGAACGCCTCCATCTCCTTATCTGGAATCTCGGTCGGCGGCCCATCGGTTTGAAGGAGATCATAGACCCCCGCCGCCGCCTTCATCGAGAGGGCGACCGTCACGCTTCCGTCGGGATTTTGGACTGCCCCCAAGATTCGGCAGGCGGTAAAGAGGGTCGTCTGAAGTTCCGGCGGAACCGGCTCCTTCGTTTTTCCCGCGATGGAAATTTGGTGAAGCAATTCGACCACCACGCCACGCGGGGTGAGGCCCGCGAGGGAAGGACGCCGGGCCAGATCGGCCTCCCGCATCCGGGTCAAGGCCGATCTCAATCCGGGATATTCCAATCGGAGGAGATAGTCGATGCGAGCCCCCTCCGTGATCTCGAAGAGGCGCTCGATGAACGCCGGTTCGGGGAAGAGGGAGAAAAAGGAGGTTAAACTCGAAAATCCGCCGCGTCGTTGATATTTCATCTGAAGCGCCTCGATCAGGTCGGCGGTCTCGTGAACCCGGGGGGTGAAGGTCTCATACTCCAGATAACCGGCTTGATAAGCGGTGGCGACCCGGTACCACTCCTCGTTCGATTCCTTACTCGAAAACCGGTCGACGTGCGCCGGAAGATAAATGGTCAGACCATCGGTGGTCGGCCCCTCTCCCGGAGTTGCTTCTGGCCGGATCGCGACCGGCCGCCCGGAGAGGCTCTCGGCGAACCGTTTCAAAATCGGCGCGACCGATGACAGTGATACCCCGCTTCCGAACCGGTCAGCCGCCTCCCGCGCCCCTCTCGACTCGAACGCGAAATACCCCTTCGCCCGGCTGATGGCCGATCCATCACCGAGGCCACTCGACCCCCGCTTCACGAGAGCCATCCCCTCGTCGACCCACTCCGGGAAATGAGAGGCGGCGGCCCCCATCTCTTTCAAAATCTTGGGACCGTTGAGAAAGAGGGTCGCGGCAAGTTCGCCGTCGAACCGGGCCAGCGTCAACGTTCGATCGAGAAGGACTCCGTCCAGACGGGCGGCTTGGAAAACGGGAAGAATCGTCGCCGACTCCACGAAAATCTTCGATGCCAGTTCGGGATGTCGCTCGGCGACTTCATTTGTCAAGTCAAGTAGGCAAGACCGGTCGGCATTCGATCCGATCTTCGAGAAAACCTCCGGACTCGTTCGAACGAATCGCAGCGTTGCAAGCACCTTTTCGGAGGAGACCTTTCGCCCGATGGCGATCCACTTGGAAAGAAGTTCCATTGGAAGAAAGAGGAGGAGTTGCGGGGCGATCCTGAAATACTCGACCGCCAAGGTGTAATCTTCCTTCCCGAGGGCGAATCCCTGTTCGGCCCAGGCGGCAAGATCGGTCTCGTTCAGCGCGACGTTTGCGAGGAGCGCCGGGGCCTGCTGGTAATATTCGAGCGCCAGGTTGGCGTCCCGCTCGGCAAGAGAGATTCCGAGCCGGATAAATCGCTCGCGAAGCAGCCGGGAAGCAATCTGAGAAAAAATCGCCGGTCCCTGCTTGAAAAAGCGGATTCCCGCCGCCGAACCGTGCTGTGCGATCTGAATCCCCATCCCGACCCAGCCGGGAAGCTCGTCGGGGGCGATGATCGAGAGGACCTGCGGGACGGCCCGGAAATATTCGACGGCGGCCTTCTTGGAAAAGTCGGAGAGGATCAGACCGACGTTCACGGCGCTTTTCTGCGAGGCTGGGTCGAGACGCGCCAGCCGTTCTAAAATCGTCCCGATCTCATCGGCGTCGAGAACCGTTTCAAGGAGCGTGCGGATCGGATCGAGGGGGGTCGCGGAATTCATTCAAAAAAGGCCCGAACCACTTCCATCAAACTGCGACGCATGTCGGGATCGTCGGTCATGGCGTCGGCAATCGCCGCTTCGCAAGCCCGGTGGGGTGGAATCCCTTTCCCGATCAATTGGCCGGCATAAATGAGAAGCCGGGTGCTGACCCCCTCCTCCAGGCCGTGGTTCTTGAGGTTTCGGACCTTCTCGCCGACCCCGACCAGACGACGGGCGATCTCCTCCGACACCCCCGCTTCTTGGACAACAATCCCGATCTCCACGGCACGGGGAGGATATTGGAAATCGAGGGCGATGAACCGCTGGCGGGTGCTCTGCTTGAGCTCCTTCAAGACACTCTGATAACCGGGATTGTAGGAGATCGCCAGCATGAAGTCGTCCGACGCGGTCAGAATCTCCCCTTTTTTCTCGATCGGCAAGATCCGCCGGTCATCCGTCAAGGGGTGAATGACGACGGTGGTGTCTTTTCGCGCCTCGACCACCTCGTCGAGATAACAGATCGCCCCATGCTTCACGGCAAGGCTGAGCGGGCCATCCGACCAGACCGTTTCATCCCCCTTCAGGAGATATCGACCGACCAGATCAGAGGCAGTGAGATCTTCGTGGCAGGCAACGGTGATCAACGGACGCTTGAGACGATAGGCCATGTAAGCGACGAACCGGCTTTTTCCGCAGCCGGTCGGGCCCTTCAGAAGAACCGGTCGTTTTGAAGCGGCGGCCGCCTCGAAGAGGGAAACCTCCTCGCCGACCGGCTGATAGAAAGGTTCCTTTGCCAAATAAAACGGTTCCATAACGGATGAATGCTGCATCGATCCCAAAACTCCCAATCATGCGGATCTGAAATGGTGAACTGCTGAACGGAAATGCGGTGGCATTATAGCCGTTTCGGAGGGAGAAGACAAACCGGCGTATCTGTTGACTTCTCGTCGAGGCAGGGATATAACCTCTCCGTCAACAAATCTGCAGGGAGCATTTACAAATGAAAATCATCAGGGTTTTGTTGCTGTCGTTATTTATTTTATTCGTTGGGTTTCATCCGGATGCCAAGGCGGCCGAATGGACCCCGTTTGTGGAAGATCAGGCGTTCAAGCATTTCTATGACAAGCAAAGCATCGCACACCTTCCAAACCAGATGATCCGGGTCGCGATCAAAGTCGATCCAAAAGGGAAGGAAGGGCGGGATTTCTTACTGAAGATCAGGCAGCAGATCGGCCTTCCTCTCGAGGGGTATGAAAATTACGGCTTCAGCCTCACGGTCATGGAAATCGATTGCGCGAACAAACGGAAACGGATTTTGCAGAGCGAGGACTACAACAAAAAAGGGGAGCAGCTCGACACCCAATCTTCACCCAATCCGAAATGGGCGGAGATCCATCCGAATTCCGTTCATGGCCTTTATCAAAAGGCCCTCTGCAAGTGAGCGGGTGAGGAGCCTCGGCTTCCATCACCTCCCTTTTCGAAAATCGTCCAAAAACTGCTCGGGGGTGACGATCCGAATGCCCATGTAAGCGCCGACCGACCTCAAGGCGCGGTCGCCGGTAATGATGACTTGCGCTTTCAGCGCCACGGCACATTCGATGAACTTATCATCGTCCAGATCGCTTTTGACGATGCGAAGAAAGGGGGTCTTGCCGGTAAAGTGGAGATGGAAGCCGGCGCTGAAAAGAGAAAGGAACTCCTTATCGAACACCCGGCGATCTGTATGTCATCTGGACGATACGCTTACGGAGCGACAAGTGGATTTCCCAGTTTAGGGCCCGCGGCAAAATAAGTGGCGCAATTTGGCCGCGGGGATTTTGGTCCAAGGCAAGGCGAGAAGAGTGAGCATACTCGTCTGTATGTGAGCAATGAGCAACGCAGCCTTGGGACAAAAGCCTCTGGGAAAGTTGGGCCAGTTATTTTGTCGCGGGTCCTTAAGGCCGTCTCGGCTATTTCTTAACCCCCATCAAACTGGGGAGAGTGTGACGATACAGATGACGCACGAAGCGCCTCTGCGCGTATCGTGAACAAATACAATCCATGCGGCGCGCTGTGCGGGTTCAAATTCAAAAAGGCAGGCCCGCCGTAATATAATAATGAAGTTTCTTTTCGGCGTCGATCACTGAACCAACCGGCACCGCCACGTCAAACCGAAGCATCGTCGGATAGACCCCCAGCATATCAACATGCCAGCGCACCCCCCCGCCGATGTCTCTTTTATATTCGGTGAATTCAAACGGATTGCGCAAATCGGTCACCGTTCCGATATCGGCGAAAAACGCCCCCTGGAGTGTGTGCGTCAACGCGATTCCACCCAGATTGAGATCGGTATCATAAACGATGGGAAACCGATATTCCGCCGAAGCCAAAACAATGTTGTCCCCCTCGAAACGAAGCGGTGTAAAACCGCGCATCCCTTGGTCCCCCCCGAGAAAGAACCGGCTGTTTTCGAAAAGCGTTCCAACGGTCTGTCCGATGAAGAAGCGTGTCCCGATTTCGTGATAATTTGAAAAAGAGAAGATCCGGCGGAGGCTGAGCGTCACCTTGAAAAGACGTTCATATTCTCCTCCCGTGAAACGCTGATCGTATCCGAAACCGATACTAAAAAGGGGATAACGGCCGGTGAGCTGTTGAATGAAACTTGCAAAAAGAGGGATCGCCGGATAGTTGAGGGCATAGCCGAGGCTCACGGTTCCGGCCGGCTCTTCCGGTGGTTTGTCCCTTGGCGTTTGCCGCCCTTGGTAGGAAAACCCCACGGTGACGGCATGATTATTTTTGAGAATCTGGCTCCATTCGATCCGGCTGGCATTTCCAACCTCGGAATCGGCGTAGTAGAACCCGAACTGGGATTGATTCTCGTAGACCGGTCGAAAGAGAAGGCCCGCACTGTAACTCAGGACGCCGGTGTTGACATTGTAGCTTGCCCCGAATCGGTTCAAGAGGACTTTCCACGGTCGGGGAATTCGGTTATCGGCGCGATTCGGATCGCTGGAATCTTTGTGAGGATCGAGTTCAATCCTCCGGATCGGAGAGGGTGTGATCAACACCTCTTCATGTGTTTCTTTGTCCCCTTCCCAAACCAGAGGGATCCTCGACCCGTTCTCCTGGGTTGTCAAGATTTCGATCGGTTCGATCCCCTCTCCGCGTTTCCGGATCGTGAGGGTTGTCTTGTACTCCTCCCCAATCCGCTCCCGCCGGACTGATTTGATCCCGAAATCGAGCGCCGGATTCGACATCAGCCACTGGTCGAAAAACCAGTCCAGTTTCTTCCCGGAAACGCGATAAAGAACCGTCCGGAAAGAGCCTTTCTCGCCCTGTTGCACCTCTTTTTTATACTCTTCCACCGCCCGTTGGACCACCTCATGACCCAAGAGGTTCTTTAATTTAGAAAAGACCGTGGTCCCCTCCGGTCTGGGGTGATTAAAAACTTGGATATCTTCGTTGAGAAGCGGCGCCACCTTCTCCTTAAAATAAATCTGCCGGAACGGCAGGTCTCTTGAATAAAGGATTTGATCGATGAGGGGGATAAAACCGATCGGCTTGAGCCACGTTTCAAGGTTCGGCTTTTGTCGATATTTTTTTAGAAGAAACTGCTCCGTTTCGAGATCGGCCATTCCTTCGATCAGCCAGGCTTCCTCCTCCGGGAGTTTCTCTCTCCAAAGAAGGAGGAAAACGCCTCGCGCCACACTCGCCTCATGAAAACGCCGAAGCCGCGGGAAAACCTTAAAGAGCCGGCGATTGAGGAAAAGCAGCCCGGCGCCATCCGCGACCAGATCTTGATAGAGATCCGATTCGGCCATATAGAGCCGGGTCGGCGGAAGAGGGCCATTCCGGTCGATAAAGTAGGCGATGGCCTCCCCGGCCGCCTCCACGGTTCGATCGGCATACGACCGATTTCCCGGTCGGAATTGATAAACGAGATCGATCTCTCCGACCTTCTCCTCCCGCGTCGACAATCCCTTTCCGAGGGAGAGGGAAAAATAGGGAAGTCCCTCCGCTTCCATTCGGTAGGTCACGTCGTCCCCCTCCCGTCCCTCCAAGAGGACTTTCGACGATGCCAAGATGTCAAAATGTTCGCTCAAGGTAAAATCGACCCGAAAACGACTGTTGGGAGGGGGGAAAAGAAGGTTCCATTTCCCCCCCGAAAAAGAGGGTAAATAGGGATGCCACCCCCCTTGAAGGGTCACCAGATCCCGATCATAGCCGAAGACCCCATATTTCTCCGGAATGACGGTGTAGAAGTGAACCAAAAAAATGAAGGTTTCGCGCGGCGGGATCGGTGTGGGAAGCGCGATCCTCGTCAGAATCCCCCTTTTGAAAGGGCCCGGTGAATAAGGGAGCGGCCGTCCCCCCCTCTCCTGGATGGCGGTGACAATCAAGCGGCCGGGGTTGAACTCGATCGGATAGGCCCTCTTATAAAAACCCCGGTCCAGTTTGGGGTCTTCCGAATATAAATTTGGATAAAGGAAAAGATAGATCTCCGAAAGGGGGTCGTCACTCTCGTTGACAAAGGTAATCGTCTCGGAGCCGTAGATCCGATGGTCTTTCTCGGAATAGGCGGCGACGATCTCATATTCGGGAGGAGTTGCGAATGCCAAGGCTAAATCAAGGAGAAGGAGGAAAAAGGAAAGTAGGAGGGTCATCAAGCAAATTATACCACGGTCATCGGGGTCAACGTTTTCATCTTGAAAATGGAGACTGCATCCGATGATGGGACGTCAAGAGTAAAGAGAGAGATGGCGGCTTTAACCAAGGTCGCCGTCGAATTCCTGGGTCACACGCAAGACTTCTTCGACAGCAGTCACCCCCTGAAGAGATTTCAGAAAGCCTTCCATTCGAAGCGTTCCCTGCCCCTGCTCCACCATGCGGCGACGAATTTCCCCCGATGGCGCCCGCGCCACGATCAACCGCCGGATCGAATCGTCAACGGAGAGAAGCTCATAGATGCCGACACGACCCGAATAGCCGCTCCCGCGACATTCCGAACACCCTTCGCCGCGTACCAACTTGATCTCCCCTCTCTCTTTCATCAGACCGGTCAAGCCGAGCGCTTCCAATTGCTCCGCAGGCATGGAATACGGTTTTGCGCAACGGGAGCAGACTTTCCGTATCAACCGTTGCGCCACAATCCCGACCAAGGAAGAGGCGATCAAAAACGGCTCCACCCCCATGTCGATGAGACGGGCGACCGCCCCCGCCGCATCGTTCGTGTGAAGGGTGGAGAGAACGAGGTGGCCGGTCAGGGCCGCCTGAACGGCGATGGTCGCGGTCTCCCGGTCGCGGATCTCCCCGACCATCACGATATCGGGATCTTGCCTCAAGATTGACCGGAGGCCGGTCGCAAAGGTCACGCCGACCTTGACGTTCACCGGAACCTGGTTGATCAACTTGATCTGGTATTCCACCGGATCTTCGATCGTGACGATGTTCTTTTCCGGAGAACTCAGTTGTTTGAGGGCGGAATAAAGGGTCGTCGTTTTGCCGCTTCCGGTCGGACCGGTCACCAAAACCAGGCCATAGGGACGGCGAATCATCTTCTCAAAAGTCTGGAGCGTCCCATTCGAAAAACCGAGATCGGTCAGAGAAAGAAGGAGTCTCGACTTATCGAGCAGCCGCATCACGATCTTTTCGCCGAAGAGGGTCGGAAGGGTCGAAATCCGAAAATCGACCTCTCGGTCTCCGACCCGCATCTGCACACGGCCATCCTGGGGAACCCGCTTTTCGGCGATATCGAGCCCGGCCATAATCTTGATCCTCGAAGTCACCCCAGCTTGAAGATTTCGCGGGGTGGTCATCATCTCGCGCAGCAGACCGTCGTGCCGGAAACGGATACGGAAGAGATCGGCATCGGGCTCAATATGGATGTCGCTCGCCTCTTCTCGGATCGCCTGCATGATCATCGTGTTGACAAACTTCACCACCGGGGTGTCTTCGGCCAATTTGGAAAGGTCTAAAACGCTCCCTTCGGTCTCTCCACCAATCCCCTGACGATCGGCCTCCCGGACCGCCTCCTCCATGGAGGCGCCGCCGGTATAATACCGATCGATCGCCCTCATCACCTCCGACTCTTTCCCCATCACCGGTTCGATTTCACAGCCGGCGGCACGTTTGATATCATCGATCGCAAAGACATTGAGGGGATCGACCATCGCAAGGGTCAAGGCGGCGCTTTTCTTATAGAGAGGGATAACTTGGTGGCGGCGGGCCAATATTTCAGGGACGAGATGGAGAATTTCCGGCTCGATCAGGATGCCGGAGAGGTCAACATAGGTGATTCCCATCTGTTTTCCGAGAGCCTTGATGATATCATCCTCGGTCACCAATCCAAGCTGCTTCAAGACGACCCCGAGACGCCCCCCGTGCATCTTCTGTTCGCCGAGTGCCCTTTTGAGCTGCTCCGACGAAAGGAGCCCTTCGGCGATCAGCATCTCGCCAAGCATCTTTTTTTTCTGCTGCGGCTGCAAAATCACGACGTCCCGGATTTATCGATTTATTAGAAGGAAAACCCCGATCCGTTCGGCATCCCGAACCTTGAGATCGACGAACTCGATCCCCATCCCCTCCCGGTCGACATAAACCACTTT
>CAZOFJ010000075.1:0-12577 GCA_964579005.1 uncultured Nitrospirota bacterium
GCGCGGCAAACGGCGGGGTGAAGAGAAAGATGTCGACCCGGTTCACCCCGGCGACAATCGTCACCCCCACGGTGGAGCCTTGATAGAGTGGCTCCCCGCTCCCGTCGGAGGAGGCGAAGGCACGGGCGACGAAGACACGGTCCAACCCGGCCGGGACTTCCAGGGTGACGGTGACCGGGTCGGTGCTTTCGGTGAAATCGACCCCTCGGACCAGGAGTTGGCTGACCGGGGTGGAAATCCCCGGCCCGCTCGCCTCCACCCGGATCGACTGAACCGTGCCGGGGGCCGGGGCGAAGAAGTCGCCTGGCAAACCGGCCTTCTCACGGGAGGCGCTCCCCGGCAAAGGAAGGGAGAGGGTCACCTTTCCGATCTCGGCGGGGCTCCCGCCTCCGCCCCCCTCGCTGCTACAGGCGGCCAGGCCGGCCGTCAACAAGATGACAAGGACAATCGCCAATCGACCCCGCTTCCAACACGCCACCATCGATACCATTCGACCCTCCCCGCAGTAGTTTTAGGTTCACTTCATCGCAACCCGGTCCGCCCTTCCTTTTTTTTCGTGTCTTCCGCCTGTTGCATAAATCCTCCCTTTTCCTTCGACAAACTCAGGGCGAACGGAGTGAGTGTTGAAAGCATTGAGGTTTTACCGTTCGTGCTGAGCTTGTCGAAGCACAAGAATAGGTTTGTGCAACAGTTTCTTATATACTCCGGCGCACCTTATCGAGGAGACCGCTGTAGAAATCGATCGTCTTTGTATTGTCGGGGTCGATCTCTTTCGACATGTCCAGATGCTCCAATGCCTCCTCAAAACGGCCCATCGCCACAAACGCAACCGCGCAGTTATAATGGTACGCGCCTAACGTCTCATCTTTCTCGGAGGCAAGGATAAAATGGGCCAGGGCCTCCTGAAATTTTCCTTCCCTGTATTGCTGAACCCCCAGGTTGTTCATCTGCGCCGCGATCTTGGAACCGGCCTCTTCTTCAATCACGAACAGAGGTTGGAGATCGACCACATAGCCGCTCAGAAAGAAGGAGAGGACAATCAGCGCCGCAAGAGCGGTCCATTGCTTCAATCCGGGCTTCATCAAATTCACCTCCTTTCAGATTCAAACCACTTCCCGACTTTCCGCTCATCTGGTTTCGGGAGAGGGGGTTTGGGCATCTCAGACCTCCATTCTTTTTGCTCCCTCCAGAACGCGCCGTTCATGCTCTTTGTGCGCCGAGGAGAAAGTGATGAAGCGGGCCAACACCTTCGAATCGGTCGCCTCCAGAAGCGATGAGAAGATCTTGTTGACCTCGGAAGCCTCCAGGGAGACGAGGATCTCGATCGCATCCTTTTCCGTCATTCCACGGCCAATTCTCCCCTCGCATTCGGAAAGGAGGGTCTCCAGCGCCTCTTGGGTGTGAAGATCGATCTGAACCGGTTTTTTGATCCGCACGCCGTTCTGCAGGAACTCCTTTTCGATGGAGAGGAGGGAGGCATGAACCGCCTCGTCCCTCGCCAGTTGCTCCCAGAAGGCGGTCTTCCCTTCATCGTGGTCCGGGGAGGATGAAAACGCGGATGCGATCTTCCCATAAATCCGGCCGATCCGCTCCTCTAAACCGATCTGAAAATCGAGCGCCGCTTGTGTCTCCATCCGATCCTCCACTTTTTATCTCTTTTCCGAAGTCCAGGGTTTCTTATCGCCGCTTTTTCCCATCACTTTCAGCAACGGATAGAGGAAAACCCGCTTCATCCGGGGACCGACATTGCTAAATAACAGGGCATAAGCGCCGGTCAGCCATCCCAATACGATGAGGACGAGGAACCCGACCAGAAGATAGTTCCCCAGGACCCAGCCATCCAGATCCGATTCCGGCCCGGCAGCCTGAGCCGGGAGACCAATCAAGAAGATCTCCCTCCATCCCCAGAAACGATCAGCACGGCGATAAGGCTCCATCGATCTTACCTCCCTTCTTTGCGGAAATCTAAAACCCGCTCGCCTCTTGCTCCATTTCAATGGGATGAAGGAAGTCCCGAACCGAGACGACCCCGATGATCTTTCCATCCCGGGTCACCCCCAGGTGGCGGACCTTCTTCCTCTCCATCAGATCGTTGGCGTCGACCACCGGCAGGTCGGCCTCCACCGTAATCAGAGGGGAGGTCATCACATTCTCCACGGGAACCGTGGCCGGATCGATCTCTTTCGCCACCACCTTCCGGAGGATATCGACCTCCGTGACGATTCCGATATACTCCCCCTCCCGGCTCACCAGGAGGCTTCCGATTTCCCTTCGGGCCATCTCCTTCGCCCCTTCGAGAACACTCTCTCCGGATGCGATCGAACAGATCTTCTTGGACATCAATTTTTCCACGACAGGAACCATCGCGCACCTCCTTTTTTATCCATCAGGCCCCTCTTTTTACAACCATCTGAAGCAGCTCCAGGCGGCCGCTCCCTTTCGGTCTCCGAACAGTGAAGATCGGAAAAACCCGGATGATCTCTTTATGCCGCAGATCGGACCTTAATTTTCGGAGGGCGACCACCGGGAGGACGATGATGAGCAACAAGACCATTGAGAAAGAAAGTCGAAGAAAATTCGTCCAAAAAGAGGAGTAGGAGGGGGAGCGGCTCACCGGGTCAACCAGGGCCGCATCATAAAAGGAGAGAAGAGGCGCGCCGCTGTAGGTGGGGAAAGTGTCAAGAGACCGTTCTCCCACCTCCCGAAGGACGTCTACGGGAAGATTGTTTTCCGCCTGCAGTTGGGTCAGTCTTCGGATCACTCCCATCCGCTCCTGTTTCAATTCCTCCAGCCGGGCCGCGTGATCCGAAAAACGGAGGCTCTTCTGATAAAGGAGATACTCCATATCGGGTTGCACCGCCAGACGGGTCTCTGCTTTGATCTGGCGCCGCAAGGCAGCTTCTTCCTGAAGCGTTTGTTTTAATTGATCCTGGAGGAGAGGAACCTCCGATGGGGTCGCCTGGAACGGCGACGCTCCTTCGGCCCATGCCGCGGCCCAGGCCGCTCCTCCCCCTACCATCAGGCACATCGCAAGAAAAAATAAAATCATTCCCTTTTTTAGTCTCTTCCTCAAAATAAATGGAATCATCTTTTCCTCCCCCGGTGAGGCGCCGGAGTGGATCACCATCACTCCGACGCCAAGATCACGATCAGACCCCCTTTTCCCTCATTGTTACATTCTGAGGATATTCGGATGGAAGAAGCAACCCCCCAAAGGGGGCATTTTTGGAGCCGGCCGGGGTTCAGGTCAAAGATCGAAAACGCCCCTTTCGGGGGGTTGTCTCTTGAAACCGTTTATCCCAAAATAAAGAAGAATCATGACGGAGGAAGAAAGGACCTTCCGGGAAAAAAGTGGAATACCGCCGGTTGGAAAAGGGAAGGGGCGGGACCTCCCTCTTCCATCATCAGACCCGCAGAAAAAAGGAGGAGAAAAATGTCGTTAGTACGTTTTGATCCACTTCGAAGCATCAAACGATGGGATCCTTTCCGGGATCTGGAAGAGGTATCGGAACGGATGAATCGTCTCTTCGGTCGAATCGGATTCGGTGATGGAGGGAAAGAGGCGCTGACGACCGTCGACTGGGAACCGGTTGTCGACATCAGCGAAACGGAGAAAGACTATATCATCAAGGCCGAACTGCCCGAGGTCAAAAAAGAGGATGTGAAGGTCTCGGTGGAAGAAGGGGTTCTGACCCTGCAGGGAGAGCGAAAGCAGGAAAAAGAAGAGAAAGGGAAACGGTTCCACCGGATCGAGCGCTCCTATGGCTCCTTCATGAGAAGCTTTACCCTTCCGGCTGACGCCGACGAGACAAAGGTGGTCGCCGACTTTAAAGATGGCATCTTGAATGTTCATCTGGGAAAATCGGAAAAGGCAAAACCGAAGGCGATCGAGGTAAAGGTCGCCTGAGCTCCTTTATCAGGTATCAGGAACCGGCGCTTCAAGCGAACGGGGGAGGTTCCTTCGGTAAAACGGAGGAACCTCCCCCAGAGGAACGAGGAAAAACGTCTCGATGATCTATCGAAACCGGGAAGAGGGGGCGCGGTTGTTGGCCAAGCGATTGGCCTCTTATCGGGGGCGGCATCCTCTTATTCTTACCATTCCTCGCGGTGCCGTTCCAATGGGTAAGATCGTCTCGGATGCCCTGGAAGGGGAACTCGACGTCATCCTCGTTCACAAGTTGAGGGCCCCTTATCAGGAAGAGCTGGCGATCGGGTCGGTCGACGAAGCGGGTCATCTCTATCTCGGCAACGCCTATTATTCGCTCGGCCTGAACGAGGCCTATCTTGAGAAAGAAAAAGCGACCCAAGTGGAACTGCTTCGAAAACGCCGTTCCCGTTATACCCCGGTTCATCCCCCCATCGACCCCGCAGGCCGAATTGTGATTGTCATCGACGATGGCATCGCCACGGGAGCAAGCATGATCGCAGCGGTCCGTGCCGTCCGCGACAAAAAACCGGCCCGGTTGATTGCGGCCACTGCGGTCGCCCCTCCGGATTCGCTCGCAGCCATTGAACCGCTGGCAGACGAGGTGGTCTGTCTACAGACGCCGGACGACTTTTACGCCGTCGGCCAATTTTTCGCGGAGTTCGGGCAGGTCACCGACGAGGAGGTGATCGCCATCCTCTCGGAAGAGCGTACCCCATCGAAAACCACCCCAGAGCCTGTGAATTAATCCCATCACGGCTTGGGATTAATTCACAGGCTCCCAGGATAAAACAGCAGGCAACCTATCGCGGCCGGGCACGCGCCGTCGGCAAGGCGTTCCAAGGATCATCCGGCCACGGGTGTTTCGGATAACGTCCCTTCAATTCCTTCTTCACCTCGGTGTAAGTCCGCTCCCAAAACCCGCGCAGGTCTTGTGTCACCTGGATGGGGCGTCGCGCGGGGGAGAGAAGATGGAGCGTCACCGGCACCTTTCCCCAGGCCACTCGCGGCGTCTCAGCCAGTCCGAACATCTCCTGCAGTTTGACGGCCAACACCGGAGATTCGCCGGGCCGGTATTCCAAAGAAAGCCGGGATCCGCTCGGAACGGTCAGGTGGGTCGGCGCCCCCTCCTCCAGACGCCGGTTCTGGTTCCAATCCAGTCCGGCCTTTAACGCGGCGAGCAGATCGAGCTGTTTCAACTGCTCACGGCGGGTAATCCCGCCGAGAAAAGGTCCCAGCCATGCTTCGAGGCTTTCCAGCAGCGCTGCGTCTGAGAGATCGGGCCAGCCCTCCTGCGGAAACCAGTGGCGCAAAGAGCCGACCCGCGCTTGCCAGTCGCGCGCCTCGCGCGTCCATGGAAGCGCGGTCACGCCCAACGTACGGATCCCTTCCAGCATCGCTTCGCGAACTTTCTCCGGATCGGGATTCGAGAGATCACCGCTGTCGAGGACCAACGCCCCCAGACGTTCTTCCCGCAACGAGATCACCCGCTGCTGACGTGCGTCCCATCGGATCACTTCTTCCGTGCGAAGATAAGTGGGCATCTCTTGGCGGAGCAGATCGATCTCGACGGCGGCGGCAAGATAAATGGCTCCTTCCGTTTCACCCGCATCGAGACTCGCCACCACGAGGTAAGGGTGGCGGATCCGCTGTTCCTGTTCCGGCAGACGCGCGCCCCGGCCGGAGGCGAGTAGATAGCGGATATCGCCCGGCGCGCGTTGTTGCGCGATCCGGTCCGGATAGGCAAACGCAAGGAGGAGACCGGTCTTTTCCATATCGCCTCCGACTTTCGTCTCCTTGCTTTGCAACAGGCGCTGATACTGGCGCGCCGCCTGGGCAACACGTTGACAGGCTGCCGTGTCGGCCCCAATCGACTGCGTTCTCTTCCCTTGCTCGCGGAAGGCATGCAGCACCTCCAGTCGCTCGACGAGACCACAGGAACGCCGACCCTCACCGATGAAAACATCTCTCTCCGTCAACAGCGCCGCAATATCACACGCGAGACGACCGAGACCCCGCGCCTCGGCGAGATACAACATATGCGCCAGACGCGGGTGCAAGGGGAAAGAGACCATCGCCCGCCCGACCGGGGTGATGGCGCCGTCCTCTCCCAACGCGTCGAGCCCGACCAGCAAGGCGCGCGCCTGATCGAACGCCGCCTTCGGGGGAGGATCGAGCCAGGAGAGGGCACCGGGATCGCGCACCCCCCACTGCGCCAGCTCCAACGCCAACGGCGCCAGATCGGCGGAGCGGATCTCCGGGATCGGCTGCGCCGTCAATCCGCGCTGCGTCGCCTCGCTCCAGAGGCGGTAACAGACACCGGGACCGAGTCGCCCAGCCCGGCCAGCGCGCTGCTCCGCCGAGGCGCGGGAGATCCGTTTGGTGGTCAGTCGGGTGAGCCCGCTGCGGGGATCGAACTCCGGAACCCGGACAAAGCCGGAGTCGATCACGACGCCGATTCCCTCCAGGGTCAAGCTCGTCTCCGCAATCGGTGTCGCAAGGACCACCTTGCGCCGACCGGCTTCGGACGGTTTGATCGCCCGATCCTGGGCCTCCCAGGGGAGATCGCCGTAAAGCGGGAAGAGATCGACCGCGCTGCGCGCCAGCGCCGATGCCAGCAGCGCCTGCGTCCGACGTATTTCCCAGGCGCCGGGAAGAAAGACGAGGAGATCTCCTTTGTCATGCGCCAGCGCACGGAGAATCGCTTCTTTTACCACCGCGGGGAGCCGATCTTCGGAGTCCCGCGCGGAATAACGCACTTCCACCGGAAAACTCCGCCCTTCGCTCATGACAACCGGCGCGCCCCCAAGAAGCGCCGACACGGCCGCTCCCTCCAACGTCGCAGACATGACGAGGAACTTGAGGTCGTCGCGAAGCAGCCGCTGACTGTCGAGGCAGAGCGCCAACGCCAGATCGGCATGGAGATGCCGCTCGTGGAATTCATCGAAAATCACCAGCCCCACCCCCTCCAATGCCGGATCGGACTGCAGGCGGCGGGTAAGGATCCCTTCGGTCAGCACCTCGATTCGCGTCTTTGTTGAAACCTTCGTCTCGAAGCGAATCCGATAACCGACCGTCTTCCCAACCGGTTCCCCAAGGAGGGAGGCCATTCGCGCCGCCGCCGCGCGCGCCGCCAGCCGTCGGGGTTCCAGCATGACAATCGACCGCTGTTTCAACCAAGGCTGGTCCAACAACGCCAACGGAACCTGCGTCGTCTTGCCGGCGCCGGGTGGCGCTTGCAACACGACGGAACTGTTCAAGGCAAGTGTTTGCCGCAATACAGGAATCACTTCATCGATTGGCAACAAGGAGTCCCTTTCCAAATAAGCAGACCCAGTTCTGCACAGATCACCCCCAAAAAACCAACACAGGCAGATGCGATTATATCCCTTCTCAGGGAATCAGGGGAGTGCCCCTCACAGAGAAAAGGTCAAACAATTTCATTGACCTTTTCCGGACGCTATGATACAAGAGAGATGAGCTCATTGTAAAAGTTGTCTGAAAGACAGGTCGGCTGCAGCGATTACAATTGGCTGCAGCTTTTTTGTTTTTTGGATAAACTCACGATGAACATTCCATCTTTGGATGGCTGACAAAAAAGGAGAAGCAGAAGATGATCAAAGGAACAGTAAAATGGTTTAACAGCAGCAAGGGCTATGGATTCATTACACGCGAAGACGGCGAAGCGGATGTGTTTGTCCACTTTTCCGCCATTGCGGGAGAAGGGTACAAGTCCCTTGAAGAGGGAAATGCGGTCGAGTTTGAAGTCACTCAAGGCCAGAAGGGACCCCAAGCGACCAACGTCCGATTGGTTTCCTAAAAAGTATTTCTAAGTGATTGGCGCCCCGCCGGAATTCTTTTCCGGCGGGGCTTTTTTATATATGGACCCGGGAACGGCCCATTGATGTGAGACTGTCCGGTCCCCCCTTTATCTTGTATCTTGCTATCTTGGAGTCTATTTAAAAACGATGTTGTTTCTCCGCGGCACTCAGGGCGTAGAGATCCCCATCATGGGAGCCGACATAGACCGTTCCGTCCCTTCCGACCGCTGCGACCGAAGATGCAGCGTGTCCGGGTCGATAGTGCCAAGCCTGTTTACCGTCCGCACTGAAAGCGTATAGATTTCCATCATTCGAACCGATCAGAATCTGCCCATTCGGGGCAAGGGCCGGCGACGTGTTAACAATACTTTTCACCGGATATTCCCATTTCTGTTTTCCCTCGGGGCTGATGGCATGCAGGGAACCATCGAAGGAAGCGGCATAGATCGTCCCGTCCTCGGCGATCGCCGGCGCCGCCGAAACAAATTTTTCAGTCCGATGACGCCAGATCACTTTGCCCTCCGACGAAATGCGATAGAGAAATCCTCCTTTCGAACCGACATAGAGGGTCTCATCCGGACTCAAAGCGGGAGAAGCCAGGCTGCTATCGGCCTCAAATTCCCATTTGATCTCCCCATCCGGACGGAGTGCATAAAGATGCTTATTCTCCAGGCTGACATAAACGGTGCCGCTCTTTCCAATAACCGGGTTGGAATGGACCGGCGTCCCAAAATCATGCCGCCATTTCAGTTTTCCGTCGGCGTCGACGGCATAAAAGAAACCGTCTTCCGAGCCGAAATAGATCGTCTTATCTTTTCCAAGAACCGGCGAGGAAAAAACCTCTTTTCCGGTCGGGTAACGCCACTTGATTTCTCCGTCGGGAGAGACGGCGTAGAGATGGCGGTCGGTCGATCCAACATAGATCGTCCCATCTTCTCCCAGCGCGGGGGTTGATCGGATAAAATTGACATGTTTTAAAGGTCCGATTCTTGTCCGCCACAAAAGCTTCCCTTTTGTAGTCAGGGAATAAAGGAAGTTATCGGTCGAGCTGACGTAGATCGTGTCGTCTTTCGCAATGATCGGACTCGAAAAAATAGTGTTGCCGGTCGTGTAAATCCACTTGACCGCGCGGGAGGGGACTTGTTTGGGCGAAAGCTCTTTCTGCTGGTCAGCCAGGGGGATTGTTGAAATCGACAACCCCGAATAAGAAAGTGCCGGCCAAAAGCTGATACCGATGCCTGCAATAAAGAGGACGACGGTGGTAATTCCATTTTCGTAAAATCGTCTCATGTTTGCCTCACTCAGTGATGGTTGTAAAAATTCCCTCCTGGTAAACAGTTTGGGAGAAATTTAACCGGTCTAAATCTATCCTTCTTTATCCCTTTTATCAAGAAACATCATATCGAGACCTGAAATATCTCTTCTAAAAAAAAGAGGGACCTTACGGTCCCTCTTTTTTACTTCTACTTCAAGATATGTTGAAATCACCGTTATTTTGTTACAACGGGTTGAGCCGTTCCTTCCTGACCCGCAAACCGAAATCCAGGATCATTCGGGTTGAGAGCAAGAATTTTCTTATCTCCTTTAGGAAGGACGCGAATCATCCCCCATTGCCCCGCATCGATATAGGCGACCCGATGGTTCATGTAGACGTAGTCGCCCGGGACCTGGTGGGGTCCGCCCGCGCCGCCCCGAAGATCGACACGGAGGTAAGAAGATCCGCCGAACTCAAGAGAGCTGTGAAGATGGGCTCCTTTAAATGAATCGCTGGGCCATTCATGGCCGTCGAGTGCAAAAACCCCGACCTGCTCACTGAATCCGCCGAAGACATGGAGGATGACGGCATCACCGGCGTGGGCTTCAACGACAGGAGTGTTGATTCCCCCCTTATTGTTGGCGACACAGATAAAGACCTGACCGACGTCGCATCCATTCTCCATATACCAGTCTTTGGGCTCTGCCCGGTAATTCACCCCAATCAGTCCCGCCGCCTTTTGTGCATACGGCATAAAACTGGTCCCGAGGATCACATCCTCGTCTTGGAACATCAAGGAGAAGTCTCGGTAATTCTTTTTATTTTCGTTACCGGGAATCGTCCTGTCGACGATGACGTCCGCTTGCCAGGAGTTCTTGAGCGAAATATCCTCACCCGTCGCCGGATTCCGATATTTGGAACCTTTTGGACCAATGATGATGGCGCCATAGAGTCCATTTCTGGGGTTCTCCACCACGTTCCCCCAGTCCTGGATCATCGCACCATTCTCTCCAAACTCCGGATGGGCATAGAAGGTATAGACCTTGCTCTGTCCGGGGGCGACCGTTTGATCTCCAGGATTGTTTCCGACGTTGATTCCCATCGAGTCTTTCGGGTCGAAGGCCAGCCCATCGACATGGAACCCGGCCCGCTCTTTCGCCATTTTGTTGGTGAGTTTGATCTTAATACAGTCACCGACGTTGACCCGCAGGGTGAGCGGGTTCGGCCTGAGCGCTCCGCTCTTCACCTTCGTGACCTCATCATCAAGAAGATAGACTTTCCCCTGTGCGTTGCTGGTGCTCATATGCCGTCCCAGATCGACCTCCATCACTTCCGGCATCCCCGGATTGAACCTTAGGGCATAATCGACTGCCGAAACGCTGAAGTTTTTCACCGGGGCATCCGCTGGACAGAGATCTTTTGCAGGGGCCGGGATCTCCTCGCGCGAAGGAAGCGGCTGCAAGGTCTTATCCGGTTTATCGAGCACCCGGATCAGTCCCCAGGCCCCCCCCGCAAAGTGAGAAGCACGGCCGGAGTAGTAGAGGTAATCCCCCGCCATTTTTTGCGGACCGCCGGCAGCAGGAATCACCATGTCGAGGCGCTCGGCGATGGCGATCTGGAAGGTGGTGCGCGGAAGCGATTCCGCGTTAAACCGCTCCATTGGGAACCAATGTCCGCTGACATGCCAGGTATGGGCCTCGTTGGCCGACCCTTGAATATGTCTAAAGACAATGGGATCACCCAAATAGGCCCGCATCATCGGGGTTTCAGGATCTCCATGAACCTTGCTGGAGAAGAGCTGAGCGGGGTCGGGATTATTGGCCAGCCGGACTGAGAGCGGTTCGACCCGTAATCCATATCCTCCCCCTGTCGTCGCTTCCCCACCGTTCAGGTAGGTCATCGCCGACTTGTTGAGCCGCGCCGGGTATTTTGCCGACGGGGTTCCATCCACAGACGGCCTTCCGGCCATCGGGTTATCGGCGGTGATCAGTTCAGCCGTTCTCGGATTGGAATCCATGATCTGCATCACGACTTCCCGGAAGCTCCCGGTAACATGCGTGGAAACCGGATCGGTGGTCCGGATATCGGCCACATTCCCGCTCCGGATCTCTTTCCCGGTCACCGGATCATGATAGGTCGATCCGGCCGGCTCGACAATCGTCGAGCCGAAAAACCCATGTCCCCAACCATCTAACCCGAAGACATGGTCATGCCAGAAGACCAAGCCGAGATCGACATCGGGATACCAACGATACCGGACAAATTCAGGGGAGACAATCGCCCCTTTTTTGTGATTGCCCGACAGCGGCTCGGTCAGAACAACCGTGGTTCCTTTGATTTCTTTGATCTTCACCGCTTCGAATTCGCCCACCCCGTCGAGACTGATACCGACGGTAATCCCCGGATGGTACATGGGGGTATCGAATTTATTTCCATGAACATCGATATGGCGAACATTTGTAGAAATTTCAATTGCCGTATCCCCTTTTTTCGCCTCTTTGGTCAAGGTGGTGTTCTGAGGAACCGGCAACCCTTCATGCGGCTTTTGTTTATCTTCCGCCTTCAGGATCGTGAACGGACGAACCGATTGCTCGTAGTTAAAGCCGATGATCACCCCGTCCGACGCGGTGATGTCGAACTGGAAGAAATGGGGGTGGATATTGGTCTTGTTTGAATGAACGGTCCGGTCATCATCCTGCATCTTGCTCTTATAGATGACATCAACGCAGTCATAGACGTTGGCCCGGATCGCCAGCGGAATTTTCTTGGCATCGTTGGCGCGAACTTCGGCCTCTTCTTCTTCCAGCACGAAGAGGAGCCCGTCCGGATCGACGATGGCCGGTGTTTTCTTGGTCGCCTTCTTTAAGGTGATCGGAAGGGTGATGCCGTTGATCGTGTAATACTTCCGCGGCGCCCGCTCCGGACAGAGGCTCCAGGGCCCGTTTTGGCCAGGAAGCGCCGGTTCCGTCGACTTCACACGGATCGGCTCGAAGAACGGGGCCGGGTTATGTTCGGGCGAAAAAGGCACCCGCTTTCCAAGGTGAGGCCTGAGATGAGGAATGGAGAGTTTCCCCGTGATGGCGTCGAAACGAAGCGGAAGCTGTTTTCCTGGAGCAGCCGATTTGTAGTTGACCCAGACCTGCTTGGTCTCCGGTTCACCGAGCGCCACGTTTCCATCCCACTTCCAATCGACCACGGTGGCATCCATCGAGACGACCTGCTTGTGCTCATCGTCCGATCCCCCCGGCTTTCCTTTCGCCGGCATCATCATTTCCACCCAATCCTTGATTGCGACTTTGGGAGGCTTGGCTTTCCAGTCGGTCTTGTCGGCGGTGATTTCAAACCGTTGACCGCCGAACCAATCGACACTCTTCCCGACGAGCTTGGAAGAGTCGACCGCAAGCTTCATTTTTCCCTTCCGATCCGGCAACTCCGCCAGAGGGGTCATGATGTCGTCCTGAGAACCTGCAACCTGAAGCGTGTTATAGACTCTCCAGAAACCCCACATTCCGGTCACATAATGCTGCGGAATATGGCAGTGGAAGGTGTAATCTCCCGCTCCATAGGCGCAGCCGC
>CAZOFJ010000076.1:0-12126 GCA_964579005.1 uncultured Nitrospirota bacterium
CAAAGCCACACCAGGAACCGCAAGACCAATTTCAACTAAAAATGGGATTGACTCGTCTTTTTTCTCTGGGGCGTCTGGCTGGTTCAAACACTCCCGAATCGCCGGGGAAATCGAGATGATTTCGGAAATACCCCCGATGATTGGAAGCAGGGCTGGAAAAACGCGTTAACGAACCGGCCGTTCATCCTTTTTTCTTTGGCGCTGAGCGGTTATGCGGTTCTCTTCAATCAGCTCTACTTCGGGTTGCCTCTGGAAATGGGTCGAAGGACGGGGAGCAACTCCAGCGCCGGCATTCTGTTTGCCCTCTCTTCCCTTCTGGTGATATCCGGACAGACGCGGGTCGCCTCTTTTTGCAAAGCGCGGTGGCGTCTTCCCTCGGTCATCTCTCTGGGGCTCGGTGTGATGGGGCTTTCTTTTCTTCCGCTCGTTCTTTTCCCTCGGTTTCAGGCATCGAATCTTATCTGGAATCAACTTCCCGTTCTGCTGGCCACGGCGCTCCTGACGCTGGGGATGATGGTCTCGTTTCCGTTTGTGATGGAAATGATTCCGGTGCTCGGAAAAGAACGCCATCTCGGGATCTATTACGGCCTCTTCTATTTAGTCTGGGGGGTGGGCGGCGCTATCGGGAATCTGGCGGCCGGATCTCTCTTCGATCTCTCCGCCTCGCTCCGCCTGGAGGCGCTTCCCTCAACGATGATGATTTTAATCGGCGGCCTTTCGGCGGTCGGCATCACAATGTTGGACCGGCGCCGGCTGCTGCCGAATCCCGATCCACCCGGCTCCGATTGATCTTGCGGGAAAGCCGGAAAGATAAGGCGGAGCAGGGAAATAAAATGGAAAAACCATCCTGCAAATCGGACCGGCTATGGCCGGCTTGATCGAATATAAGCCTGAATAGGAGCCTCTATGATCCATCTTCTTGATTACGGGATTATCGGATTTTTGATTCTACTGAGCGTCATCGCGGTCGCCATCGCCATTGAAAGACAGACGGTTTACAGACGGATCAAGATCGAGACATTCAGCGATAAAAAGGCCCTCGAGTTGGAGCTGACGAAGAAGCTCCACATCATCGCCACCATCGGAAGCAGCGCCCCCTATATCGGACTTCTGGGGACGGTCCTCGGGATCATGTTCACTTTTCATACGATGGGCCAGGAAGGGTTCATGGATTCAGGGAAGATCATGAAGGGCCTGGCGCTTGCCCTAAAGGCGACGGCGGCCGGGCTTCTGGTGGCGATCCCTTCCGTGACGCTCTACAACTTTCTTTTACGGAAGGCCAAGGTGCTGATGATGCAGTGGGAGATCGATCACCCTGTCGCTCAAACTGTCGCGAAAAAGCCCTCTGAAGACCGCGAGCCGCTCCCTGAAAACGTCGGCGCCGGGCGATAGGAGGAGAGGATGGACGAGAAAGAATTCGACACGATGAATGTCATCCCGCTGGTCGATGTGATGCTGGTCCTCTTAACCATCGTGCTGACCACATCGACCTTCATCGCCACGGGGGCGATCCCGGTAGCGCTTCCCAGCGCCTCGGCCTCCCACCCAGAGGCCGTTCAAACGCGGACAATCGAGATCGACCGGGATGGCAAGATCTTTCTGAATTCAACTCAGGTGACGCTGGGGGATTTAACGGAAGGGATCAAGACGCTCGACCGGGAGACCCCTTTTCTGATCCGGGCCGATAAAGAGATCGCCCTTCAGGTTTTCGTCGATGTTCTCGATGCGGTCAAGGTCCTTGGATTCAAGAGGGTGAGCCTCCAGACCGAGCAGCGGAGAGGCAAGTCATGACCCTCCAGACGAGAGCCACGTTCTGGTCGTTCGCCCTCCATCTATTGATCGGGCTGAGTATCGTGGGCGCTGGTTCCTGGACCTCCCCTGATCCTCCAGAGCCGGCGGTGATCGATCTTGACATCGCCGTTCTTCCGCCGCCGGTTGAATTGGGGTCGCCCGCCCCGCTGCTCGGCCCTCCGCCGGGTCCGGCAGCCCCTCCACCTTCGGAAGTGTCTGCTGTTCAGACAGCCTCGAAAGCGCCCCCTCGTCGAGCGTCCGCTGAGGCCCGTGTGGAGAAATCAGATCCAGATCCAGATCCGCAACCGTCTCTTCCGATGCCGGTCTCCGAAGAGGTTGTTGATAACGAAGATGTTGAACGATCCGCCGAAGAGGAGATCTTGGAGCCGTCCGATTTGGGCGCGCCGGTGGAGCCGGCGCTTCCGGCGGCAAGCGAGCCCGCCGGGCTCGACACAGATGCGGCCGGTGAGACCGGTTCCGGAGGAGGGGGTCCGGACGGTGTCCCAGGTGGTGTTGTCGGAGGAGGTCTTGCCGGTGGTGTACCAGGAGGAGTCCGCGACGGAGTTCCCGATGGGATTCCGGGCGGAATGGGGAAGGGGGATGACATGGGGCGGTTCAGCGCCCTGGTCTGGTCGAAGATAGAGCGCGCCCGGTTTTATCCCAGATCGGCCCGGAGGCAAGGGTGGGAAGGGGTAATCGGAATCCGTTTTCTGATCCTCCCGGATGGAAAGGTGAGTGAGATCACATTGATTCAGCCTTCTCCTCATGACACGCTCAACGAAGCGGCGAAGGAGACGGTCTCGCGGGCTGCGCCGTTTCGCCCCCGGCCGAAAGGACTGGAGGGAGAGGTGTTTGTCATGCAGGTCGCCATCGCTTTTAAGCTGGAGTGAACAGGGATATCTAATCCGGCTTTGCCGGAAAGGGGGCTTGCGTCGCCCCCCTCCACACGGTGTTACAGTGCAGGCCGGCCAAGCCGGATGGAGCCTCCCCCCTCAACGCTCACTTCGTTCGCTGGCTGTGTCCAAAAGATCTACCCAAAAAACGTAGATCTTTTAGACACAGAATCTAATACATTATCCGATGGAGTCCATTGACATGTTGAAAGAAAAAGCCCAAATCGCTCTCGATCGATGGGGGGTCCTCATCTCAGGCATCTGCCTCTTCCATTGCCTATTGACCCCTCTTGCGATCGTCCTCTTTCCGGTTGTTTCGCTCGCATTCACCACGGATGAAAGTTTTCACAGGATGTTGCTTTGGCTCGTTCTGCCGACCAGCGTCTGCGCCTTCTCGTTAGGATGCTTTCGCCATCAGGATCGCGGGGTCCTGGCACTCGGATCGACCGGCCTGATCCAGATGATCTTGGCTGCGCACTTCGGACACGATATGTTGGGTGAAATCGGCGAGCGGATCGCCACCAGCATGGGAGGGATGACGTTGGTGTTAGGACACCTACGGAATTACCGCCTCTGTCGAGAAGATCGATGCCATACCTGACAGATCGCCATCGGCCGACTATTGCGGCTGATGTCCACATGAAGTGACCCCCTAGAACTGGACAGGTGGCTTAGAGTCTATCTAAAAACTACGGAGTTAGGATACAAAAGGGCATTCTGACGAAATAAGGAAGGAGGATGCCCGTGAGTAAAAGACACAAAAGGAAATTGGCTTCATGGAAGTTGCCCGATGCGCTCTGGGAAAAGATGGAACCGCTGATTCCGCCTCGTAAGAGCCAAGAGGGTCGACCCAGAACCGTTGATTTGAAACGGATCACTGAAGGGATTTTCTATGTTTTGCGAACCGGTATCCAGTGGCAGGCTGTCCCCCGGAAACAGTTTGGCCCACCGAGCACCGTTTATTACTATTTTTCCCAGTGGGTCAAGACAGGCGTCTTTAAAAGGTTGTGGCAAGAGGCGCTGGTCGTCTATGACGACCTCAAAGGCTTGGAGTGGACATGGCAGAGCGTAGACGGAGCGATGAGTAAAGCCCCTTTGGGGAGAGGCCACGGGTCACGGACCGTGGCAAGCGGGGAACGAAGAGAAGCCTGCTGACTGAAGGGGGTGGCATTCCCATCGCGGTGAGAGAAGAAAGAGATTCCGGGCGCCCGAGCGCGGCGATGGGTTGTGGAAGTATGTCATTCATGGCTGAACCGCTTTCGCAAGATTCTGGTCCGCTTTGAAAAGCATCTGGCAACTCATTTGGGTTCTTACAATTCGCCTGCCTGTATCCGCGCGACTATCGTCAGAAACCCTAAATACCCAGACGCCCTACGAGATCAAAGTATCATGAAGCCGATTCTCGATTCTCAAGAACTCGCCCGCCGCTTCAATGAAACGATCCAAATCGATTTATTTCCCTTCGATCTCCTTCAGCCGTTCCTTCGCCGCTCCCGCCGTCTGCGAGTTCGGATATTCCTTTAAAATCCGTTCATAAAGCTGGCGGGCGTGTTTGAAGTTCCGCTGTTGCTCTTCGAACTGCGCCGTCTCGTAAAGCTCTTTGCTCTTCGCCTCCGGGTTGGCGCAGCCGAGCGCCAGCAACAAGAGGCCGATTGAGAAAATCTGACTGATTCTGAAACACCACCTCATTGTTCACTCCGTTTATAAGCCGACCGGTGACCGTTCCATTTCCCAGGCGGTGGATTTTGGCTGATCAGGGGTATTGACAGTGCCATGTCTTCTTATTATACCTTTGGTATTACCCTTGAGGAGCGTGCCATCATGAAAACGGCCATTTCCATTCCCGATGACTTGTTTAAAAGCGTGGACGAGTTGGCGGCGGAGTCTCATCGCTCGCGCAGTCAGGTTTTCGCCGATGCGGTGACGGCCTATCTTCATCAATGGAAAAATGAAAAGATGTTGAAGGCCCTGAACGAAATTTATTCTGATGCCGAGACGGAAGAAGAGACGAAGGTCAGAAAACAGGCGAAGAAACGTTACGCCAAAACCTTGAAGGGCAGCCAATGATCATCCGGCAGGGGGACCTCTTCTCGGTCGATCTCGGTCCCTCATCAGGCTTGGCCCCCGGTTATCGGCATCCCCACCTGGTCATCCAAAATAATCTCTTCAATCAAAGCAAGATCAACACCGTCGTCTGCGCCCTCACCTCCAACCTCAAACGGGCCGAAGCCCCCGGAAACCTCCTTTTGTCCAAAGGAGAGGCCAATCTCAAGAAGCAAAGCGTCGTGAATATCTCTCAAATCGTCACGGTCGATAAAACAGACCTGGTCGAAAAAATCGGGACGTTGGCGCCGGCTCGAATGAAGCAGGTCATCGAAGGAATGAAGCTTCTGTTGGAGCCAAGAGAGGTATAGGCCCCATTTTTTTGAGCCCTTGGTAACTACTCAGGCACAAAGGAACAAAGGCACAAAGCAATCCCACTTTTTAGTATTCCTTGGCTTTCCCCTTTGTGCCTCTGTGCCTTTGCCACTTTGTGCCTACCTGAGCAGTTACGATCTGTTCCCTCTAGATCTCTTCTTGACGCCCCTTGCGCGTTTATTAAGCGTTCTCCACCTTCCCCAGTGCCGATTGGTAGTCGTAACCCTCGGGCCACGGCAGGGTGAGGCGGCGCGGAGTATTGTCGTCGTCCCACGGGGTATTCGTACACCGGCAGCAGCCATTCGTGGGGGAATAACATTTTGGTGGTGCGGGAGATCGAGGAGAAGACCGAAACGGCTCGCTCCAATTTATCGTTTCATCTTACGAATGCCTGCCGCACGCGCCTCCAGTGATTCCGCTTCTCTGTCCCGACCGGTTTTGCGATAGAGCAGAGCGATGTTTTCAAGGCTTGTGGCCACATCGGGATGGTTTGGGCCGAGGGCCTTCTCGGCCATATCAAGCGCCTTCTTTGCTACCACTACCCCATGGTCGTACTCGCCTTTCTGGTAGAGCGTCCTTGCCTCTTCGATGAGCGCCTTCCACTCGTTGGCTTGAGCATGAGCGGACGCCGCCGTCCCAAACAATAGGAATAGGAGGAATACGGTCACTTCTGTTTTCATCGGTCTCCTCGTTGTATGGCTCATGCGGCGCTGACTTTGGCGTAAATGTGATGACTTCCCTTCGCTCTTCGCAATTCCCAGCCGTTCTTCTCAAGCAGCTTTGCGAAGTCCTTCCCTGAAATGGTTTTCACACTGCGATCTCCAGGACGTTATCCTTTTCTGTTATCTTGGGTCAAGAAAAAATAAGCGGAGAAACTTTTCAGGATGTGTTGCAGGTGAAGCGTCTTGCCGCTCCCCCATTCGCCGAACAGGCCCACCACCAGGGCGCGGCCCCCCCGCCCTTCGGCGTCGGCCTCGCCGTTGAAATGACGCTCCAGCCTGTTGCACAGGGCGGGGTTGAAACTGATGCCATACTCCAGTTTCGGGGGGGTTGCGTCATCCATTTTTGATGATCTTTGGAAAAGGGTGGACTTGGGCCGATGCTGCACAATACCAGCGAACCAATCACTCCGTCAACAATCCGATCTGTTCCATCTCTTCTTCTCTTCCCGGCGCTTCCGGCGCCAGAAGCCGGCCCGACGTGAGGGTCCGTTCGATCTTCCGGGCGATCTCCGGGGGGAGATTTTCCGCGAGGCGGACCACTCCCCCCTCCCGTGCTCCGGCAAAGTGGCCGCCGTAAAAGGCAACCGCGTTCGACGGCTGTGCCGTCACCCGCCGGCCCGGTGTGAGAATGCCGATCAGATTCAATGGATCGACCGCCAAAATAAAAACCGGAGCAGGCGGAGGCGGGTGCTGCCGGAGATGCCGAAGGGCCTCCACCGCCTCTGGAAGGGCGTACTGCTCCCCGCCGACGTCGGAGACGAATCGTCCCCCGCGGATTTCTCCCCGCTGCTCCAGCCTGCGCAAAACCGAGAGGAGTTGATACCAAGGAGGGGCTTCGTCTTCGCGGCCGAGCAAATCCCTGAAAAGGATGCCGTATCGTTGAAGGAGCTGCCAGGCCCACGCCTCGACGCGGTCTTCTATGACAGGGGCTTGCGTCGCCCCCTCCACCTGCGAAGCCGGATGGAGCCTCCCCCTCTCGCTCGCTCTGCTCGCTGGAAAAAGGGTCCATCGTCCGCTTCCCCGCGCCCGGGGGAGGGTTCTTCCCTTTCTTTTTCGGCGGAGCCGGTTAATCTGCTCCCTCCGGACCGGATCGGCCAACGATCGGATCGATGAGAAGCCGTCGCCGGTGACGAGGCCCGCTGCGACCAATTCCCAAAGAGCGTCGTCGAGTTGGGATGGGAGGAGGCGGGTGGCGGCCAGAAGATCGGGGACAAACGAGGCCCCGTTCCGGGCCAGCGCTTCGACGACCGCTTTTGCGTTTCCGCTTAAAAACGGGGTCTCTTGCCGGGCCTCTTGCGATGGAGGGCGGAGCCAGCCAAGATCTTCCCGCGCCATCAGAGAGATCGAAAGAAGGCGTGTTGCCTGTTGGGGTCGGCCCGGTTCTTCGCCGTTGTTTTTGGGAGAAGCGGGCGGGCGCAGCCGCCCCCAGGCGATCTCCCCGTTGAGCGTCAGTTCATCCAGCCATCGGGGATCGTACCGGGCGATCCGCGATGGGAGGATGATCTGTTCCCAGGCGACGAGAGGGATTTCGAATCCCTGGAGCTGCTCGATTACCGAAAAGAGTCCCTCCCGTCCCTGAAGCTGCATTTTTGGGAGGAGGTGGTGCCACTGGAAAAGGAATTGCAGAAAGGTTTCAACCGGCGCAGGCTCGATCTGACGGCGGAGCCGGTCGAGGGTGAGGCGATGAATGCGAGCAAGTAATCTCCGTGCACACCATTCGGTCTCATTTGCTTCCGGTGTAAACCTCCCTCGGAGGACGAACCCTTCGGTTTCGAGCGCTCCTAACGCCGATTTGACGTGATCGGGGTCGAGTCCGAGATCGGCGGCAAGTTGTGCGGCGGTGGTCGGTCCGACGACTTCCAGGCGACCCCGAATGAGGGCGACCCAACCTTCGGAGGCTGCCCAATCCTGCCGAATCCCGTCGGGGATCGACGGCGTCGTCTGTGGAATGAGATCGGGACGGGCGGCATGGACCATCGGCCATTGCTCGGTCGCCACCCAGAAGCGGGAGGCGCCGTTGGTCGCTTCGACGGCCCTGCCGGTGGAGACCAATTCCTGAAAGTGATCGCGCCATGAGAGCCCTTCGCCCGCCGGAAGCATTCCGATCAGGAGGAGGGCGTCGTGAAGCTCGTCGGCGTCCCGGACCAGCGGCCATGCCTCTTTCCGGACCTGTTCGATGGCGAGCGGATCGAGCCGGCCGATGTCGCGAACCGATTCGATCGTCAATGTCCGCCGGGTCGCCACCGCCCGCGCCCGCCGCTCTTCCAACGGCGCATCGTCGAGGAAGGCATAGGGGTTGGCGTTTAAGATCTCGTAGGCAAAGGGGGTTGGCTCGCGGGTGTCGGCGACGGTAATTTCAATCTCCCCCCGTTCAATGGCACGCAGGAGATTGATCCAGCCATCCAGATCCATCGCCTCATGGAGGCCGTCATGAATCGTCTGATTGACCAGCGGATGATCGGGGATCGGGATGTCCCCGCCGGGGAGATTCTCGCGGCAGGCGACTTGCTGCGGAAAGATGGCGGTCAGGAGATCGTCGGAGCGCATCCGTTGCAGGGCCGGCGGGACCCTTTTCCCGCTTCGCTGCCGGAGAACCGCCAGTGCCCGGTTCGCGTTCCACCGCCAGCGGGTGGTGAAGATCGGAGCGGCCAGCAGCGCCTGGACCAAAACTTCCCGGCCATGCTCGGCGCGGAGCATTTTGGCAACCTGTTCCAGGGGGAAGCTCTGCTGTGGTCCGAGCGAAAGGACGATCCCGTCGTCGTCGGCGCTGGCCTGCAGCTCAAAATCGAACGTCCGGCAGAAGCGTTTCCGGAGGGCCAGGCCCCAGGCCCGGTTGATCCGACCTCCGAAGGGGGCATGAATGACCAACTGCATTCCCCCCGACTCATCGAAGAACCGCTCAAAGAGGAGATGCCGCTGGGTTGGCAGCAGGCCGATCGCCGCTTTCTGCGCCGCCGCGTAGTGAACCAGTTGACGCGCGCCAAATTCATCGAGCATCGCTTCCTGCATCAGCCAGGTGGCCGCCTCATCAGGCCGATCGACCCGGCGGGAGAGTTCCTCCCGAATGGCCGACACTTCCGCTGAAAGTTCAATCGTCCGGGCCGGCGCTTCACCACGCCAAAATGGGATCGTCGGCGGGGCGCCGTGGGCATCGGTGACCGTCACATCCCCTCCCCGGACATGGACGATCCGCCAGGAGGTGTTCCCCAATAAGAAGATATCGCCCGCCATGCTCTCGACGGCGAAATCTTCATCGACCGATCCGACGACGATCTTTTCCGGCTCGGTGACGACCCGGTAGTCAGCCAGCTCCGGGATCGCCCCGCCGGAGGTGATTGCCGTCATCCGCGCCCCGCGCCGTGCCTTGATTTTCTTGTTCACCCGATCGTGGTGGAGATAGGCGCCGCTCCGGCCGAGGCGGGTGGAAAAGCCTTCGCTGAGCATCTGGAGGACCTGGTCGAATTTCTCCCGGGTTAAACGGTGATAGGGCCAGGCCCCCCGGCAGAGGTCGAAAAGGGGGGTCTCGTCGATCTCCTCGCAAGCGGCGACCTCGGCGACCATCTGTTGTGCCAAGATGTCGAGGGGGGCCTCCGGCGGGGTGATCCGGTCGAGGCGTCCCTGCCGGACTCCCCGGATAAGCGCAGCGCATTCGATTAATTCATCTCGCGTCAGGGCGAAGAGGCGTCCCTTCGGAGTCAGGCCCAGCGCATGGCCGGAGCGCCCGACACGTTGCAGGAAGGTTGCGATGGAACGAGGCGAGCCGATTTGGATGACCAGATCGATGAAGCCGATGTCAATTCCCAGTTCTAATGACGCGGTGGCGACGACCGCCTTCAGTTCACCTGCCTTGAGACGCTGCTCTGCCTTGAGCCGGATTTTTTTAGAGAGGCTGCCGTGATGAGATGAGACCGCCTCTTCGCCGAGTAGATCGGTCAGTTGATGGGTGACCCGCTCCGCCAGCCGCCGGGTGTTGACGAAGATCAGGGTGCTTCGGTGCTGCCGGATCAGCTCTGCCAGGCGATGGTAGACCTCGGCCCACTGCTCGTTCGAGCAGACGGCGGAAAGCTCGCTCGGTGGGACCTCAATCGCAAGATCGAGATCGCGTTGGTGGCCGGTGTCGATGATCGCGCAGCGGGGATTGCTATTCGACTCAACGCGGTTGGCCCCGATTAAAAACCGGGCAATTTCCTCCATCGGCCGCTGGGTGGCGGAGAGTCCGATCCGGACCGGCCTTTTGTCGCAGAGTGCCGAAAGCCGTTCGAGGGAGAGGGCGAGGTGTGATCCCCGTTTGTCCCGCGCCAGGGCGTGGATCTCGTCGACGATGACCGTTTCGACCGTTCGCAAGATCTGACGGCTTTTCTCCGCGGTGAGCAAGAGATAGAGCGACTCCGGCGTCGTCACCAGGATCTGCGGCGGCTTCCGGAGCATTGCTTGCCGCTCGTGAGAAGGGGTGTCGCCGGTTCGCACCAGCGCGCGGATTTCTGGTAGTTTTATTTCTTGCAGGGCGGCGCGAGTCTGGATCTCTCCGAGCGGTGTTTGGAGGTTCCGCTGGACATCGCTGCTGAGCGCCTTGAGCGGCGAGACATAAACGACCTTGACGCTGTTTTCCAGCCGCCCGGCAATGCCGTTACGGATCAGCCGGTCGATGGCGCAGAGAAACGCCGCGAGGGTTTTTCCCGATCCGGTCGGCGCGGCGATGAGGGTATCTTCGCCTGATAAAATGTGCGGCCAGCCAAGCCGCTGCGGCTCGGTTGGCGCACCGAATCTCTCTTTGAACCAATCGGCGATGATTGGATGGAAGGGGAGGAGCGGCATGACGGGTATTATACCCGTTTAAACCGCGTCATCAAACGATTTATGATGATCTTTCTTTTCTTATCCTAAAATCCGATATTGATCCTTCCGGAATACATCGGAATCTTGGAGAAGTCGGCTTCGGCAACAAAATTGACCACCAGCAAAGAGATTTTGACCCCGACGAATCCTTTTGTTAAGGCGAGGCGTTCTTCTTTTAAATTTAAGATAAGGTCATTAATTTTTTCTTGGCTTTTAACCCAGACTTGTCCGATGCCAACATAGGGGGTGATAAAGGCGAATCCTTTACTGATTGAAAGATCGGCGCCGATGGTTTGGAGATCCAAGCTGTCAACGCCAAGGAGTTTGGTGTATGACCCCCGGATGGCGACCGCCGGTAGGACGGCGTTTCCCGATAGTAACGCCCATTTGAGCTCCCCTCCCATCATCGAAACATTCGATTGGGGCACTTTTGAGAAAACCGCCCCCACATCGAATCCGAATGGAAGTCCCTTTTGAACATGAACCTTTGGCAGAAGGAGTTGGCTGGGGGCATCTGGCGCCACCGCTTTCCAGTAAGATTCGCCTTCGCGGATATTGACCGCCGTCACCTCGACCCCGATATCAAACCCCAAGACGCCCAGCGGCTCGGCGGGGCTCAGGGGAAGATAGCTCAAGGCGAGCCCCGCTTCTTGGCTAAAGCTTTTGAATTGGCTTTGTATGAGACTGTTTGGGATCAGGATATCCAGATCGGCTGCCGGAGTGTTTTGGACGGCGAAAATGAGGGGTAGGAGAAAAGCGGTGATTGAAAGAAGATAGATTCTAAACGTCATTCTCATCGGGTTCTCCTCATTTAGTCTGGTTTATTTTTGGTCGGGCCTTTTATTTGAAGTGAGACGGGAACCAGCGGTTTCTACTCGAAATTTTTATTAATTTGTCTCTTGACAAGTAGATAGCTCAAAACTATAATTAGTCGTTTATCCGGCTAGTCCAGCCCTTCTTCATTCTCTATAAAGATCAGGACACATTTCTAAAATTTATTATATACGAAATCTCGAACTACGGGAGATGATAGCATTTTTTCCCTGTTTCAGAAAGAAGTTGACGCTGGCGTAGCTCAGTTGGTAGAGCAGCTGACTTGTAATCAGCAGGTCGGGGGTTCAATTCCCTTCGCCAGCTCCATCAATTGGGGAAACGCCAGTGATTAGGTTGGAGGGGGTTCAAGGTTGTGGGGAGGTTCCCGAGTGGACAAAGGGAACAGACTGTAAATCTGTCGCTTTCGGGCTTCGGAGGTTCGAATCCTCCCCTCCCCACCAGGTGAGTAAGCCAAGGTTCCGACTGGATCTGTGAGCGTCGGCTTGAGGGAATAAAGCGCTTGCCTCCTGAAATTTGTTGTATGGCTGTTTGTGTGGCTGTATTGGTAGATAGATTCATTTTGCGGGAATAGCTCAGTGGTAGAGCGCTAGCCTTCCAAGCTAGGGGTCGCGGGTTCAAATCCCGTTTCCCGC
>CAZOFJ010000077.1:0-12112 GCA_964579005.1 uncultured Nitrospirota bacterium
AGGAAAAGTTAGACGACATCATCGTGAAGAAGCTGGGCCTCAAAGCGGGGCCGCCAAAGCTCAAAGCCTGGGAAAAGATTGTTCGGATCATCCAAAGCCCGAAAGAAGAGGTTCAGATCGCCCTGGTCGGGAAGTATGTCGACCTGAAAGATTCGTACAAGAGTCTCTGTGAATCGCTGATTCATGGCGGGATTGGAAACAAGGCCCGCGTCGTCATCGATTGGGTCAACAGTGAGCGACTGGAGACCGAATCAGCCGAGTCGGTCTTAAAAGGCTCCAACGGAGTCCTGGTTGCCAGCGGTTTCGGCAATCGCGGGATCGAGGGAAAGATCAAGGCGATTCAGTATGCGCGCGAGCGGAAGGTTCCTTTCTATGGTATCTGTCTCGGGATGCAATGCGCGGTGATCGAATTTGCACGAAATGTGGCGGGATTGTCGAAGGCAAACAGCTCCGAATTCGATTCCAACACCCCCGATCCGGTGATTGATCTCCTTCCGGGACAGCGAGATATTGAGGAGAAGGGGGGAACGATGCGCCTGGGGGCGTATCCCTGCCGTGTCGAAAAGGGAACTCGGGCATATGAAGCCTATCGGAAGAACGAGATTTCCGAGCGCCATCGTCACCGGTATGAATTCAACAACAACTATCGGGAGGTTCTGACGAAAAAGGGACTTGTTCTCTCCGGCCTCTCTCCCGACGGAAAACTGGTGGAGATCGTCGAGTTGGCCGACCATCCTTGGTTTTTGGCCGTTCAATTCCATCCCGAATTCAAGTCGCGTCCGCAAGAACCGCACCCCCTTTTTCGAGAATTTATCAAAGCTTCGATCCAGCAGAAAAAGGAAGGGGAGTCATGAAGGGGGGAGGAGAGGAGCGATTGGCTCGTGAGGTTGAAATCGGAAAGATGCGATTGGGGGATGGGAACTTCTTTCTCATTGCCGGTCCCTGCGTGATTGAAAGCGAAGCGCTTGTTTTGAAGACGGCGGAGCAGATTGCCCGGATCGCCGCTCGGCATCAGATTCCACTGATCTTTAAATCCTCGTATGACAAGGCGAACCGAACCGCGGTCAATTCTTTCCGGGGGGTGGGGATGGAAAAAGGGCTCCGGGTGTTGCAGAAGGTGAAGTCGGAAACCGGTTTGCCTCTCCTCTCCGATGTCCATTCGCCGGAGGAAGCGACCGCGGCGGCTGACGTCCTCGACGTTTTGCAGATCCCGGCCTTTCTCTGTCGCCAGACCGATCTTCTCGTGGCTGCTGGGAAAACAGGCAAAGTAGTCAATGTCAAGAAGGGACAGTTTCTTGCCCCGTGGGATATGGTTCATGTCATCGAAAAGATCGAGTCGACGGGAAACAAGAAGATCTTTCTCACCGAACGGGGGGCGAGTTTCGGTTACAATAACCTCGTCAGTGACATGCGGTCCTTGGTCATCCTCCGGCGGACCGGCTATCCGGTTGTTTTTGATGGAACCCACAGCGTTCAGTTGCCGGGGGGAGGAGGAAAGGTTTCGTCCGGTCAACGAGAGTTTGTTCTGCCGCTGACGCGCGCCGCCGTCGCGACCGGCTGCGACGGACTTTTTTTGGAGGTTCATCCAACCCCCGATCTTGCCCCGTCGGACGGACCGAATATGATCGATCTGGCACAGCTCGACCAACTTCTCGGACAGGTGGGGCGCATTCTTGAGGCGCTGGGGAAGGATGAAACGGCATGATCTTGGAAGAGGGAAAACGGGTCCTTCAGATCGAGGCGCAAGCAATCATCGACCTGATCGCGCGGATCGACGACCGGTTTGTTCGGGCGGTTGAACTTTGCTACGATTGCCGAGGCCATGTCGTTGTGATCGGGATGGGAAAGTCGGGACTGATCGGCAAAAAAATTGCGGCAACCCTGGCGAGTACCGGAACCCCCTCTTTTTTTCTTCACCCGGCCGAAGGGATTCATGGTGATCTGGGGATGGTCTCGCGGGAAGATGTGGCGCTGGTCATCTCGAACAGCGGCGAGACGGAGGAGATTCTCCGGATTCTCCCTTCGCTCAAGCGGCTGAATCTTCAATTGATTACCTTGACCGGAAACATCAAGTCGACGTTGGCCAAAATGGGAGACGTCGTCCTCGACATCTCGATCCGGGAGGAGGCTTGTCCGTTGGGATTGGCGCCGACGGCAAGCACGACGGCGACCTTGGCGATGGGGGACGCCCTGGCAGTTGCGCTTCTTCAAAAACGGGGATTCCGGAAGGAAGATTTCGCCTCTTTTCATCCCGGCGGTTCCTTGGGACGAAGCCTGCTGGTGCGGGTGGAAGAGGCGATGCATGGCGGCGGCGCGATTCCAAAGGTCTCCGAGGGGGCACCGATGCGGGAAGTGGTCTTGGAGATGACGGCGAAGAAACTCGGAATGACGACCGTCCTCGACGGGAATGGAAAGCTGGCCGGAGTGATTACCGATGGAGATCTTCGCCGCTTGATCGAGAGCATCGATCACAAAGAACGGGACATTTTCTCGCTTCCGGCGCGGGAGGTGATGAATCGGACCCCCAAGACGATTTTAAAAGAGGCCCTGATCGCCCAGGCGATTCATCTGATGGAGTCGCATTCAATCACGTCGTTGATCGTCGCCAGTACCGAGGGTCATGTCGATGGAATCCTCCATCTGCATGATCTCCTTAAAAAGGGAGCGATCTGAGTGGAGCGGACTCGGTCGAAGTTGTCAGCGACGTTGTTGGAAAGAAGGAAAAAAGCGGGACGGGTTCAATACCTTCTGCTGGATGTCGACGGTGTTCTCACCGATGGAACCCTCTATTTTGATGAGAACGGAAAAGAGATCAAAGGCTTTTCGATCTATGACGGTCACGGGATCCATCTCTTGAAAAGCGCCGGTCTCGGAGTCGGGATTGTTTCGGGGCGGTCGTCGGGGGTGGTTGCCTGGCGGGCCAAGGAACTCTGCATTGATGATCTTTTTCAGGGGATTCGGGACAAAGTGGCGGCCTATGAGATGATCCGGGCAAAACATCGTTTGGAAGATACCGCGGTTGCATACGTTGGAGATGATCTCATCGACCTTCCCCTTCTTCGAAGGGTTGGCCTCTCGATTTCGGTCCCCAATGCGGTCGATTCGGTGAAGCGGGAGGTTGACTGGGTCACGGAACATCGGGGTGGGGAAGGGGCCGTTCGGGAAGTGATCGATTTTATTCTTGCCGCCCGATCAATGGCCTAGGTAAAGGAACAGCCGCCTGTGAAACAGACAATGACCGAACAATGACAATGAGAACCGATCAATGAGGTTTTGGAAAAAGTTCATCCGTTCGTCCATTTTTGCTTTACTCAACCTTGTCGCCTTCTTCTCTCGATCCCTTTCTTGGAGATGGGGAGTCCGGCTCGGCGGTTTGATCGGGGCGGTTCTTTATTACCTGCTCCGGCGGGAGCGGGCCAAGTCACTGGAAAGTCTCCGGATCGCTTTCGGCGCCGAGCGATCCGACCGGGAGCTTTATTCCATCTTGAAAAAGAGCTTTCAGAATCTTGGAAAGGGACTGATCGAGATTCTAAATCTGGAAAACCTCCGTCCAAGCGAGATTGAATCGCTTGTCTCGATCGAAGGGGAAGAATATCTCCAGCAGGCGGAAAAGGAGGGGAATGGATCGATTTTGATCACCGGACATATCGGAAACTGGGAACTGATGGCGGCGGTTTTGACCCTCCGAGGCTATCCGATTCATGTGATCGCGGCCCCCCTCTATGATCCGAGGATCGACGAATGGATTGTCCGTCTTCGATCTCGTTTCCGGGTCGAAACGATCAGCCGGGGAAGCCCCTCTTCCTCAAAGAAGATCTTGGGAGTGCTTCGGAAGAAAGAGATTCTCGGTCTTTTAATCGATCAGGATACAAAGGTCAACGGGGTCTTCATCGATTTCTTCAACAAAAAGGCCTATACCCCGACGGGTGCCGCGGAGATCGCGCTCCGAAGCGAGGCGACGACGATGATGTGTTTTATTGTCCGGCTTCCGAACGATCGGCATCGGATTACGATTGAGAAGCCGATGGCATTGATCCGAACCGGTGATAAGGCAGAAGATGTTAAAATGAATACGGCCTGTTTCACCGCCCGGATTGAGGAACATATCAAACAATATCCGGATCAATGGGTCTGGATGCACCGGCGGTGGAAAACCAGGCCGGAAAAGATTGAGACGGAGCTGTAGAGAAATGGTTTACTCTTCTGGTGTCGCAAAACGGGATCTCAATCGGCGGGTGATGAACCTTCCGAATTTGCTTACCTCCGCCCGGGTTGCCCTGATTCCGTTCTTCATCTTTTTCTTTACCTATCCCACCTTTCGATCCGAGCTCTTCGCCGCGGCGATTTTTCTCGTCGCCTCGGTGACCGATCTCCTCGACGGTTATTTTGCAAGAAGGAGGGCGCAGGTGACCCCTTTCGGAAAATTTCTCGATCCGGTCGCCGACAAACTCCTGATCGTCTCGGCCCTGATCCTCCTGGTTGAAAACGGCCGCGTCCCGGCCTGGATCGCCATCGTGATCGTCGGTCGAGAGTTCGCCGTCACCGCCTTTCGGGCGATCGCCTCTTCGGAGGGGATCGTCATTGTCGCGGAAGGAACCGGAAAATATAAGATGGTTCTTCAAACGGTCGCCGTTATTTTTTTGATTATCGATTTCTTCTTTTTTTCTCTCCGCCTGATCGGGCAATTTCTTCTTATTATTTCGATGATTTTGGCGCTCTACTCCGCCTGGCAATATTTCATCAAGTTTGGCCGCCAGATGAATCTTCTCAAGTTGAAGTAAAAAGACAAAAAAACACCGAAATCGTTTAAGGACCTCGGAACATCATCGTTACCCTCAAAACAATCCCATCAGCTTCATCCCGACAAAAACGAGAAAAATCCCAAAGGCCCGGCTGAGGTAAGCTGGGTGGAGTCGATGAGCCAGAGCGGCCCCGACCGGCGCCGTCAGGATACTGGTCATTGCAATCAGGAGGGCCGCCTTCGGAGAGACGAATCCCCAGGCGTCGGCGGGGAGTCCGGGAAGGTTCCATCCGTTGTAGATGAACCCGAGTGTGCCGAACAGGGCGATGACCACCCCTTGCGCGCTGGCGGTTCCGATGGCCAATCGGATCGGCCTATCGAGGAGATAGACAAGGAGGGGAACCGTCAATGTCCCTCCGCCGATTCCGAAGAGGGCGGAGGCCATCCCGATGACCAGGCCTCCGATGGAATAAGCCCAATGGGTCGAGATCGGCTTCTTGCCTGGGCTCGGAGCCGCGACGATGAGCATCCGTGCGGCGATCATCAATTCAAACAGGCCGAAGAGCCGCTTGAGGGTGATCCCATGGAGTGCCCCGGCCAGAAGGGCCCCAAACTGGGTTCCGATGACGATGAAGAGCGACATTCCTCGGACCGCATTCCAATCGACATTCCCACTTTTGTGGTGGGTCCGGGCACTCGATGAACCGGTAAAAAGGATCGAGGCGAGGCTGGTCCCGACGGCGAGTTGCGTGACGATTTCCTCGGAGATCCCTTGCGCCTGAAAAAGGAAAATCAGCACCGGCACCAGGACGATCCCGCCGCCGATTCCGAGAAGGCCGGCCATGATCCCGGCGACCGCCCCGATCGACCCGAGAAGGAGAACCTCGGTCATTTGGATATGCCCCGGCGTTTTTCGGCCTGGGACGGGAAGGGATCGGCGGGAACGGAAAGGGCGCAGCGGAAGCCGTTGTCGGGGCCGGCCACGTCGGGACGGTTATAATTACGGAAGGTCGTCTGAGCGAACATCTCGTCGACATAGTGGCGGTTGACATTAAAAGACCCTCCCCGCACGACCTTCTGAATCAGGCCGTAGTCGGTGGAAGGGTGTTTATTACCGGGGTAAGGTTGATACCAACTGTCGGTCCACTCCGAGACGTTCCCCGCCATGTCGAGGACGCCGTAGGGGCTCCGGTCTTCAGGAGTCGATCCGACCGGCATCGGCGCCGACCCGACATTGGTCTTCTTCGGATCGAAACCGTCTCCCCACGGGTAGGGGCGGCCGTCGGTTCCCCGCGCCGCCTTTTCCCACTCCGCCTCGGTCGGAAGTCGTTTCCCGATTGCGCGGCAATAGTGATCGGCTTCAAACCAGGTTACATCGGTCACTGGAAACGACTCGGTTCGGCCCGGAATCTTGAGGTTGGGATCGATTTTTTTGTAGTCGCCATAGCTTACTTCGGTCCGGTCGATGTAAAAGGCGGGGAGAGAGATCTCCTGTTTCGGTTTGGCGTCTTCTTGGCCCCAGGGGGTGTCGGGAGGGAGTTTGTCGATCCCCATCGAGAAGGGACCGGCAGGAATGAGGATCATTCCCTGCGGGGTTGTTTTTTCCATTGCCGCGATCGTTCCCATCGGGGCGATCAAAATGGCCATCCCGCAGAGCAGTGTCAAGTGAAGGCGGTGTTTCAAAAAAAATCGGGTAATGATGCGCGGTTTGATCTTCATTGGGGAGTGATTGTAGGGTGGGAAGAGAGTGGTGTCAAGATTTTGATTCTTCTCGCGCCTTTACATTGATGGAAACCGATCCTATAATTAAAAGAGAAGGGAGGGGCCCATGAAAACAGAAGCAATGAAAAAGCAGGTTCCTTTTTATGAAGATCGATTGATCCAGGCGATGATCACCGAATACTTGAAAGAAAATGAAGCGGCCCGGAGTTTTGTCGAGGAGTGGCATCAACTCGGACGACCGGTGGTGATCGACCATGTCGCCATTCGATGTATGGATATCGATCGCCGCGCGGAGGAGTTCCTCGGAAGGGGGTACGTCTACCGGGATGAACTGGTGGAATATCCTGACCAAGGGTGGTGGGCCAAGGTTTATCGGAAACCGGGACATCCGGCCTTGTTCGTCGATCAAGCCTATGCCGACCGCCGGGGGGAGAAGAGCATTCTTCCCAATTGGGTCAAGCTTTTTGGCGATCGGGTCCTTCATCACATTGCCGGGCTGGTGGAAGATATCGAGGAGGCGGTCAGCCTCCTTCAAGAAAAAGGGGTGGAGTTTTCCGGATCGATCGTCGGGAAGCGGGGAACCCGCCTGCGTCAGATCTTCACGGCATCTGAAATCCGGGAGGGGGCCCCTTTCACGGTCCTTGAATTAACCGAACGGAACGGCTACCATGGGTTTTATCCTGAACAGGCCGACAGCCTGATGCAATCCTCAACCAAGATACGATCAAAATAATAGAGCCCGGTAGGTAGTAGGGGCAGACCTGCGTGTCTGCCCTCGTAGGGCGCACAGGTCGGTGCGCCCCTACACCGAAGGAAACATGATGATCAAACGGCTCCTCCATACCCGCCTCCGTGTCTCGGATCTCAATGAGACGATTCGATTTTTTACTGAAATCCTTGGCCTCAAGGTGGCAAGCAGCCATGCCTCTCCCCGTGGGTCGAAACTGGCCTTTATTTCCATTCCGGGAGGCGAAGAAGAGATTGAGCTCTGCGAGTATAAACCGAGCGGACCGGTTCAGGTTCAAGAGGATCTGGTTCACCTTGCCTTCGAGGTCGACCATCTTGATACAATGCTCGCCTCCATGAAGTCAAAAGGGGTTCCCGTCACGGACGGTCCCACCCTCTCCTCCAGCGGAAGCCGATTCGCCTTTATCGAAGCCCCAGACAAATACGAGATCGAGCTGATCGAACGGCTGCGGTAATCGTTTTATTCCGTTTTGAAAACAGATTCTTTTGGCAAGGTTGAGAGAAGCGACGCCGTCGATTCTTCAAGATAATCTTTATCTTTTGATTCGAGGGTGAGGATCACCTGATAGTCGGGATGATGAAGGATCGGATACGATCCAAGAAGAAGATGAGGATATTGCGCTAAAACCTGGTTCAGGCCTGCGGCAATGGAGGCTTCGCTTGCCGTCAAGAAGATCTTTCTGAGGTAGAAGGGTGTCTCTCGAAACCGCTCCTTGATTGCCTCGAACTTCCGGACCAAGAGTTCTGGAATTCCAGGGAAGATATAGATATTCTCGAAGTGAAGAACTGGGACACGGAGGGTCTCGGCGTAAAGGAGTTCCAACCCCTCCGGAACATCGGCCAATTTTAACTCGGCTGGATTGAGATTTTTTTGATAGGCCGTCCTCAGCAATTGATCGAGGACTGGATGATGAACCAACGGCCGCTCGACCCCCTTTGCAATCCCTTCCATCGTCACATCATCGTGTGTTGGGCCGACCCCGCCGCTGGTAAAGATCAAATCATATCTTTTATGGCAAAAAGCGATTTCTTCCCCGATGCTTTCAATCTGGTCGGGGACGACGGCAATTCGCTGCAAATCGACGCCGAGGGTTCGGAGCTCGCGGGCGAGATACGGAGAGTTCGTATCAATCACCTTGCCGGAAAGGATTTCATTTCCGATGACGACGATGGCGGCCGTTTTTCCGTATTGAGTTACCATGGGGTTTAGGGGATGGTTTCCGTTTCTACCTCTGACGGACTGTGGGAATGGTTGCTCTAAGACCGCAACTATTTCCCGAAGGTCATTGAAGCGGGACGTTCTTTCCTTAAAAGTGCTATTCTGCGTAGCGGTCTTCGGTCCAGGGATCGGCGGTGTTGGAATAGCCACGAACCTCCCAGAAACCGAGCCGGTCTTCCTTCATGAAATAGATCTCTTTGATCCACTTGGCGCTTTTCCAGGCATATCGCTTTGGGACAACCATTCGCGCGGGACCGCCATGTTCCTTCGACAGCGGTTGCCCATTCCAGCGATGAGCCAACATCACATCATCATCCTGGCAAACGGAGAGGGGGAGATTGGTTGAGTAACCGTCATAGGAGGTGAAGTAGACAAACCTTGCCTCCGGAGTTGGCCGGACGATTTCGAGGAGCCTCCTAAAGAAGATCCCTTCCCATTGGGCATCAAAGATGCTCCAGGTGGTTACACAATGAAAGTCAGTGACCTTTCGATCGGTTGCAAGTGAAAGGAACCGATTCCAATCCCAGGTCAGCCGGTTTTCAACCTTACCCTGAATCGAAAGAGTCCAGGTCTCGGAATCGATCTCAGGGAGAATGCCCAGGTCAAGAACCGGAAAACCTTTATTTAATTTTTGGCCGGGAGGGAGGCGTGGTCGATCGTCTTTTCCCGTCTCCCCCGTTAAACCACGGCCGGTTCGGGCCCATTCTTCCTTTTTGGCGATCAGTCGATTATCTTGCTCCAACGATTCCTCACTCACGCCGATTCATCCTCTCCGGTGGCCGCACCTTTACGTGGGCCGCCTGATTCTTCTTTTTTTTCTTCTTTGAGGGAAACCCCGCAATGCTCACACTCGGTTGCATCGTACCGGCTGTTTTTATTGCAGGTGGGACAAAGCTTCGGCTCAAAGCCGGGAGGAGGACGCCGGAGAGCGGGAATTCCAAGGAGAACGGCCCAGACCCCGACCAGTGCGAAAACGGTTGCCCAGAAGAGGGGACCTCCCATCAGAAAACCTCTGTATGCTTTATTTTCGTTTGGGACGAACCATGTCGATCAGGTGTTCCAGTGTTCCGAGGATTACTTCGAGATTCTCCCGTGCGGGTGCGGCGCTTCCCGGAAGGTTGATGATCAAGGTCTCGTTCCGAATCCCAGCGGTTGCGCGTGAGATGATCGCCTTCTTCGTTTTTTTTTGGAAGACTTCGGTCCGCATGATGTCGGCAATCCCAGTCACCTCTCGATCGGCCGCTGCTCGGGTGGCGTCGGGGGTCCGATCCTGTTTTCCGAGGCCGGAACCGCCGGCAGTGAGGATCAGGTCGGGTTTCACCCGGTCGCTCCATTCGATCAGCTTGTCCCGGATTTTTTCCTCCTCGCCGGTGATGAGTTCTTTAATGACGACTTCTGCGCCAACCTCGGTCACCATCCGTGAGATCTCATTCGTAACCCGGTCTTCCCCTGGAATGATTCCCCGTTCTTTGACCGATAATATTCCTACCGTGAATCCCATGCGCCTTCTCCACCCAAATGCCGTTCCTATATATAAATGAATCCGGGAAAAAATCCAACTGGTTTTTAATGACGATGATGGAGACGGCTCATTGTTTTACCAAGCAGCCATGTCGACCTTCATGATCGAGATGATCGAAAAAAGAGGGCAAAAAAGGAAAAGCAATCCGAGCGGGTCAGCTTGAGCGCTTCATTTAATAAATAAAAATAACGAATGGAAAGCGCCGATAGCAGGGTCGGGCGGTAGAAAAACCGGGCGGGATCACGAAAGTGAATTCGTCGCCTTGGACCGCTCTTTTTGTTCTTTTAAATATGCCTTTATGTCATCCAACTGGGGATTGATCCCGAGTGTTTCACTGACGTCGTTAAGAAGGCGCTTCAGTTCGTCAGACTTCTTTTTTTTTATGAGCGCTTTGTCGATGATGTTGGTAATTTCGGAAATATTAAACGGCTTGAGAAGGTAATCGCAAGCGCCGTGTCGGATTCCATCAATGGCGCTTTTGAGACTCCCATATCCGGTAATAATCAACACTTCGACATCGGGGTATTTTTGCCGAATTTCCTTTAAGATCTCTCCGCCATGGGGACCGGGCATCTTCAGGTCAAGAGTGACAAGATCGATCTGTTTTTGTGAGAGGATCTCAAGCGCTTTCATTCCATCTTCTGCGGTTTCAATATGATAAAACGGTTTCAAGATCATTTTTAAAGATTCGCGGGGACCGATCTCATCATCTACAATCAGGAGTGACTTTTTAGAGGTCATTCTACTTCTCCTTATCATCTCTGTCAGAATCAACAATAATCAAGCTTCTTAAAGATGCAAAAAAAATACCTAAAAAAAGGCAAAGGCGTTGAATGATACGTTTCTTTATTTTCATTAATAATCAATCGGATTGCTCAATAATACTGTCTCCGGTTCGCTCCGCTTTATGTACAATCTTGTACCGATGCGCACAAATGTCGTTCCAGGATGTTGCGGCTTACCGATCCAGAATGGTCCTTTTGGATCGGTTGAGATGGCTGACCCTAAAACAGAGATAGGGATTTTGCTTTGGGCGTAAAAAAAACTTGTCGGCCGCATGGATTGGGTTTTCATGGTGGAAGGCTGGAAATAATAGCGAGGAGGAGCGCAGTGGAACTGAAGTCCGTTTCGACCGCTCATCTCTTCAAGCGTTTTAAATGTCCTGTTTTTTTGATATATAGACAAAAAAGAGATATAAAGTGAGTCGTTCTCGACGGAGGTCGAGATCCTAAAAAAAGCCTCCAGGCTGCTGGACGCTCCGTTGAGGCAAAACGGGAGGTGATCCGGATGTTGAGGGAATCGTATCCGATCACCGTTCTGTGTGAAGCCCTTGGGACGGGCCGTAGCAGCGATTACTACGCTGGGGTCGAGCCAGAGGAAGAGGGGCTTCGGCGCGCAATCGAGGCGATCGTCACCGAGTTTCCCACCGATGGGTATCGGCGCGTCACCTGGCAATTGCGGCGGGGGAACTGGCCGGTTAATCCCAAGCGGGTGGCGCGTCTGATGCGGAAGATGGGCCTGGCTGGAAAGGCGCCCAAGCGGGGTTGCAGGACCACAGACAGTCGGCACGGTTATCCCAGATACCCCAATTGGGTTCGGGATCTTGCAATCGTGCGACCCGATCAGGTCTGGGTCCGGACATCACATACGTACGGCTGGCCCGCGAATTTGTCTATCTGGCGGTGATCATGGATCTGTTCACGCGAAGCATTCGAGGCTGGCAGCTCTCCCGCAGCCTGGAAGAAGCGCTGACGCTGATGGCCCTCAAGCGGGCGCTCACCCTTCAGGGTCCTCCTGAGATTCATCATTCGGACCAGGGGGTGCAGTACGCGGCCACGGCCTACACGGCATTGCTTGAGAGCAACGGAGTACAGATCAGCATGGCTCAAATCGGCTGTCCGGAGCAGAACGGCTATGCCGAGCGGCTGATGCGCACGATCAAGGAAGAAGAGGTTGCCCTCTGCGAATACATCGATTTTGCCGATGCGCTCCGGCGGATCGGACGGTTTCTCGATGAAGGATGCATGCATAAACGCATTCACTCCTCTCTGGACTATTTGACGCCTGCGGAGTTTGAGCAGAAGTGTAATGGATCGTTGCCCAGCAAGCGGTCGGAGAGGGGGGTGCTCCAGGCCGGGTCGGTCCAAGATCGTCGATCCTA
>CAZOFJ010000078.1:0-11228 GCA_964579005.1 uncultured Nitrospirota bacterium
GCCAAGGGATTTGGGGCCAGGTCTATGAATTGGGTATTAGAAATTTGTTGCGACCGCTTGGAGATCTCGTCAGGTGATCTGTTTGACCGAGGGGGATTCCGCTTCGCGCCGCCGTGCGGCGTCCGTCACTCAGTCGCGCCAGGGCTGTTGAGGGAATAAGAGAAAGGGCGGAAGGTTGTTTATTTCTCTTTATTCAATATCCGAAAGGTTTCTTCGTAAATCCGTTCTCGATGGCCGATCGCGATAATATCAACTTTCTTTTTGTCCGAAACCTTGTAAATGATCCTGAAACGACCCACTCGAAAACTTCTTAATCGATCCCATTCTTCTTTGAGTGCCTTGCCCGATTGAGGATCGGATAAAATCGTCTGTAAAGATCCCCTGATCTTCTTCTTGAGATGTGGATGCGCCCCACGAATCAGTTTTACCACTTCATCCGGAACACGAAGCCGATACATGAGATGCCTGTTGTGAAAGGATTACCCGATCAACTCATCAAGCGTATACAGCTTGGTCTTCTTCCGTTTTAATCCTCGAACCCCTTCTTTTATTTCATCCATCAGTGCCAAGTCGGAGCGGATCGCCATGGTTTCCTTCCAGCTCTCATATTCGTCAGCGCTGACCAATACCGCGGCGGCGCGACCGTTTTTGGTGATGACGATTTCTTCGTCGGTCGTGTTCACCATTTCGATCAGCCCGCTCATCTTCATCCTCGCTTCCGATAGCGACAACGTCTTCATACAATCGCCTCCTATTCAGGTTGACCAGAATGAGGTCTGCATTAACACGGCCATTCTTGACTGTCAAAAAGCCGTGATGGACACGCACGCGGATCGCATGGCTCGGAATCCTCGTGATGTGACCGGCTCTGTAAATGGCTGAACTAATGGTTTTCCCTGTCCGTAAATTCTCCACATTGTCTTGTCGAGAAAGTGCCGGTACGATGAGTCGCAGGTGAGATCGACGTGTTATTCGTTCCACTGAAAGTGAACTGTCCGACCGAGAGAGAGTCCTGCAAACACAACCATTAATCGAAAGGAGAGAACATGGCACCCAAACCACCTAAACTCACTCCGACCATTTTTGCATCCTATTGGATTTTCATGACACACTTCATCCCGAACTTTGAGGAGATCATCGACCCCAACAATCCGCATCATCAAATTTCGCTCTATCTGACGATCCATCAAATCGCTGAAAATACTTCCGATCGCGCCGTGCGGGTCGAGATACAACGCATAGCCAATAAGGCAATTGCAGATATAGCACAAAAGAATTCAAAGTAGCCTTAACCCGGAATAGCCCAATCGACTTTACGGCAAAAAAGTGCTTGATACGTCGTACCACATTGAAACTCAAATCATAAAGGAGAATCATTATGGCAACCCACGAAGAAAAAGGAAGAGAAGTCAAACTTACAGTTCAGGCGAACCTGCTTGACGTACAAGGCAACGAAAAAATCCCGCAGCTTTCTGCATATGCGTTTTCTGCGGGGGGACAACTTCTTTCGCAAAAAGAAATTGGCCGCGAAGGGAAGGCGAACTTATCATTCGAAGGCGTTCGCGAACCGAACAGCGTGCGCGTTCTGGTCGGACCCACAATCAGCGGGCAGAACATTGAAAACTTACTCGCGGAGCTGACGCGACGCGGCGCCTTGCATGAGCGCTTGCGCATTGACCCGGACAAATTTGAGTTTGTCAGCAAGTTCGACATTTTCCGACCAGACTGGCTTTGCTGGCTGCGCGGACTTTGCGTCGTGAAGGGACGATTGATGAAGAAGATCGTTACAAACGGAATTCCGGTGGAATATCCGGTTTGCCATGCGACGGTGGAAATCTATGAAGTTGATCCGTTCTTCCTCATACTTCCGAAAATTCCGAAGAATATTCTCGACAAAATTCGCCATTACATCCTCAACCCGCCGAAGTTCAAAGAGCCGATTCGGATTCCGCGCATTCCTATTCCCGATCCGCCGCCGGATTTCCGCATCGGACAATCGTTTGCACGATCCGCCGCTGGCGAGTTCGAGGCAACAAACGAAGTCGCAGAAATGACAACGACGTTCGAAGCATCTGCGAGCGCATCGGGCATTGCAGATTTGCAGTTCATCGCGAAAACGGCGAACGACGATTTGTTCCGCTCGTCTCTCCTGAAATATACCGACTTCATTCGACCAATTATTTGTCTCTTCTACCCCATCGTGACGAAGCAACTGATTGCAACCACGACAACTGATGATTGCGGAAAGTTCACCGCGATATTCTTCCGCGGTTGTAACAATCCCGATACGCCGGATTTATATTTCAAGGCAAAGCAGAAAGTGCTTCCGTACTTTCCGCCATTCACGATCTATGCGCCGACGCCGGTTGGATGCTACACGTATTGGAACTATCAATGCGGAACGGAAGTAACGCTCTACACAAATAGCCCATGGGCGATTACGTGCGCGCCCTGCCCGCCCGTTATTGCGCCGGACAAATGGGTGTTGTTTATGGCAATCGGCAACCATCCGTTGAGTTTGATTCGCGGAACGGGAACGTCATTGACCGCGACGACAAACTTGACGAACATCGGTCTCACGAATAACGGCGCGCCGTGGGGTGGACTGCTGCGACCGCGCATTGAGTTCGATAACACGCTGCGCCAGAACTTGAACGTGAAATATTACAAAGTCTCGTGGCGCAAAGTGAATGCAGATGCTGAGATCGCAAATCCTCCGATGGCGCTAACTGATTGGACGGAGCTGACGTCAAGCGATGGGGACGTGTATCGTCATTACGCTCACATGGTCGGAACGACGCTCGTCATAGATCCATATCAACTCGGACCGAAAACGGTAAACGGCATTTCCAATCTTCTTGAGATTCCACCGGCGATGCCTCCGCTCGGTCAATGGAGTTTACCAAACGTTGTCGAAGATACGGCGAGCGCGAAGTTTCCAACAACAACACACGCGCCCGCAGTACAAGCAGGTAAGTATCAATTGAAACTTGATCTGTTCGACAACAACGGCGCGCCGATCAACATCGTTGCCAAAGGAATCAAGTACGTCGTGCCGACATCAACCGATCTCACCTCAACGATCAACACGATTGATGCAGACGCTCCCGGCTTGAGTCTCGTCCACGCCAATTCAATGATCATCACGCTACACATTGATAACAACGTGTGCAATGCGGATATCGCAGCGCCTTCGCTCGGCGGCTCTTTCGCGGATGATGATTGCGGCGTGTTGGAGTACGATCCGAACAATCCTGGCTCTGTGCAGATGGACTACACCGCATCGCATCCGAACGGATTTGCGACGCGCGGGTTCTCCGTCTATCGCGGCGCTAATTTGGTGTTGAGTGAAAGCGGCAATGTTGGGGGAGGAAGTTTCTCCAGAACGGAAACGGTTGCAAACCTTCTTTCAATCAACAGTCCGGGCGGCGGTTGCTGCGTGGCAGGCTTCTCCGAAAATCTGAGTGTTGATGCAACAGCAACCGACGGGTGGTCGCGGCAGAGTCAGTACGATCGCGATGACGTGCGAGCCTTCGTGTTGACGCAGCCGTGTGAGTGCAAGAATATTTTCGGCGTACAAGAAACCAAGTAACATTCACATCGCCCGCCGAAAGCTGGAGCGAGAAAAGCGAGGCAGGGCAAGTGCTTTCGGCGGGCGATGTGATAATCCATAACTATTCAGGAGAGAACATCGTGTCATAAAGGAGATAGGAAAAGGGGACTGTCCCCTTTTTCCCTAGGGAATCCGTTCGATTGAGAATGGTTCTGAAATTTCGGGGCCAGGTCTATGGATTTTGGTATTAGAAATTTGTTACGACCGCTTGGACATCAATCTGATACGGCCCGGTATCCGACGCGTCTCTCTCCCCTCCCTATCCGTGACCTACGGGAAATGGTTGTGACCTCCTGGGAATGGTTGGAGGAGCAACGAAAACCGGAGGTAGACACGGAAAGCGGAGGAGGAGCGGAAACCGTAAATTCTCCCGTCGAAAAAATGCGGGTAGGATGAATTTAAGTGAAAGTAAGAGGCTCCGTTCTCTGGTGGCCGGTCCGTTTTCCAGGCCATCGAGAGTAAAATAAACCGGGAGGTTGATCATGTCATATGTCATCATCGGCATTCACGGGCCTGCCAATAAGCCCGCAAAAAAGCAACATGCTCAGGATTGGGTGTACGCGATCTATGAGCGAATTGATTCGAGGCATCCTTTGAAGATGTCATTCCGATGAGTGAGATACGATCATCCACGCCGATTGTTTTGGTGCATGGAATCTTGGGTTTCGATCAGGTGAGCCTGTTCGGCGTGAAGGTCACCGAATATTTTCGGAAGATTCCTGCCGCGTTGCGTGAGGCCGGCTATATCGTCCCGAAGCCGCCCCAACTGAATCCGATCGGCGGCATCGCCGAGCGGGCGCGACAGCTTAAAGACCACCTCAATGATGAGAACAACCCGGAGCTCTTCGGGAAACCGGTCCATCTGATTGTCCACAGCCTCGGGGGGCTCGACGCCCGGTATATGATCTCCAAGCTCGATATGGCCGAGCGGGTGGTGTCGTTGACGACGATCGGGACGCCTCACCACGGGAGCCTCCTCGCCGATCTCACCGTTTCCCTTTCCGAACCGGTTTTGACCCGATGGGTGGAACGGTTTGGCATCGACATGCAGGCGGTCTGTGACCTGACCACCGAGGCGTGCGAACGGTTCAACCAGGAGGTGCCCGAATCTCCAAAGGTCCGTTATTTCTCGATCGCCGGTTTATTCAAGCCGCGGCGTCTTTTCGGAAAACCGCTTGGGATTTTGGGACTCCCCCACGAGTTCATCCAACGAAAGCAAGGAGAGAGTGACGGCATTGTCTCGGTGCAATCGGCCACCTTTGGCCAACGCGCCGAGAACTGGACTTTTCTGGGGACTTGGGAGGCGAATCATTTCCGCTTGATCAACTGGGGGACGGAGGTGATGCCGTCGATGTCGGAGTGGCGGGATCAGACGATCATTGAAAAATACAAGGGCGTGGCGGCCCACGTCACCGCCTTGGAGGGGTGAAAAGGATGTGAGGCAAGAGGATCGGCGAGCTGCTTGATTTTCGGGGCGGATCTCGTTATCTTGGGGCTGTTTCGGGCGGAATGGCAGTGGAAACGGAGCTCGATGGACCGACGTAATCAACAACAGAAGGCAACCGCACGGCAAGGACGATCGGAGGTATCCGCGAAAGTGCGGCGGCCGCGCGTGGTGGAGATCTACCCCCGCAGACGCCTGTTTCAAACCCTCGACACGGCGCAGAAAGCGCATCGCATCGCCTGGCTCGCCAGCCCGCCGGGAGCCGGCAAGACGACCCTCGTCAGCAGCTATGTTGAATCGCAAGACTTCCCCTGTTTGTGGTATCAAGTCGACGAAGGGGACGACGATGTCGCGAGTTTCTTTCACTATTTCAGCCAGGCGCTTCAGGTGGCCGTCCCGCTCAGCCGCAAACCCCTTCCGCGCCTGACGCCGGAAGATCTTCCGACCCTCGGTCTCTTCTCACGTCGCTACTTCCGGGCGGCGTTCGCCCGTTTTCCGCGCCGCAGCGTCTGGGTGTTTGACAACTACCAGACGCTCCGTTCCGATTCGCCGCTGCACGATCTGCTGCGTGAAGGCCTTTCGGAACTTCCGGCCGGCGTGAACGTCGTTTTCATAAGCCGTCACGACCCGCCCCCCGCGTTTGCCCGTTGGCAGGTTCATCATCAGATGATCTTTCTTGATGCGCAGATCCTCAAACTCACCCTGGAGGAGGCGGCCGGCATCGCGCGCCGGCTCGGGGACAAACGGCCGCGAAACGATTCGATCCGGCAGATCCATGAACGGACCGACGGCTGGGCGGCGGGGACGGTTTTGCTCCTTACGAGCGAGCGGCAAGAATCGAATCCGTTCGACGCGACGACGCCGCAGGCGCTGTTCGACTATTTCGCCGGCGAGATTTTTCGCCACATGGATAGAGAGACCCGCCGCATTCTCCTCGAAAGCGCGCTGTTGCCGACGATGACCGCCGCCGCCGTGACGCAGATGACCGGAGAGGCGAAGAGCGCCTCCCTCCTTGCCGACCTCGCGCGCCGGAATTACTTCACGGTCAAGCGGGGGGAGGCGAAGCCGACCTATCAATTCCACGCCCTCTTTCGCGGCTTTCTCCTTCGCGAGATCAAGGGCTTTTACCCGCCCGATCGCCTGCAGGCGCTGCAACGCCGCGCCGCAGCGCTGTTGTTGGTGGAGGGGCGGATCGAAGATGCGGTTGCCGTCCTGGGTGAAGCGTCGGCGTGGGACGAACTGAGCCGACTGATTCTCGACGTCGCCCCTTCTCTTGCCGCGCAGGCGCGCCTTGAAACGCTCGCCCATTGGATCGGTCTCCTCCCCGAAGAGATCGCTTCATCCGATCCCTGGCTCCTTTATTGGCTGGCGCAGTCCCGGTTGACGGCCCGTCCCGTCGAAGCGCGCGAACTCTCCGAAAAGGCATTCGCGTTATTCGAAAAAAGCGACGACCCGCTCGGCCTCTACCTGAGCTGGGCAAGCGTCGTCAGCGCACATGCCGCCGACTGGCTGACCTTCACCGAACTCGATCGCTGGCTGGCGATTTTTGATTCCATCCGACAGCGCCATCCGGCGTTCCCCTCCCCCGAGGCCGAGGCCCGCGTGACGTTCTGCATGTTGATGATCCTGACCAACCGTCCCACCGGCCGACCCGATACCGCGCTCTGGCTGGGGCGGGCGGAGGCGCTGGTGCAAGGACTCCCCGATCCGAATCAGCGCTTCCTGGTCGGGACGCCGCTCGCTCTCTACTACTGCTGGATCGGGGAGATGGAGGCGATGACCCGCGTCATCGCCATGCTCGAACCGGTGCATGCCCGCCATGGTGTCGCCCCGGTTGTCGACCTCCCGTGGCGCTTTATATTGGTGCACTATTATTGGGCCGTGGCCGGGAAGCCTGAAAAGGCGGTCGAGATCACAGACGAGGCGATACGAGTAGCGGAGGCGACCGGCGCGCGCGCCGCAGATTCGTTTTTATTAATGCAAGGCGTTTACGCTTCCCTCCACTTGGGCGATATGCGGGGGGCCGAGCGCTATTTCGCCCGCATGCAGGGATTCGACCCGGCATCGGTTGCCACCTACCATCACGCCGCCACGCAGATTGCTCTCTTCGAGGATCGCCTCGACGAAGCGCTCCGGCACAATCAGCAAACGCTCGCCCTGCTCGACAAGATCGGCGGCCGTTTCCAGGCCGCGGTGGTCCACATGGACCGCGCCTGGATTCTTTATCATCTCAATCAACCCGCGGCGGCGCGGGAGCACTTGGAGCGGTGTCGGGCGATCGGCCGGGCCATGCGGAGCCGACTCCTGGAGTACATTTGCCTCATTATCGATGCCGGCGCGGCGCTGAATCGAGGGGAACTGGATACCGCCGGAGAGCGGCTCGGCGCTGCGTTGGCAATCGACAAAGAGATGGGTGGGGTTATCGTGCCACCCCGACCGGCGCGGGAATGGACCCGGCTCTACACCTTCGCGCTTGACTGCGGCATCGAGGTGGAGCATGTCCGCGCGATGATCCGCAAGCGCCGGCTGGCGCCCGATTCGCCACCGATTGAAATCGAGAACTGGCCCTGGCCCTATCGCTTTTACACCCTCGGCCGTTTCAGCATTGTTAGGGACGACAAGGCCCTCCCGCTGTCGGCCAAGGGGCAGAAGAAACCGCTGGAGCTGCTTAAGCTTTTGATCGCCTTCGGCGGCCGCGAGGTCGATCAGCAAAGACTCACCGAGACCCTCTGGCCGGAGGCCGAAGGGGATGCCGCGCAGCATGTCTTCGAGACCACCCTCTACCGCTTGCGAAAACTTTTTGGGGAGGAGGCCCCCCTTCTGTTCAAGGATGGACGCCTCTCCCTGGACGCCCGCAGGTGTTGGGTTGATTGCTGGGCGTTCGAGCGGCTCCTCTCGACGGTCGAGGAGCGGTTGCGCGCCCCCTCGATCGCCGAACTCGAACCGCTGACAAAGAAGATTTTTTCCCTTTATCGAGGCGCCTTCCTCGACCGGGAGGGGGACGCTCTTTCGGCATTGCCGTTGAGGGAACGCCTGCGGAGCCGATTTCTCCGCACGCTTGAAAAATGCGGGCACTTCTATGAGACGGAGCAGGCCTGGCCGAAAGTGGTCGACTGTTGCCTGCAGGCCCTTGAAGTCGAGCCGTTTGCCGAGAGCTGTTACCAGAAGCTGATGATCGCCTATCATTCCCTCGGACACCGGGCCGAAGGGTTGTCGGTCTATCGGCGCTGCAAAAAGACGTTTCATACGCTGCTCGGCGTTCCCCCATCGAGCAAAACCGAATCATTGCGCCGGGATCTCGAAGCCACTCCCTCGTAACACACCCCGCCAAAACGATTTCCACCCGTTCCCTCTGTCCCTGCCTGACCGGCAACTCGGTAAAGAGAAAAAATCGTCTTGCTTCTCTTGTGAGCTTTTTGTGAGTTCCGTCGGTATAAGATGTCCACATTGTTCTCCTTCCACTCATCAGGGGATTTCTCTAATAGGAAGGAGTGAAAGAGCATTCTCCGGAAAAATGGAAATGAAATATTGAGAGGAGGATTTTCATGTCAGAAGGATCTTTCGACGATATTCAGAAACAACCTGAAGCATATTCTGGATCAGTTGAACACGTCCCGTTCGGTGATTTGCATTAGGCTTACATTCAATCAGCAACCACAGTTACAAGGAGGAGATCAAATGGCTTCAAATCTACAAGTTGAGAATGTGCTTGATACAACAGCACAGACTGTAAAGGATCAGAATGGGAAAACCAGTCCGCTTGCTTTATCGACTGATAAGGTGGGAATTGGGACGACGAATCCGACTCAACGGCTTACGTTGGGCTCGGGTAACATTTTTTTGCCCACTGCACGTGGGGCATTGGATGGGAACCTGTATTTGGGCGGGACTACCGACACCGGTCAAATCGGCATGAGATTGTTTGGAGGTAAAATTAATGAGGGATTGCAATCAGGCTTTATAGATGTTCGAGCCGGAACGCTAACAGACGGGCTGATCTTTCGTGTCGATACGTTTTTTGGCGGTGCGGAACAGATGCGGATTAACGCTTCCGGTAACGTCGGTATCGCGAACCCATCACCGACAGGAAAGCTTCATATAGGCGGTGGTAGGCCAGACATTTTTCTAGCCGGAAATACTGTGGCAAATCAAGATGGTTTGCGAATTCATTATAACGAATCAGCCGGGTTGAGAACTGGCGTATTAGACGTAAAAGGATTAAGTCTGCGTATAAGGGGAGAATCAGAGGCAACTGGGGATGGCGCTACAGAGAGACTGTTTATTGATTTAACAAATGGCAACGTCGGCATCGGGACAACGGAGCCAAAGGAGAAGCTTGAGGTTAATGGAAACATTGTGACAAACGGCGATATCCGCCTAACCAACGCCGATTGCGCCGAAGATTTCGACATTTGCGACACGGAGCAGGTCGAACCCGGAACGGTGATGGTGTTGGGTGAGGACGGGAAATTACAGCAAAGTCAAAACGCTTACGACAAGCGGGTAGCTGGAGTGATCTCCGGTGCGGGTGATTACAAGCCCGGCATCGTGTTGGATAAGCAGGAGTCCAGCAGCACCAGGAAACCCATTGCGTTGCTCGGCAAGGTCTTCTGCAAAGTGGATGCAGGACACGGAGCGGTCGAGATTGGCGATCTGCTAACAACCTCTCCCACACCAGGGCATGCGATGAAGGCGACTGATCCGTTCAAGGCGTTCGGTACAGTCATTGGGAAGGCACTCCGCCCGTTAACGGAAGGGCAAGGCCTGATTCCCATGCTGATTGCATTGCAGTAATTTTTCTTGAGAATTGAAAGGAGGAATGTTATGCCGAGCCTTCGGAGTTCCGGCAAAATCGTAGGAAGCTCAGTCAGTATCAGACAATTGGCGCAGGAGTACAATCTATCATCTCCCATCTCATTGCGAGCGTTAATCGAGGCATTTGGTGTTCCGCCCTACCAAGACGGTGGTTTCATCCGCAAGAAGGTGATTCCGCTGGAGATCTTTCAACGCAAGTTCGACGAATTCGTCAATGAGCGGGAGCGGCCACTGTTTAAGTTCCGGCTCCACGGCGAAGAGTACGGCAAGAGCGAGTTCACCACGTTTTTCGAGGATCCTGTGGATGGAGAGTTGAAGCCATTCGGCAAGCCCATGGATCTTCGGGACGATGGGAAGGATCTCGAGATCGATTTGGATTTGCCAGGTCCGGGGGATCCGCTGCCTAATCCCAACTACCACTTCAACGACCTGAACACCGACCGGGTGACGCTGACTATCACATCCGACCCACCGGGTTCTCCTCCCGAGATCGAGGCGCGTCTCTATTTCGAGACCGGAGGAGAAGAACTCAAAATCAATAATTTCCCCAACGTTAATTTTACCGGACTCAACCTCAGGCTAAAGCTTCGCCTCATGTTCGATGCCGACAACGGTTTGGTGGAACTGGCGACGAACAAGCAATCGGTCATCGCCGATGCGTCGGTGGACGTCCGGGGGATACCTGACGGTTATGTTGCGCGCAAAATTGAGAGCACGTTGAACGAAAAGGTCTTAAAGGCGCTGCAGGAGAGGTTACAGGATCAGGAGGAAGAGTCTGGTGTCATTCGCCCCGGTATCAATCGGCGGTTGACCCGTTCGCTGCTGGGCGGGGACTACACGGTCGTGGGCGCGTGGAGCAACGGTCAAATGCTGACGATCGACTACATAGGCGGCAGCCAGATCGATCCCTTTCCCGATAATCCGCAGCCGCCGCTGGACCCGGGCCTGCTCTCCAACATCGACCACATCGTTGTGCTCATGATGGAAAACCGCTCTTTTGATCAGATGCTGGGCTACCTCAGCAAGCACGGTGGGCGCGCCGATGTGGAGGGATTGCGCGGCGGCGAGAAGAACCATTTCAAGGGACGCGATTACCCGTCCTTCCCGCTCACCGACACCCAGTTCAACGAGGGGCCCTGTCACGAATTCGATTGCGTCTTGACTCAGGTGAACGGGGGTAAGGTCGATGGCTTTGTGACAGACTTCGCCGCGCACTTCAAGAGCAAGATCGAAGCCAATGAGCTGGACCCGGGTAAGGTGATGGGTTACTACCAATCCAACCAAGTACCGGTATACGACGCGTTGGCCAGGGAGTTTCTAATTTGCCAGCGCTGGTTCTGCTCGCACCCCGGGCCC
>CAZOFJ010000079.1:0-10976 GCA_964579005.1 uncultured Nitrospirota bacterium
GTTGGCCAGGGAGTTTCTAATTTGCCAGCGCTGGTTCTGCTCGCACCCCGGGCCCACCTTCCCCAACCGTTTCTACGCAACGACCGGCCGGCTTAACCGCGATCCCAATGGTCGCACGGAACTCGATAATCCGCACGGCGACAATTTCCTTCCGGTCTTCACCAAGACCATCTTCGACCATCTCACCGAGCAGGGTGTTTCCTGGAACTACTACGAGCACGGCTACTGCTTCCTGCGCCTGTTCGATCGCTACACCTTCGATGACAAATACATTGTCGATGCCCGCGATCCCGCCAACGGCTTCTTCGCCGCGGCTCAGGCAGGCACGCTGCCTTCGGTTTCGTTCATTGACCCCGATTTCATCGACGTGCCACCGGGCAACGATGACCATCCACCGGCGGACATCGCGGCAGGCCAGCACCTGATAGCGAATGTGGTGCGCGCCCTGATGAATGGGCCACTCTGGAGCAAGACGTTGCTGGTGGTCACCTACGATGAGCACGGCGGCTTTTTCGATCATGTCCCGCCGCCGCTCGCGCCTGCGGTCTCAGGCATCGACCGTTACGGTCCGCGTGTGCCTGCGTTCGTCATTTCTCCTTGGGTGGATCGTGGCAAGGTGACCGATATGGTGTTTGACCACACGTCGATCCTCAAGACCATCGCCCGACGTTTCCTCAGTGCCCGCCCGCCCGATATGGGCGAGCGTATGGCTCAAGCCAACGATTTATCGATGGTGTTGGGCGCCAGCGCGCGGCAGGACAGACCGAACATCCCACTGCCGCCCGCGCCGCCGGTATCACCCCTCGCCAGGAAGTCGATGCTTCGGGCGAAAGGTGAAAGGGATTTCCACTCGCTGCTGCTATCCAGACGCTTTCTGTTCTTTATGGAGTAAGGGGTCAGGCCTATTATCACAACATGCCCGAATCCCCGCCATAACCGAGTGGGACTGAGGAAGGAAAAAAGGTCAGGAATTCCGGGGACACTATATTAATTCTGTATCCTTCGTTCCGGCCCCGGCTTTCGACGATGAAGAATACGGCCCGATCTTTTTTCGAGCTTGGCCACAAACCCCTCCTCGCCAAGAGGACGCCCCGTCCGCTCATGATGCCGAAGCGTTTCCATCTGATACTTTGGAGCTGCTTGGGAAAGGAACTCCCCCCAGTTGCCGACAAGACCCAGTAAAGGCGACACTTTCACAAGCTCGTCATCCCGCCCCTCAAGATGCGCGATCGTACTGCTCCATTTGTACCCTTCGGGTCTGTCTACCCGTTTCGCTCTCACCGGATGAAGTTCCACATATCGCGAGCCGCCAATAAATAATTCTCATCCATTGGAAAGGAAGCAAATCGGCCCTGCCATAAATGCCTTCGCCATCCTTCACGAAAATGGACCTGCCGCGTATACCGTCGATGCGCCTCATGCATTGGACGTCGCGGACCTTGGCATCGTCTCGGTGAAAAGGATGTGAGGGAAGAGGATCGGCGAGGCGCTTGATTTTCGGGGCGGATCTCGTTATCTTGGGGCTGTTTTGCGAGGAATGGCAATGGAAACAACCCCCACCCGCATCGCCGTCACGGTCGACAAGAGCCACCTGATCACCATCGGAGAACGGCTTTATGCCGAGAGCATCGAGCTGATCCGCGAGCTGGTGAACAATGCCTACGACGCCGATGCCACGGAAGTCCGAGTGACCCTGGAAGAGGACCGGATCGAAATCGCCGACAACGGCGCCGGAATGGATCTGGAAGGGCTCCGCCAATATTTCAACATCGGGTCGTCGGAGAAGCGGGCCCACCCGAAATCGAAGCGGTTGGGGCGCGACCGGATCGGCCAATTCGGAATCGGAAAGTTCGCCAGTCTCTCCGCCTGCGGGTCGTTTGCCGTTGCGACGCAGCAGGGAGATTTCGCGGCGAGGGTCACCTTCGACAAGGAGGTGTGGGAACATCAGGGAAATTCGTGGAAACTTCGTGGGAACTTCCCCTCGTCATCACCCCGCCCGATCCGAACCGGGGAAACGGAACCACCGTGACGTTATCCCGCTTGACCCGCCGGTTCGACCCGGAAGAGGTGGAACGACGGTTGGTTGAAACCGTTCCGCTCAAGGCGAAGGAGTTTTCCGTCTTCCTCAACGGCCGGCCGATCGAACCCCGCCTCTATCCCGGCCAGCGAATCCCCTTTCTGGAGGGAACCCCCTTCGGGCCGGTCCACGGAGAGATCGTTCTCCTCCCCGTCTCACAGGCTTCGGTGATGGAGACGTTTGGGATCGAGTGCAAGGTGAAGCAGGTCACGGTCCGCCGCGAGCTTTTCGGGATGGAGGGGTGGGGGCGCGATCTCGCCCGGGTGCGGGGGGAGGCCAATGCCGATTTCCTGCCGGTGACGAGTGACCGGAGCGGTTTCGTGATCGACAGCGAAGAGTACCGTGCCTTCGTTGAAGTGATGCGCCGTGTTGTCCAGGAGGTCCGACAGGTCCTTCGCCGTCAGGCGGGGGAGCGGGAAAGCCGCAGCTCGAGGAAGGCGCTTCGGGAGGCGCTCCATCGGATTCAGTCGGCCCTCTCCCTTCATCCTGACCTGGCCCCGCCGGGGATGTTCCCGATGGCCGGAGAGGGGGCGGGGATCGGCGGCGCCGGTCTGGTTCCGGAGGAGAAGTCCCCTCGGACGGAAGAAATCGGGCAGGAAAAAGCCCTCGCCAAGGCCCCCGCCAAAAAACCGCGGATTAAGAAGCCGAAAGCGGTCTCCCTCACTCCAAATGCCATCCTCCAACGGTTGAAGATTGGCCAAACCGGGATCACCTGCTGTCTCGATCGGTTCGGCGAAGCAGGCCCGGAGTGCTTCACCGAGGGGACGCTGATCTACATTAATATCGACCATCCCCTCTATCATCGCCAATTGAAGAACCGGGAGGCCCATACCATGCACCTGGCCCGCCTCTTGACCCAAGAGATCACCCTGATGAAAGATCCGAAAGATGTCCGAAAGGCCTTTGCCCGCCAGAGCGAGCTCCTTCGGGACGCCTTCCGGGATGGCGGGGGGTAAAATGAAGAGGCGGTTCCGGTGATTCGAGATCTCTGGAAGTGGCTTTTAGATGAGCACAACCGTGGTGCTCTGACCATTATTGGATCTGTCATGGCCGCTCTCGCGGCTGCAGGATGGGTGGTTTAGCAGTACTTTTCCAAGCGTCGATCTGACCCACCGACCGGTCCAAACATCTCAGCCGATCGCGGCGGAATCGCGGCAGAGAACATCCGATGATCAAACCTGGCAGGCCGTCGCCAACACCAACCTGGGGATCATCTATTGGACCCGGGGAGATCTGGATCATGCCGAGGAGATGTATCGCAAAAGCCTCACCCTGTTTACCACATTGGGGAATCCTCAAATGATCAAGAAGGTTCAGGGTCTATTGGACGATCTCAAAACAAAAAAGAAAGAATAAATTTTGGGGTAAGAACGAGTCGAGTCATTCTTTGGATATTTCTGATAGGTAACGACTCAGGTAGATAGGCTGAAGGCTTTTAGATTCTGTATTGAAAAGATCTACGTTTTTTGGGTAGATCTTTTCAATACCAGCGAACGAAGAGAGCGTTGAGGGGGAGGCTCCATCCGGCTTCGCCGGTGGAGGGGGCGACGCAAGCCCCCGCTTTCCGGCTCCGCCGGATTAGATGCTGTGTCTAAAAGAGATACGTTTTTCTGGTGGCCCTGCCCTATTCCCCAGGCGATCAGCCTAAAAACCTGAGTCGTTACGAGTAGACCTGGCACGACTATTGGACATGACAGACGCGGCGGCGACCGGCGGGCTGGGGGAAAATGACATTATTCAAGTATTGTCAATCTTTGACAATGACTGCCTTTTTTTTATATAGTAGTGATGTTAAGTAATGAATGAGATCAGTGTATATCGAGAGGGTTATCATGACGATGAATATCAACCTGACGCCCCAACTGGAAGAGCTGGTACGGGAAAAGGTCGCCTCCGGCCTTTACAACTCTGCAAGTGAAGTTATCCGGGAAGCGCTGCGACTGATGGAGGAAAAAGACCGAGTACGGGCTGCCAAGCTCGCGCAACTGCGCGAGGCGATACGGGAAGGGTTAAACAGTGGCCCCGCCACACCTTGGGACACTGAGGAAATCAAGCGGGAAGGGCGGAAGAAACTCGCCACGAGAACCAAGAAGCCTGGGGCCTAGATGCCGGTTATCGAAAAACTTCCCCGTGCCCTCGCCGATCTGAGCGACATTTGGAGTTACATTGCAGAGGACATGTAGGCAAGGCAGATGAGTTCTTGAACCTCATCGAGGCGAAAATCGGCACGCTTGCCGAACAGCCGATGATGGGCCGCCTGCGTGATGAGCTGGCCTCGAACCTGCGGAGCTTTCCTGTCGGCCGATATGTAATTTTCTACGAGGTGATGCCGAAAGGGATTGTCGTTGTGCGCATCTTACATTCCGCTATGGATTTGGGGACGCGATTCGAAGACGAATAGGGAGCCGGCGTCTTTAGATCTGTACGCCCCGTCTCATGAAGGTCAAACCGATTGCTGCGTATCTTGCCCCGTGCTAGAGTCTGTGTTGAAAAGATCTACGTTTTTGCGTAGATCTTTTCAACACCAGCGAACGAATGAGAGCGTTGAGGGGGAGGCTCCATCCGGCTTTGCCGGATGGAGGGGGCGACGCAAGCCCCCGTTTTCCGGCTATGCCGGATTAGAATCCCGCGCAAAAAAGGAGGATCCCGCCATGGCCCGGACTCCCCTGCTTCAAGCCTTCGTCCAGCTTGCCAAAGACCATCTGATGGCAGACCAACAAAAGATCTCCCCCGCAGAGGTTCGTAAAGTACGACAACTCACACGCCGCGAATTTCTTGGCGCAACCGCAATCATGGGGGCCGGGCTTTTACTCGATTCAGTTCCACCTGTTCGAGCGGTTTTCGCCAAAACCATACCGAAGATCGCCATTGTCGGGGGTGGCATTTCGGGTCTCACCGCCGCGTTAACACTCTCCGATGCAGGCCTCCCCGCAACGGTTTATGAAGCCTCCGGCCGGATCGGCGGCCGGATGTTCTCCGATCGAAGTGGAAACTGGGCCGACCGGCAGGTGACCGAGTGGTGCGGGGAGTTGATCGACACGGGGCATAAGACGATTCGGTCATTGGCCCGCCGCTTCAACCTTCCTTTGGATGATTTGAGGGCGGCTCAGCCGCCCCAGTCGACCGACACCTTCTTTATTGGGGAGATGTATTATACGGAGGCCGATCGGGATTTCGCACCGGTCTTTAGATCCTTTCGGCGCGATGTTCAAGCGGCCCACTACCCCACCACTTACCTTGACAACACCCCCGCCGGCATCGCGCTGGATAACATGAGTGTTTATCAATGGATTGAAGAAAATGTGCCGGGAGGTCAAAATGGGGACGCTGCTCGATCTTGCATATGTGAGCGCCTACGGGGCCGATTCGACCGACATGAGCGCTTTAAACTTGATCTATCTTTTGGGATTCGGTTCATCTCCGGGCAATTTCGAATTATTCGGTGCCTCCGATGAGCGCTATCATATCCGGGGAGGAAACCAGCAACTGCCGATGGCGATCGCTCGCACGCTCGGAAAGCAGATTCAGAAAGGGTGGCGGATGACCCAGATTCGCCGTAACCCGGATGAGACGGTCAGCCTCGATTTCTCAACGGCCCAAGGAGCGAAAACAGTCGTTGCCGATCATGTGATCTTGGCCCTGCCTTTTGCGGTCCTGCGCCATCTCGATTACCGGCAGGCGGGGTTCGACTCCCTCAAAGATCGGTCCATTCGGGAACTGGGAGCCAGCCGTAATATCAAGCTGCATCTGCAGTTTCTCTCTCGACTCTGGAACCGGCCCGGTCCCTGGGGAATCAGCACCGGGACGACCTATGCCGAGTCGTATCAGATCACCTGGGATGTCACCCGCGCTCAGCCGGGAGAGCATGGTATTCTGGTCGACTACATCGGTGGGGATCGTGCAGAGGGTGAATTTACTCCGGCCCATCCCTATACCACCATTGCCAGCGATCCAGAGGTTAGGCGGGAGGCGGCGCGCTTTTTAAGCCGGCTTGAGCCGGTCTTTCCCGGCATCACCAAGATTTGGAATCGGCAGGCGACCCTCTCGGTCCCGCATCTTGATCCGAACCTGCAGCTTGCCTACTCTTACTACCGCGTCGGCCAGTACCATGCCTTCGGCGGGTACGAGAAGGTTCCGCAAGGGAATATTCACTTCGCCGGGGAGCACTGCTCTCAGGACTTCCAGGCCTATATGGAAGGGGGCGCTTCCGAGGGGATACGTGTGGCAAATGAGATTCTCGCCGCAGTGGCGGCGAAGCGTTCTTGATTTAAAAGGATCTTATGATACACAAGGTAAGGACCCGCGACAAAATAAATGGTGCAATTTGGCCGAGGGGATTTTGGTCCAGGGCAAGGTGCCCACCCCGAAAAGCGGGCTTTTCGGGGACCCCGGCCGAAGAGCGAGCATACTCGTCTGTATGTGAGCGATGAGCATACGCAGCCCTGGGACAAAAGCCTCCGGGAAAGTTGGGCCAGTTATTTTGTCGCGGGTCCTAAACACCACAGTATCGTATGATTCTGGGAATGGGGAGAAGCCGTTTCATGGGACTCAAGAAAATGACAGGGGTACTTTTTTAGCGGGCCGTCATAGCCACGCTGAGCGTGGGGGGATGGTGCGTGTCGTGATGCTCTTTTACAACAATCTCCACATCATGGTTGAGGACGACGAGGAACCGCAGCAGCCGTTCTACGGAAAATTGCCGGAACTGCCCGCGCAACATATTGGATATATCGGGTTGTTTGACGCCCAATAGTTTTGCAGTGGCGGACTGTGTCAAACCGCGTTCCTCCAGGATGGAGCCGATTTTGTAGACGAGTTGAGCCTTGATGAGATGCTCATCGGCGTTTGGCACGCCGATGTCGGCGAACACGTTGCCGCTTCCGATTTTGTAATCCTTCTTTTTCATGGCTTTCGCTCCTTCGCTATCTGTTCCGCTTGTATTAAGCGGCTTTTGACCAACTCAATTTCGTTTTCCGGAGTTTTGCGTCCCGTTTTGGATTTTTTCTGGAACGCGTGAAGTACATAGACCGCGCTGGCCAGCCGTACCGTGTAGATTGTCCGAAATGTGTCGCCGCGATTATTGCCGACGCCCTCAAGCACACCTGCGCCGCCAAAGCCTTTCAGGGGTTTTGCGTCACTGTGTTTTCCGCCCTGCTGGGCGACATACAGTGCATAACCGATCTCATCCTTGACTGGATCGGGGAACCCCCGAAAGTCCTTCAGGCTCGATCCCACCCAGATCACAGGCTTCAGTGGCAATGATGGCGGCTGTTCGATCATTCAAGCGACATGTTATAGTAACATCACTATAATGTCAAGGTGATATCAAAGGGTGGAATTCTGTCGCTGCTGTCCCGAATGGCTGCAACATAAAGGACGTTATGTCAGGGCGAAGTTATTCTCTACCTAACCATTTGTTTATTCGTGTTCCACGAAAAGTGGCCACAACCGACTTTTAATACAAATCCTCCAGGGGATCGGTCTTGACATCTTTTCCCGGCCTCTCTATAGTGAAGAACATGTTTCGAAGTAAGAAGAAAACATCTCTCAGGCGGAGAATCAAACCGGCGATCTGGATTGTCCTGATCCTTTCTTTCTTGACCCTCTCGCTCGCCAACGCCTGCCTGATTCCGGAGGAGACAAAAAAGGGGAAAGACTGCTGCGCCCCCTCCTGCCGGACGGTCTCTTCTCCGGAACTGGCGAAAAGCTTCTGCCACCTTTCCGATCAACAACGCTCCCTTCATACCGAGGCGTCCTTCTCAATACCGCTCTTCCCCCTCGAAGATGCCTTGGCCTTCGTTACTCCTGTCCTCCAAGTCCCCCTTCTCTCTTTTGTCTCTTTTCGCGATACCGGCCTCTCCGGAATCAAGCAACACGACGATCTCTGCATCCTTCATCGCACCCTTCTCCTTTAAAAACCCGTAACTGCTCCGGTTCATAGGCACAAAAGCACAGAGTGGTCTTGCCTTTTTCTACTTTGTGCCTCTGCGCCTTTGCCCCTATTTTCTTAAACTTCATTTCAAGAGGTCCTTTATGAGACGACATCTTTCTGGTGGCCGTTCTTTCCCTTGGGCCATTTGGATGGCCTGTTGGGGGAGCATTCTCTTCTGGTGGCCGTTTTTTCCCCTTGGCCATTTGATCGATGCTTGCCGCGCCGAAGCGGAATCGCCGTCGCTCCGGTTGGAAGCGGTCCTGCAACAGGTGGCGGAGCGAAATCCGGAGATCTTGGCGGCAAGGGAACGACGGCAAATGGCGGAGGAGCGAATCCCGCAGGCCCGTGCCTTCGACGACCCGGAGTTCGGAATCACACAATGGTCAATCCCGTCGAATTTCAGTGTCGGGAAGGCCGACGAGACCTGGTACAGCCTCTCTCAGCGGGTCCCCTTCTTTGGAAAGAGGGACCGGCGCGGCCGGATCGCGGGGCTTGAAAGGGAGATCACCGACGAGGAGGCGAGGGGGGTGGAGCGGCGGGTGTTGGCCGAGGCGAAGCGGGCCTATTACGACCTTTTCCTGGCTGACAAGACGCTTTCGATCCACCGGAAGGAGGTCGATCTTGCGCGGAAATTCTCGGAGATCGCGCGGGCGAAATTCGCCGTCGGGGAGTCGGGTCAACAAGATCTTATCCGTGCCGAGGTCGAGCTACTGACCCTTTCCAACCGGCATGCGACCCTGGAGCAGGAGCGGGAGGTGGCCGCCGCGCGGCTCAATCTTTTGATGAACCAACCCGGATCGACTCCCCTCGGCATTCCCCCGGTTCCGGCGATTCCCACCGTTGCGCTTTCGTTGGAGACGCTGCAGAAAGAAGCGGCGGAGGGGCGTCCTCAAACCCGGATGGAGGCGTTGGCGATCCGGCGCGGGGAAGAGGCGAGCCAACTGGCGGAGTGGGATCGCCGGCCCGATTTCACGGCGGAGATCTCCTATTGGGATGTCCATCGCGGCCCGAACCGGTGGATGGCGGGGCTTCGGATGACGATCCCGTGGGTCAACAAGAAGCGGTACGAGGCCCGAATCCGGGAAAGCCGCGCCGAGCAGCGGCGGGCCGAGGCCGGTTATCAGGCGGCGGTCAACGAAACCGAATGGCGGGTCCGGGAGCGTTTCGTCCGGTTCCAGACGAGCCGCCGGCTGGTCGAGCTTTATCAAGGAGGAATTCTGCCGCTTGCCGAGCAATCATTGGAAGCGGCGGCCGTCGGATACCAGACCCGGAAGAATGACTTCTTGACCCTCCTTGAAGCGCAGCGGAATGCGAGGGGGTTGGAGCTGACCTACTTCGGTGCCCTGGTCGAGATCTGGAAGAGTTTGGCCGAACTGGAAGAGATGATCGGAAGGGAGTTGTTGTAAGAGTCTCAGGCAATCAGGAGGAGAGGAAGATGAAAAAACCACAAAAAATGGGCCGAAAGGGCTTCATCGCCGTATGGATGGTCATTCTTTCAGCCGTTGCCTTCTCGACCTTTTACCTCATGCAGGATCGAGCGATGGGAACGACCCAAACAGAACAGGCGATGAACGAGATGGAGGGGATGCCCGGAATGGCTGGAATGGAGGGGATGGAAATGGGGACGAATGAGACCGGCCAGGCGACGACGATGCTGACCGCCGAGAAGCGGGAACGGATCGGTCTCCGGGTGGTCGAAGTCGAAGAGAGAGAGGTGGAGCGGATGATCCGGGCGGTCGGGAGGATCGCCTATGATGAACGGAAACTCGCCCGGATCAACCTCAGGGTCGATGGCTGGGTTCAGGACCTATTTGTCAATTTCACCGGGCAAGAGGTGAGAAAAGGAGAACCGCTCCTGACGATCTACTCGCCCGACCTGGTCTCCACGCAGCAGGAATATCTGTTGGCAAAAAGAAGCCAGGCGAAATTAAAAGCCAGCCCGATCGCGGATGTCCGTGAAGTCGGCGATACATTGGTCTCTTCCGCCCGAAAAAGACTCCTTCTCTCGGGGTTGACGGAGAAACAGATCGAGGAGATCGAGCAGCGAGGCGAACCGCAGACCGCCATCATGATCACCTCCCCGGTCAGCGGCGTCGTCACCAAAAGGGAGGGAGTCAAAGGGATGCGGGTGACGCCGGAGATGATCCTCTATGAGATCGCCGATTTGTCGATCGTCTGGGTCATCGCCGATCTCTATGAGCACGATCTGTCCGATATCAAAAAAGGGGAGAAGGCCGACGTGACGGTGGCCGCTTATCCGGGAGAGACCTTTCAGGGGAGGGTCGCTTTTATCGATTCCTTTCTCAATTCGCAGACGCGGACTGTCCGGATTCGGTTGGAGCTTCCAAATCCGGGTGTCAAGTTGAAGCCGGAGATGTTTGCTCAGGTCACGTTGAAGGTTCCCCTCGGAAAGGGTCTTTTGATTCCGGAGTCGGCGGTGCTCGACACCGGTCTGAGAAAGATCGCCTTCATCGATCAAGGGGGGGAGATGTTCGAGCCGAGGGAGATCAAAGCGCGGCGGATCGACGGTTTATACCTTGTTCAGGAGGGACTTTCAGCGGGAGACAAAATCGTGATCTCGGCTAATTTCCTGATCGACTCCGAGAGCAAGCTGATGGCCTCTTCCAACATGATGGGGGTACTGGGGATGGCCGGCATCAAGATGGAGCAGGCCCAGATGGGCAAGATGGACAAGATGAAGGGGATGCCGAAGCAAGAGAAGAAAGGCCCCGGCGACCCAAAGGAAACGAAGGAAGAGAAAAAGGGGATGGAAGGAATGCCGGGGATGTAACGGCCCGCATGGATAAAATAGAGAGAATCTTATGATCGAAAAAATCATCGACTATTCCGCCCGAAATAAATTTTTAATCATTACCATCACTTTTTTTCTTGTGGCCTGGGCGGTCTGGGCGATGCGCCATGTCCCGCTCGATGCGATTCCCGATCTCTCCGATGCGCAGGTGATCA
>CAZOFJ010000080.1:0-10747 GCA_964579005.1 uncultured Nitrospirota bacterium
GGGTGATCATCGGAAAAGGGGAGAGCACGCTGGTTCCCTTCTTCGGATCCGAGAAGCGGATGGCGCCGGTCGAAAGCTACGTCCGGATTGCATCCGGGAGGATTTATGAGATCGGGGAAATTATTTATCCCAACATCATCATGATTTTCCATCCCCAGGTGATCACCCATGGCAAGTCATATACCATGCCTTTTTATTGGGGGCTGAAGAAAGATGGGGTGGTGTTGATCAACAGCGATGCCCCTGTTCCGATGATTCCAGATCAGGTCCGGGAGTTGGAGGATAACAACGCGAAGATCTGCTACATCCCCGCCACGAAGATCGCAAACGAGGTGGGTGGGACCGATTTGGCGACCAACATGGCGATGTGCGGGGCGATTGCCGGAATTATTCAGATGCCAGATTTAAAATCACTTGAGCAGTCTGTGAAAGAACGTTTTCTCGGGAAAGGATTTGTCGTCTCGGGCGGAACCGCTTCACTGGACAATGTGATCGAAAAGAAGTTTGCCAAGAAGGCGGAACTGGTGGCCAAGAATTTCGCGGTCGTGCAGGCGGCCCATGAATACGCGATTCAGCAGGGGTGGAATCAGTGGCAGAAAGACCGGGTCACCGCCTCGGATAAATTGGAAAAAGCAGGGGTGAATTAATTCAGCCAGGAGCCAGGCCTTGCCTGTCCACCTGTCCCCCGGATGGGGGGTGAGCGCGGGGCATCGGAGCACTGTTTTTTAGCCGTTGCCACATAAGCTCCAGATATTATTGGAGGATGTTCGATGTATTCAGTTGCGGATGTGGATGTTGATATTTGTAGTTCAACCAAATGCCGCCTTTGCACGCAGTTTTGTCCGGAGGCGAATACGATCCTTTATGACTCGGTCAGGAACACCGCCTACATCGCGGTCGATCGGTGCAAGGGGTGTGAAATCTGTGTCGGGATTTGTGATGACCTGGCCAAGCATCATGCCATTAAGATGGTTCCGATCACTGAGTTGAAGCAGGGGTTTGAAATCTCCAAGGTTGGTTTTAAGGAGACGATCGTCGAGACTCGATAGTCATTCTGATTACTTTCAATAGGCTGATCTGATACAATCAGGTCAGCCTATTTTATTTTCCTCGATTGAGATCTGCCATGAAGTGTCAGAAATGCGGCCATGACAACGATCCCGCGATGCCGTGGTGTGATAAATGCCTGACCGAATTTTCCTCTTCGAAGCTTCGCTACTTGGCCTGTCCTGAATGTCGTCACCACAATGATCCCGATGCCTTTCACTGCGAGGTCTGCCACGAGCCGCTCCGGCCGGGTCAATCCGAATGAAGATGCCCAGACCGTCTCAAACTGAGAGCCTGTTGTTTTTGAAGGAAGAGCAAAACCCCGCTTCGATAAAATCTGATTTTTCGGGATACTCAAAAATGCAATCACTCCCCGATATTTTGGAAGCTGATCTTGATATTGTCTTCGTCGGGATCAATCCCGGGACCACCTCCGCCCGGATCGGTCATTACTACGCCAGGGCGACGAATCTCTTCTGGCCGATGCTTTATGAGAGCGGACTTATTCCGCAAATGCTCAAGCCGGAGGACGATTGGAAACTGGTCCGCTTCGGTATCGGGTTGACCGATGTTGTGAAACGTTCCAGTGACAGTGCTTCCGAGCTTTCACAGAACGAGTTTGAAGCGGGAGCGATTGTTGTCCGAAATAAGATTGCCATGTATCGTCCGCGAATTGTCTGCTTCAATGGATTGACCGCTTTTCGGGCCCTCTTCAGGAGAAATGAAGGGCCAGGGGGGAAGGCCGACCGGATCGGAGAGAGCCGTGTTTTTGTCCTTCCGTCGACGAGCCGAAGAAATGTTTTTTATCCGAGAGACAAGATTCTTTTTTGGTTTTCCGAACTGAATCGATTTCGGAGTCGGAAAACCAAATCAAATGTGAGTGTACAATCACTCTCTTCTCTTTAGGATGACCTTTGCTTGTCAGGATCTTGTCGATCAGGTAAAATACCTCGATATCTTTGTTCCTTTCCAAGGAGAACCGATGTCCCTGTTGACCACGCCGGCGATCGTCCTCGGTGGGATACGACTCGGCGAGGCCGATAAATTGGTCACCTTCTTTACTGCGAAAAAGGGGAAGATCAAAGGGGTTGCGACGGGGGCGCGGCGGATGAAAAGCCGGTTCGGGGCCTCGCTGGAGCCGTTTACCCATTGCAATCTGGTTATCTTTGAAAAACCGGGAGACAAACTTGCTCGGATTAATCAGGTTGATATCCTTTACTCATTCCAAAAACTCCGTGAAAATTGGGAGGAGATTCATCTCGCCACACAGATGGTTCATTTGGTTCAAAAAATGACGCCGGAGGGGGAGGCGAACCCCTCTGTTTTTCGCCTCTTGTTGGAAGGGTTGGCTTTTTTAGAGAAGGGGTCAAATCTCAAACTTTCGGCGATCCTTTTTGTCATTCGGTTGATCGCTTACAGCGGGTATCAGCCAAGATGGGATCAGTGTCTCAATTGCCACCGACCCTTGACCGAGCCGAGGGTTTATTTTTCTCCCGTTCGAGGGGGGACGATCTGTGCGCGCTGCGCTCCGGGGGCGGAACGATTGGCCTCGATCTCCCAAGGGACACTGGCTTTTCTAAAGGGTTCTCAGCGAATGGATTTCGGCAAGGCCCATCGGATCAAGCTGACCCAGGCGATGAGGTCGGAAGTTGAGATCCTTTTTGGAGATCACATCAGATATATTACCGGCGTATCGACCAAACGATTCGATCCGGCACCGGTTTCGTAGGGTGGGTCTGCTTGACAGTTTCGACCTTCATTTGTTACCTTGTTGACGTTTTCTCCTCTCAGCGCTATCGCATAGGGTTTCCTTGAAAACGATTCCATCCAAAAAAAAGGCGCCGGGAGCCGGACGCAAAAAGCCGCTCACATTTCAAGAACTTTTTTTAGCCCTTCATCGATACTGGGCCGATCAAGGATGCCTGATCCTTCAATCTTACGATACCGAGGTCGGAGCGGGAACCTTTCACCCGGCCACTTTTCTTCGGGCGCTCGGTCCGGAGCCGTGGCGGGTCGCTTATGTCCAGGCCTCGCGTCGGCCCGCTGACGGGCGGTACGGGGAGAATCCGAATCGCCTTCAGCACTATTACCAATACCAGGTGATTCTCAAACCGGCTCCAGAAAATATCCAAGCACTCTATCTGAACAGCCTCTCTTCGTTTGGTCTTCGGATGGAGGAGCACGATGTCCGCTTCGTTCAAGACGATTGGGAATCACCGACCTTGGGGGCCTGGGGGCTTGGCTGGGAGGTCCGATTGGACGGGATGGAGATCACACAATTCACCTACTTTCAGGAGATCGGAGGGATCACACTCGATCCAATCTCGGTCGAGATCACCTACGGTCTCGAACGTGTGGCGATGTATCTGCAGGGGGTCGACAATGTTTTCGATCTCGCTTGGAACGACCGGCTTTCATATGGTGAGGTCCATCATGAGACCGAGGTTCAGTTTTCACGGTTCAATTTTGAGGAGGCCGACGTCGATCGTTTGAAAGAGGCTTTCCACCGGGCGGAAGAGGAGTCACGCGCCTTGATCGGGAAGGGTCTTGTTCTCCCCGCATACGAATATTGTATGAAGAGTTCTCATTTTTTTAATCTTCTCGATGCGCGAGGGGCGATTTCGGTGACGGAGCGGACCGGCTATATCGCGCGGGTTCGTGGCCTGGCCCGCCTCTGCGCGGAGCGGTATCTGAAACATCGGGAAGAGGCCGGGTTTCCTCTCTTGAAGGATTGACAACCATGCCGTCTCGACGTCCGAAAAGTCATCGCGCCGCGACAAAACGGGAAGGCGGGCGCTCACCCGGAAAAGCCGATCAAGGGCTGCTGCAAACACTCTTGATGGAGGTCGGCGTCGAGGAGATTCCTTCCGATGTCATCGCTTTAGCCCTTCGGCAACTCGGAGAAGCGGCGACGGCCCGTTTCACCTCCCTCGCCATCCCTTTTGACCCGCCCCAAGTCTATGGCACCCCCCGGCGTTTGGTTCTTTATCTCCCCCGGCTTGCTCCCCGACAAGAGAGTCGAACCGAGATTGTGATCGGGCCTCCGAAGAAGGCCGGCTTCAATGCCGAGGGAAAGCCGACCACCGCCGCGATCGGCTTCGCCAAATCGCAGGGGGTGTCGGTTCCAGAGCTCACGGTCCGGACGACCGAGAAGGGAGAATATCTTTCGGTCGAGCGGGAGATCCGAGGAGAGGCGACGTCACTGCTGCTTCGAAAGATCCTACCGGAAATGATTTCTTCTCTGACCTTTCCCCGCGCGATGCGATGGAACGGCGAGGGGGTTTCGTTCGTCCGCCCGATCCGCTGGATCGCGGCGATCTATGGCGGGAAGGTGATTCCATTTTCATATGCGGGGGTGAAGTCGGGGGGAACCTCCTACGGACATCGGGTTTTAGCGCCCGGACCGTTTCCCGTAAGAGATTTCGCTTCATATCGGAAGGAGCTCTCCCGCCGCTTCGTCCTGATCGATCCGAAAGAACGATACGATTTGATCCGGACCGAAATGGAGCGGCTGGCCGGGGAAAAACAAGGAGAAGTCGAAGAAGATGAGACCCTTCTTTGGCAGGCCGCCTTTACGGTGGAATATCCCAAAGCGATCTGCGGCGCCTTCGATCCTCCCTTTTTGGAGGTTCCAAAAGAGATCGTCATCACGGCGATGAAAGAACATCAGGGGTACTTTCCCCTTCACGCTCCCAACGGAAAACTCCTCCCCGCGTTCATCACGATTCTCAACAACCCGTCGAAAAAAAGTGAGATCATTCGAAAGGGAAACGAGCGGGTGCTCCGGGCGCGTCTTGTCGACGCCGCTTTCTACTTCAACCAGGATCGGAAAAACAGGCTGGCCGATCGGGTGTCGGAGTTGAGCAGGGTGACTTTCCAGGAAAAGCTCGGAACCTTGCATGAAAAAATCGAGCGGTTGGTCTCCCTTTCCAGATCGGTGGGTCAGGGAAGTGGGATGGAGTTGAGCCAAGAGATTCAGCGCGCCGCCTTTCTCTCCAAGGCCGATCTTCTCACCGGCGTGGTTCGTGAGTTTCCGTCGCTTCAGGGAACGATGGGACGGATCTATGCCACGTTGGACGGCGAGTCGGAGGAGGTTGCCGCTGCGATCGAGGAGCATTATCTTCCCCGCTTCTCCGGAGGGGCGCTTCCAAAGAGGCCGATCGGGCAGGTGTTGGCGGTGGCCGATAAGCTTGACACGATTGTCGGATGTTTCGGTGTCGGCCTGATCCCGAGCGGCTCCGAAGATCCATATGCGTTGAGACGGCAGGGACTGGGGATGATCCAAATCTTGGTCGCCGAGGGGACAGCGCTTCGAAACCTTTCGGTCGAGACGGTCCTTTTGGAGTCGATCCGGCTTTATGAAGCGCAGCGAAAATTTTCCGCCGGCGGGGTGATGAAAGAGGTGATCGGTTTTCTCAAGCAGCGGGTCGCGTCGCATCTTCAGACGGAGGGAATTCGATATGATCTGATCGATGCGGTTCTGGCAAGAAAGCTCGATCGGCCCCATGTCATGGTCGATTGCGCCCGGGCGTTGGCCCGCTTTTCGACGAATCCGCTTTTCGGCCCATTGCTGACCGGCTTCAAGCGGGCGATCCGGATTGTCCCAAAAGGGTTTGCGGAGGGGATCGATCCTTCCCACTTCAAGGAGCCGGTTGAGAAAGATCTCTACGATGCGATTTCCCACATCGACGGGGAGATCGGCATCGATTGGAACCAAGGGAGGTATGAGACGATTCTGGAGACGTTGGCGACCCTCTCTGTCCCGCTCAACCGATTTTTTGAAGGGGTGCTTGTGATGGATCCGGACGAGGCGGTTCGGAACAACCGTCTCAGTCTCTTGCTTCGGGTCCGGACCCTCTTCGACGAGTTTTCCGATTTTTCCAAAATCGTGGAAGGGGAATCCCTCTCTTCGCCAAAGGCCCATTAAAATATCGATCACACCGAGTTGATTGCAACTTCCCAGCATGGAACGGAGGAACATCATGGCATTGAAGAAAAACTATGTCTACTTTTTCGGCGGCAACCGCGCGGATGGGCGGGGGGATATGAAAGAACTCCTCGGCGGAAAAGGGGCCGGGTTGGCGGAAATGACCCGGCTTGGCATTCCGGTCCCCCCCGGTTTCACGATCACCACCGAGGCGTGCATCGAATACTTTAAGAAGGAAAAGGCTTATCCCAAGGGGATGTGGGAAGAGGCCTTGACCGCCCTCAAACGGGTCGAAAAGTTGATGGGGACCCGATTTGGTGATCCGAAAAACCCCCTTCTGGTTTCGGTTCGATCGGGGGCGCGGGCCTCGATGCCGGGGATGATGGATACGGTATTAAATCTCGGCCTCAATGATCAGACGGTCATCGGTCTGATTGCATGGACGAAGAACGAGCGGTTCGGTTACGACGCCTACCGGCGGTTCATTTCGATGTTCGGCGGGGTTGTGATGGGGGTGGAGCGGAAGAAGTTCGAAAAGGCATTGGAGGAGAAAAAGTCACAACTCGGCGTCCGCCTCGATACCGATCTTTCCGCGGAGGCGCTTAAAGATCTGGTTCAGATTTTTAAAAGGATCGTTTCCGAAGAAACCGGCCGGGTCTTTCCGGAAGATCCGATCGAACAACTCCGGCTTGGGATCAATGCGGTCTTCAGCTCCTGGTATGGCCAGCGGGCGGCCACCTATCGGAAGTTGAACAACATTCCCGACACCTGGGGAACCGCCGTCAGCGTGGTGGCGATGGTTTTTGGGAACCTCGGCGAGACCTCCGGAACCGGGGTCGCCTTCACCCGCGACCCCTCGACCGGGGAACGCCGTTTTTTCGGGGAATTTCTTTTCAATGCACAGGGGGAGGATGTCGTTGCCGGAATCCGGACCCCGCTTCCGATCGACGCGTTGAAGCAAAAACTGCCGAAGGCCTATCGTGATCTCTTGACCGTCTATAAAAACCTTGAGCGTCATTATAAGGACATGCTTGATATCGAGTTCACCATTCAAGAGGGAAAACTGTACATGCTCCAGACGCGGGTCGGGAAACGGACCGCGGCGGCGGCCGTTCGGATCGCGGTCGACATGGTGAGGGAGAAGCTGATTACCAAGGAGACGGCGCTGTTGCGGGTCGATCCGGTGCAGTTGGATCAACTTCTCCATCCGATGATCGATCCAAAAGCCAAGCTGAATGTGATCGCAAAAGGGCTGCCTGCCTCTCCTGGCGCGGCGATCGGGAAAGCGGTCTTCACCGCCGAGGAGGCGCAGCGGTGGGCCGATCGCCAGGAAAAGGTGATCTTGGTCCGGGCCGAGACCTCTCCCGAAGACATTGGCGGGATGCACGTGGCGGAGGGGATCGTCACGGCGCGCGGCGGGATGACCTCCCACGCGGCGGTTGTTGCCCGTGGGATGGGAAAATGTTGTGTCGCAGGTTGCGGTGAATTGATGATCGACGAGGAGAAGAAGATCTTCACCGTCGGCGACGTCACGGTAAAAGAGGGGGATTACATCACCCTCAACGGCTCGACCGGAGAGGTGATCCTGGGCCAGGTCGATCTGATCCAGCCGGAACTTTCCGCCGCGTTTAAAACCGTGATGGGATGGGCCGACGCCACCCGAACCTTGAAGGTCCGGGCCAATGCCGACACGCCGCACGATGCCCGTGTCGCCCGCGGTTTTGGAGCGGAGGGGATCGGGCTTTGCCGGACAGAGCATATGTTCTTCGAGGGGGATCGGATCAAAGCGGTTCGCGAGATGATCTTGGCCGACACGCTGGAAGGGCGAACGCGGGCCTTGGAGAAGCTGCTTCCGATGCAGCAAGAGGATTTCGCGGGAATTCTGAAGGAGATGCGGGGTCTGCCGGTGACGATCCGGCTGCTCGATCCTCCCCTTCACGAATTTCTCCCCCAGACGGAGGAGGATCTGGAAGATCTCTCCCGGGAGATGGGGGTGGCGGTCGACCTGCTCCGGGCCAAGAACAGGAGCCTGCATGAATTCAACCCGATGCTGGGCCATCGGGGATGCCGTTTGGGAATCACATATCCTGAAATTTACGAAATGCAGGTCCGGGCGATTTTCGAGGCGGCCTGTGAGCTGGCGCGGGGGGGATTGAAGGTGATTCCGGAGGTGATGATCCCGCTGGTTGCTCATGAGAAAGAGTTGTCACAGATGAAGGCCCTTTGCATCAAGGCGGCGGAAGAGGTGATGGGGCGTTATAAGAAGAAGGTCGCTTACTCGATCGGGACGATGATCGAACTGCCGCGGGCCGCGCTGGTGGCCGACCGGATTGCCGAAGAGGCGGAGTTTTTCTCGTTTGGAACGAATGATCTGACGCAAACGACGTTCGGCCTCTCTCGCGATGATGCGGGGCGCTTTCTCCCGGAGTATGTTCGGAGAGGGATCCTCGACCAAGATCCCTTCGTGGCGGTTGATCAGGAGGGGGTCGGACTTCTGATGAAGATGGGGATCGAGAAGGGACGATCAACCCGGCCGGGGATGAAGATGGGGATCTGCGGCGAGCATGGGGGGGAGCCGAGTTCGGTGGAGTTCTGCCACCGGATCGGCCTGAACTATGTCAGTTGCTCGCCGTTCCGTGTCCCGATCGCGCGGCTCGCGGCGGCGCAGGCGGCGGTCAAGGCAAAGATGAAGATGAAGGGAAAAGAGGCCGGCCACCGCGCGACGGTGTAGGGGGGAGAGGTCCGAATGAAGATTCAAACCGTCTGGGCCGTGAAGGTCGTTCCGGATGACGAGAATGACCATCTGCACGAGTTCGCCCTCTCCTGGTACCGCTTCACGAGCGATTCCACCGAGACCGACCCGGTGATCAAACTCCCCGCCCAACCGGCCGTCTGGGTGAAGTTTTCCAAGGTCGATCAGCTTGAGAAGATGCAGTCCTCTTTTCCCGAAGCCAAACTCGGTCCCGCCTCGTCATTCACCGAAGCGATTTTATTCGCCGAGAGTGGGAAAGCGGCCGGCGCACTTCGGGAGAGAGTAGAAACGCTCCTCCGCGATGAGGAGGGACCGGACCTGCTGGGAGAGATTTTAAAAGAAGAGATGATCGATGGGGATTAGCCCGAGCCGATTTCGTTGGCGACTTCGATGAGGTTCCGGTCGGGATCCCGGAGATAAATCGACATCAGCAGGCCATTTGCCCCGGTCCGGCGGACCGGGCCAGCGATAATTTCGATATGATGTCTCTGAAGATGCAAAATGACTTCGGCAAGCGGCGTCTCGGTGAGAAAGCAGAGGTCGGCGGAACCGGGGGTGGGACGATCGGCCTTGGGGTCGAACTCCTTCCCGGTTACATGAAGATTGATCTTTTGCGCTCCGAAACGAAGGGCCGTTCTTCCCATTCCAAAAGTGATTATCTCCATTCCAAGGATTGTTTGATAGAACGCACAGGTCGCGGCGATCTCTTTGACGGTCAGGACCAGGTGGTCGAGGCGGTCGATCTTCATGTCAATGCCATGAGGCCATGCACTTCAGATCGGCCGGGCTGTTCATACTCTTTAAGCTTTCCCGGAGCGTCTGGGGGAGGGAAACCCAGGAGACCGGCGTTTTTTGGATGAACCGGCGGACCGACGATTCTCCCGATTGAAGGGCGGTCTCAATCTCCGGAAGTAATCCGGCGGGGAAGTATCCTGGAAAAGGGTCGAGCGGTTCCCCCTCTTCCGACCGGAAAAACCGGGGGAGAGCCGGTCGGTGATCTCCTGGGAATGGTTGGAGGAAGATACGGAAACCATCTTCGATCAATCGGCCCAACAGCGGCGCGGTCAGGAGCGGTTGATCGCAGGCGACGACGAGATAGCCGTTTCGATCGAGGTCGCTTCGAAGGAGGGTCGCGATCGCCGCCAGCGGCCCGGCCCCCGGTTGGGTATCCCTCAATTGGATGAGGTCGATTTCCAGGGGGATCGGATAGCCGCGGCACTCGCCCACGACCACCACCCTCCGGCAGACGCCACGAAGCGATTCAATCACATGCTCGATCATCGGGCGGCCATCCCAAAGGATGACCCCCTCCTTGGGCCGTCCCATCCGGACGCTTCGCCCCCCGGCGAGGATCGCAGCGGTTGGAGCGCCCGCCTGTGCGTGATCTTCGCCTTCGACCTCGATCCGCTCTCCCGCCTCAAGAACCCCCTCCCGGATCACCCGGGCCATATAGCCGATCCGACCGACCGTTTCCTTTTGGAGCGCGGGATGAATCGCGTCGAGGACGTAGCAGGGCTTTCGCGGCTCGGTCAGTTCGATCATCACCCCTCCCGAGAATGAAAGACGGGTGCCCGGCGTCAGGCGCTGGACGTGAAGATGGCGGACGGTGAGATTTTCCCCCAGGATTCCCGGACCGACCGGATATCCTTCGCGCCGGAGGGCCTCGATGATCTCCTCGTCGAGGAGCGAGAGGGCCCGGTCCTCTCGCCAATGCTTGGCATGGGCATGTCCGTCCCCCCTCAGACCGGTCACGGTTACGCGGACCTGTTTTACCGGGTGCTTGGGAATTCCGCCCGGCGAGCAATGGATTGCCGAGACGAGGGCAAGCAAAAGAGGTGCCATCTCAATGTTTCTCCGGCGCCACCCCGACCTGGGGGAGGTTTGCCAGGCCGCTCTTCCGCGCATGGTCCTGAAAGGACCTGTTTCCCCAGAAGAAGGCCCCTGGGATCGTGGTTGGAACGACCGCCACATAGAAGAGGGCGCGCCCGACCACCTCATGGACCAGCGCCAGGAGAAAGAGG
>CAZOFJ010000081.1:0-10504 GCA_964579005.1 uncultured Nitrospirota bacterium
ACCGTTTCGACCGGGAAGGTGATCCGCTGCTCGGCCTCCAGCGGGGAGAAGCCGGGGGCTTCTGTGTTGATCTGAACCTGAACATTGGTAATATCGGGGACGGCGTCGATCGGAAGGCGGTGGTAGTTGTAGACGCCGAGCGCCGCGACCGCCAGTGTCGCCAGCAGGACGACCCATCGTTGGCGGATGGAAAAGTGAAGGATTCGTTCAATCATGGTGTTTCTCCTAATGGTCGTGCGCCGCCCCGCTTTTTCCGAGATCGGCCTTGAGCACAAAGCCGTTCTTCACGGCATAGTTCTCTCCGGGTGAGAGACCCGATACCACTTCCACCCACTTTCCGTCGCTTCGCCCCAGCTCCAATGGCCGCGCTTCGAACTGGTTGCCGTACTGGACAAAGACGACGTTCCAGTCCCGATAGGTCTGAATGGCATCGGCCGAGACGGCGACAGGAACAGGCACTTCTTCCCGCACCAGCTCCACCGTCACGAAGAGCCCCGGCCGCCAGAGCCGTTCCGGATTCGGAATATCGATGTGGGCCTTCGCCGCCCGGGTCTCTTCCCCGACCAGGGGGCCGATATAGGAGACTGTTCCTGTTGCCTGGATACCGAGCTCTTTCGAGGTGATGGTGGCCTGCTGTCCGAGACGGACCACATTCAAATCTTTCGCATAGACGGTGATCTCCCCCCAGACCGTGGAAAGGTCGGCAATGATGAAGATCGGTGCATCCTCTTTCACCGCTTCCCCCACCGCGACCTGTTTTTCGATGACGGTTCCGTTGATGGGGGATCTCAGTTCATAGTGCGTCAGCGCTTTGCCGACCAAGGGGGTCCTGACCTCGCGCTCCTTGACCATTCCTTCCGGCTCGACCCCCAGAGCGGTCAACTCCGCAGGGGGCACTCCGAGTGCGAGAAGCTTTTGTTCGGTGACCTGTTTTGCGATCTCGGCCTCTTCCAGGCGGTGACGGGCGAGCAGATAGTCTTCTTCCGCGGAGATTTTTTTCTTCCAGAGGCTATCTTCTCGGACAAAGGTTGTCTGGGCAAGTTCGAGTCGATGGAGCGATTCGATATAGTCGCTTTTGGCGGCCGCCAGTTCGCGGCTGTCGAGGAGAACAATGATTTCCCCTTTTTTAACCGGATCGCTTAAGTTTTTTCGGACGTCGGTGACGATCCCGGAAACCCGGGGGACGATCTGTGCCATCTTGTTTCGATTCAAGGCGATTTCTCCCGGCAATGCCAATACCGTTTTCATCCGGACCGGGCCGGCGGTCCCGATTTCGATGCCGGAGGCCTTTGCCACCTCCGGAGTCATCTCCACCCGTCCTTCGATCTGAGCGTATTGCCATTCAGCGATCTGGTTGCCTTGTTTTGCAATGACCTGAAGATCAAATGAATGGGGCTCTTCGATCACCCGGTTACCCCGGAGATAGTCTCCCTCTTTTTGAAACCGGATCTCGTCCACCCGCCCTCCGAGCCGGTGTAACGTCACCGTCAGTTGGATTTCGGCCGGATCGATCGGTTTTCCTTTCTTGTAAGGATAGACCCGGAATTGCGGCGGGACCCCTTTTTCATAGATCGTCATCTCGATCTGAAAATCTTCCCGTGAAAGGAGCCGTCCCCCATGCGGGCCTTTCGGCGCTGCTCCCTTGCGCGCTTCGCCCTCTTCTTCGGGAGGGTCGTTTCCCCTCGACGTCTTGCCAGTCCGGAGGATCAGGAAGGCGAGAAGCGCTCCGACCAGGATGATGGCGAAGAGAGGGAGGGTGTTTTTCGTGTTCATTTTGGGACTCCTACTTTATTCGTTCCGGGGCTATTTCGATCTTTTCTCCGATCAGCCGCTCCATCTCCGCCACGCTCTTGTGATACGCGGTCAGCGCACGGAGGTATTGCGCTCGAGCGGCGAAAAGAGTTCGCTGGGCGTCGAGGACATCGAGCAGCCCGAATTTTCCGAGCCGATATCCTTCACTTGCCGTCTCGAAGGCACGCGCGGCGCCGGGGAGGACATTGTTCCGCAACGCCTCGACCTCGATCTGAGCGATGGAGAGGGATCGGTGGGTTTCGGAGAGAAGGGTGGCGATCTTCGTTTCGACGGCCCGTTGTTCTTCCCGCGCCTTTCTCAAGCGATCTTGCGCCTCTTGAATACCCCCCTGGTTCCGGTTGAAGATCGGTAGGGGAAGGGTGAGGCCGACAACGAAGAGAGGGGTCCGCTGAGACTCGACCCGGCGGACTCCGGCGGCGATATCCAGATCGGGAATCCGCTTTGACGTTTCCAGATCGATCGCCGCCTGACGCCAGGTGAGGACGGTCTCCCATCGGGCGATTTCTGGATTTTGCGAAAGCCGTTGGGACAATTGTGACAGCGAAGGAACCGGGACGGTGGAGTCTAATCTCCCTTCTCCCCCCTCAAATTGCGGGGCGGCGCTTCCCCAGGCGGCGGCCAGCCGCCGGCGGGCTGCCTGAAATTCTCTCATGGCCCGTTCCTGTTCGATCCGGACGGTGGAGAGGGCGACGTTCGCCCGGGTCTCCTCGAGTGGAGAGACCTTTCCAGCCCGCACCCGTTCGGTGGCGATCCGGGCGACCTCTTCGGCAAGCCGGACCGTCTCGTCGGCGAGGGTCTGTTGTTGCTGCGCCCCCAAGAGATCGATGAAGGCGAGCGAAAGCTGGGTAAAAACTTCGATCCGTTTCGTTTCATAGTCCCATCCCGCGAGCCGGCCGTTGAGAGAGGCGACCTCCTTCCGCTTGGATCGTTTCCCCCCCAGTTCAATCAGTTGGCTCAGTTGCAGGGTTGTCTCTCTTTGATAAACGCCGTCTCCGGCCCTTCCGATGTCGATGTCTTGAACGTCGGCACGGAGGGCCGGGTTGGGAAAAAGTCCCGATTGGAGGAGCGCCGCCTCGCGCGCGCGGACTTCCCAGGAGAAGGCGGCGAGTTCCGGGTTGCGCATCAGCGCGAGCGCCAGCGCCTGATGCAGGGTGATCATGCCGGTCGGTTCCCCGGGTGTTCCTTCCGAGGGGGTGGAAATTTGGAAGGTCGGGAGGTCGCTTCCAAGGGGGCGGGGAGGGGGAAAAGCCTCCTCTGCGTGGCTAGCGGCGGAACCGTTCACGACGGCCCAGATCAGGATCATCCCTAAGAAGGGAATTGTTTTTGACTGCATGAAATCCTCCGAAAATCGGAAAATCATTTGAACGAAAAAGGGGGTCCACGGTCCGCCATCGTATTTGGACCGTAGAAAAAGGATTCAAATAAGTTGGAAGATTAAATGAGAAGAAGAGTGGTACGAAGTGAAATCTGTATCGGGTTCTTTTGAGGGAGCGGAGGGAGAGGGAATCGATGTACCGCCGGTGCCACAGAAGCGACCGGCAGCGACCGGCTCTCCAGGAAAAAGAGAGGAGAAGGGGCGACCCCGGTTTTTATCTTGGTGAGGGAGAGGAGGTTTTCGTCGGGGAGATCGATTTTATGATCCGAGTGATCTCCTGGGTTGGCGTCGGGAACAAAAAAGATCTGGTCGAGGAGGTCGTGCCGATGTTCTTTCGGCGTGGCCGATCCCCTCTCATGGGCATCTTGGTTTCCGGGATGATGAAGAACGAGATCGACGCGTTGATGATTTTTGGAAAGAAAAGCTTGATGAGAGGGGGCGACGATCATCAACAGGAAAGGAAGTTCCCGGGCGGCCCCGATCCCCAAGAGAAAGACAAAAAACCACATGGTGAAGGAGCGGATTGTTGCCTGGGTTGAACGTGATTGAAGCCGTCGCATCATTTTATCTGACCTCGAACCATTTATAACATATTCGATTTCGACTGACAAGGAGACCGACGCCGGACGGAGAAAAGATCTACGGACTGGATTTTAGAGCAAGATGCGGGTAGATTGTGTAAATAACATAGATGATCTGTTTGAATAGATCGCGAAATCGGCACGGACCGCCTTTTGATTAGAGGGGATTGATCGATGAATATCTCCCTGCACAAGATGATAAAATTCCCTCCGCGTTATCTCACACTGTTTTGGATCACCGGCCTGTTCCTGGTGATGAATATCGTGGTGCGCATCGGCCTGATGGTTTTCGACGGCGCCTCTGAAAATGTTGCGCCACGGCGAGTTGTGCAGATCTTCGCGGTTGGTATCGCATACGACCTTGCCGCGGCGGCGTATGTCGTGGTTCCCTTCTCGTTGCTGGCGCTTGTCTGGCCGAACAAGCCTTGGGGGAGGACAACACATGCCGTGCTCACCAGCGGGCTCATCGTCGCGGCGCTCGCGGGGATGTTGTTCACCGCCGTTTCCGAATTCCTTTTCTGGAATGAATTCTCGTCCCGGTTCAATTTCATCGCGGTCGACTACCTGATCTACACACATGAGGTGATCGGCAACATCCGCGAGTCTTATCCGGTGAACCTCGTTCTCGGGGGGATCGCGATCGTTACGGTTGCTATTTTCCTTGCCATCCGCAGACCGCTCTGGCGGGCGGCGAGTGCCGACGGCGCAACATTCGGACGTCGTGTCATTGCGACAGGCATTGTTTTGGTATTGCCGTTGTTGTCGCTGGGCCTTGTCGATGACCGATTGCACGAGCTCATTTCCGTTCCCGGTGTGCGGGAGCTCGCCGGGAACGGTTACTACGAATTCATGCGCGCGTTTCGCAGCAACGATCTCGACTATCGGATGTTTTACAAGACGCTGCCGCAAAGCGTCGCCGAGATGGAGCTGAAGCGCCACTTCACCGGGATTGCGGCGAACGCGGCGATCTCACCGTTGCTATTTCCCCAGGAGCACACCGTTACGGCGGAAGCCGCTTACAAGCCGTTGAACGTGATCCTCGTTTCCATTGAAAGTCTCGGGAGCGACTACGTCGAATCGTTCGGCGGCAAGAAGGGTCTCACACCCAACCTCGATCGCCTGGCTGAGCAGGGGCTGATGTTTACCGAAATGTATGCCACCGGCCTGCGCACCGTGCGCGGCCTGGAGGCACTGACATTGTCGATCCCGCCGACGCCCGGTCAGGCGGTACCGATGCGCAAGCACAACAAGGGGTTTCAGACGATCGGCGGGGTTTTTCGCGGCATCGGATACGAGCCGATCTACCTCTATGGTGGCTACAGTTACTTCGATAATATGAATGATTTCTTCGGAGGCAATGGGTATACCGTGATTGATCGCAGTGCGATTCCTCGCGAGCATATCACCCACGAAAACATCTGGGGCGTGGCCGATGAAGACCTGTTCCGCCAAGCGATCCGCGAAGTCGATGCGCACACACGCGATGGCAAGAAAGTGTTCGCACATATCATGACCACGACGAATCATCGACCGTTTACCTATCCCGACGGGCGCATCGACATTCCCTCCGGCTCGGGCAGGGACGGCGCGGTCAAATATACCGATTGGGCAATCGGAGCATTCGTGAAAGAATCCTCCGGTCGACCCTGGTTCAAAGAGACGTTATTCGTCTTCATCGCCGACCATACCTCTCATGGTCGCGGACGAACCGATCTGCCGCCGGAGAATTATCGTATCCCGATGATCATTTACGCGCCGGACATCATTCCGGCAGGGAAGGTTGACACTGTGGCGTCACAAATCGACGTGGCGCCGACGATCCTCGCCTTGTTGAACGTGAGCTACACCTCCCGTTTCTTCGGACAGGACATTCTGACCGATGGACGCAACCATCCGCGTGCCTTCATGTCGAACTATCTGACCGTCGGCACGATGGAAGAGGGGTTGGTGGTCGAGTTATCACCCAAGCGGCGCGTGCGGGTTTTAGACGTTCTCACCGGGAAGCCGCAATCGGCGAGCGATCCGCGTGCCGAGCGGGTTATCAACGAAGCGATTGCAAACTATCAAGTCGCGACGGAAGAACTTCGTGCGGACAGGGCGGATCTGATCCGGGGCGTCTCTCATTAGGAAGGGAGAAGGATGGAAGGAGGTTTGGGAAACGAGAGGGTAAACCGGGATCCTTTTCCGAGATCGCTTTCCACCGTCACCTTTCCTCCGTGGGCTTCCATGATATGTTTGACGATGGAGAGTCCCAGACCGGTTCCGCCGAGCTCCCGAGAACGGGTTCGGTCGACCCGGTAGAACCGCTCGAAGATCCTGCCGAGATCCTCCTTGGGAATACCGATGCCGCTGTCTTGGATCGTGATTGAGACCGACGCCTCGTTTTCGAACGCCGCCACGCCGATCTTCCCTTTTTCCGGTGTGTATTTGATTGCGTTTTCCAGGAGGTTGATCAATGCCTGGTTTAGTTTTTCCGGGTCGGCCGAGAGGGAAAGGCCGGTCGGGATTTCAACGGTGAGGGCCTGGCTCTTTTTCTCGGCGAGCGGCCGAAGCAGTTGAAGGTTTTTCTCCACCGCGGAGTGGACGCCGATCCGGACGGGATGGATCGGGTCGAGTCCCGACTCGATCCGCGACAGTTGCAGCAGGTCGCGGACGATATTTTCCATCCGCCCGGTATGTTTTTGGAGGATCTTCAGAAATTCCTTCTCCTCGGACCGATCGACCCCTCCTTCCAAGAGCGTTTCCAGGTAGCCCTTGATTGCCGCCAACGGGGTTCGAAGCTCATGAGAGACGTTCGCGACAAAATCTTTTCGTATCCGCTCCAACCGTTTGATCGCGGTGATGTCGTGAAAAACCAGGACGACCGAACGAGGGGCCGTTTCCGCCCGTCCCAATCCTTGTTCGGAGACGACGGAAACCTGGACCTGGAGGGTGGTCGGTTGAGGGGCGGTTTCGAGCCGGATTTCCCGCGAAAGGGGTTTCCCGGTCCGGAGCGCCTCTTCGACCAGGGCGTTGAGGGGGTGATGCCGAAGCCGTTCGTAATAATAGAGGCCGGCCGGGCTCTCAGGGGGGAGGCCGAACATCCGTTCAAAAGAGGTGTTGGTCAGGACGATTTTTCCCTTCTCGTCCAAAACCAAGACCCCTTCCCCCATCCCGGAGAGGATGGCGAGAAGTTGAGATCGATCCTCCGAAAGTTGCCCGATTTGATTCTCGGCCGTTTTCGCCATCCGATTCACCACTTCCCCCAGTCCTTCGAGCCGGTCTCCCGATGCGACATGAACCCGATGGTGGAACTCTCCACCGGCCATTGCTTTAACAGCCTGTATCATCCGCGCAATCGAGGTATTGGAGCGTCTGAGGAGATGAATGATATAAAAGAGGGGGCCCAAAAAAACAGCGATTAAGAGAGAAAGGAGTAAGAGATTCATCCGTCAGCTTTCTTTATAAATTGGAAAACGGCATCATTATAACAGATCGAAGGGGAAGGGGGGTGATCGGTGATGGGGGTCACCCAGTATATCTTGACTTTTGACGGTCTTCCAGCCTATCTTGAACCTGAAAGAGAGGGTGAGGACGATGACGATCAACGGATCTGGAAAAATGATGGCAACCGATTGCAACCATTGTGTGGTGCGGGTTCTTTCGGCCTTCTGCGGGGAGTTGAACCCGCAGGAAATCGACCTCTTCATGAAGATGAAGCGACGCCATGTCTATGAAAAGGGAGACGCGATCTTCTATGAGGGGAATTCCTGCGCGGGAATTTACATCCTCTGCTTCGGAAGCGTCAAACTGGTCCAATCATCAAAAACAGGCAAGCAACAGATTTTAAACGTCGTCTCTCCCGGGGAACTGATCGAGAAGAGTCTTCTTTTTCACGCCGGGCGCCACTCCGCGACCGCACAAGCGCTGGAGCGGTCGGAGGCCAGCTTCTTCTACCGGGATGAATTTCTGGAGGCGCTTAAATCGAATAATCATCTTGCCATCAATCTGATCAAGGTTTTAAGCCAAGAGGTGGAAAACATTCAAGAGCGAACCCGGCAACTCCTTTTCAAGAGTGCAAAGGAGCGGCTTGCCGATACTCTTCTGACCCTGGGAAAAAAACATGGAGAGAAACAGGATCGGGATATCCTGATCGATCTCGACTTAAAACGTGAAGAGCTTGCCGAGATGATTGGGGTGGAGCCGGAAACCGTTGTTCGGTTGCTCGCCCTTTTGAAGAAAGAGAAACTGATCCGTTTCGATGGAAGAAAGATCTTCATTATTGACGAACAGAAACTGACCCATCTCTGCGGCTAGCCCCTTCCTCTTCACGGCCTGAAACGATTTTCTGGTGATTTTCTACAAAAAAGAGTTCTATCTGGCTCAGGTCAATATTTATATTGATGTGTGTCATCCACATTTCTGTCCAAAGAATTAGAATCAGAAAATATTCTATCGAATAGAACGGCGTTTGATTTCCTTCAACCGAAAGGGATGGTCATGCGAGGACTGAACGTGATTCTGCCGTGCGGTAAGGGGCTCCAGTTTTATCTCAACGGAGATCAAGCGGTCTGTTGTTCTAATGAGCGGGTTCTCACCCTTCTGAGCGATCGGGGGGTATCTCATTTTAATGGGAACCGGTATTTCCCTGATGATGGGGAGGTTTTTCTGGAGGCCCTTCACGATTTTTATTGGATCAAGGGGGTTTCGGTGGAAGTCGTATAATAGCTTGTGCCTCAGCCGTCCAGCGTGGTCCAAGGATTTACTCACAACCTCTCTCCCGGAGGGCGTCTTTTCAAATGAACTTCGCGCTGAGGAAACGGCATCTCGATCCCCGCTTCTTTGAAGAGGCGATGGATTCGATAGTGCAGGTCGCTTAAAACCCGCATCCCTCCTTTTGGTTCCCTGACCCAAAACATCAGATCGAATTGAAGCGCCGATTCCCCGAAGGTCCTAAAGCCAACCTCCGGTTCGGGATGTGATAGCACTTGTGGATGAGCTCGCGCCGCCTGGAGAAGCGTCTCCGTGACCCGGTCGACATTGCAATCGTATGCCACCCCCACGGGGATGTGAAGCCGGACGCGCGGATCCTCATGCGACCAGTTGGTGACCCGGCCGCTGATAAAATCAGAGTTCGGAACGATGATGGAGATGTTATCCGGGGTGTGAATTGTCGTTGACCGGACCTTGATCTCATGCACGTCGCCGTAGATTTCTCCGACCGAGATCCGGTCGCCGATCTTGATCGGCTGTTCGAAGAGGAGGATGATCCCGGCGATGAAGTTGGAGGCGATGTTCTGAAGGCCGAATCCGATCCCGACGCTCAAGAGGCCCGCGATGACCGCGATGCTGGAGAGGTCGAGACCGATGAACTGGAGGCCCAAGACCAGCCCGATGGAGACGAGCAAGTAATGGGTCAGCCGGAGAAAAGTGTATTGAGTCCCCTCGACCACCTTCAGACGGGGGAAGACCTTTCGGCGAAGCATCCACTGAACGAGCTTTGAAAGAAGAAAGGCCGCCAGAATGAAGAAGATCGCCCCGAAGAAGGAGACGAGCGTGACGGGGGTTTTTTGAATGTGAAAGATCGGGGCGTGGAAGATGTCCGACAGATCGCGCATGGGATCTCCTAGTGACCAGCTTGATTTTGAGGGATTGTATATCGATTCATGGGATGTGTAAAGAGGTGACCGGGGTTTTGAAGAATCCCCCCAACTTGTTCGGGGGATTCTTCGATCCGAAAAGATAAAAAATCTATTTGTATTCGCGCACCTTGACTCCCCGATCAAATTGGGGAGAACGCGGCGCGCGATGCGGATTCGATTGGCATCTTTTTCCGGGCGTGTTATGATGCCGCGCCATGGACCCGGTCGTGCCAAACAGCTTTGTCGTTCACTATCATGAGATTGCCCTCAAGGGGGAGAATCGCCCTCTTTTTGTTCGCCGACTCATCGAGAACATTCAAAGAGCGACCACCGGCTTGGGGGTCGCTCAGATTGTCGCCCCGCGCGGCCGACTGATCCTCTACTTAAAAGAAGGGGCCGATTGCAAAGAGATCGTGGCGCGTCTGAAGTCGGTTTTCGGCATCGCCAACTATTCGCCCGCTTGGCGTCGCTCCACACGTTATGAAGTGATCGAGGAGACGGTCGATCTTCTCCTTTCCGAAAAGCGGTTCGAAAGTTTCCGGATATCGGCCCGTCGCGGCGACAAGGGTTATCCCCTCCGCTCTCAAGAGTTGAACGAACGGCTCGGCCGGTTTGTTGAACAGCGGACCGCCGCGAAGGTGAATCTGGAAACGCCCGAGCGGACCTTCCATGTCGAGATCCTTCCGAAAGAAGCGTTGATCTATACCGAAAAGTTCAAGGGGCCGGGGGGGTTACCGGTTGGCGTCTCGGGACCGGTCGCGGTGTTGCTTTCCGGGGGAATCGACTCCCCGGTCGCCTCCTACTTGATGATGAAGCGGGGCTGTACCGTCTCATTCATCCATTTCCATAGCCATCCCTATGTCACGCGTGCTTCCTGGGAGAAGGCGGAAGCGTTGGCGGCCCATCTCAGCCGCTATTCATTCCATGCCCGGCTTTTTGCCGTTCCATTCGGTGATCTCCAACGGGAGATTGTGGTCGGCGCTCCGGCCGCCCTCCGGGTGGTTCTCTATCGACGCTTCATGGTCCGGATTGCCGAGGAGATTGCCCGGCGGGAGGGGGCGAAGGCGTTGGTGACCGGAGAGAGTGTGGGCCAGGTGGCTTCCCAGACGCTGGAC
>CAZOFJ010000082.1:0-10204 GCA_964579005.1 uncultured Nitrospirota bacterium
AAGACCTGCAGCATCGTCACGAGCTTGAAGGAGTTGCCGCCCGATTCTGTAACGGCCATCGACGAGCACAAGCTGTCGGACGAGGAGATCGAGCGGATTCCAGCTCTGAATCAGGCGACGGTCTTCGGTTTCGCCTGCAATCAGACGGCGGCCTTGATGCCCCTTCCGATCTGGCTCGCCCACCGGCTGGCCAGAAAGCTGACCTCGGTGCGCCTCCAGAAGATTCTTCCTTATCTTGCGCCCGATGGAAAGACGCAGGTCGGTGTGGAGTACCGGAAGCGGAGGCCGGTCCGGATCCATAGCATCACCCTTACTGCGAGCCAGAACAGGCCGGATGAGCCGGCTCTTGAAAAGATCCGCGCCGATATTCACGATATGGTCATCAAGCCGGTCTTCGCAGAGGAGGAGATTCGGCCGGATGGTCGGACCCGCATTTTCACCAACCCGGAGGGACCCTTCGTCATCGGGGGACCCTCCGTTCATTCGGGGCTGACGGGGAGAAAGAACGCCATCGATACCTATGGAGAATACTCTCGTCACAGCGGCGCCGCCCTCAGCGGCAAGGACCCGGCCCGGATCGACCGGATCGGCGCCTATGCCGCCCGTTATGCTGCGAAAAATATTGTCGCGGCGGGGGCCGCCGACCAATGCGAGGTCCATCTCACCTATTCCATCGGTCTTTCCCGTCCGGTCAGCATCCAGGTGGAGACCTTCGGGACCGGCCGCATGCCCGACGAGGAGATCGCGACCCGCCTGGAGAAAGATTTCGACTTCCGTTTGGCGGGGATCATTCGTCAATTCAATTTAAGGCATCTTCCCGCTTTAACCAAAGGAGGTTTCTACCGAAAGTTGGCGGCATATGGCCACGTCGGACGGATGGACATCGGCCTGCCGTGGGAGCTCACGGATAAAACGGCGGTTTTCAGGAGATCATGAACATCGGAAACGAAGAGGAATAAGATTTATGGTAGTGATCGAATACGATGCTGAAGAAAAGGAGAAGGCGCGTCATCAATCGGCGATACGGATGCTCTCCAGAGATCTTGGAATCCCGGCACACGAGATCGGCGCGCTCTACGAAGGAGTCCTGGAAGAGTTGAAGAGGACGGCTCGGGTGAAAGATTATCTCCCCATCCTCGCCAGCCGGCAGGTGAGGGATCTCCTGCATAATAAGAACGCGGCATAGGGTCGACCGACGCGACCGACCGGCTGTGATCCGATGATCGATCAGAATAGAGAGGAACGATCCTCTTCTCCGAGTCGGTTCATTTCATGCAGGAAACCTTCTCTCGCTTTGTCGCGTATTTTTTCCGTCTGTAAAAAAACAGAATTCTATTCGATCATTCACCGATTCTTTAATAGAAAATAAAAGACAAATTGTATTTTGGATCATGCGTGAGGAAGTCAATGGGTTCGACGGAGCGACACGAGAAGATTCTTCTCCATTCCAACAAAGCGGTCCGGAGGAAGTCCCTCCCCCCGGCGGGAAAGGAAAGAGGCACTACCGAAGTGGAGACAGCCATTTTAGAGAACATCCTCGTCGGGGTTCAACGGCTCACTCAGACGGCCTTTTATATCAGTTGCGGTGCGGCGATGTTCGCCTGGGAAGCCTTCGAAAAGGTTTTCCAGACGCTGTATGAGTCTAGATCCCGCGCGCTCTTTTCTGCGAAGAAGGCTGAGAAAATGCCCAAACGGTCTGGAAGGCCGCAGAAGATCAAGGTTCCGATCCTGCCGATCGATGATTATGATCGGCTGGACATCGATCAAGTCAAGGAACGGCTGGCCGGTTTGTCGAAAGAAAAATTAAGTTTTCTCCGAGAGTATGAAAAGGCAAATCAAAACCGCGAGGAGATCCTCCGGGAGATCAACCGAGAGCTCACAGGAAATCCTTGATGCGAATTGTCCTCTTCACCGGAAAAGGGGGGGTCGGCAAGACAACCTTGGCGGCGGCGACCTCCCTGCGCGCCGCGGCGCTCGGTCATCGAACCCTGGTTATGAGCACCGATATCGCGCACAGCCTTGCCGACTCCTTCGGCATTCCGCTCTCCAACACGCCGACGCAGATCGGCCCTCCCGGCCTCTTCGCCGCCGAGTTCGACACGGGGGAGGAGCTGGAGCGATACTGGGGGGACGTGAAACGCCGGATCGCCACAGTGCTGCGGGAAGAGGGACTCGAAGCGGCCATCGCCGGAGAGATGGCCATCCTTCCCGGCCTCGATGAACTGCTCAGTCTCGTTCGGATCAAGAAATATTTCGACGAAGCCCCCTTCGATCTGCTCATCATCGACAGCGCCCCCACCGGCGCGGCCATGCGGCTGCTCAGTGCTCCCGACCTCAACCGCTGGTATCTGAAGAATGTCCTCCATTTGACCCAGGGGATCAGTAAAATGATTCTGCCGGTCATCCAATCGATGATCCGATGGCCGGTGACCGAGCAGACGCTTCAAGATAAGATTACGAAACTCTTTAATCAGGTGGAGGATCTGCGCCGGATTTTTACCGATCCCGACCTGACCTCCGTCCGGCTGGTGCTCAATCCCGATCGAATGTCCCTTTTAGAGACCGAGCGCGCCTTGACCTTTTTCAGTCTCTTTGGACTCTCCGTCGACGCGATGTTCGTGAACCGGGTTCTTCCCCAGGAGGTGGCCGATCCTTATCTTGAGGAGTGGAAAAAAAGTCAAACCGAATACCGTCGCCAGATTGCAGAGATGTTCTCCCCGTTGCCGATTTTTGAAGTGCCGCTGATGCGGCAGGAGGTGACCGGGATCGATCGGCTCAAACCGTTGGCGGAATCTCTATACGGAGACAAAGATCCGGCGAAGCGCCTTTCGGAGGTGCAGTCGATGCGCTTTGACCTCAGAGAGGGGAAGTATACCCTCTCGCTCCAAGTCGCCGGGGTGCAGGGAAGAGAGATCGATCTTGAAAAAAACGGAGATGAGTTGCGGGTTCAGATCGGGCGCTTCAAGCGGACCATCGCCCTTCCGCAATATGTGGCCGGTTTGCAGCCGACCTCCGCACGTCTGGACGAAGGAACTTTAAAAGTTGTCTTTGAAGAATAAGAAGCGATCCAGCCTGAGCAGGGAAACGGCCCAGGGCTGTTTCATTCCCCCCTCCCTTGGATGATCTGATAAAACGTTCCAGCGCGTCGCCGGGACGCCTCATCTGCATTGCGCGATAAGCCGTTTTTGGGGTGATGTTTCGCCTTGTCCCCAGTACGGCGGACTCGGGCCGGAATAATCGAGCACGCGGTACAACATGCGATCCTGAAACAAGAGGACCGCGACGACAAGAAGGGTCCGATGAAGAGAGATTATCTGAAGCTGGTATTTTGTCTCACCGCGGTTTATTTCTTCATCGAATTGGCGGGGGGACTCTACTACAACAGCCTGGCTCTGGTTACCGACGCTTCTTTTATGGCGATCAACTTGGCGGGTCAAATCATGGCTCATTATGCAAAATGGCTGAGCCAAAAACCGCCGGACAAGTCGATGACGTTCGGTTACGAGCGCGCCAAAGTTTTATCCGGACTCTTCAACGGGTTGGCGCTTGGGTTCGTCCTCTTTTATGTCCTCGTCGATGCGATAAAAAGGATGGCCGCACCCGAGCCGCTCGATACGGGAAACGTGCTGAACATCGCCATCATCGGGCTTTTGGTGAACGGGTTCGGCATGGTTGCGCTCTTCAGCCGGTCGAACGATGTGAACATGAGGGGGCCCTTTCTCCTCATTCTCAACGATACGCTCGGATCGATCGGGGTAATCGCTTCTTCTCTGATCATCAAATGGACAGGGCTTTATGTGATCGACGCGGTCACCAGCGTCTTGATCGGACTCCTCATCGGCTTTCCGACCTATCATTTGATCAAAGAAAATCTCAATATTCTAATGGAGGGTATTCCTTCTCAAATTGATATCGAAAAAGTCGAGATATTCCTACGGGAAAGATTTACTCACATCACACGGGTCGACGATCTCCACGTGTGGGCGTTGATTCCTGAAAAGGCATTATTGGCGGCCAAGCTCAAAATGGACGGGGCGTTTTATGATCGGCAGGATGTGGCGAAGTTAAAACAGGTGTTGAAAGAGAAGTTTGGATTTCACGATGTTTATCTTGAAATTGAGGAGAATTGATTGTCAGGCGGCAGCCGCTGTCTTACGCATCCCCCGGCAATGTGCCTACTTTATCAAGATGGAGCGTGGTTAAATCAACGCGGCAATGACGGAGAGGGCGGAGTCTTCAAAGGCCGTTTCCAGGACCGCGCCGCAAAGCGTTTTGCCGAGGAAGAGACCGACACTGGAAGCGGCTGTCTGGAAAACCTGGTCATGGGTCATTGCTTTTGACGCATCAAAATAACCATGACGCTTCAGGGTGCCGAGAATGGTTTCAGATGAAATCGATTGGGAGTCGTGGTGAATGACGATGCTTCCTGTAACGGTATTCACCGCGACCGAACGGATGCCGGAAACGGCCTTCAGAAGCGCCTCAGCGGCTTCCGCCGTGGTTTGGTTCCTCTTTATCGCCTGGCTTTTAATCCGAAGCCTTCCCGGAATCTGATGAATGTAATCGCTCATTTATTCTTCCTCCTCTTTCTGACTGGATAACTTTCTAAATGTCCTGCAGATCGGGTAGGCCGAGCATCTCAGTCTCACTGCTTCCGCCTCCCTTTTGTAGATATGCATCCGCCTTCCACATGCGGGGCAATATTGTTTTGCTTTCGTCTCTATCTTCTTCGATCCGAATGTAAACTGCCTCCCGCAGATCAGGCAAAGGAAACGTCTCTTCCCCGTCCATGCCGTTCCATACTTATAACAGGCGGCCGAACTGCAGGAGGGGCACTTGATCTCGGTTGCTTTTCCAGCAGACGTAATCATCATGCCGCTATTAAATCAAGCCATCGTTACATCTTTATCAATCTGTTGTTAAATCAATGTTAAAAATACCGGAAGTTCAGTGGTCTTCCAGATTTTTTTTCTGTCTTTTCTTGCGTGGACGCGGAGTTACACAGATGTCAATGAGTATGTCCGGCCGGTCGGCCGGCATCCAGGGAGAGTACCTTGCGGACGAAGGGATCATATTCCCGGTCGCCGAGATCGGCGCCATCGAGCCATTCATAGGCGTCGATCTCCCGCTTCACTGTGGGCCATGAGGCATCGGGCGTTTCGCGCAGTTCCTGGAGTTCCAGGGTGTATGAGGTCTCCCCGTTTTTGCGGACCAGCTTCGCGGGAATCGCCTGCCGCGTGAGCCACACCACCTCCACCCGCTCGTCACCCAGTCGGCCGACATATTTCACCGCCGGTTGCTTCAATACCGTTGTCTCACCTCGTTTTTCCAAGCGCGCCAGAATCCTCTCATCCAATATTGTCGCCAGGACGGACCACGCTTTGATCCGTCGCTGCGCGCGCAACTCGCCGGAGGTGTACTCAATCAGTTTACGGTCGCCGTGGAAGATCCGCTTCAGAGAAATCTCCCGCCGCTCATCCCGCTCCCAGATTTCAGTGTCATCTTTCCCAGCGGTTTCGATCCACATTTCGGATCGGGTGAAAAACCAGTCTCTCTTTGATGCGGGCGCATCGGGGGAATGGCGGGTTTCGACAAAACGTGCGGCCAAAGGGATGAAAGAAGCGTCGGCCGGGACCGAGGCCTGAGAGGCCTCGGTCCGCGGGTGATCGGTGTGCATGTACGCAAAGAGGGAAAATGTCAGAAATGCAAGTATCAGAATGTTCCGTGCCATGATCGTCATTGCCAGATCCATGATGGTCTCCAAGTCAGAGTTTGATGCGAATCATGCTCTCCGCGCTGACGTTTTAGAAATCGAAGGCTTCCTTCATGATATGGAAGATCCAGTTCTGCTCCATCGTTCCATGCACCAGGTGAGACCGCGGACCGCCGGCATAGATGGCGACATCTTCCCCGGCGTGTGTCTCGAAACTGAGCGGAACCGTCGCTTCCTGGAGGAAGCCGAGGCCTGCCGTATCGACCCCGCTTAAATCAGGCCGCCTTTGGCCGGTGCCGACGGCGTCCCGCCAGCCCGGTCCGTTGGCATATCCGAGCGTCGTATAAGGCAGCCCGAGCGAGTCGGTGGCGAGTTCGCTTGGGTTGCCATCCACGGTCGGCACTTCGGCGACAAGACCGAGGATATTGTTGCCTCGATGCGGATAACCGGCGATAGTGAAGACGTGACTGTGATCGGCCGTCACGATGATCAGGGTGTTCTCCGGATCGGTCATCTCATAGGCCTTCTTGATCGCATTGGCGAATTCGATCGTGTCGAGCAGTGCGCGCTTAGCATTGCCCGCGTGGTGGGCATGGTCGATCCGGCCCGACTCCACATGAAGATAGAACCCTCTCCGGTTCTGCTTCAAAAGCTGGATCGCCTTCTCCGTCATCTCGGTCAGTGAAGGTTCGCCGGCTTTGTCGCTTGTCCGATCCGCTTCATATTGCATGTGGCTCGGCTCGAAGAGGCCGAGCAAGTAGCGTGTCTTCGCCGGTTGAACCGCATCAAACCCGGCCTTGTTCCACACATACTCTGCTCCGGGGCCGCGGCTGGTCAGCCATTCGGAGGGAAGGTCGCGGCCATCGTTTCGTCGGCCGCTGCCGCCATACTCCGGGTCGGCCTGGGCTCTCGGCATGAAGTAGGTTCGCCCTCCCCCCATCGCCACCTTCAGGCTCCGCTTGACCTGCTCATCCAGCTCGATGAGCTGTAAGGCAATGTCCTTCACGCCGCATCCGGCCGGTTTGTTGGAGTCGGTCTCCCAGTCGCGCATCGACGTATGGGCATAATTGGCGGCCGGGGTGGCATGGGTCAGCCGGGCGGTGGTGACGATGCCGGTCTCTTTCCCCGCCTTGGCCGCCATTTCGAGGATGGTCGGGAGGGAGTGGGCGTCGATCACGGAGGGGTCGCACTCGCCGCGGGCCGTGAGATGGTTGACCGCCAGCATCCCCTCGCGTGTTTTGTAGCCGGTGACCATCGCCGTCATCGTCGGCGCCGAATCGGAGGTCTGCTGATCCCAGGAGTATGTTTTTGACAGCCCCAAGTAGGGAAGCGTCTCGAAGAACAACCGGTTCTCCTCACCCGGCTTGCCGTTCATCTGCCCTTCCAGAATGCGGGCGGCGGTCACCGTGGAGACCCCCATGCCGTCTCCCACGAACAGAATGACATTCTTGGCCTTGCGCCGATGGGGGTGCAAATGTCTGCCCTCTTGAATGAAACGCTCGCCGTCGCGGTACCACTCCTCAACCGTCTCCGGCCCCCGGACGACCGGGCCGGCGGCCAAGACCGGGCCGGAAAACAGGGTCATCCCCACGGCAACGCTCAGGATATTTTTTTTGAAAAGTGGATCCATCAGTCTCCTCCTTGGGTAGAAGTTGATTAAAATTCCCCGGTGCAGCGGAAGAAAATGCGAGATGATCCGCGCACTCCCCTTGCCCAAGCGTGATCTTAGTCCGGTGATGTTAAGGAAAAATAAAGATCGGGTAAATTTGACGTTAAATCTGAACTTGAAAAATTTGGGATCAAATGACTTCGAGTCGCCTGAGAAGATCTTTGACCTCACTCTCAATGCTGTTTCGTATCTCTCGAAATGGATCGGGGGAGAAATGCTTCGGGTCGGGGATCGCCCAATCCTCATGGCGCTTTCCCCGGACAAACGGGCATTCATCTCCGCAACCCATCGTGACAACCACATCGTATTCGATATCGGGAATACCCTTGAGCGACTTGGAGGCGTGCCGGGTCAGATCGTAGCCGACTTCCCACATTGCTTTAATTGCCTTTGGATGAACCTGCCCCGATGGGCGCGATCCGGCACTAGTCACTTCTACCCTCTCCTTTCCGTGGATTCGGGTGAACGCTTCTGCTATTTGGCTACGGCATGAATTTTCGATGCAGACAAACAAGATCCGTTTTATCTATCTCTTCACTGGCGGGAGATCAACTCCCGGAGAGTCTCCGGTTTTCGAAGGTCGTCATCCGGTCTCGACTCCAACCCTTTGATGCAATCGGCTTTTTCTCCCAGCGTCGTGAGTGGGAGAGAGACGATCCGGCGTCGATAATTTTTTTTATGTGATCGAGGCCGGCTCGTTCGGTTGATCAGAATGACCGGATCAATGATATCGCCGCAGGCGACACACCGCCAGATGAAATGATCTGCTCTCCCAATTTCATTCAGGGCTCGATCCAACACCATCATCCCGCCACAACGTCTACAAGGCATTCATCATATCCTTTTCTTTGTTCTCTCTGAACGGCGTGCCATTCATTCGAAAGGAGAGCGATCCGACTGCTCGTTGAGGTTCGCGGCGTTCCTTTCCAGCGTAGTGGATGGTCGGTGCGGATTCAATTATCCAATGGCTCGAGCGACTTCACGACGTATTGCTTTTATTAAACTGATTTTCCGTTTCTTTTTCTTTTTCACCATGCGAATGAACTCTCCTTTCTCGGAATGGATCGTTGATTTTTATGTGACCAAATACTCATTTTCTTCGATCAAGCCGTGTCGTCCGAGACATCCCATTTCTCGTAGATCGTTCAGCACCCGATGGATCGATCCCCAGTCGCTCCAGTAGACCCCTCGGATGGGGAGGACCGCCAGCGACGACGGGTTTTGAAGGGGGAAGGTTTCCAAAAGACTTTTTGAGAAGTTCACCGGTGTGAGCCGACGATAAAGGGCTTCGATCGCATTTTTTTCATCGGTTGTTCCGATGCTCGGCAGAGTCTGTTCGAATGCGGCGGTGAGTTCGGGCGCCGCCTGTCGCGCCAATTCCATCAGCCGGTTTACCTTCACGACCATGATCATCGTGTTCCAGAGTCCTCCTTGGCGGACCAGTTCCGAGGCAACGGAGGGGGTCGGCTTTTCGATGAACCGGATCACCTGGCGAATGCCCGACGGCGCAAGATGGTCGAGTTCACTCCCCGGCAGGATATATCCGTATTCCGGGTCCGGGCCGGTCGTCTGCATCCCCAACAGGATCAGGCGGGAAGGATCTTCCGAGATCAATCGGACGGCGAGATCGACATGATCGATGAAAAGACCCTCCTCCCTGATGAAATGATCGGAAGGGAAGATGACGACCGTAGCGTCGGAATACCGTTTGTAGAGATGCATCAATGGAAGGAGAAGCCCCGGTCCGGTTTCCCTGTTTTCGGGTTGAAGGATCACTGTTCCGCGCGGTCGGGAGAGGAGTTGCCGCCACACCTCCGGGTAGGTCAGATGCCTTCGATCGACAACGGTGAAGAGATGATCCGGGGCGATGAGACGTTCCGCCCGTTTGAAAGTCTGCTCCAGCATGGAGCGGTGTCCGGTGAATCGAACATACTGCTTTGGGAGGTCATCGCCTCGCCATCGTTGAACCAGGGGACGAAGCCGCTTCCCTTCGCCGGCGGCGAGGACGATTCCAGACAGTTTCCGGGGTTGATCGACCATACTAATCATGTTGTTCCTCCATTCATTTGTGAGAAAACCGACGCTCTCTTTGCGCGTTACGGAAGAGCGGTTGAACAAAATGAGCGATGACTCCGACCCGATTGCTGACATTCAGTTTTTTCATGATCTGCTTCATGTGATCTTTTACGGTGTGCTCGCTGATGTTCAAAGAGGCTGCTACTTCTTTATTCGTCTTTCCCTCAAAAAGAAATCGGACCACGGCTTGCTCCCGTTCGGTCAACTCCGGGGATCCCGCCATCAGAGTGTAATCATTGGTAAATGGGTTCTTTTTCATGATGAGTTTGGACTCCAATCAAAAGGGAAAGAAATTACGGATGATTTCAACAGGAGCGTGTTTTGTGCTGATTACTGAAACGTAAAGTTTCTGTTAAAAGTGGTTTCGGAGAAAGGGTCACCCTCTGAGCTTGTGAATAAATCCCCTCGCGGCTGCGGCCGCCCTTGGGCGCGCCTGGCTGCGTTGCGGGGCCCCCAAGATCACGGTGTAACAGTGCAGGCTGGTCATGTAAACGCTGCTACACTCGTTCACTCGCTCTTAAACATTTTAAGGTGGCTGAACACCGGCCCAGATCTTGTGTCCCCGCCCGGGGTCCCCGAAAAGCCTGCTTTTCGGGGTGGGCATCTTGCCAGCCACACCCAATGACGCCCTCGCTTCGCGTTGGGATTTACTCACAAACTCTCTTCGTTGTTCCCGTCGCGTGTCGCGCAGGGAGTAGGGATGTAATGAAAGATTGTATGGCTTTGATCCTTCGTGTGGATTACGT
>CAZOFJ010000083.1:0-9954 GCA_964579005.1 uncultured Nitrospirota bacterium
GCAGCAACGCCGCCATGGAGCAAAAGATGGGCGACCTGAATAGTTACATTTCAATCTTCAAATATCCTCAAAACTTTGCTATAGTAGGCCGTTCGCGCAGGCATCCCGATTCGAAGCGACCGTTCAACGGCATGTCTGTTCTTTTGCCCCAACCGAATCTCCAAAAAAAACCGGCACGGCTCTCATTTTAAGATATGATTTTTTACTTCTACGAAGAGGCAATGAAGGGGGTTCCCAAGATCTCGGTCGACGGACTCGTCCCTCAAAGCCATCATCTCAGCCACTGGAAGGGGAACCAGACCCCTCCCCCGTTGAAGGCCGATACGTCGACGGAGATCGCCCTCCGCTTTCTCGCCGACCCGAATCAGAAACAGTACTTCCCGGGGGTCAGCATCATCACAAACAACCATTTCGATACCGATGGCCTTCTCTCCGTCTGGACCCTCCTCCATCCGAAAAAGGCCGAACCGATGGCGGGACGCCTGATCGCGGCGGCGGAAGCGGGCGATTTTTCCTCCTTTTCTTCGGAAGAAGGGGTTCAGATGAATCTGCTCATCGAGGCCCTTGCCGCCTCCGACGAAAGCCCGATCCTCTCTCAACTTTCAAGCTACCCCGGCCCGAAGGAGGCCTATCTCTATAAGACCCTCCTTCCGATGCTTCCCGACCTTTTCCGCCGAAAAGACGAATATCTTTTCCTCTGGCGAGAGGCTTATGACCGCATCATCCAATCGATGGAGCTGTTCGAAAAAGGGATCATCGGGGTCGAGGAACATGAGGAAGAGCGCTTATCGATTATCATCGATGAACAGCGTCCCGCACGGCAGGCAATCGATCACCATTGCCTCGGCAATCTCTTCCTGGTGATCGAAGATCGGGAACGGGGAGAAGGAGGATTCGGCTACGAACTCGAATACCGCTATTACGCTTGGGCCGACACGGTCACCCGCCCCCCGATCGCGCCGATTCCGATGGAGCCGCTCGCCGAACACCTCAACCGTCATGAAGCTCCGCACGAAGGTCCGACGGAGGGAAAATGGATGACCCGCGATTATACCACCCGATCGATGACCTCCGCATTGAAGTTCACCGACCCGTCGGGAAAGCGCCACCTGAGCCGGCTCCGTCCCGATCAGGTCATCCCGATCGTTCTGGCCCATCTCGGATCAAAGGAAACCGATCTCACTCGATGACCGACCTCGCCTCCTCCCTCATCGAAAAATCGGCGGCGGGGGAACCCCTCTCCGCATTTCTCTGCCGTCCCAAATCTCCCGGCCGCCTCCCCGGCCTAATTCTGCTTCATGAATGGTGGGGGCTCAACGACCAGATCAAGGAGGTCGCCCGGCGGTTGGCGAAAGAGCGGTTCGTTGTCCTTGCCCCCGATCTTTATTTCCGGTTCGGACAGATCGTTACAAAAAATGGCGCCGAAGCGGCAAAACTGATGAACGCCCTCGATCCGGAACAAACCCTTTCCGACCTGATGGCGGCCCTTCATCATCTGAAAACCGTACCAGAAGTCGACCCGGACCGGATCGGCGTGATCGGCTTTTCGATGGGAGGGTCCCAGGCACTTCGACTCGCCTGCCGAACCGGGGAGATCCGGTGCGCCGCTTCCTTTTATGGCCGGATCCCGCCGAACTCGGAAATCGAGACACTCGCCGTCCCGATTCTTTATTTCTGGGGAGAAGAAGATGGTTGGGTCCAACAGGAAGAGGTTCAACGGTTGAAAGAGGGGTTGGAAACCTTCAAAAAGAGCGGAGAGGTGAATATCTACCCCCACACCCCCCACGCCTTCTTTAACGACACCCGCCCCGAGGTCTACAATCCAACGGCCGCCAAGGATGCGTGGAAACGGACGTTGGCTTTTTTTAAGTCTGTGTTTAAAAGATCTACGTTTTTTGCGTAGATCTTTTAAACACCAGCGAACGAAGAGAGCGTGAGGGGGGAGGCTCCATCCAGCTTTACTGGATGGAGGGGGCGACGCAAGCCCCCGCTTTCCGGCTCCGCCGGGTTAGAAAAACATTTGAGAGGATAAAAAACCAGGAGTCAGAGATCCCCATGCTAAATACCAAACGGATGACCGATCATTTTCTCAAACTGATTCAGATCGACAGCCTTTCAAAAAAAGAGAAAGCGGTTGCCCTGGCCCTTCAAAAAGATCTCGAAGCGCTGGGGGCGAAAGTGGCGTTTGACGAGGCCGGCGCCGCAATCGGCGGGGAGATCGGAAACCTGATCGCCCGACTCCCCGGAAATGATCTGTCGCGACGGCCGTTGCTTCTCTCGGCCCACATGGACACGGTCGTCCCCGGGGAAGGGATCCGGCCGGTGGTCGAAGGGAAAATCATCCGAAGCGACGGGACGACCATCCTCGGCGGGGACGACAAATCGGGAATCTCGATCATCATCGAGGTCTTGCGTACTTTGCAAGAGAAGAAACAGCCGCACGGCGAGATCGAGGTCGTCTTCACCATCTGCGAGGAGTTCGGGCTGGCCGGAGCGAAACAACTCGACACCACGAAGCTGAAATCCCGAGACGGCCTGGTCCTCGATTGCGACAACGTCAACATCCTCTTCACCCAATCTCCCGCCTCCGACCGCCTGGAATTCAACGTGCATGGCCTCGAAGCGCACGCCGGGGTCTGCCCGGAGCGGGGAATCTCGGCGATCCAGATCGCCGCCGACGCCATCAGCCGGATGCGGCTCGGCCGGATCGACCGGGAGACAACCGCCAATATCGGCATCTTCCAGGGGGGGTCGGCAACCAACATCGTCCCCAACCATGTCTATGTGAAGGGAGAATCACGAAGCCACAGCGAGGAACGCTTGAAGAGGCAGACCGACCACATGCGGGCCTGCTTTCAAGAAGCGGCCGGGAAGTTTTGGGTGGAACGCGACGGAAACCGGATCACCGGACGGGTGGAGGAGACAATCTGGCGAGACTACGACCGGATGGACGTCCCCGAGGATGCGCCGATCGTTCAGGCGGTGAGACGGGCCGGAAAGATCTTGAACTACCCGATCGAGACCAAGGCGACCGGCGGCGGGTGCGACGCCAACATCTTCAACAAGAAGGGGATCACCGTCGCCAACCTCGCCACCGGGATGCACGACATCCATACGGTAAAAGAATGGCTCGGTATCGACGAAATGACACAGGCGGCGAATATTCTCCTCGAAACCCTCCGGCAGTGCAAATAAAAGCGGAAGTTTTTTCAAGTCCCCCGAAATCTGGTAGTTTAACCCCAATGCCGTTCAGTTAAGCCGTTCATGGTGAGCCTGTCGAACCATGAACGGCTCATTTTCCGCCCTTCGACAAGCTCAGGGCGACCGGGTTTCCTTTAAGTGAACGGCATTTGGTTTAACCCTCAAAAACAGAACGTGGGTCACACCTTTAAAACATCTTAAGTCCTGCAATCTGTTTGAAGATTTTAAAATCGTCATCCCGGGTCACGAGGGTCGCGCCGTGGTCCAAGCAGCTTTGTGCAATCAGCGTGTCAGCCAGTCTTGCCCTTCGACCTCTACCCAGAACCTTTGCTCGCAACAATCCTGCTCTTTCCCAATACCCGTCTAAGATCGGAAGAGTAGGGAGTTGTAAGATCATGGCCCGAACGCCCCCTTGCAGTTTCGGATCACTGAGTATTTCGCTGAGAGTGACGGGGGCGACAACCCCGATTTCATCTGAGAAGGCCTGATCCACCAGGTCGACATCCACACCCTGCGCTCCCTCCAAAAAGGCAATCAGGGAACTGGTATCAATACAAAGCATTAATCTTCCCGAAGTTCGGAGAGCCGGATACTAAATTTCACTTTGCCTTTCATCCGTCGAAGTTGGGCATAAGCAGCGCTGGAGGCAACCAACTCCAATCCTCGACGTATGGTCGGGGTAATCCCCTGGCCCGATGCGGCAGTCGCCCGCTCCAGTAGATCAGTCGGCACTTCGATTGTGATTTTCTTGAGTCCCATGAAACGGCTCCTTCCTACTCCCACCATAACCATGACAATACGATACCATCGTATTTACCATATATCAACATGGTAATCCTGGGGGAGTCCGACAGTGAAGATCAGCCAAACCTGAATCGGTCCCCCTACCGCCGTCTCGTCGACCGCGTTCCCCCCGCCATCGATCCGAACAGCCCCCGTATGATCTGGCGACCGAGTTGGCTTCCGATCGCCCGGGCGGCGCTCTTCGCCATCGATTCAACGATCCCCTCGCGGGAGCGTCCCACTTTTCCCGCTCCGGTCAGGAGGTCGGTCAAACCGCCGCCGATAGAACCTCCGATCCCCCCTCGACTTACCGGGACCGTCTTTTCCGGCGCCTGGCTTGGCCTCTCCACCGGCTTCTCCTCCCGCGCAACCGCCTCCGCCCGTCCCTTTAACTTCTCATAGGCCGACTCCCGATCGATCATTTTCTCATAATGCCCATAAAGGACGGAGCACGCGATGATCTGCTTCCGCTCTTCCGCCGAAACCGGCCCGATCTGGCCTTGGGGGGGGACAATCAGCGCCCGCTCCACGATCCCCGGCTGTCCCTTCTCATCGAGGAACGAGACGAGCGCCTCCCCAACCCCCAATTCGGTGATCGCCCTCTCGACATTCAGCTTCGGGTTGCTCCGGAAGGTCTGGGCCGCCGCTTTGACCGCCTTCTGATCCCGCGGGGTGAAGGCGCGTAAGGCATGTTGGACCCGATTACCGAGCTGCCCCAGAACCGTCTCCGGAATGTCGAGCGGGTTCTGGCTGACGAAGTAGACCCCCACCCCTTTCGACCGGATCAGGCGGACCACCTGTTCAATCTTTTCCTGCAAGGCGGCCGGCGCATCGCTGAACAAGAGATGGGCCTCGTCGAAAAAGAAGACCAGCTTCGGTTTTTCCAGATCGCCGACCTCCGGAAGCGTTTCGAACAGCTCAGCCAAAAGCCAGAGGAGAAAGGTCGCATAAATCTTGGGGGCGCGCATCAGCTTCTCGCCCGCCAAGACGTTAACCACCCCCTGCCCCCTTGCGTCGGTCTGGATCAGATCGTCAAGGTTGAGCGCCGGCTCGCCGAAGAATTTGTCTCCCCCCTGCTGCTCCAGTTCGAGCAATCCCCGCTGGATCGCGCCGATGCTGGCGGTCGAAACGTTCCCATATTCCGTCACGAAGCTCTTGGCATTCTCGCCGACATGCTGGAGCATGGCGCGGAGGTCTTTCAGATCGAGCAAGAGGAGACCGTTGTCATCGGCCACCTTAAAGACCAGATTCAGAACGCCGCCCTGGGTTTCGTTCAGGTTGAGAAGACGGCTGAAAAGCAGCGGCCCCATCTCCGAGACGGTCGTCCGGAGGGGATGCCCCTGCTCCCCAAAAACATCCCAAAAGGTGACCGGGCAGGAAGCAGAGGCGAAGTTGTTCAAACCCAACTGCCGGACCCGTTCCGAAACCTTTGGGTTTTCTTTTCCCGGTCGGCTGATCCCGGAGAGATCCCCTTTCACGTCGGCCATAAAAACCGGTACTCCGATCCGGCTGAAGCACTCTGCTAATGTCTGAAGGGTCACCGATTTTCCGGTACCGGTCGCCCCGGCGATCAGGCCGTGCCGGTTGGCCATCTTCGGCAATAGGTATCGTTCGTGTTCTCCCTTGGCAATCAATATCGGTTCGGTCATCTCCTCCCTCGTCGAAAGAAAAGTCATTGTTGGAAAATCGTTTTCCCATGATCCCGATTTATTATTGGGAGTCAAGGGAGAGTCACGGCTCTAAATCGATCAGAAACTCCCAGACGGCGCGGTTAAACTCCTCCGGACACTCCGCCGGCGGAACGTGTCCGCACTCCGGAAAAAGGATCAATCTGGAACCGATGATTTTTTCATGCAGAAGGCGGGCATACGAAGGGGGGGTCAAAAGATCGCGTTCGCCACAGAGGATCAGGGTCGGGGCCTGAATCCGATGAATCTGATCTTTCAGATCGAGACTCAAAGCGGCTCGGAGGAGGTGGGCAATCGCACGGGCCGGAAGGTCCTTGGAAAGATCCCGAAGGGTGTTGATCAGAAGCGGGTTCGCCTCGACAAACCGTTCGGAGAAGATCCAGGGAAAGCTGACGTTGAAAAACAGTTCACCGCCGCCGCTTTCCGCCGCACCGATCCAGCCCTGGAAAATCGACCGGAGAAACAGGGTGGTCGAAGCGCCGGTATCGACCAGCACGAGGCCCGCGACCCGCTCCGGGGCATGAAGGGCGGCCCATTGGGCAACCATCCCCCCCTGGGAAAGGCCGACCAGATCGGCCCGGTCGATTCCAAGATGATCCATGAGGCCGGTCAAGTCATCGAGATGATCTGAAAGGGAGTAAGCATCCGGGCGGTCCGGCTTGTCCGACATCCCCTGCCCGCGCGGATCGTAGGTGACGACCCGGAATCGTTTTGAAAAGAAAGCCGCCTGCCCCTTCCAAGCACGGGTCTCCTGCGTCAGGCCGCTGAGAAAAATAAGGGGGAACCCCTCCCCTCTTTCCTCATAGAAAATTCCGATTTTGTTTACGACGACGCAAGGCATTCGGTTTTACCGGCTTTTTTGCCCCTCCCGATATTCCTTCTCCACTTCCGGAACCCAGGTGGCAATCTGGCGAATACGGGTTTCATCGCTCGGATGGGTGGAGAGAAACTCCGGGGCTTTCTGTTTTTCGAGTTTTGACATCCGCTCCCAGAATTGAAGCGCCTCCTTCGGATCGTAGCCGGCCTTGGCCATCAAGGTGAGGCCGATCCGATCGGCTTCCGATTCCTGCTTTCGATCAAACGGCAGGATCACCCCCACCTGAGCGGCGGCGCCATAAGCGGCGAGGAGCGCGCCCGCCATCCGTGGATCTTGATTCTTCATCCCCAATCCAACATCGAGCACCATCATTCCGAGCCGTGCCAGAAGCCCCGTCGACATCCGCTCGCCGCCATGCCGTGCAAGGGCATGGGCAACCTCATGAGACATCACCGTCGCCAGTCCGGCCTCATTCTGTGTCACCGGAAGGATTCCGGTATAGACCGCCACCTTTCCTCCGGGAAGACAAAATGCGTTGACCATTTTGTCATCTTCGATAAGATTAAATTCCCATTGATAGTCGGGCTTGTCCGCGGCGGCGGCGATCCGCTTGCCAACCCGCTGAACCAGGGCTACTTTTTCAGGATCGTTCGAGAGCTTCGACTGGGACAAAACCTGCTGGTAAGAGGTGAATCCCATCTGAACTTCCTCAGATTCCGGGATCAGGATCAACTGTTCCCGGCCGGTCACCGGGGCGCTCCGGCAAGCGGTCATGAGGGCAAGGAGCAGAAGAAGAATTACACACCTCATCGATCTCATCCTGTCGTCCGTTTCTTCCGGTCCGGGCGGGTCCGGGATTGATCTGACATCGTATCGAAGTCGGGCGGTTTTGTCCAATGGTTGGCGAGAGTGGTTTTCCTCCCAAAAGATTTGACCTTCCCTCCCTCTTTTGCTACTCTAAAATTCATTTTTGTCCCCCTTTTGAAGAACCCGACCCTGTTTAGGAGTTTGCCGATGTTATTTCAAACGATGAGCCAGCTTGGAGATACCCTCAAGGGAATCATTGAAATTTCAAATGGACAGGTCCGCGTGATCGACCCCGCCCGCATCCGCGGGGCGCTGATCGACCGACTGGTCCACACCGCCGTCTTCCATGAAAAACCGGACCTGAGGGGGACCGCCCGATGGATCATCAAGATGACGGCCCCGCAAGTGGGGGTCTACCTCGCGTCGATTCAACCGCTCTACGAGGCGATCGGCCGCGGGGAAGCGGGCGGTTTCACCGTCCCGGCGATCAACGTTCGGGGAATGGCGTATGACACGGCGCGGGCGATCTTCCGCGCGGCGCTGAAAGACCGAGTCGGGGCCTTTATCCTGGAGATCGCCAAATCCGAAATGGGATATACAAACCAGTCCCCCGCCGAATATGCCGCCGTCATGACCGCCGCCGCGATCCAAGAAGGTTATCAAGGCCCCCTCTTCATTCAGGGGGACCACATCCAATTGAGCGCCAAGAAGTTCCGGGAAAACCGGCAGAAAGAGGTCGACGGGATCCGAGCGCTGATGAAGGAGGCGATCGCCGCCGGTTTCTATAATATCGACATCGACTCGTCGACGCTGGTCGATCTCGACCGTCCAAACGTCGTCGAACAACAGCGGGACAACTTCGAGGTGGGGGCCGATCTGACCGAATATGTCCGGTCACTCGAACCGAAAGGAATCACTGTCTCGGTCGGCGGGGAGATCGGCGAGGTCGGAGGAAAAAATTCGACCGTCGAGGAGTTCAAGGTCTATCTCGACAACTTCCTGACGACCCTCCGCAAAAAGGACCCGAACTTAAAGGGGATCAGCAAGATCTCGGTCCAGACCGGAACGAGCCACGGCGGCGTCCCCCTCCCCGACGGCACCATCGCCGAGGTGAAGCTCGACTTCGAAGTGCTGGAGAAAATTTCGAAGGTGGCCAAAGAGGAGTACAGGCTCGCCGGCGCGGTCCAGCATGGCGCCTCGACCCTTCCACCGGAGGTCTTCGACCGTTTTCCAAAAACAGGAACCGTGGAAATCCATCTCGCCACCGAATTCCAGAATATGATCTACGAACAACTCCCGAACGATTTCAAACAGGAGATCTATGCTTATCTCCGCGAGACCTGTTTGGACGAGATGAAACCGGATCAAACCGACGAGCAGTTCATCTATAAAACGCGAAAGAAGGCGCTGGGACCGTTCAAGAACCGCTTCTGGAATCTCCCGTCCGACGCGCGGAAAAAAATCGGGGAAAGCCTGGAAAAAAAGTTCGTCTTTCTCTTCGAAAAACTCAACGTCGTTCAAACCCGGGAGATGGTCGACAAATGGGTCAAACCGGTCGCGATCTCCTTCGCTGTCCGGGATGAAATTGCCGCGGCCGAGGCCGAATCGAAAGCAGCCGCCCGGCCGGCCCAAAAAGAGGAGGTCAACCCCCTTGCCGACTGATCTTCATTATCATCACCGGACGGCCCGTCGGGCCGCCTCTCTTCTCCTGTCGATCGGGATTCTCTTCTTGGCGCCGATCGCGCGGGCGGGGGTGATTTTTGGCTTTGAAGCATCCCCCGCAAAGGAGATCCCCCGCACGAACCGTTTCATCATGGAAGGAAACCGTCTTCGCGCGGAAGATCCCCGCGGCGGAATCATGATCTTCGACGGCGACCGGCAAACCCTCTGGACGATCGATCTCAAGCAGCAGCGGTATACCGAGATCACCGGGGCCGATGCCGACCGCGTTCGGGAGATGCAGCGGAAGATGGAAGCGCAGATGGAGGAACGGCTGAAGAACCTCCCTCCCGATCAGAGGAAAGAGATGGAGGCGAGATTAAAGGAGATGAAACAAGCGCCGGAAGAAGCCCCGAAGTTGACCTTCGAACCGGCGGGAGAAACACGGAAGACAGCGCACGGTTTCTCCTGCAAGCCATATCGGGTCCTCGCAAACGACAAGCCAATCGAGGAGGCCTGTTTCATCCCCTGGAAGGAAACAGGCCTGACCGTCGACGATTTCGCCGCCTTCGACGCCTTGGATCGATTTTACCGAAAGATCGGCGGCGAAGGAAACCGGCAGAACCGGATCTTCGGCGATCTCAGCCAGTCGCCCGGCATCCCGGCCCATGTAGTGATGATTCAACCGGATGGATCGCGCGGCCCGGAACAATCATTGGTTCTCCTCAAAAAAGAAGAGATCCCCGCCGATCAATTTTCCCTTCCCGCCGGCCTTCTCAAGGAATCGCTCTTCGGAAAACAGAACCCCCCCAAGATGTAAGGGAACCAAAGCAATGAAACAACACCAATCATGGGGTCACCCATTAACAGGGGATGTCAAGGGGAAAAAGAGCCCCCCTCTCTGTTTTTAGATTTTAACAGAGTATCCAATATATAGATATTCTGGATTACTCTTCGATCTTCGCGCCCGTGGTTGGTTCGCTTCGCTCACGATGCGCA
>CAZOFJ010000084.1:0-9945 GCA_964579005.1 uncultured Nitrospirota bacterium
TCACCACACCAGGAGCCACTTCTCAATTCTCAACTAAGTTTAGGACATTCTCCGCGCGGCGGTGGCGAGCCTGATTGCACGGGAATACGGGGTCAAGGTCTCGCTGGTCACTGTGGGGCGCTACCTTCAGGCCTGGGGTCTTAGTCCGCAGAAGCCGGTGCGGCGCGCCTACGAGAGAAACGATGCGGCTATTGCGCGCTGGTTGAAACAGGAATATCCGGCGATTGCCCGGCAGGCGAAGCGGGAGAAGGCCATAATCTACTGGGGTGATGAGATGGGGTTGCGCAGTGACCATGTCACGGGCACAAGCTATGCGCCGGTAGGAAGAACCCCCGTGGTACGGGCCACCGGGAGCCGCTTTGGCTGCAACATGATCTCGGCAATTACCAACAAGGGGGCCTTGGCCTTCATGGTGTTTCAGGGCAAATTCAAGACGCCCGTCTTTGTGGAGTTCATGAGGCGATTGCTCAAGCAGTTCGACGGCAGGATTTATCTGATCGTGGATGGGCATCCGGTGCACAAATCCGGCGAAGCCAGACGCTTTGTAGATCAACACCAGGGGCGACTTCGGCTGATACGGATGCCGGGCTACTGCCCGGAATTGAACCCCGACGAGTTGCTGAATCAGGACGTCAAGACCAACGGGCTCGGCAAAAGCCGGCCGACCAACCGAACAGAACTCATGGCTACGGTGCGCAGCCATCTGCATCGTAGGCAGAAGCAACCGCAGATCATCAGAAATTTGTTTTGTGAGGATCATGTTCGCTATGCATCCTAAAAAACTACGCACTATTTGATGGTCGACTCGGTAAGAACCGAATCACCTCCAGCCGTCGAATTGACGGGACCAAGATCAAAGGGGTCAATAACATCCAGGCGGCCTGGTATCAGAAGAGTCAGCCGACCTTCAGCATGTGAAGTCGCTGCTGAAGACAACCAGACGCGCCGCGATCGTCGTTCCCGATAATGTGTTGTCCGAAGGAGGCGCCGGCGAGACAATCCGCCGCAAGCTGCTCCACGAATGCGAGGTTACACACACTGCTCCGCCTTCTCACCGGCCTCTTCTACGCCCAGGGGGTGAAGGCAAACGTCCTCTTCTTCGACAAGAAGCCCGGCAGCGAGACGCCGTGGACGAAGAAGCTCTGGATCTACGACCTGCGGACCAACAAACACTTCACACTCAAGACCAGCACGTTGAAACGCGGAGACCTCGACGAATTCGTCACCTGCTATAACCCGAAGAACCGCCATCAGCGCAAGCCGACCTGGTCTGGGAAGAATCCCAACGGCCGCTGGCGCGCCTACGGCTATGACGAGCTGGTCAGCCGAGATAAGGCGAGCCTCGACATCTTCTGGCTCAAAGACGAAAGCCTCGAAGCCTCCGAAAATCTCCCCGAGCCGGGCCTCATTGCCCATGAAATTGTTGAGGATCTTGAGGCGGCACTGGAATAGTTTCGACTGATCGCAACCGACCTGAACAGCGAGGTCGCGGAAGAGGGAGCGAAGTAAACCTTCAATTTCGCCCAGTGCGGGAGTAGCGCAAAGGAGATGAGTGACATGTCGATCGGATTAAAAGAGATCGCGTCTGCCCGGGAAGGGATCGCCGGTGCGATCGATCAAACGCCGATCGTCCCTTCCCGTTCCCTCAGCCTCCGGACCGGCCTCTCCGTTTATCTCAAACTCGAAAACCTGCAAAGGACCGGTTCGTTCAAAATCCGGGGCGCGGTCAACCGGCTTTCCCGCTTGTCGCCGGAGGAACGGCGCCGGGGGGTGATCGCCGCTTCGGCGGGGAATCATGCCCAAGGGGTCGCCTTGGCGGCGCGGACCTTTCGGATCGGATCGACCATCGTGATGCCGGAGGGAGCCTCGATCGCCAAACAGGAAGCGACCCGCAGTTATGGAGCACGCGTGGTGATTGACGGCGATGACTTCGACGGGGCGATGCGCCGGGCGCGTCGGATCGCCCGGGAAGAGGGAAAGATCCTCATCCATCCTTTCGATGATGACGCCGTCATTGCTGGGCAAGGAACCCTGGGGCTGGAGATCGTGGAGGCGCTCCCGGAAGTGGCCACCGTCATTGTCCCGATCGGCGGTGGCGGGCTGGCCGCAGGCTGTGGAATTGCCATCAAATCGACCCACCCCAAGATTCGCCTCATCGGGGTCATCGCCCCGGCCCGGCCGACCCTGGCCGACGGGATCGCCGTGAAACGGCCGGGCCGCCGAACCGCTCCCCTCCTTGCGCGGTATGTTGACGAGATCGTTTCGGTCAGCGAGGAGGAGATCGCCGAGGCGATTCTTCTGCTGATGGAGCGGAAGCGGATCATCGCCGAAGGGGCCGGCGCGGTCCCCCTGGCGGCCCTTCTCAATCATGGCCGCGGCATTCGCGGGCCGGTCTGCCTCATCATCAGCGGAGGGAATATCGATGTCACCCTCTTGGAGCGGATCATTGAACGGGGGATGGTCCGGACCGGCCGGTTGCTCCGTCTGTCGGTCGTTCTTCCCGACCGTCCGGGGGCTTTGGCCGATCTTACCGATGCCGTCGGTCGGCTCGGCGCCAACATCGTCCATATCGTTCATGACCGCCTCTCGCTCCATCTTCCTCTTTCACAGACGCGGGTCGAGCTTTCGCTTGAAACCCGAGGGACCGGTCACAATCGAGAACTCATCCGGGGCCTCAAACGGCTTGGCTATCCGCTTTTGTGATGGTCCGATGCCGATCCGTAAGAACTTTTCCGGTGCCCCTCCGTTGCATAAGATTGAATCGATCGGCGTCATCGTGATAGAGTATCAAACACTTTCCATTTTCTGATTCCTTTCTCCGGAGAAAAGCCCAATGGATCCGGATTACCCGTCGCAAAGCGATCATCCCAGTGATACACCCCCGCATGACTCTTCACAGGAAAAGCAGGCCATCCCTCCGCCCGAACAAACCGAAGGGTTTAATAAAGAAGCGGTCGGCATGCTCACCGTGGTCGGGGTTGTTCTCCTGATCATGGTCGGCTTCTCGGTTTCGCGTGTGAACGAGATGCGCTCCAAGGCAAAGGAGGCCCGCCTGAACCAAGCCCCCCGTGTGACCGTCCCCGCGCCCGACCCCGCCCGGTTTAACCATTTGAGAAAAGCAAAACTCGGAAGAGACGGCGCGCCGATGGTCTTCATCCCGGGGGGGAAGGTCTGGATGGGATCGAAAGTAGAGGAAGGGGAATTCGATGAAAAACCGTCGCGGCAGGTCACGATCCGACCTTATGTGATCGATCTCTACGAAGTGACCAACGCCCAGTATCAGCGGTTTGTGGAAAGTACCAATCGTCATCGGCAGGAAGTGATGGTTTTTTTTGACGAGGTCTCGGTCCTCTTCCAGCCGACCCTTCCGGCGGTCGGCGTCTCCTGGTTTGATGCCGACGCCTACTGCGCCTGGGATGGAAAACGCCTTCCGACCGAGGCGGAATGGGAGCATGCCGCCCGGGGAGATGACGAGCGTGCCTGGCCCTGGGCCCAAACCTATGAGGAAGGTTATGCCAACGGAAGGGGTGAAACGGACGGGTTCGCCTACACCGGTCCGGTCGGCAGTTTCGAGGCGGGACGGAGCCCTTTTGGGCTTTATGATATGGCCGGCAACGTCCTCGAATGGGTCTACGATTGGTATGACGAGTTTTATTATAAGGAGGGGCAGGTGACCCTTCCCAAGGGGCCCGATTCCGGGATGGCGAAGACCCTGCGCGGCGGATCGTGGGACAACAACCCAAATGATCTTCGGACAACCAAACGTCATGCCGTCGCCCCCCATCGGAAGGAGGCGACGATCGGCTTTCGCTGCGCCATGGATGCCCCGGAAGAGCTCACAACCTCCAAGCCTCTTTCTTCCGGAACTTCCTCCTAAAATCGATTCTCTTAGAACCTACTTTTCACATGGAGGTGAAGATGGGTTTTCGTCGTATTCTCTATGTCGATCCGGAACCGGCTTCTTGCACCGACGAACCGGCCGGAAAGATCGCCAAGTTCCTCAGCAACGCATTCCCTCCGAGGGAGATGTCGGTTCAAATCGTCCACGCCCTTTCCCCGGAAACGGGTTCTCCCCCTCCCGATCTGATTCTTTTTCGGCCCCCCTCGATCGATACCCTTTCCGATTTTCTTCGCTTGATTCGGAAAACGTGGAATCGCACCCCCCTGATCGGGCTCTTTTGCGCACGATGGAAAGGACCGAGCGAGGCCTTTCAACCCCTCATTGAAAGCCTGGATGATTTTGTTTCTTGCCCGTTCAGGGAGATCGACCTGATCCCTCGTATCCGGCGTCTCCTTTCTTCGGGGAAAGAGCGCCTCTCCCCGGTGGCCCAAAGAACGTTTGGCTTCGAAGAAATGGTCGGAGAATCGGAGTCTTTTGTTCGGGAAGCGGGAAAGATCGTTCTTTTGACCGACTCGGATGCACCGGTTCTGATCTCGGGAGAGACCGGAACTGGTAAAGAACTTTTTGCAAGGGCGATTCACTATCACGGCCGGCGGCGAGGCGGCCCCTTTATCCCGGTGAATTGCGGCGCCCTGCCGGATCACCTTTTTGAAAACGAGCTTTTTGGCCATGCAAAAGGGGCCTTCACCGACGCCGCCTCCGACGAAAAAGGGCTGATCGCGGAGGCGGAGGGGGGAACCCTCTTTCTTGATGAGGCCGACACCCTTTCTCCCTCTGCCCAGATCAAACTGCTTCGCTTCTTGCAGGACCGTGAATATCGCCCCCTCGGTTCATCGAAAAGCAGGATCGCCGATGTCCGGATTCTGGCGGCGACCAATACCGATCTGAACGGATTGGTTCAGGCGAAGCGGTTTCGTGAAGATCTCTATTATCGACTGCACGTTCTTTCCCTTTTTCTCCCCCCCCTCCGCGAACGGATCGCCGATATCCCCCTTCTGGCCCGCCATTTTCTGATCAAATACGGTCGCCAATATGGGAAAGAGACCCTCCATTTCTCTTCGTCGGCGATGGAAAAACTCCTTGCCTATTCTTGGCCGGGGAATGTCCGGGAGTTGGAAGGGATCGTGGAGCGGGCCGTGATTCTGACCGCCTCTTCCACTCTCGAAGCCGAGCAGATCGCCCTCTCGGCTCCCTCTCTCAAAATTCTCTCCAAGGAAAGATCGCTCCGTGAGGTGAAGCGCCGGACGATCATCGAATTTGAGCGAACCTATTTGACCAATTTGTTGATCTCTCACGGGGGGAATGTCACCCACGCGGCAAAGACCGCCGGGAAAAAGCGTCAAACCCTCCAAAAGCTCCTCCGAAAATATGGCTTGGAACGGAGCGCCTTCCGGAGCGAGAGCCTACTCAGAAAATAGCGACCCACCGACTACGACCTCTCCCCCCTTGGGCGGGAGAGCTCAAATGTGCCCAACGGCTTTGTGTACCCGTTCAGCACAACATCCACTTTGTGCATCCCCACATAGTATTTCCGCGTTGTCATTTCGGCCAGCGAAACGGATTTCCCCATTTGAACTGTTTCTCGGGGGGCGAGATCAATCGTCCTTAATTTGAAAACCTTTGGGCTCGTTTTGCCATTGGCCTTCATGAAATGGACGCGAAAATCCACCAATATACGCTGGCGTCGCGAAGTAGTCGACAGGCAAGTGGCCGCGCAGTGTTCGCGCAATCTTCCAACCTCGCGGCATCAGATCAAGAGCCACATATCCGTCGAGGGCATCTTTGACGAAGGCATCGTGTTCAAATGCAGGAAATACTCGGAAAATCATCCTGCCTATCGTGTCGGGAATCTCGACACCGAATTGGTTTTTGAGTGGTTCAGCCATACAGTGATCTCTGGTTAACGGTCGTGCGATTTTCACCGGCGAGAAACAGCGCGATTGATCCCGCCCTTTGTTAGGCATTAGGCAAAATTGTCTTTAATCGTCGTCTTCAGCTCCCTCATCGTTGCCATTATTGTGCGTGAGGCGGATCGTGATGGCGTGCACGTCGGCCCGCTCTACACCTGTGGCGTCACGATTGCTCACCGGCGCAATGGCTTTAAACTTTCCGTTCTTTCCTCCTTTGTTGACCTTGATCACGCCGACCCCGGGGGTACTCCCCGTACTGACGTGGGGGTCGGCGGTGAGCGGGGTCGGTCCGCGCAGCGACATAAAGAGGTGATTGCCATTCGGTGAGGTTACGAGCAGGTCTGGTGTAGGATCATTGCTCAGAGGGCCCTCCAGCTCGATTGCACTCACGATCTCGTCCGTCTTCGTATCGATCACCCAGACGAAGTTACGACCACGGTCGACCACCCACAGGTAGCGCTGATGTTTGGTCAACGTCGCCCCGTGGGCATCGGCCCCTTCCGCGGTATCGCTTAAGACCCTCTTTGGCGCAGGGACATTGGGCGGATTAAGCGGGGAAAACCCGGTGACCGGGAAGGCGTAGATATCTGCGCCATAGAGGTGCGACGCGGTGCCGCCGCCGGAACTGATATACATCTTCTCGCCCACCTGAATCCCCAGGCATCCATTCGGATGCACCGTATCGATGTCGTATTCGGCGACGATCTGCATCGGCGTTTGCTGTACATCCACAACGAACAGGCCACCGCCGCGGAGTGTCACAAAGACATATCGGCTCGTGGCATCGATGATCGGGCAGATCGGCGCGTTGTCCGGTCGTACGGCAGGTTGCTCGCACGGAATGTTGTTTGGCGTCAGACAAGTCGCAAGATTAATCATCGCGGCGGGGTTGAGGACAAACGTGTTGGTCGCATAGGCGGTGTCGATGCGCTCAAACAGCTTGCCATTCTGGTTCGCTACGGCGATGTAGGTCTCATCGGGCGATGGGATAGCAAAGTGGACTTGCCGTGCCCCCCCCGCTCCAACAGACGTGCGAATACACTCGATCGGTTTCCGCGTTTGTGCATCCAGGATCAAGACATGTCCAGAGGCGACGAATGAAATCACCGCATGACTCTGACTCGCGTTCATCGCGATCATGTGCGGACGGACCGGATTGGCTTGCGTCTTCTCAAAGCAGAGCTGCGCCGCCGCATCCGCGAGATCGATGACCTCTGGTACAGCCTCCGCAGCATGCCGGCCACGCTCGAGAGCCTTTCCTTTATAGATGTACAGTGTCCCCCCGTAAGTCAGCCCCGAAGAGTTCGACTGGTCGATCGCCCAGACCTCATAAGGGGTGTGGGCCGTCGCGGTCCCCGTGATCATCACAAGAGCAGATACCACGGTAAGAATGAGCATGGTCCTGTTCATGACCCCTTCTTTCCCATCCAGCTTCATTTCGCATTCCCTCCAAGTTGAGATTTACCAAAAAACAGCGCTTTCACATCGTCTGGGCGCTGGGTTAGGTAGGCAGCCCGAACCGCCCGTCTCATGCCCACGTCCTTTTACCATTGGACCGATCTTGGACATGCGACCAGCAAGCAAACAGCTACGCACCATCTGGAATCTCTGGTTCGACGAGATACGCCAGCAGCGACAACGATTCCTGCCACCCAAGGTAGCAAAATTCGACCGGAATCGCTGGAGGCAGCCCTTCCTGAACGATCGTGAGTTCGGTTCCGCAAGCGACACTGCGTAGCGAGACAGTGACCTGCATCTCGCCCGGCATGTTGGGGTCGTCAAATTGGTTGGTGTACCTTATCTGTTCATGCGGTTTGAGTTCAATGTACTTGCCGCCGAAAGAATGGCTCTTGCCTGTACCGTAATTCGTGAACGACATTTGATAGCCTCCACCGACACGTGCATCCATGTGATGAACCTTGCCAGTGAACCCGTGTGGCGGAAGCCACTTCGCCATCGCGTCGGGATCGAGAAATGCCCGATAGACACGTTCAGGCGATGCGCGAAGTACGCGGTGAAAGCGGACCGTATTGGTAAGGGTGGACATCGTCAGGTTCTCCCGTGAAAGCAGTTGTGTGTTGTCGACCCATGGCAGCATTGCCTTCCCTCTGTACCCCGCTGCAACCGGTTGTTGGACAACGCCGCCTCATGGGGTCGTTTACGTCTCCTGGGTCCAGTCGTCATGCTTCAGAGTGATGATGACATTTCCCTTCTTGCGTCCGGTGTCGACGTAGCGGTGAGCCTCGGCGATCTGCTCAAACGGATAGCGCCGATCAATAACCGGTTTGAATTCTCCCGCCTCAGCCAGCCCCGCGAGAAAACGCAAATCTTCCGCCCGCACGGCTGCTGGCCCAGCGATGATCTTCTTGCTGCTCGTCATCAACACCCAGGGCACCCGCAGCAGGTCGGGCAGACTCCCCAAAACCTGAAGCAGGCGTCCGCGTTCTTTCAGCGAGCCTTTACTGCGGGTGAACGGCGCCGTGCCAGCGGTATCGACAATCACATCGTAGGTTTCACCATTCCGTGTGAAGTCCTCTTGGGTGTAGTCGATGACATGACGGGCGCCCAATGACCGCACCATTTCCAGGTTCGCGGTGCTACACACTCCCGTTACGTCTGCACCGAAGTGCCTGGCCAATTGCACCGCAGCGCTACCTACCGCGCCGGAAGCGCCATTGATCAGAACCTTTTCTCCGCGCTGGAGTTTTCCTCTTCTGAAGAAATCCAGCGCCGTGGTTCCCCCAAAAGAGAGTGCGGCGGCTTCATCATAGGTGAGATTGGCAGGCTTCAGGACCACGGCCCCGTCTTCCGGCATGCATTTGTATTCCGTATGACAACCCATGCTGATCCCGCTAAATGCAAAGACCTGATCACCGGCTTTGAATTTTCTGACATCTTTGCCGACTGACTCGACTTCCCCGGCGAGTTCTGTCCCGAGGATGGGTTGCTTTGGTTTCGAAATTCCAAGAACCAAACGCGAGATGAGCCCAAAACCAACAGGCACGTCGAGACTGCGCACGCGCCAGTCCGCTGCGGTTACCGTGGTCGCAAGTATTTTTATCAGGACTTCATTGTCCTTGGGCGTGGGCTTTTCGACCTCCTTCAATTGAAGAACCTCGGGCGGCCCATATCTTTCATACACAATTGCTTTCATATGCGATCCGCCTCCAGTCGCACCATTTCCATCGGCGCGAAACAGCGCGATTCATCTCGCGCCTTGGCATGAACCCCTCTTGCGCACTACGACGATGCCTTGTTGTAGATCACGGGCATCCGTCCCTTCCACCTGTTCCATGTGTCATCGTCCGTGATCAAATCAGCCATGAAGTGTGCGACGTTGATTCGACTGGTCGAACCCGGATTGAAGATCGCGCTTCTGGTCGGTGAAGGATGCACCTCGTACTCAGTGACCTGCGTCTCGTTTATCAAAGTGTCCGGCCGAACCGCAGCCCACTCGATCGCCTTGTCGTCTTGGCCAACATCGGTCCGCAGATAGTCCGCTGCCTTTTCGTTATCCACGTGCGGGGGCAATAGCAGACGAATAAGCCCGATGACGCATCCCTGGCCAAACGATATCGGCTCATGGAGATCGCGGTTACTGTTGCCAGCCGTGTTCATGAGCACAAACTTGGTTGGCTTTTCTGCCTTGTTTGCCTTGATGGCATTGCACAATCTGCGCGTCGCATCGGTCACCAGCCTGCGTGGGTGACCATAAATGCCATTCCAGTTCAGGTTGTGCCCCAGACACGAAGCCACTGCGGTACATCCATTGACATGCTGGGCCATCTCGGCGTCGCTGAGGTCCAGGAGACTTGCGTGGATCATGGACAAGTGATCGTGATTTTTGAGGACTTTAAGCAGCTTGTCGGGCGATCGCACGATCGCTTTAACGCTTTGTCCGCGATTGAGCAACTGCTCCACCAACAACCGTCCGGTCGCCCCGCTGGCTCCGACCACGAGAGTCGTCATCTCTTTACTCCCTGTCTCTTGATGCCAACGCCACGCGATTTATCTAGAACGCCATGTTAGGCCTTTTTCACTAACGTCGCTATGTTCTCTTGGGTATGGTTCTTCTGAAGAGAGAATGTCCTAAACTTAGTTGAGAATTGAGAAGTGGCTCCTGGTGTGGTGAAA
>CAZOFJ010000085.1:0-9939 GCA_964579005.1 uncultured Nitrospirota bacterium
TTTCCGGTTATTGCCAAGAGCAGCTCCCGAAGGGGATGAAGTTCGGCCATGCCGGAGCAAAAGAAGGCCAGCATGGTGAAGGTTCGGCCCGGAGTAAGGCCGATGCCTTGAAGAAGGCCGGCGCCATTGTGCCGGCGACCTTCGGCGGACTTGGCCCGACGATCAAGGAGGTTTATGAAGAGATCGTTGCGAAGGGCTTGGTCAAACCGGCGCTTGATGGCGACACGACTGCGCTTCCCAAACTGCCAAAACCGATTGAAGAGGCAATCAAGTCGGGTGATGTCTTCGTCGAGCCGTTGATCAAATCGACCATCAGCGACGATCGGGGGGACGAGCCGCTTTATTACGGCTATCCCGCTTCCGATTTGATTAATAAGGGATATCAGATTCCCCACGTGATGGGGCTGCTCTGGGACAAGCGGCTGATCACCCCGGTTGAGGCGGAAATTGTCAAGCGGATCATTATGCTCTCGGCCGACCACGGTCCTTGTGTCTCAGGAGCCCTCACCACGATCATCGCCGCCTGCGCCGGCATTCAGATGGCGCAATCGGTCGCGGCCGGCCTGATCATGATCGGTCCCCGTTTCGGCGGCGCCGTCACCGATGCCGGGAAGTGGTTCAAATATGCGATTGAAAAGAAACTCTCGCCGGAAGATTTCCTGGAGCATATGAAGAAAAACGTCGGGCCGGTGCCGGGGATCGGGCATCGGGTGAAGAGTGTCAAGAATCCCGACAAGCGGGTCAAGGAGTTGATCTCGTATGTTAAATCGACCGGGATCTCGACCCCACACCTCGATTTTGCCATGGCGGTCGAGAAGATTACGACTGCGAAGAAAGACACCCTGATCCTGAATGTCGACGGAACCATTGCCGCCGTGCTGGTCGATCTCGGCTGGCCGGTGGAGTCGCTGAACGGCTTCTTCATCCTGGCGCGCACGATTGGTCTGATCGGACATTGGGTCGACCAGACCCGCAACGGAAGCCGTCTGATTCGGATGTTCAATTACGTCGTCAATTACGCTTCTCCCAAGCGGAGGGAAGCCCCTCCCCTCGAGACGAATGCCAAAAAGGTCGAGGTTCGAGAAGGGGCGCTGAAGTAGTCTTGACCGCCTGAAAACTGCTCTGATTAGGATGAAGGATCTCTTTCCTTTTGGCGCGACGATGCCGTCGGGGCCACTCAAAGTTAATGGAGGACGATGATGTCTACCGAAATGATTAAAAAGCTGTATCAGTCGATGCCGGACCGCCTGGCGGCGGCCCGCAAGAAGTTCGGCCGCCCCCTCACCCTGACCGAAAAAATCCTGGTCGCCCATGTCGATGATTTCGAGACGCAGAAGTGGGATCGGGGGAAGGCGCAACTTGCGCTGCGGCCCGACCGGGTCGCGATGCAGGACGCGACGGCGCAGATGGCGATGCTGCAGTTCATGCAGGCGGGGAAGAAGACGGCCGCCGTTCCGAGCACAATCCACTGCGATCATCTGATTCGCGCGCAGAGCGGGGCGAAAGAAGACATCGACCGGGCGATCACCGAGAACAAGGAGGTCTACAATTTCCTGGCGTCGGCCGCAAAGAAGTACGGCATTGGGTTTTGGAAGCCGGGGGCCGGGATCATCCACCAGGTCGTCCTTGAGAATTATGCTTTCCCTGGCGCCCTGATCATCGGGACTGACTCGCACACCCCGAATGGCGGCGGACTCGGGGCGATGGCGATCGGCGTCGGCGGGGCCGATGCCGGCGAGGTGATGGCCGGCCTTCCGTGGGAGGTGCTTCATCCGAAACTGATCGGTGTTAAATTGACCGGTCACCTCACCGGCTGGACCTCGGCAAAAGACGTCATCCTCTACCTTTGCGGCCTCCTGACCACGAAAGGTGGGACCAACAAAATCGTCGAATACTTCGGACCGGGTGCCGAAACGATCAGCGCCACCGGCAAGGGGACCATCGCCAATATGGGGGCCGAGCTCGGTGCGACCACCTCGATCTTCCCCTATGACCAGAAGATGGCGGCCTACTTGAAGCTAACCGAACGGGAGGAGTGGGCCAAGCTCGCAGATGCAAACAAAGCACTGCTGGCCGCCGATCCAGAGGTGTTGCAATCGCCCGAGAAATATTACGATGAAGTCATCGAGATCAATCTCTCGGAGCTGGAGCCGCATGTGGTCGGCCCGCACACCCCCGACCTGGCCCGTCCGATTTCCAAGCTCGCAGCAGAGGCAAAGGAGAAGGGTTATCCGATGCAATTGAAAGCGGCCTTGATCGGTAGCTGCACCAACTCCTCCTATGAAGATATCAGCCGCTCGGCCCACATCGCGAAGCAGGGACTCAAAGCGGGCCTCAAGGCGAAGGCGCAGTTCCTCGTCACCCCCGGTTCGGAGCGGATCTATCACACGATGAAGCGGGACGGCTTCATGCAGACCTTTGAAGAGATGGGAGCGACCGTTCTGGCCAACGCCTGCGGTCCTTGCATCGGACAGTGGAAGCGGGAGGATGTGAAGAAGGGTGAGTCCAACTCGATCATCAGCTCCTTCAATCGGAACTTCCCCGGACGGAACGACGGGATCGCTGAGACCCTCTCCTTCCTCAGCAGCCCCGAGATCGTGACGGCGATGGCCTTTGCCGGCGATTTGACCTTTGATCCGGTGAAGGGAACGCTGACCGCGGCCGATGGCACCCAGATCCAGTTCGAGCCGCCGAGAGGCGAGGAGCTTCCGGCGAAAGGGTTTGCCAAAGGGGAAGAAGGATTTGTCGCGCCGGCAGAGAATGGTGACAAGCTCACCGTCGATCTCCCGCCGACGAGCGAGCGGCTCCAGCTTCTTCAGCCCTTCCCCAAATGGGATGGGAAAGACTTTGCCAAGCTGCCGATTCTCCTCAAGGCAAAAGGAAAATGCACGACCGACCATATCTCTCCGGCCGGGCCTTGGCTCAAGTACCGGGGGCATCTCGATAAGATCAGCGACAACATGTTTCTCGGCGCCAACAACGCCTTTACAACGGAAGCAGGGAAGGCGAATGATGTCCTCACCAATGAGTCGAACCTCACCCCGGCCCAAGTGGCGCGCCGATATATGGCAAAAGGGGTCGGGTCGATTGTGATCGGAGATGAAAATTACGGCGAGGGAAGCTCCCGTGAACATGCCGCCATGTCGCCCCGTTTCCTCGGCATCAAGGTGGTGATCACCAAGAGCTTTGCCCGGATTCATGAAACGAATCTCAAGAAGCAGGGGATCTTACCCCTTATTTTTGCGAACCCGAAAGATTGGGAGCTCTTCGAGCAGAACGACCGGGTGAGCGTGGTCGGTCTCTCGCAGTTGGCTCCGGGCAAAGCGGTCGATGTCGTGATTCACAAGGCCGACGGCAAAGAGATTAAAGTTCAAGCGAATCACAGCATGACGGCGCAGCAGATCGAGTGGTTCAAGGCGGGATCGGCGCTCAACGCGCTGAACGCGTAAGCGTCATCATAGGGGCGACCCGGCGGGTCGCCCCTTCAGGTTTTTAAAATATGCAGACGATCGATTCAATGGATAAGGCAAATCTCGTGACGGTGGAGATCATGGGGAAGAAGTATCCTGTTCCCCAGGGGATCACGTTGATTCAGGCGATGTGGCATACCGGTCACCAGATCACCCGCGGCATCGGCTGCCTCGGCGGCGTCTGCGGAGCCTGCTCGACCCTCTACCGGACCAAGGGAAGTTATGAACTCAAACAAGGGCTCGGCTGTCAATTGATCGTCGAGGAGGGGATGTCGTTCTCCCTCTCCGCGCCGTTTCCCGTTCAGAAGCCGGTTTACCGGATGGAAGAGATCGTCGATCCCAAACAGAGTCTCTTCAAATATTTTCCCGAAGTCGCACTTTGCCGAAATTGCAACGCCTGCACCGAGGCCTGTCCCCAGGGAATTGACGTGCGAACCGGGATCTGGAAAGCCGCCTTCGGTGATTTTAAAGAGGCATCCAATCTTTTTCTCTCCTGCGTGATGTGCAGCCTCTGCGTCCCGGTCTGCATCGCGGAGATCTCTTCCAATCAGGTCGGTCTCTATGTTCGCCGCGCGGAGGGGATCTTCTTCAATGAACGGCCTCCGCAGCTTTCCACTCGAATCAAAGAGATCCAGAGCGGGAGATATGAAGCCGATTGGGAAAAACTGAAGAAGATGTCCGAGGAAGAGCTCAAGACCTGCCCGATCACCTGACCCGATCTTCCCTGCGAAATGAGGATACGGCTTCATGTCCCACTCTGACTCATATCAGCCTCCCCTGGTTCGTATCGAAGTCGACGGCCTTTTCCATCCCGTCCCCGAAGGAATCACGGTCATTCAAGCAATGTGGCGGATTGGCCGGCCGATGATTCACGGCGTCGGCTGTCTCGGCGGGGTCTGCGGGGCTTGTCCGATCACCTATCGTCTTCCGAATCAACCGGTATCAAAAACATCGCTTGCCTGTCAGACCGCCGTTCGCGAGGGGATGGCGGTGACTTTTATCCCCTCCGATTCATCCAAGAAAGCGATCGCACTGCTTCCGAAAGAAGCACCCACCCAGAAGACCCTCTTTCAATATTATCCTGAGACGCGTCGATGCACTGCCTGTCGGGCCTGTAGCTCGGTCTGTCCGCAGGAGATTGATGTGATGGGCGGGGTGCGGGCGGCAATCAACGGAGACTTCTCGAATGTGGCGGAGAAGTTTACAAGTTGTGTCATGTGCGGCCTCTGCGCGGCCGTCTGTGAAGTACAGATCAAGCCCCACCGCGTCGGGATGTATGCCCGCCGGTTGACCGGCGCCTTTTATCCGAAGGAGGCGACCGGCCTGCTCCATCGGATAGAAGAGGTTCGATCGGGGAAGTATGAGTCGGCGTGGAGCCGGCTCCTTTCAGCCGACGATGAAGCGCTCTCGAGTTATTGCGGTTCCGAGGAAGCGGCTCAAAAGCTGGCAAGTTGATTGCCGAATGCGGACAGATGGCCGCTCTTTTTCCTGGGCCATTTCGGATTGCGGAATTGAAAGAAAAGTAAATTGATAAGGATGAATGAATGAGCAGTTTGGACGAATCGAAATCGCTTGTGACCGAGACCCGCGCGGCGCGAATGAAAGAGAACCGGGCGCTCCTTTCAGCCCAAGAGAAAGACGCCCTGATCCGCCGGTTTCATCCCGATTACAAAAAAGAGGCCTATCGAATGATCCAGGTTGGGCCGAATGAGGGAGAACAGACCGTTCACGAGCTGGCGAACCTCCTGGAAGGAGAGAGCCCCATTGCTGAAGAAAAAATTGCGTTGTCTGCGCAGCATCAGGTCGATCTCCTGATCATCGGCGGGGGTGGCGCGGGGGCAACCGCGGCGCTGACGGCAAAAGCGGCGGGGGCGAAGGTGCTGCTGGCGACCAAACTCCGTCTTGGTGATTCCAACACCGTGATGGCCGAAGGGGGAATGCAGGTGGCTGTCTCGGCGGAAGATTCTCCGGTCCGCCATTTCCTCGATTCGCTCCGCGGCGGTTATATGAAAAATGATCCGATCCTTCTGAAGACGCTGGTCGAAGAGGGACCGGAGGTGGCGAAGTGGTTGATGGACCTCGGCGTTCTCTTCGATCGCGAAGAAGACGGCAACCTCAGCATCCGCGGCGGGGGGGGAAGCAGCAAGCCCCGCCTGCTGCGTTGTAAAGATTATACCGGCCTCGAGCTGATGCGGGTCTTGAAAGATTGCGTCCTCAACGAACAGATCGACCTGCTGGAGTTTTCTCCGATTGTCGAACTTCTCACCGATGGGACGGGGGCCTGCACCGGCGCCGTCTTGAAGAATCTCGACAACAATCAGTATATTGTCGTCCAGGCGAAGACGGTGATCCTGGCGACCGGCGGGATCGGCCGCCTTCACATTCAGGGTTTTCCCACGAGCAACCATTATGGTGCCACCGCCGACGGTCTTCCGATTGCTTATCGGGCCGGGGCGAAGCTGACGTTGCAAGATACTTTCCAGTATCATCCGACTGGCGCCGTTTATCCAGAGCCGATGGCGGGAATTTTGGTGACGGAGGCGATCCGGTCGGTCGGAGCCCAGTTGACAAATGTGAAAGGGGAGCGGTTCATCAACGAAATGGAAACGCGCGACGCGGTCGCCTCGGCGGTGATTCGGGAATGCGCGGAGGGGCGGGGAATCGAGACCACGGCGGGTCGCCGCGGCGTCTGGCTTGATATGCCGATGGTCGATATCATCAACGGTGAAGGGACATTGGCCCATCGCTTCCCGAACATGGTTCGTCAGTTTTCTCGTTACCAGATCGATATCCGGAAAGAGCCGGTTCTCATCTATCCGACGCTGCATTACCAGAATGGGGGGATCAAGATCAACGCTGACGGTGAATCAACGATCCCAAATCTCTTTGTGGCGGGAGAGGCCTCCGGCGGCATTCATGGCCGCAACCGGTTGATGGGAAATTCGCTTCTCGACATCATCGTCTACGGCCGACGGGCCGGACGGGCGGCGGCGAAGCGGGCGACTGAGATTTCTTTGGGAACACTGACCCTTCAACACCTCGACCGCTTTCACGAGGCACAGAAGAAGGCGGGGATCACGCCGAAAACGGTCTCGCCGATGTTGTTTCCCGATTACGTGAAGAAGGGGTAGTTTTTATTTCGATAACGATAAAAAGGACAAATCGATGAACATTCATGAATATCAGGCGAAGGGGCTCTTCGCGAAGTATCAGGTTCCCGTTCCCAATGGAAAGGTGGCATTTACTCCGGAGGAGGCGCAGGCGGCGGCCGATGCGCTGGCAACTCCCATCACCGTGGTGAAAGCCCAGATCCATGCCGGGGGACGGGGAAAGGCCGGCGGTGTCAAGTTGGCGAGGCAGAAATCGGAGGTCGCCCCGCTTGCAAAAGAACTGCTCGGAAAGATTTTGGTCACCCCGCAGACCGGTCCCCAGGGAAAAGAGGTCAAGAAACTTCTCGTCGAAGAAGGGGTCGACATTGCCAAAGAGCTTTACCTCAGTTGGGTCGCCGATCGCGCGACCGCCTCGATCGTCCTGATTGCCAGCACCGAGGGAGGGATGGAGATCGAAGAGGTCGCCGCGCATTCCCCGGAGAAGATCGTGAAGCTCTCTGTCGATCCGGTGATCGGGTATCAGGCATACCAGGGGAGAATGGTCGCCTTTAAGCTCGGTCTTCCAAAGGAGGCGCTTGGACAGTGGGTGGCGATGCTCGGCAATCTCTACCGGCTCTTCATCGAAAAAAACGCTTCCCAAATCGAGATCAACCCGTTGATCATCACCAAGCAGAACAAGCTGATGGCGCTCGACGCCAAGGTGAACTTCGACGACAACGCTCTTTTCAAAAGCGACGACATCCGGGCCTTGCGCGATCTTGACGAGGAAGATCCGCTTGAAACCCGTGCGACGGAGCATGGTCTCAACTATGTCAAGCTCGACGGGACGATCGGATGTATGGTCAACGGAGCCGGGCTGGCGATGGCGACGATGGATGTGATCAAACTCGCGGGGGCCGAGCCGGCCAACTTCCTCGACGTCGGCGGTGGCGCCTCGAAGGAGACGGTCAAAGAGGCATTTCAGATTTTGCTCTCCGATCCAAACGTGAAAGGGGTCTTCGTCAATATCTTCGGCGGGATTGTCCGCTGCGAGCGGATCGCCGGCGGAATCATCGAAGCGGCGAAGGAGGTTTCAATTACTGTCCCGCTTGTTGTCCGTTTGGAAGGGACGAACGCGAAGGAAGCGAAGGAGATGTTGGCGGCCTCTGGGTTGAACTTGATTGTCGCCGATACCCTGTGGGATGGGGCTCAGAAGATCGTGGGACAGGTCAGGTAGGAGCGGTTCGTGACCTTCTGGGAATGGTTGGAGGTGGAAACGGAAACCGCGAACCGCCCTTACAAAATAAAATAGGAGCATTCATGAGCATTTTGGTTAATAAGAACTCGCGGATCTTGGTGCAGGGGATCACGGGGAAGGAGGGCTCCTTCCATGCCGCCGCCTGTAAGGCCTATGGAACGAAAGTCGTCGCGGGGGTGACTCCCGGAAAAGGGGGAACCGAATTTGAAGGAATTCCGGTCTTTGATACGGTGGAAGAAGCGGTCGAAAAGACCGGAGCCGACGTTTCGCTGATTTTTGTTCCACCCCCCTTCGCCGCCGATGCGATTTTGGAGTCGGCCCAAGCCGGTGTTCCACTGATCATCTGCATTACCGAGGGAATCCCGGTGCTCGATATGATGCGGGTCAAGCGCTTCTTGTCCGACAAACCGGTCCGTCTGATCGGGCCGAACTGTCCCGGTGTCATCACCCCGGAGGAATGCAAAATCGGGATCATGCCCGGCTTCATCCACAAGAAGGGGAAGGTGGGGGTTGTTTCCCGGAGTGGGACCCTCACCTACGAGGCGGTCTGGCAGTTGACTCAACGGGGACTGGGGCAGTCGACCTGTGTCGGGATTGGGGGGGACCCGGTGAATGGGACCCACTTCGTCGATGTTCTCGAAATGTTCGAGAACGACCGGCAGACCGAGGCGATCGTGATGATCGGAGAGATCGGCGGCGATGCGGAGGAGAAGGCGGCGGCATTTATCAAGAAGAACGTCAGCAAGCCGGTCGTCGCTTTTATCGCCGGGATCACCGCTCCGCCGGGACGGCGGATGGGCCATGCCGGAGCGATCATTGCCGGTGGGAAGGGGACGGCGGCCGACAAGATGGCGGCGCTGGAGGCGGCCGGGGTGACGGTCGTCAAGAATCCGGCGTTGATCGGAGAGACGATTGAGAATCTCCTGAAGAAAAAGAAATCGGGTCTTGCGCGGCGGGTCTTGGCGGTCAAGGCCAAGACCAAGCCGAAAACAAAAGCAACGGCGACGCCGAAACCCAAGCTCAAACCCAAGACTGCCGCAAAGGCGAAGTCGCAATCGAAGCCGAAGGCCAAAACAAGAGCAAAATCAAAAAATAAATGATCGGGATTTTCATCCGCCGGGACGTTTGACGGCTAGAGTTGGCCCCGGTCGAAGGATTCGGCCCGGTGTCAGCCGAATCCTTCGACCCATGAAGGAAGTACGACAGGGTTACTGCTTTGGTGTTTTGGCCTCTTCTTGAATGGAGAGGAGTTCCACTTCGAAGATCAGGGTCGCGTTCGGTCCGATCGCCTGTCCGGCGCCGCGAGGGCCGTAGGCAAGCGCCGGTGGAATAACGAGTTCCCATTTCGAGCCGACCGGCATCAACTGGAGCGCCTCGGTCCAACCGGGGATCACCCCTTGAACGGGAAAAGTGGCCGCCTCCCCGCGCTTATACGAGCTGTCAAACTCGGTCCCATCAATGAGGGTTCCTTTATAGTTGGTCGTGACGGTATCGGTCGGTTTCGGCTTCTTCCCGGTGCCGGCGGTGATGATTTTATACTGCACGCCGCTGGGAAGGGTGACGACCCCCTTTTTCTTCTTGTTCTCGGCCAGGAAGGCCTCCCCTTCTTTTAGGTTTTTATCCCCAACCAGCTTGGCCTGCGCGGCCGCCTTGGCCTGCATCTCCTGCCGAAACGCCGTCATGACCCCCTGAATTTCTTCTTCCGTCAGCAGCCGTTTTCCGCCCGAGATGGCATCTTGAATTCCCTGTGCCAAGAGTTTCGGATCGATCTCGATCGACTGGTCTTTAAAGTTTTTTCCGATATCCAATCCGATGCTGTAACTGACTTTGTCCTTTTGGGTTTTGAGATCGGATTTTTCAACCGCATAAGCCGAAACGGACAGAAGCCCTAAACTCAGAATGACCATGAATCGAAATAACATGAACCCTCCTTATTATTTGGATCAATCCTCTGATCCCGATGGATGCGACTTTCATGATACAGTGCTCTTGCGCGATGTTTCTGTGATCCTTATAAAATACTATTTCTAAGCCGAATTAACAACCCACTTTCAAAGAGCTTGTGAAGAAATCCCCCCACGGCTGCGACCGCCTCTGGGCGCGCCTGGCTGCGTTGCGGGGC
>CAZOFJ010000086.1:0-9821 GCA_964579005.1 uncultured Nitrospirota bacterium
GCTTGGCATGGCCCGGATATTCTTTCTTCATTGAAATGACGGCGATGCGATAGGAGCAGGCCTCCATCGGGAGGTGGAAGTCGACGATTTCGGAAAAATTCCGGCGGAGGATCGGTAGAAAAATCCGGTTGAGCGCCAGGCCGACGACGGCGTCTTCGCGGGGCGGGCGGCCGGTCGTGGTGGTCAGGTAGATCGGGTTCGTGCGATGGGTAATACATTTGATCCGAAAGATCGGAAAAGGCTCGACCGAGTTATAGAATCCGGTGTGGTCGCCATGCGGCCCCTCGTCGGCCATTTCGCCGGGATGGATCTCCCCTTCGATGACGATTTCGCTGGTGGCGGGGACTTCCAGATCGATCGTTCGACAGCGGACCAGCTCGACCGGCTTCTTGCGAAGCAGTCCCGCGAAATGGAACTCGCCGATTTGATCCGGGACCGGTGTGACGGCGGCGATCGTCATTGCCGGATCGCAGCCGAGCGCGACGGCGACCGGCATTGTCTTTCCTTGCGCCATCCATTGCCGCCAATGTTGGGCCCCTCCCCGATGCTTTAGCCAACGCATGATTGTCGTCCGTCGATCGATTTGCTGCATCCGGTAGATGCCGATATTGTATTTTCCTGCTTCCCCTTCGGGGGGCTTCGTCACCACGAGCGGCCAGGTGATTTGGGGGGCGGCGTCTTCTGGCCAGCAGTGAAGGATCGGAATCCGATTGAGATCGATCTGATCGCCCTCCAAAATAACCTCTTGGCACGGGGCCCGGCTGATACGCTTGGGAGAAAGGTGGAGGATCCGACTATAGAAGGGGAGGTGCTTGACGGCGTCGATAAATCCCTTCGGCGGCTCCGGATGCTGGAGAAAGGCTAAGAACTCGCCGATTTCCAGAAGCCCGGCTTCGTCTGTATCGAGCCCCATTGCGACCCGTTCCGTGGTCCCGTAGAGGTTGACCAAAACCGGCATGGTATGTCCCTTGACCCGCTCAAACAAAACGGCGGGACCGTTCTTGGCGAGGAGGCGGTTATAGATCTCGGTGATCTCCAGCTTTGCATTTACTTCGGTCTTGACCCGGACAAGCGACCCTTTCTTCTCCAGTGTCTCCATGAATTCGCGTAGGTCGTAATAAGGCATTGCTCCTCCGTTAACAGCAGAGTGTTAAAAACCTTTTATTCGTCATTCCCGAATGTTTCATCGGGGATCCAGCGTTCCTAATTCTTGAAACGATAGTTTAAAGTGATTCCAACCAGGATGATCAAGCCGACCCAGACATGTGATCGAAAAAGGGAAAAGAGGGCCGGGCGCTCAAGTTGTTTCCTCAAAAGAACTGTCTGAATAAGGAAAAGAACCGCCGCTCCGGTGAGAGAGAGATAATAAATCGGCGTCATCCCCAGTTGTTTTCCGACCAGAAGCATGAAGAAGATGACAAGTCCATAAAAAAAGCTCACCGCCATCCAGCTTTGGGATCCGAAGAGGACGGCGGTTGACTTTACTCCGATCCGGAGGTCGTCTTCCCGGTCCATTAATGCGTAAACCGTATCGTACCCGGTGGCCCAAAAAAGGTTGGCCAGGAGGATCAAGAAGGGGGTCAGGGAGAGTTCGTTCCGGACGGCGGTCCAGGCAAGAACGATTCCCCAACTGAATGCGATTCCCAGAATCATTTGAGGAAGATGGGTCCACCGTTTTGTAAAGGGATAAAAAAGAGCGGTGAAAAGGGCTGAAAAGGAAAGGAGAACGGTCAGCGGGTTGAGCAATAAAACCAAAAAAAGGGCAAGCGTCAAAAGAAGCGCCAGGACAGTCAGCGCTTCGATCATCGTCAGCGCGTTTCGGGCGAGGGGACGTTCCTTGGTCCGCGCCACCCGGGCATCGAATTTCCGGTCGGCCATATCGTTCATCACGCAACCGGCGCTTCGCATGACAAAGGAGCCGGTGATGAAGATGAACAGGTGTTTGAAAGACGGTTTCCCTTCCGAGGCGACGAAAAGCGACCAGAGGGTGGGAAAAAGCAGGAGAAGGGTGCCGTATTGTTTGTCGACCCGGATCAGTTGTGCGATCTCTTTCCGCTTTTGCAAAAGAAAGATCATGGGTGGTTTATCCTTACTTCGCGCAACGGAATCCGACGTCGTCCAGACGGTCGGTTGGCGGATCGTATGAACGGGTCGATGCCCGCGCATAAACCTCCAAGACCCTCCGGTAAGTCTCTTCGGGATAGTGGCCCAAGCTCATGTGGGAGAGTCCTCTGACAACCCGATATTTCATTCCGAAGTTTTTGTTTCTCATTGTACTCCCGGAATAGGGAAGATACCAACTGCCGGTCCACTCCCAGACGTTGCCGATCATCTCTTCGACGCCATACGGACTCTTCCCCGACGGGAAACTTCCCACCGGAAGGGTGGGTTGATTCAGCCCCGGTCCAAGCGCCACGTTCGCCCGGCCGACCTCAAAATGATTTCCCCAGGGATATCGACGCCCATCCGTTCCGCGGGCGGCCTTTTCCCACTCCTCTTCGGTAGGAAGACGTTTTCCGGCCCAACGGCAATAGTCGTTGGCATCGTACCAGTCGACGCGGGTGATGGGATGGTGTTCTTTCCCCTGTTCAAAACGCCCTCCGGGCCACTGCTCCGGAGGGGGATGATCGGTCGCCCGAATAAACTTGAAATATTCCTCCTGTGTGGTCTCATGTCGATCGATCTGAAATTCTGGGAGAAATATTTTCCTGCGGGGATGTTCCTCTTCGAACCAGGGACGGGGAAAACCGAGTCCGATTGCTTCTTCTTTCTCGTCGACTTCGTCGGAGCCGATGATGAAATCGCCGGCGGGAATCCGGATCATCTGGTTTTTATCCGCTCCGATGGAGGATCGGCCGGGCAGGCCGGGCCGATCCTCGCCACCGCCAAAGGCCGGAATTAAGAAGAAGAAAAGAGAGAGGGGGAGAAGGCCTCGAAGATAAAACTGGCGGCCCCGTTGGAAAAGATCAATCGATATCGTCTTGCCCACAACAGTTCACCCGGTGGTCGTCCCAACGCTTCCGCGATTTCTGGAAAGGGGAGGCGAGCTACTTCCAATCGATCGCGGTAGGTTGCCAGTTGATACGCTTCGATAATCTCCCCCAACGGTTTTTGTCCAGATCGGATCTCCCGGTAAACCTCCGGTATTAATCCGGAAAGAGGGATCGCGGAGACTGCGAAGACCTTTTTTTCACCTTTTCTGGGGAGGTTCGGAGCAACGTCCAACGGCCGGTTTTCGAGGGTCAGCCAGACCTTCCTTTGGATTCCTTTTTCCCCCGCCCGAAGCCCGATCTGCCGGGCCTGTTCCTCGTCGAGGAAAATCTCCCGCTGATCTTCAATCTCAATCTTGATCGGAGATAACAAGATGGAACGAAGATGACGAACAAGGGTTCCGTCCGAGGTGAGAATCAAGCGAAGGAGGGGATCGATCGATTTTAGGCGACAGTCATCCCAGAACGTCTCTTTCGTTATCCAATCGATTTTCCCGATCTCGTCATCGACGCTCATGAAGATCCGATCTTACTGAAATAGGAATATCGTGTCAAGTTTTCGGGACCGCTTCGGAAAGTCAACGCGGCGTTGACTTTCCGGGTTCGTGAGATATACTTTCACTGCGCAGCAGGAGCAGTGATGCGCTAGTATCGATGAGCCGATCCAGAGGGCAGCGTAAGAGGGTTGAGGTTGGAATGGACGAGCGGATCGGAGCGGAACGAGCCGGCGAAGAAACAAAAGAAGAAACAAAAGAGTACGACCAGGAAGAGGTAAAATCGGCCAAGGAAGTTGTCCAATACCTGACGAAGACCTCGAAGACCCTCCAGATTTATCTTTCAAACAATCCGATTCATCAAAAATTCATCGCGGAATTATCCGAGAAGTTCCAGCGCCATCTAGACGATTTTGGACCGCTTCGGTTGCGGATCAAACAATTTGAACTCCTCTGTTCGGGCCAGACGATTTATGAAAACACCAACCGGATGGAGAGTCTTCCCTTCAAACTCTATATCGACGGGTTGAGAGAGCTCTCTTTTCATCCTGGGATCGAGAAAGAGGAGTTGATCACCTTCCTCGATGTGATCGGAGATCGGGGAGAAGCGGTCGACGATGATATTGTCACCCTTTTCTGGGAAAAACATCTGGTTCACGTCAAGTATGTGGTCGTTGACGACCTTGAGGGGAATCACCGGACCGATGAAATCAAAGAGATGAAGACCGTCGCTCCCTCGCCCGAACGTCTCCACGACCTTTTTGCGCAAGAGACGGCCTCGCCTCCGGTGGATGAACCGATCCTTTCCAAGAAGGTGGAAATTCCGTCGCTTCATCTCTTCCGGTTGACCGAGGAAGAGATTCGTAAGATCAAAGAGGAGGTGCGGGGGGAAGAACATCTTGATATGGTTGCGGAGTTGGAGTGGATCCTCTTCGATATCCTGCGGATCGAGCAGGACTTGGTCCTCTTTTCGGAAATTCTCGGTATTATCGACAATATCTTCGGCGAATTGCTGATGCGGGCCGATTTTGCCCATGCCAGGGCGATCCCGGAGTTCTTCCGGGAAATGTCCGATCCGGCCAAGGCGTTTCCCCCCTCGATCCTCGATCTCATTCAAAAGGCGAGCGTTCGGTTGGCCCATCCGGATCGGATCGCGGGCCTTCGGGAGGTGGTGAACGAATGCGAATCGGATAAACTGGATCATTTTTTCTCTCTGATGGTTCTCTTTGATAAAAGCGTGGTTCCCCCGCTGGTAGAACTCCTGGGGACAATTGATAAAATGAAGGCCCGCCGGACCCTTTGCGACATTTTAATCCGGCTCGGCGGGGGGGAGGTTGATTTTTTGATCTCGAAATTGGGGGATGATCGTTGGTATTTGGTTCGGAATTTGATCTATGTCCTTGGCAAGATCGGGGATCTTCGGATGATCAAGGGTTTCTCCCGTTTGATTCGCCATGAAGATGCCAAAATCCGCAAAGAGATCCTTCATGCGCTTGACAATGTGGAGGATCCCCGCTGTCACGATCTCGTGATCAAGCTGATCGATGAGGCCGACCTCTCGAACCGGATTTATGCGATTCGTATGCTGGCAAAAAAGAAGGCCCGAGCGGCGCTGGAACCGCTGATGGCGCTCTCGACGGCAAAGAGCTTCGAGGCCAAAGAGCTTCCGGAGAAAAAAGAGATTTTCGATGCGATCGGGAAGATCGGTGGAGAAGAGGTGATTCCGTGGTTGCAGCGATTCATAAAAACGGGGTGGAGTCTTTTTAAGAACACCCCGGGAGAAGAAGCGGGGATGGCCGCCGTGTTCGCCCTGCAACGGATCGGAGGCCCCGCTGCCGTGGCGGCCCTCCGGGAGGGGTCTGGTTCGAAGAGCAAACCGATTCGGGAGGCTTGCGCCCGGGTCCTTGATCTGATGAAATCGGAGGGATAATGAGCTCCAACGGGATTCTTCAGGGGTACGATGAGGAGCGGCGTCAGATCGGGAAGCAGTTGATTAATCAGCTTGCCATCCTGATGAAGACTGCGCAGATTCACGATCCGGGAAACATCGCCTTGCAACAGCCGACCGAAAATTTCTGTAAGATCTTGGGGGACCTCTTTCTCGACGATCCGGAAGTGGTTTTGAGCCTGGAAGGGGATTCCCTCTACCTCGGTGAGATGAAATTGAAGCTCGACATCGACATTTTTACCAACTTTATGTGGGTCAGTACGGAGATGAGGAAGCGAAAGATCGGGAGTATCGTCTTTTCTCGAGGCATTCGCGAGGGGGAGGTCCGCCAGTTTTGCTTCCTTTTCGGCTCACTCGACCCCCGTCTTTCCAATCCGTTCGAAGGGCTTCGAAGAGGAATGGAGCGGGCCTCCTTGACCAATCCGCAGATCGAGGAGTTGGAGGAAAGGAAAGAAAAAGAGGAGGTCGCGAGTTCCCCTGAAGACAACAAAGAGATGCCCAAGCAGAGTTACTTCAATGCGGTCACCGCGGTGAGCGAGGTAATGGAGAGCCTCAAGTTGAGGCAGGCGATCAGTTTAAAGCGGGGGAAGCGGGTGGTCCAATCGATGGTTGATCTGATCTTTCAAGAAGACTCGACGCTTCTTGGGCTGACCACATTACGAACCCATGACGAATATACTTACAATCATTCGGTCAATGTCTGCATTCTGGCGCTGGCCATTGGGCAGCGGCTTGGGTATAACAAGCAACGGCTTTGCGAGCTTGGGATGGCTGGACTTTTCCACGACTTGGGGAAGTATGGAATTCCGCTCGATGTGCTGAACAAACCGAGCGATTTTACGGAAGAAGAATGGAAGATCATGCGACGGCATCCGATCTTCTCGGTCAAGGAGCTGGTCCGGCTCAAAGGGGTCAATGACATGGCGATCCGGGTGATGATCGGTGCCTTCGAGCACCATCTGAACTATGATCTTTCCGGATATCCGAAGCTTGCGACCAAACGGAATTTGAGCTTGATCGGCCGGATCATCTGCATCGTCGACTGCTACGACGCCCTGACCTCCGCGCGGGTCTATAACCGGAATCCATTTTCCCCGGATAAGGCGTTACGTTTCATGCTGAGCCGGACCGGGAAGGCGTTCGACCCGATCCTGATGAAGCTCTTCATCAACGCGATCGGCGTATTTCCAATCGGGACGGTGGTTCTCCTGAACACGAAGGAGGTTTGCGTGGTCTGCGCTTCGAACCCAAATCCGGAGCGGGGAGACCGGCCGAAGATCAAGCGGATCCTCGACGCCTCCGGGAATGAGACGGCCGGCGAGGTGATCGATCTTTGTGAGGTCGATGAACAGGGCCACTTCAAATATGAGATCGAAAAAGTAATCGACGCGACGCAATATAAAGTTGACGTCGCAAAATATTTCGCCTGAAATTTCTGAGGCCGCGAATAAGTTCTCCCCCCTGGCGACCTTTCTAATCTTTTCTCAGTAGCGGTTCCACGATTCCCCAGATTCGATCGACGATAACCCGGTATCCCTCCGCCGTTGGGTGAATCCCATCCGCTTGATTCAGCTCGGTGTGGGTGGCGACCCCGTCGAGGAAAAAAGGGATCAGGCGGATGCCGTGTCGGTTAGCAAGTGTCGGATAGATCTTCTCGAACCGATCGGTATATTCCTTCCCGTAGTTGGGGGGCATTTTCATCCCGGCGAGGACGACGGTGACCCCTTCTTTCCGAAGGCGGGTGATAATCTCTTCCAGATTTTTTTCGGTTTGATCGGGATTGAGTCCACGCAAGCCGTCGTTCGCTCCTAATTCCAGCAGTACGATGTCGGGCCGGCTTCGAAGGACCCAATCGACCCGACGGAGCCCTCCGGCCGTCGTCTCTCCGCTGACTCCCGAATTGAGAACGCGATAGGGATAACCGGCTTCTTTGATCTTCCGTTCCAAAATCGCAGGGTAACTCTGGTCGACGGCCACGCCCAGGCCGGCCGTCAGGCTGTCGCCAAAGGCGACGATGAGCCGGTCTTGGGCTGCTGTTACTCCCTTTTCTGGATCTCCAACCATCTCCAGAAATAAAACCGCCACGAACAGAAAACAGATTTTTTGAATCAAACGACCCCCTTCTGCCGGAAATTCTTAAAAGACATTTTGTCACAAGCAGTGGAGACGATCAAGTCTGGTCGCACCAGGTCAATGACTTTATCCTGTCCCTTCACGGAGTGGGGTCGAAGAGGCAATCTCTTGTTTTGGAGACAACTTCGATATTGAACCTCTCCGATGACCCTGATATGATTCCGCCAAAAAGCGGAGAAAGCCTCTGTGAAGATCCGTTTGCTCGGCTTGTATCGCTCGAAAAAAGATGATCTTTCCCGCATTTTTTTTTATTCCGTAATGGTCCATTATCTTTTTATTTATTTTGTTTTCGGCAATCCCCTTCTGATTCGGATGAGCCCTGGCAGCGGGGGGGCTCATCCGTCGGCCGGAATTGATGTAGAGCTTTTATCCGCTAATCAGATTGCAGATAATCTGGGGGGCGGGGGGGATTTTAAGAAGTGGGAGTTCTCGATTTTTCCTCCGGAGGAAGGGAACGATGATGTCGATCGGATCGAAATTCACGAGGCTTCCCAGGTCAAGTCGGTTTCAGGCGATGGGATGAAACTAATCGAGTCGGCCGGTCCGCTTCCCGCTCAGCCGCAAAAGAAAGCACGTAAGCTTCCCCGAAATATGACCGGACCAGAGGACTGTATGCTTAAACTCGTCGGGATGGTCTGTCCAGACGGCGACTTCAAGTGTATTCAAGAATACAAAGAGTTCTGTTCGGCCCTTCCGGAATAATCTCCCCACTTTGTATGTGAGGGCTGAAGGCCCATGACCAACTGATTTAGCTTTCAAAATCCCGTCTCAATGTCCAAGCAGGTGTCCCGTATTTTTTTTCGACGAGGCGGTTGGCAATTTTCCGCTCTTCCGCCGTTAACACGCCTGGTTCGAGTCGAATAGAGAGGGCCGATTCAAAACCTTCCTGAATCGCTTTTTCGAGCTTTTCCTGGGTGGGGAGTTGGGGAAGAAGTTCGACCATGCCGATCTGATTTTCAGAGGGAGGAAATCCTTGGATTCCTCGCGTTTCTATAATCAATGATCCATGTTGAAGGAAATGAGTCACCCACCGTCGTTGGGCACTGCCAATCAGCTTTTTCCCTCTTGCGGTGATTTCATACCAGGAGGTAGAGGCGAAGCAGAGAGGGTTCCGAAAGTGATCCTGACGTTCTTTGCGTGGAGGAGCGTAAATATTGGTGTCAACTCCGAGCGATTTTAAGCCAGTTAGCAGGCCCTCTGCAATTGTGTAAAAAGTTCCCTTGATTCCCTCTGAAAAGAGTGGGTCCCGGGTGCTTCCAACAATGGAGTAAGTGAGTTCTCGATCATGTAAGAGTGCCCGTCCTCCTGTAATTCGTCGGACAAACCGAATGGAGCCTTCTTTGAAAAGAGTATCCCACTCCGGCTCCCATTTTTGAAACGAGCCGATCGAAATGGATGGAAACGACCAGCGATAGAGCCGCAAAGTCGGAGGGACTTTTCCATTTAGAAAAGCGATGGAGATTGCCTCATCATCTGCCATGTTGAGGGCGGCAGGCCGAGGGGAATCAACAAGGAACCGCCAATGTGCTCTTGCATTTGTTTTATCAGTCATCTTAATTCCAGGAAAAACCCTTTTCACTTTATCACATTTTGGCGAGGTGAAGTGTTGTATCCGCAGTAGATCGCTCCGTTGATTTTATCAAGAATAGAAAGGGGTCATTTTTAGGAAAAGAAAGGTGCAAAGTAAAAAAGTGAAATTAAGGTATTGACATCCTATATTGGCTGTGTTAAAACATACTCGTTCGTGACGCTAAAACAAAGTCTGTTCTTTTCAAAAAATAAAAAATATACAAGAAGCCTTTTTTGCAGAGATGCATCCTCTGTTTTAGGGGAGAAAGTAGCTCTGTAGGGTTTTTATTTTCTTGATCTTTGAAAACTAAATAGTGTGTATTGATTCATAGCGGGTCCAGCAATTCAAGAGTAACAATTTAGCAAGGTTTCAAGCTTTCTTTGGAGAGTTTGATCCTGGCTCAGAACGAACGCTGGCGGCGCGCCTAACACATGCAAGTCGCACGAGAAGTCTTTCGCAAGAAAGATTGTAAAGTGGCGCACGGGTGAGGAATATGTGGGTAACCTGCCGTTGAATGGGGGATAACCCCGCGAAAGCGGGGCTAATACCGCATGGTATCCTGAGACTAAAGTTGATGGATTAAAGATGGCCTCTGCTTGCAAGCTGTCATTCAATGAGGGGCCCACATCCCATTAGCTAGTTGGTAGGGTAACGGCCTACCAAGGCGACGATCGGTAGCTGGTCTG
>CAZOFJ010000087.1:0-9790 GCA_964579005.1 uncultured Nitrospirota bacterium
TTTCACCACACCAGGAGCCACTTCTCAATTCTCAACTAAGTTTAGGACATTCTCCACGTGTCTCACGGGGATAAATGTATCCTTGGGGAAGAATCCCCAGCTTGAGCATGTTCGCAAGCCAAAAGGCGTCATGCCGGTCGTTCAGATATTTGATCCCCTCATATTGCTTCATCGCGGCGGGATTGGCCAGATGAACCGGATAGCCCTCTTCCATCAAGGCCTCGACCAGCCAATACCAGTTGTATGTGGACTCCACGGCGATCCCCACGATCTCTTCTCGATAGGGCAATAACGCTGAAACGACTTTGCTCCTGTCATTGGCAAACTTCTGCCCCAGCCGTTTTCTCCCTTCTTCATCGATGATCCCGGTGTAACAGTTGGTTGAATGCAAATCCAATCCGACGTATAATCCCATCTGATCCCTCCTTGGCTGTGAGCCACATTTGCAAAGGTATTATAGCCTTTCTGGACACTCCCTGAAGGGATCTCTTTTATCTATCGCCTGTTAATGCTATCAGGTCTAGGGATTGGGTATTCGAAATTCAGCGTCACAGGTCTAAAGTGAATTTTATAGACCCGACCCCTTTGAGTTTGAGCGAATTTCTTTACGACGAGAGTTTTCCGAATCTTCTGAAGACTTCCAACCATTCCATGACGTTCGTTCGAATGTCCCCTGCCAACGCGGAGGCGACCGCCGCGCCGTCCGCCCCGGCGGCGATGATGTCGGGAAGACGGGAAAGCCCGATTCCTCCGATGGCATAAACCGGAAGATGAACCTTCCGTTTCACCTCGGCGATCGCCTCGATCCCAATCGGTGCCCGCGCGTCGCTTTTTGTTCCCGTTTCGAAAATCGGTCCAAATCCGATATAGTCGGCCCCTTCCGCTTCCGCCTGAATCGCCTCTTCCATATGATGGGTTGAGATCCCGACGATCGCTTCGTTGCCCAAAACCTTTCTCGCGACCCAGAGTGGAAGGTCCTCCTGTCCAAGATGAACCCCATCGGCCTTGACCGCCGCCGCCAGGTCGATCTGATCGTTAATAATCAGGGTCGCGCCACGGGCTTCGGTTAAGGCTCTAAGCTGTCTGGCCGTCTCATACATCTCTGCCCGAGAACTTTTTTTGTCCCGATATTGAATCAATCGTGCCCCCCCCTCCATTGCCAGGTCGATCGTATGGAAAAGGGCACGCCCGCGATCTCGGCGCGAATCTTGGGCAAACTCGGCACTGTTTGAAGCGTAAAGAACGGGATCGGTAATCAGGTAAAGTGGGAACATCACTGAAGGGGCATGGGCAGGGAGGAAAGAAACCGCTCCAAGAAATTCGTCGAGAAACGGCCTTTGATAAAAGCCGGATCTTCAAAAATTTTCCGGTGAAGGGGAAGGGTGGTCCGGATTCCTTCGATCACGAATTCGGAGAGGGCGCCCCGCATCTTGAGGATCGCCTCTTCACGGTTATCGGCGTGAACGATCAGCTTTGCAATCAACGAATCGTAATAAGGGGTGACGACATTATTTAGATACATCGCGGAGTCGACACGAACCCCCGGTCCTCCCGGAAGATGAAAAGAGGTAATCGTCCCCGGCGAGGGGGTGAACTTCTCCGGGTCCTCGGCATTGATACGGCATTCGAAACTGTGCCCTTTCAATTTCACCTGGCTCTGTTTATATTCGAGCGGCTTCCCGGCGGCAATTTTGATCTGTTCTTTGACCAGGTCGATCCCGCTGACCATCTCCGTGATCGGATGTTCGACTTGAATGCGGGTATTCATCTCGATGAAGTAAAAATGATGGTCCTTGTCGAGAAGAAACTCAACGGTTCCGGCGTTGACGTAATGGGAGGCCGCAACGGCATCGAGCGCGGCCCGACCGAGCTCTCTTCTCAATCGTTCGTCAACGACGGGAGAAGGAGATTCTTCGATCAGCTTCTGATGCCGGCGCTGGATGGAACAATCGCGCTCTCCGAGATAGATCACCCGCCCCTTCTCGTCCGCGAGGACCTGTACTTCGATATGACGCGGATCGATGAAATATTTCTCCAGATAGACCCCTTCGTCTCCAAAGGCGGTCTTCGCTTCCATCTGGGCGGTTTGCAGCGCCTTTCTCAAATCTTCTTCCCGATGAACGACGCGCATCCCCCGTCCGCCCCCGCCCGCCACGGCCTTGACAATCACCGGATAACCGATCTTTCGGCCCGTCTCGATTGCATCATTCTCATTGGCGATCTTTCCCTCGCTCCCAGGAATGACGGGGACCCCTTTTTTCATCATTGTTTCGCGCGCCTTTGCCTTGTCCCCCATCAGGCTAATGCACTCTGGAAAAGGACCAATGAATTTAATTCCTGCCGATTCGCAGACTTCCGCGAAGTGACTGTTTTCGGCAAGAAATCCGTAACCGGGATGAATCGCCTCGGCGCCAGTGACCTCGGCGGCGCTCAAGATATTTGGGATATTTCGGTAGGAAAGTCCGGCATCGGGCGGCCCGATGCAGACGCTTTCATCGGCAAAGCGAACATGGAGGGAATGGGTGTCGGCCTCCGAATGAATTGCGACCGTCCGAACTCCAAGCTCCCGGCAGGCACGGATGATTCGGAGAGCAATCTCTCCTCGATTGGCAATTAAGATCTTCTTAAACACAACGGTCGTCCTGCAGCGACAGGATCCAAGATGATGGAAAAGAATATCTGGAAAGGGAGGTTATTGCGGTTCGATCCTAAATAATGCCTTGCCATATTCGACGGCGGTTCCATCCTCGACGCAGATCTCGACGATCTTTCCGTCAACATCCGACTCGATTTCGTTCATCAGCTTCATCGCCTCAACGATGCAGAGAATCTGCCCCTTCTTGACGGTATCGCCAAGTTCGACATAGGGGTCGGTATCGGGCGAGGCGGCTTTGTAAAAAGTTCCCACAATCGGAGAACGGACAACGGCAAACTGCCCCTCCTCCCCTTTCGTCTCAATCGGAATCGGCGGTTCCCCTTGGACCTGGGCTGGAAGAAAAGGAGAAACTCCTCTCTCTTTCTCCGCCGGGAGCGCCTCTTTGCGAAGGCGGATCCTTCTCCCCTCCTCCTCAATCTCGATCTCGGTCAGCGCCGTTTCCGACATCAGATCGATCAGCTTTTTGATCTCGTTTAGGTCCATCCTCCATCCCTTCGAGACGACAACATCCGCTTGGGATTTCTCTTCAACTACTTCACCCTTTCCACATAAGTTCCTGTTCGCGTATCGACCTTAATGACCGTTCCTTCTTCGATGTAAAGGGGAACCTTTACCGATCCGCCTGTTTCCAGCTTGGCCAGTTTGGTCCCGCCCGTGGCGGTATCGCCGCGAATTCCTGGTGGGGTTTCTACCACTTTCAACTCAACGAAAAGGGGGAGATCAATGGCAATCGACTTCCCCTGAAAAAAAAGAATCCTCGCCATCATGTTCTCTTTAAGAAAATCCTTCGGCGAACCGAGCTGATCCTCTGTAAGGAAAAGCTGTTCGTAGGTATTCGCGTCCATAAAATGGTATTCCTTCCCTTGGACATAGAGGAATTGCATCTCCCGCTCGATGAGATCGGGCTCTTGGAATTTTTCCCCGGAGCGGAAGGTCCGTTCTAATATATTCCCGGTTTTTAGATTCTTCAACTTTGTACGGACAAAAGCGCCCCCTTTTCCCGGCTTCACATGTTGGAATTCGACGATAACATAGGGATCTCCGTCCAGTTCAAGTTTGGTTCCATTCTTAAAATCGGTGGTCGAAATCAACTTCTCTCTCCCTTCTTCATCAGGCTTTCTTCCGTTTTTCGCCCGACGTTTTCGTCAAGTGTTCAATCGCGCCGAGCAGACCCAACCGGTAACTGGCTGGACCAAATCCGGAAACTTGACCGACCACCAGATCTGCAATCAGCGATTTTTTCCGAAACGATTCCCGCGCGTGAATGTTCGAAAGATGTACCTCGATGGTCGGAATCCCAACGGCAAGGAGGGCATCCCGAATGGCGACGCTCGTATGAGTATATGCAGCAGGATTGATGACGATTGCGTCGAATCTCCCAAGGGCGTCTTGAATGCGATCGACCAACGCCCCCTCGGAATTCGACTGAAAGATCTCGATACTTGCCCCCTCTTTTTGGGCAATTTCTTCCAATTCCCGGTCGATTTCGCCCAATTGAAGGGCCCCGTAAAGCTCCGGCTCACGAATCCCCAGCATGTTGAGATTCGGACCATGCAGAACGAGGATACGGACCACTATGACAGCTCCTCCGAGATTGCCCCCGCCTCCAATCTGAGGAGGAACCTTCCTTTTCCAAAACTCTTATCTGAACCGGCCGCCAATAAGAGAAAGTACTCCGAGTTCACTTTCCTGACCAAGATTGTTCCTTTATCAGTAAGAACAGTCATCTCTTGACTCGCTCCCAATTCAGTCGATTGTCCCGCTTTTTCGATTCCAGGCCAAAGGGCACCGAACTCCGCAACCATCGAGCCGAGGTCGATGGAAGGATCGACCCGATATTCTTCAACAATAATGCCATCTTTATCGGCGATCGCAACCCCTCTTATATCATCAATCTTTTCAGAGATTTTTTTCAAGCTCTCTTTAAAGTCCATTTTCCCCTGCTTTCTTTCGAATGGTCTCAAGCCAGGTTTGAAGACGTTCGATTTTTTTCCGTTGGACATCACCGACAGAAACCGCTTCACGACCGGTTTCTACGATTTGATCATCCAGTGAAGAATCTAAAAAAGAATCTTCCAGTCCTCGTAAACTCGGAAAACTCGCTTCCTTGGTAAGGGCTGGGATTCCTTGGTTGTTATCGGACACCTTCTCATCATCTTCCCGTTCCCGGGCCAAGGGAATTAACGCATCGGGGGGGGGAAGAATGGAAATGGCGGTTACAATGTCGTCCTGCACCTCTGAGGGCGGGGCGGTTGTCGAGTCAACTGCCTCTGCCAGCGGGAGGGATACCCGCTCTTTCTCAAGAAACGCCATCAACTCCTTTGCTTCTTTATCTGAAGGATCAATTGTCAGAACTCTTTTACACGATTCAATCGCTTCCTGAACCTCCCCTCTCTTTTGAAAAATAGAGGAGAGCTTTTTATGCGCAAGAATATTCTCTGGATTGATCAAAATCACCTGCTTGAACTCTTTCTCGGCTTCAGGAATCCGGTCCTGGGATAGGTAGATCTTTCCTAGCATCACCCTTGCTGCAACGTAGGTCGGATGGCGTTCGATTCCTTCCGCCAAGACCTGAACCGCTTCGTCGATCATTCCGGCCTTCAGATACTCCTCCCCCAATGGAACGAAGAGACGCGAGGCCGGATTCTTCATGATCTTTTCCATGAGCTTTTGGATTTCAGGAGAAAGGGACTTATCGAACATCGATCCCCCCTTTTAATAAAGGATTTTGGAGATCATAACAAATCGCGGCCAAAAGTCAAGAAAGGCCCTATTTTTCAAGAACGAGACGATTTCAGTCGGACCACCCAATCAAGGATATGCCGGGCCACGGCTTCTTTCGACATCTTGGGAAGGGAGATCATCTCTCCCTTCGAATCGATGATCTCAACAATGTTGGTCTCCACCTCAAAACCGGCCCCCTCCTGGGTCACATCATTCGCGACGATCAGGTCCAACCCCTTTTCGGAGAGTTTTTTCCTCGCATTTTTGGTCAAACCCTCAGTCTCTGCGGCAAAACCGACGACCACTCTCTTCCCTTTCCGAGATCGAAGCCCCATTAAGATATCCTCGGTCTCTCTCAAACGGAGTTCCCTCGTCCGACCTGTTTTTTTCAACTTCCCGGCCGCTGTCTCCTCCGGTTTATAATCGCTGACGGCGGCCGCCATCAAAACGATCGTCGACGTATCAAAATGGCGATCGACCTCTTTTTTCATCTCCTCGGCCGTCCGGACGGAGACCCGTTCCACCCCCGCAGGAGGAAGGAGAGCGGTCGGGCCGCTGATAAGAATCACCCGCGCCCCTTCTTCTTGGGCGGCTCGGGCCAAGGCATACCCCATCTTACCGGAAGAGCGATTGGAAAGGAATCGGACCGGATCGATCGGCTCCTGGGTTGGCCCCGCTGTTACCAGGACAACCTCTCCCGAAAAACGGGATCGGTTGGCAAGAAAAGAAGCGACCCTCTCAACGATTGCCTTTTCATTCGCAAGCCTTCCTTTTCCTTCTTTTCCGGAGGCAAGAAGACCAACCTCCGGCTCGATGATCTGAACCCCTCTTTCGCGAAGAAGTCCGACATTCTTCAATACGGTGGGGTGTTCCCACATCCCCACATCCATGGCGGGAGCGACAAAAACCGGTGAGGTCGCTCCCAAGAGAAGACTTCCCAGAAGATCGTTTGCCAACCCCGTTGCCATTTTGGCGATGAAATTGGCGGTGGCCGGGGCAATTAATATCAAATCAGCCCCCTCGGCCAGGGTCAAATGAAGGACCTCGGGGTGAGGATCAAAGGGATCAGAAAAGACAGGACGGCCAGAGAAAACTTGAAGGGTCAAGACGGGAACAAAGCGGAGGGCCGACGGGGTGAGAACCACCTGAACGTCGGCCCCCTTCGCTTTCAGATCACGCAAAATCTGAAGTGATTTGTAGGCGGCAATGCTTCCTGTAATTCCAAGAAGAATTTTTTTGCCTGAAAGCATCGCCATCCCCTTTGCCGATCCGCTATTCTTCCTTGGTTTCCTTGACTTCCTCTGCCTCCTCGACCGGCTCTTCTTCTCGCCGTTTCGCCGACTCTTCTAGGTAAATGCTCAAGTCCTTCCGAATCTCGCTGGCCAACGCTTCCTCACGCTGGGTCAGCAACTGCCGGTTCTTCATTTCTTCTCGAAGTCGTTTTGCCTCTCGTTGCGCCAGCTTTGCCTCCTTGCCGTGAAGGATCTCAAGCGTGTCCTCTAAAATCTCTTGGAGCGCAATCGAACTTGCTTTGGTATATCGCGTCTGGATGATCGACTTCTGCCCTTCCACCAATTGTCTCGCGCGCTGCGACGCAACGATGACCAATCGATACCGTGAACCGATCTTTAAATGATCAATCTCCAGAGGAAGCGTAATGATATCCACAGTTGACCCCTTTGATGCGGTCCGAAGAAAGGTGCCCCTTTCGAACCTATGATGACGATGATGAGGATGCTTCTTTCGCTGCTTGCTTGATAAAAGTCTCTTCGATCCAAGAGAAATTCATCTGTTTCATCTTGATTCTTTCAGCCAGAATCACCGCCTCGATTTCTTTCAAGGCCTTTTGGAATTCGGAATTAACAACCAGATAGTAATATTGCCGATAGTTCCAGATCTCTTCGCGCGCCTTCTGAAGGCGACGGGCAATCTCCTCCTGGGAATCTGACTTTCGGTCCATCAGACGTTGTCGAAGAATCTCGAATGAGGGAGGGAGAACATAGATATACACCCCGTCTGTGTATTTCTTCTTAAGGGTCATCGCCCCCTGGGAATCGATATCGAGGACAACATCAATCCCACGATTAATCCAATCCATGAGACACTCGCGTGAGGTCCCGTAAAGATGTCCGTGAACCTCGGCCCACTCGATGAAGTCCCCTTTATCAACCATATTTCGAAACGTCGCTTCGTCAACGAAGAAATAGTCTTTCCCATGAACCTCACCCGGCCGGGGAGAACGAGTTGAATATGAGATCGAATATTGAAGATTTGGAACCTGTTTGACAACCTCTCGACAGAGAGAAGTTTTTCCGGCGCCGGACGGCGCCGACACAACGAAGATGATCCCTTTTCTATCCATTTCTATCCGTGTTCCTCCACCGGGAGGGATGCATTCCAAACTGGTTCAAAATGCCGGCATCATTCCACATTTTGAACCTGCTCCCGCATCTTCTCCATTTCCGTTTTCATCCCCACGACCTCCAGCGAAATGGAGACATCGTTCGCTTTGGAGCCGATGGTATTTACCTCCCGATTCATTTCCTGAAGCATAAATTCGAGGGCACGACCGACTGCTTCTTTTTTTTTAACCATCTCTTGAAATCGATCTAGATGAATCCGAAGCCGCGCCGTCTCCTCACTGATATCGCTTCGATCGACTAGAATCGCAACCTCCTGAGCCAAACGCCCCGGATCAACCGGCATCCCCTGAGTCAGATCCAAAATCCTCTTTTGAAGTCGCTCGTGATGTCGCCGAATAACCTCTTTTTCCAGTTCTTGAATCCGAACAAGCCTTTCCCCCAAACCTTTCAGACGGCCGAAAAGATCCTTGCCAAGGCCGACCCCTTCCTCTTTCCGCATTTTTTCTAACTCTTCCATCGATCGCTCCAGCAAGCGATCGATGAGTCGAAGAAGCGACTGCGGAACCTGTTCCGGTTCTGCAGTTGTCAAAATTTCTTTAAACTGGCTGAGAAGGGCGATGTCGATTTCGCCAGAAAGTCGAAGCCTTGTCTTAAGTTCTTTAAGGATCTTATAGTAGGCCTCAGCGAACTCTTGGTTCAGCTTGAGCTCTTTTTGTGCAGAAGAACCAACATTGATATCGATGGAAAGATCGATATGACCTCTGGTAAAGCGATCTTGAACCCTTTTTTTAAGCGTTTCCTCAAGAGGGGTAAGAACCTTTGGAAGGCGAACAATAACATCGCAAAAACGATGATTCACAGAGCGAAGCTCTACCACGACAGGACGTCCTTTGTCATTCCCTTCGGCCCGACCATAGCCAGTCATGCTTCGAATCATTGATTCTCTTCCCACTCAGCAACTCAAATAGTTAGTATCGATCGAACGTGGGAACCGATTATATCGGTTGACCCATTCCATGTCAAACTCAAGCGGGGCAAGCAGTATTAGACAAGTTTTTGAAATGAAGTCGTACATCCTGGTAGTGTAGAACTTTATGTGTTAAATGGGGTGTTGAAAGAACGGCATTTTGCATCCAAGATCTGGTTTATCAAACTCAAACCAAAAGAGGAAAACGCAATATAAACTGGCGATAAACGTACCACAGATTCGCTTTTTTTTGAACGGAATTATTGAGAGACCTGGAAAGATCTTTGAGTTACAGTTGCTGGATAGGGAGGTAGTGCATTCACATAGGAATTGTAATCTGCATCATTTTACGATCAAGTGGATCAGCGGAGTAGAAGTGGCGGTCTATTGTGACCGACTGGGATCTTATGGAACGCACGTGCTCCCCCGTTATCAGCAATATTGGAGGAGAGAATTCTTCTTTTCACATCACAGAAAAGCCCTATTCACCATTTCAGTGAATAGGGCTTTTTTTAAATCCGGCAGCGTCCTACTTTCCCGCGACCTCGCGGTCGGAGTATCATCGGCCCTGGAGGGCTTAACTTCCGTGTTCGAGATGGGAACGGGTGTGGCCCCTCCGGTATTGCCACCGGAAATCGATCGGCTATCACCACTCTTTAAAAGCCGAACTCAAAAAAAGAGATCTAACAAGCTCCATATGAACCAGATCTATCGAAAGCAAATATAATGGTCAAGCCTCACGGTCTATTAGTACGGGTTAGCTCAAAGCCTCACAGCTCTTTCACACCCCGCCTATCTACCCTGTAGTCTACAGGAGACCTTCAGTGTCTTACAACAGGGAGATCTCATCTTGGGGTAGGTTTCCCGCTTAGATGCTTTCAGCGGTTATCCTTTCCGGACATAGCTACCCGGCGCTGCCCCTGGCGGGACAACCGGCACACTAGAGGTCCGTTCAACCCGGTCCTCTCGTACTAGGGTCAACTCCCCTCAAATCTCCTCCGCCCACAACAGATAGGGACCAAACTGTCTCACGACGTTTTGAACCCAACTCTCGTACCGCTTTAACGGGCGAACAGCCCG
>CAZOFJ010000088.1:0-9248 GCA_964579005.1 uncultured Nitrospirota bacterium
CTGGAGTTGCCGTCGAATGACATATCGGATAATATGATCCCGGTCCGGCTCCTTCATCCCTTTGAATTCAACCGCAACATCGTATTCCTCGGAAGAAGAACCTTGGGAGGAAGCGCCTTGATTCTCGATCGGAAAACAACGGAGCACCTCTCCGGTTAAAACGATCTCATGAAATGGGAGGATCGGCAGAATGAATTCGCATTCCAGAAGCATCCCGGAGGCCACCTTCGTGGAAGTTGAAAATCGCATCCCGGAAGCACTGAGATCGATCATCACGCCCTGATGGGGAAAAACCTTGGAATCTTCCGCCTTTGCCAGGATTTTAAATAGATAGTTGAGTTTCCAATCAAGCCCGAGGATCAATTCGAGGATCTGCTGATCGCTTCGATCTTCGGCCCCATATTTGTTCCCGCCGCCGTCAAAGTAGGGGAGAGAGGGGATATGAAATATCGAACGGTGTCTCCCCTCCCTCGTGTCGGGTCCGGAGACGGAGGCAATTCGGTAGATGACGGGGTTTTCTGCTAGAACACGGATATATTCCCTTTTATTATCCCCCTCCATCGATCTGTCGGCCTCTTTATTCTCGCCCTGATCGGCCATCGGCTCCTCCGAGGTTCTTCAATAAATCCTCCGGTTTATGTATGAATGCAATGGATATGCCGACTCAATTTCAGGAGGGGGGAGTCTCGTCTCTTTTGGAAAAACTCTGTTTATATATCACAGATCGCGGGAAGCCATAAGATTTAGCGGGATCGGTTGGTCCGGTGCGCGTATAGATTTTTAAAAGCTGATTCTGAAGGACCTGGAGCAGTTCAACGTTCTTGGTCGCTTCTTCTTCCCATTTTTGAGGGTCGCCTCCCCTCCTCGAATCAGCCAGTCCTTTTTCACAAACCGCTTTTAACTCCATGAAAAGTCTTTTATTTTCCTTGATCAGGCGGATCCGGTCAACGGCATTCTTGACCACAATATAAAGCTCTTCAATCTGAAAAGGCTTTGTCAGATAATCATAAGCCCCCTCTCGAATCGCTTCAATCGCCGAATCGAGCGAGGCATAACCGGTGATGAAAATAACGAGGGTCTCGGGAGATTTTTCGCGGATTCGGTGGAGAAGGTCGATCCCGGTCATGCCGGGCATTTTCATGTCGCTAAGGACCAGGTCAAACGTTCCGGTCTCACCGTCAAACATTTGACAGGCTTCATGACCGCTTTTGGCAACCGCGACCTGAAACCCTTTGGAGGCCAGGGCCGTCCTCAACGCCTCTTGAGGTCCGTCCTCGTCGTCGACAACAAGAATGCGAATCGATTCTTGAGTCGGCATCTTGATTCGCTGTACTGACTCATTTCCCATCTCAATAAAGGGGATATGCTTGTAGCATTTTCTTTTCTTGAATGAAACTCTTTCGCAGTTCTTCCCGCTTCGCCTCGATCAATGATTGCATTTTACCGTTCATTTCGAGGCATTGACGAATCAAATCGGACCCGTGAATCCGTTCAGAGCTGTCACCAAAGAGGGCATCCCCCAGCGCTATCAATCCTTCAAGTCGTTTTTCGCGGCGTTCGCTCATAGACACAATGCGATCCCAGTCATCGCTTTCAACGGCCTTTAACATCTCCTGGGTCAATCCTTTGAACGTCTCGTACTCTTTCAACAACACTTCAGTCTTCATCTGTGCCTTTCCTCTGCGACAACCGCACTCTCCCCCCTGCTAGACCTTTCCATAACTGGCCGCGACCTGTGGCAGCGGAGGGGATTCGTGGATACTCGCTGGAACGGCCGTTTGGTAGGGACCGATCGCCGCCCACCCACCCCTCAATTCCAACAGCAGTTCCCGCACGTGGCTTAAACCCTCCGAACTGTTTTCAGCGCTGGCATTGAGCAATTCGAGCGTCATGTGCGCATATAAAAGACCCAAGCTCGCCGCAACTTCCCCGCCCGCTTCATAGTCCAAGCTAACCGCCAATTCTCCGATAATGGCAATGGCTTTGGAAATGGCTCGGCCTTTTTCGGAAAAATTCTGCTTGAGTGTATATTCATTTGCGGAATGAACCGCTTCCATCGCCCCGTCAAGCAACATGAGAATAAGCTTGTGGGGGTCGGCGGAGGGTGCCGCGGTTTCAAGGCTGGCCTGAACATAGGCGTTCATGGGATAATTGGAACGAAGATTCATCGTATCGGCTCCGTCGTATTGTCGTGAACTGCTTCACCTAAAATGCGTTCTGTCAAAGGCATTATCCGGACGAATTGTTACCACTGTTTGTAATCGACGCGAGCCTCTGCGATAAAAAATTGCCACTCGCCTGAAGCTGGGAAATGGTTTGCTCCAGCGCAGTGAATTGTCTTTTGTAAACCGCCTCAATCGTTTGAAGCCGGATCGTCAGGTTCTCGATATTTCTCTGGACTCCTTTGCCCGAACTGTTCAGCCCCTCGTTGCGCGCGGGAATCTGGATATTGACATAATCGGTAACCGTGCGTTCAAGCGACTTCGCCATACCCTCGAAGGTATTGATCACCCCCTGCAGATCGCTTTTCACGGCGGCGTCTAATATCTTTGTGTCAAGGGTGAGGACTCCTTGTTTGTCATGGCTGAGTCCAAAATTCATCGGGCTCTTTTCTGCGTATGATGAGGTGATCGTTGAACGGAGGGTATTCACTATTCCATTCGCGGTGCTGTCACCCGTCAGAACACCCGATTTTCCCTGCGTGGCGCTGGAAAGGCTTCTGGCCAGCCCAACAGCGGTGTTATAGGCCCCGACGAATGCGTTGACGTTGTCTGATGTCTTTTGTATATCCTTCGAAACAGTGAGGGTGAGCGTTTTCCCGGCCGAGTTATTTAACAGATTGAGGGTGACCCCGGTCAGGATATCTGTGATGGTGTTCGAACTCCGTGTAATAGGCAACCCGTCCACCACCAACGATGCGTCGACCGCTGCTTGAGATTGAGTCATGTTGGTAATACCGCCAGTCACAATACCGTCCCCGTCATAGGTTGCGTTCAGGGCCAGCCTGGAGAGTCCGGCCGTGTCGGACTCGGCGCCTGTCTCCGAATAAACACCGTCATTGTTTTCATCCACTTTGATGGTCATCCGATTGGACGCGCCGGTCGTGTTCGAGGAAAGGGCGAGTCTGTATCCGGTCCCATCATTGACAACCGATGCCGTTACACCCGCCTTGGCGTTATTAATCGCATCCCGGACGCCGTTGAGGGTATTATTCGTCGCATCAATCGTCACCTCGACGGCCGCGGCGGAACCAACTTGTATTTTTACCTTTTGAGTCACAACCGTGGAAAGGTCTGCGACGGTGGAACCATCCGAGGCAAACGTCGCCGAATAAAGACTCTGTTTCGTGGCAAGATTATTCACCTTGATATTGTATGCTCCTTCCGAAGCGGCGGAGGTGGCGGAGGTGGTGAAAACGGTCGGATCCGAGGAGGTGGCGGTCATTCCGAATATCGACGCCGATTTGAGGGGAGAGAGTGAACTCCTCAACTTGGTAAGCGCGCCAGAAAGATTTCCATAGGCGCTGATCTTCGCGTCATAAGCGGCCTTCTTATTGGTCAGTGATTGTAACGGCTGTCTTTCAACAATCATCAACTGACTGATAATCGTATTGGTATCAATGCCTGTGATACCCGACAACATACCGGAAATTGGGTTCGTCGCCATTTATACCTCGAAATGGAATAAGTTTTTGCTGCTCTCCGAAAGGGTCTCCGTCATTTTAAGATATTCCGCCGGCGGGATCTGTTTGACCACATTCCCCTCCGCGTCTTTAATTCGGATCACCACATTCTTGTTTTCATCAACGGCGAAAAATGCCTTAAAAGAGGCGATTTCAAAATGTGCGGCTGGCAACTGCCCATCCTGGTGCTTTGCACTGATGCGCACGGCAACTTGCTTTGTTTGGGCGTCCTTCCCGCCTTTTTCGGTCCGATCCATCTCGGAAACAATGGAGGAAAGGCTCGCATGAATGCTTTTTATCTCCATGTTATCTCAAAAGGGGGCGGGGTTTCCCCCACCCCCTTCCTCCTGAATGGTGTTATCTTCCTTGTAATAAAGCCAACACCTGTTGAGGGAGCGTGTTCGCTTGTGCGAGGATCGAAATACCGGCCTGCTGGGTGATCATCGCCTTGGTTAAGTTTGCGGTTTCCATCGCGAAATCGGTATCCATGATTCGGGATCTCGCCGCAGTCGTATTCTCATTGGTGTTTCGGATATTGGAGATGGTCGACTGCAACCGGTTCATCATGGCGCCCAGTTTCGCCTTTTCGGTGTTGAGGGTGTCCAAACCCTGTTTCACCGCCAAGATCGCCAGGTTGGCGTTTCCAACCGTGTTGACCGTCACCGCGTTGACCGATTGGCTGCCGCTGATTGAGATCGACGCGGCCGCAGAGCCAAAACCCAGCATCAATGCGTCGGTGGCGCCGTTGGTCGACGCGCTGGTGGTCCCCAACGGTGAGCTCAATATGATCTGCCCGTTTTGCCCCGCGGAGACACTCCCTCCGGTCGCCCCGAAGTATGCCGCCGCGGCGCTTCCCGCTCCGGCGTTCGCCGTTGCAACCGACACCGTGATCGCAGCCCCGGTCGTATTCACCAGAGCGATGCTGGCGGTATTCGCGGAACCGATATCGGCACTGCCAAGCGCAATTGCATAGACCCCTGTCGACGACGATTTGGCGTTGATTGCAGAAGCGATCGCCGCCGCCAAGATCGAACCGCTGGAAACAGCTCCCAAAGAGGTGGAGCCGATCGCGATCCCATTGATCGTCAGAAAACCGCTGTTCACATCCCCGGCGCTTCCGTTTCCGGTCGCCGCCGTTCCGACGTACGCATTCCCGAAAGAGAAAGCGGTCACGTTGGTCGACCCGGTATATTGATTGACCCGGTTGATGATGGTCAGGCTGTTGTTTTTCATGTCGCTATAGACAATGGCGTTTCCCAGGCTGACGCCAGCCAACAGGGCCGACGCTGATAGGCCGCTCGACCGCAACGAAGCCCCGGCGACCGAACTGGCGATCGCCGTTCGGTTGGAGCCGGTGTCGTCAAAATTTGTTCTTGTCGACTGCACACCGAAGGCATCGGGCGAAACGTTGGTGGTCGCGATCGAGATCGTTTCATTCACCTCGATCCCGACCTGAAAGGCGCCGCTAAAAGCCCGGTTCAGGAAGGTTTCTCCGTTGAACCGGGTCTGGCTGACCACCCGGTTTAATTCGGAAATCAACTGACTGACCTCCTGGTTCATCGAACTCCGGTCAACCGAGGTATTGTAGCTGGCCGCTTGGTTCGCCAGTTCATACACCCGCTGAAGGTTGTTGAGCATCTCCCCCATGGAGCCTTCCGCCGTCTGGGCGAAAGAAACCCCGTCGTTCGCGTTTCTCGCGGCGACGGTGAGACCGTTGATCGATCGGGTCATCCGGGTGGCGATGGCCAAACCGGCCGCGTCGTCCTTCGCGGAGTTGATCCGAAGGCCTGAAGAGAGACGCTGCATCGCCGTCATCAACGGGTTTTGAGTCTTGTTAAGGTTATTCTGCGCGATGACCGAGTACATGTTGGTGTTGACTGTTAAAGCCATGAAAATCCTCCTTGAATTGTGTCGGCCGAGGTGCTCAAAATGCCCCGGCACCGTTGGGCCTCCTTGCCCAAATGGTTAAAAACCTCATTTTTTCCCAAAGCGGAAACCCTTTTTTGGAATAGTGCTCCCGCTTATCTTTACTTATCGGATCAGATTAAAAAAACTTGAGGGTCGGTCGGAGGCAGGAAATCTCAAGAAAGGTCTACAGTGGTTGTGTTGTAATCATGCAAAACCACCTGTTTTCACAGGAGAATCTTGGCGCTGATGACCAGAGGGGTCAGGAACACGCATTGCGAACGCAATCCCCGCTTCTCAGGGGGGGTCTTCAAATTGGAGGTCATTTTGATCATTCGGATGGAAGCGCATCGGATCAGTTCTAAGCGACCTTCCGGCTGGAACCGGGATCGGAGGTGTACCACCTCAAACCTTCAACAAATCGTTCGCAAATTTCATAAAGTTTTCGTCCTTCGGAAGCCGCCCGACCCATTTGGCGAAAAACCGGACCCGCCGTTTCCACGCCTCATCCGAATCGGAGACCGCGTCGCCGGAAACCGGATTAAAAGTTTCTTTAAAAACAACCCCGAGGGATTCTGGAAGATATCGGACCGGATCATTTTTTTCTCTTGCGGAAAGACAAAAGTCGACTTCAATGAGATGATCCGCGATCCCCTCATCAAATCCCCCGATCGATTGAAAAAGAGCCCGCGGCACACCGATCATCCCCCCACCCACAAACGCCGGATTCCGGAATTCCTCATTCGCCGTGCTCTCCGTCGTGATCCGATATGGGGCCGAATTGAAATCAAACGCCATCCCGAGGCAATACGGGGTCATGTCGACATTCCGAATCGCGGCACCTGCAACGCCCTCCTTGATGGCGTCGAAAAATTCGGCGCCTTTGACATAAAGAACCCCCGGCTTCATAAAAACAAAGCGGTCGCCCGTGGCATTCTCCGCTCCCTTATTGTAAAGGAACGGGAGCCGATCGTCCTTCGCCTCCACGATCCTCACATCTCCGGAAAATGCCGGAAGGAACGGTTTCATCTCCTCGTCGTTCACGACCATCACCACCTCCCAGTCGGGCCATTCGACTTTTTGAGAGAGCGAGGTCATCGTCGCAAGGAGTGCTTCTGGATCGGAACCGGAAGGGACGATAAAGCTGACCCGCCCCGCCGTCGCCGCTGGAAGACGAAGGGGTTTTGTCTTGGGACCTGATTTCCTCGTATCAAAAATATGCCCCAACACCTTAACCGCCCTCTCGACCGATTTCCCATCGAGCCGATAGAAATACTCCTTCAGGTATTGATCCACTTTCGCCGTGACTTCCGGTGGGACGCCGTTCTTCACCGTATTCAGGAGATTCGACCAATTCCCCGGAGGAAACGCCGTTTGAGCAATCCCGATCTTCACGTAATAATCCTCCAGGGTATCCGACGTTGGAAGGGCGAACAACGCCTTGCCGAAAGCGAGGGCTTCGATCGCCAAGGTCGTTTTTCCCAAGGCGACGCAGTAATCCGACACGGCGATGAGCTTGTAGGGATCATACATGTGATAAAGAACAGCCGACGGATAAATCTCCTTGAACATCTTTTCTATTTTTTCATACGCCCCTTGAAAGACGCTCGGATGCCACTTGAACAGAAGGACGGCCTCCCGTTCCAGCGTCTCCAGCCCCTTCAAGAGACGCATCCAGACCTCTCGATCGGCAATCCCGCCATACTTGATATCGACCAGGAAGAGGATCACCTTTTTATTCGGAGGAATGGCGAGTTCTTTTTTGATCTGATCGATTGTCTCCGGGGCGCCGTAGTTCTTGACGGCGCTGTCGATATGCGTGTTGCCGATCAAAAACATTTTATCGTCCGAACAGTGATACTCTTTGAGGACCTCCTTCGTCTTGTTTCCCCACAATAAATCGACATTGGAATATTCGGTATGGACGATAAACCCGATATAGTCGTTGTAGTAATCCCCTTCCTGAAAGGTCACGAACGGGACCGACTTTTTTCGAGCCAGATGTCCGATGATCTGCCCCCATCGGTTGCATTCATGGTGGGCGATGAACATATCCGGTTTTTCGACCTCGATATACTTCTCCATGCAGAAGTATTCCTCGACAAGCGAATCAAAAAACCAACCCTGTTTGAACAACGGCCAACGGCTGAACCCGTCCCATCGATAGCTTGTTTTCGCCCAGAGATCGGACAGCGGGATCACCGTCTCCCTGATTTTTTGCCGGACGTCGACCGTCATATAGTCCGTAAAATACCGGAAAGAAAGACCCCGCTTGATCAGGTCCCGCTCGAAAGGATAGTCCGAGAGCGGCACGATGAAAGAAATCTCCCCTCCCTCTTTTTTAATTTCCTCCCTGAGCGGGATAAAAAACCGGGTATGATGCGGGAGCGCGAGAAAACAGGCGATCTTTTTATTTTTCAACTTCATGAAATTTCCTCGTGAGATGATTTAAAACATCAGCGACCCCGACTTTTTTCCTTTTGGCCTCATACGCTTTCTTTAAGGCCCCCTTGAGATCTTCCAGCCGATTCATGAATTTCACACCATTCACATCAGGCTGGGGATCATAACAACGGTTATACACCCACGCCCCGATGTCATATCGCGCCGCAAACTCCAAGGGAACAACATAAGAAGGAGAAATCACCAGATCGGCCGTCATCGCGATCGGGACCAGACTCGCTTGATCCACCAAATAGAATCGACATCCGATCCTTTTGATTGGATCGAAGAAGAGATCCTTGATGATCTCGTCTTCATTCAATTCCCGAATCACGAAGTCTCGTTTGATCAAAAACAACACCGTCGGTATCTTCACCTCCTCGATCGCCTTGAAGATCTCGATGATTTGCGGCCTGAGCTTTCCGTGGTTGCAGACGACGATGCCCAACTCCTCCCGGCCGATTTCAATTTGAGAGGTGTACATGTGGTTTTTATAAGTGTCTTCGATGGTGGAAAGAGAATAGATCTCCTTCTCTTCCGTCAGCAGGTGGATCTTTTCCGGAGCGACCCCCATCTTGATGTGGAAATCCCTTTCGAACGCCTTCCGAACAATCACCGCATCCATCAACTTCGGCATCAACTTCACGCCGTTAAAGACCGGATATAGTTGATAGCCGACCACTTTCGCGCCGGCCTCCTTCGCCATGAAGAGGAGGGTAGTGTAAAAGATATCGGTCTCCTCCCACGGCGCGTCGTCATGGGACATCAACGGGAGCATCACCAAATCGGCGTCGATCCCTTGGATCTCGGGGAACGCGCAGTTTGAGATGTGCCCCCAAAAATCATCGAAGGCGGCCGCTTTCCATATTTTAAAATCGGTGTTCGGGAGAAAAAAATCATCGGTGTATTGAACAAATATCTTGGCAAGGTTATCTCGATAGCCAAAATTGAGCGGGAGGAATTTCGGCTCGACGAACCGGAGGGTGACGTTGGGGGTTGAATCGCATTTGCGATTGAGATCGTCATCGACTTCCTTGGAATGGGTGATCACCTCCACCTGAAACGTTTTCGACAGCGACTGAATCAGGTGTCTCACCCGTCCTTGCGTCGTCTCATAATCTCTCTCGCTGATGGGAAATAATAATTTTTTCATCAATGCTCCTGTGAGCTTGTGAGGAAATCCCCCCACGGCTGCGACCGCCTCTGGGCGCGCCTGGCT
>CAZOFJ010000089.1:0-9117 GCA_964579005.1 uncultured Nitrospirota bacterium
CCGACATGATGGCCCTCTTCGGGAGGTTCTTGGCAGCTTGGCTGTGGCGGAGAGTGAGAAGGGGGAGGGGGGAAAGGTAAGCCTATTCCCAGATCATCCAATCGGGTGCGGTGGCGGTCAGCATGAGCGAGGCGAGATGTCTCTCCCGTTGGGTCGTGCTCTCCTGAATTCTTTTTTGATTTATGTAAGAATAACTCAGGCTTCCATCAAGCCACGATAACAGACCAACTTCAATCCCTGCTCCCGCCTCGTAAGAGATGATTTTGAAAGGCGAACCGGTCACCGCGGTATTATTTGCATAACCGAATTGAAGAAAGGTCGAGGCTCTCTCTCCAAGTGGTTTCGTAATGCGGCTTGTGACACGCTGGAAGTAGGTCGTTTCCGCCGTCAGTCCCCCTCCCGTTCCGGTATCACCCGAATAACGGATGAAAAAATTGGCCGATTTAAAGTTTTTGACAGCTTCGAGGAAAAAACTCGGGCGAAACAAGATCTTTTCTCTATTTAGAACAGTCACACCGACCCGACCGTTGATGAAAGAATTCGGATCGAGTTGATGATTGATCCCGGTTAAAAATTGATAGGTCATAACCCGATCGGACACTCCGTAGAACTCGATCCTCGATGCGTTGGCAAAAGTGGTTAGCGTGGTCAGCCGGGTCAACGCATAATCGATGCCAACTCCGGCCAGATGGCGGTCGGAATCGAACAGAGTGCTTCCTTTATATCGGGTGAGGAGATTTAAATAAATCAGACTGCTTTTCAACCTCGGCGTCCAACCGTAACCAACGGTCAAACTGGCGTCATTTCTAAAGGTATCGATCCGCCCGGTCAAAACCCCCTCATTCGTTTGCTCGCCTGGAACGTTCGGATTGGTGGGACGGAAGGAAAACCCGGGAAGTCCCGGGAGATAAGCGACGCTCTCTGTCACACGGACCTCAAGCCCCTTCGATAAGGAAGGAACCTCAAGACTGATATACGCAGTCTGGCCATATCGATCCGCCTCCGGAAATTTCCTATAAAACTCCGCGTCCCCCCGATATCGGCCGGTAAACTTGATCTCACGGGTGTCATATTTCCACTCCAATTGTGGATTCAGTACCGTCAAAGAATCGGATTGGCGGTTTATTTCGTTAAAAAAAACATTATCATTGTATCTCTCGGAAACGCTCAAGGAAGGGGTTAATATCATGGCTGCCCAACCGGTTCCATGAAATCCCAACCCGACAATAAAAATGACCATCCATAAAACCGATCCCCGAATCCAATTCGCATCTGAGGAACTTCGGAATAAACACCTCCATCTCATCCCCGTCATATCTTTTCTTCTCTCATTTGTTGAGACATCTTTTTGGAAATCACTGGTGCAACATACCGACCGTCTGATCGATAAATCGGCGCATTACTTTATCACGAATCATGGGATGATGCAAAATAATGGGTTGCTGTCGACCAGGCGAAACCGGTCCGGAGTTCAACCGAAGGGTAAAGCAGCGAAAAACCGAGGTGTTCTGAAAAAAGCGGACACTTCCGAATGGTAAAATAGGCCTTCAGGAGAACGAGATGATCAAACGTAATTAAGAGATCCCCGGCGGAGTTTCGGGCGGAAACAGTAAGATGGTATTGAAACCATATCGGAGTACTCCCCCTTCCTTGAAATAAGTCTCACAGGGAGGCCGATATTCCAATAATTGAGGCCGAGCGCCTACCATGGTCACAAACCGCATCTATCGTAAAACTCCTTGATCGAATTAACCACCGCCTCTTGCTGATCTGATTTTAGTTCCGGATAAATCGGCAAGGCCAACGTTTCATTGGCTGCTTTTTCCGCTTCCGGAAGATCCCCTTCCTTATAACCAAGCGAACGGAAACACTCTTGAAGGTGGAGCGGAACTGGATAGTAGACTTCAGTGCTGATCTCCTTCCGATTCAAATCGTCCCGGAGCGCATCTCTCTCCGGAACCCGGATCACAAATTGGTTAAAAATATGAGAATGGGAAACACCGCTCGTCTCATACGTCGTTTGAGGAAGACCGAGTTTTATCTTTTGGATCAAACCGCTTTCCTTAAAAAGGGCGACATACCGTTTCATGTTCTCTTGCCGTCGGCGGGTCCAACCGTCCAGATAGTTCCATTTGACGTTCAGGATCGCCGCCTGAATGGAATCGAGGCGAAAATTACCTCCGATGATTTTATGGAAATATTTCGGCTGGCTTCCGTGAACCCTTAAAATTTGGACCTTCTCCGCAAGCAACGGATCATCGGTCGTTACCATCCCGCCGTCACCCAGCGCTCCCAGGTTCTTGCTCGGAAAGAAAGAGAAACATCCCAACGATCCGATGCTTCCGGCCCTTCTCCCATCACGGTATTCGGCACCGATCGCCTGGGCGGCATCTTCGACAACGGGAAGATGATATTTTCGTGCAATATGGAGAATCGGCTCCATGTCGGCGCACTGGCCGTATAAGTGAACCGGGAGGATTACCTTCGTCTTTTTCGTCACGGCCTCTTCGATTTTGGATGGATCGATGTTGTATGTCACCGGATTGATATCGACGAAAACCGGTTTGGCCCCAAGCCTTGCAATGACACCGGCCGTGGCGAAAAAAGAATAGGGGGTCGTGATCACTTCATCCCCCGGTCCGACTTCAAGCGCCATGAGCGAAACGAGCAAGGCATCCGTCCCGGATGAAACCCCGATCGCAAAACGGGTCTGACAATAGGCGGCCGCCCGTTCCTCCAATTTTTTAACTTCAGGTCCGAGAATAAAGGCTTGGCTTTGAATCACCTGTTTGATCGCCTGAAGCATCTCCTCCTGAATCGGATCATGCTGCGCCTTCAGATCAAGCAATGGAACTTTCATTTAGATTCTCCTCGTTCACACTGTTCCATTTGATTCTCCTTTATAACATCGCTTTTAGGCAATCAGCAGATTCAGCCATTTCATCTTGTTCCAAGAAAGTGGGTTTGCACCCAACCCCTCAAGGGCCAACATTTTCGTCAGTATAAACCGTCTCCCGTATTTTTTTTTCAACAAAATACCAAGACGAAAGAAACCCCCAACATACACCGATAGACAATCCCAAAAATTCACCCCACCTTTTAGGCCGTACCACACATCCCATAAGCAACATGAAAGCCACTCCCACAAGTGACCAGTAAAATGCAAGCCACTCCCACCAATGTTTATTATCTATATGTTTTTTAAAAATATAATATCGATTTCGAATAACCATCTCTCCGATTGCAACGGTGGAACCTCTCCCCCCTTTTGCATGAAAATGAAGGCACCTTGCTTCAGGAATACAAATCAGTTTGTAGCTCCGGCCGACACGAAATGAAAATTCCACATCTTCTGCATAACCCCAATTCTCAAAGAATCGACTATACTTTTCCTTTGCAAACACTTCGCGTCGCCATAATGTTAAACCTCCTTGTAACCAATCCACCTCCATGCGGCCCTGGCAGGATTGCAGCAATACCGGAACAGCATAACTGTTCCGGAGGACCCTTCCGTTGGCCCCAAAATCAATCCCAAACAATTTATAAAATCCAATTTTGATCAGCAAGGTAGGCTCGTAATTTGTGATCACCCCACTCACACCTCCGATTTTTTTCTTTTCATCCCTCTCAATCTCCTCGACCAAAAGGCGTAGAAAGGCTCTATCCAGAATCACGTCGTCATCGAGCATTAAAATGCACTCACCCACCGCCTGAGCGATGCCAAAGTTCCTTTGCTTGGTAAGTCCCTTCTCAGGAGCCTTGAAATATCTCAAAGCAAACCGTTTTGAACGTGCGACAAACTCCTTTGCTATTAATTCTGTCGCGTGATCATCAGAAGCATCGACAATAATCACTTCAAAAGGCGGGTATTCCTGTCCGCCGAGATTATCGAGAATCTCCTGGATTTGCCTGGAACGGTTTCGGGTCGGAATCAATGCTGAGACTCGTGTAGACAGCATCATTACTTACATACCTTCGTTGGAATTTTCTATCTGACGATAACTACCTCTCCCGGATCTTTCAGCTTCTGGAGAGCTTTCGCGAAAAACGCCCTGCCTTTTTTAGATAAATTCTTTTGATGTCCCATTCCACGAGATCAAGGGTTCTCCATGCTCCTGGACGATTTTATTCTTATCAACGATCATGATGCTTTCTCCTCCACACCCTCTACTCTAATTTAACACAGGGGAGGTGTCTCATCATTATTGGCACAGAGGGCACCTGATGAAAATCTTAAACTGCTTCAATCCTATTTCCCAATTAAATGAAGATAGAGGGCTTCGTATCCTTCCGTCATTGCTTTGATATCAAACTTGACCTTCACAATTTCTCTCCCTCTTTTTCCCATCTCGTCAGCCTTAGACGGATTTTTAAATATCCATTTGATAGCTCCTGATAATGCCACTGTATCTCTTGGAGGTATCAAAAGTCCCGTTTCTTCATGAACAACCAATTCTGGAATCCCCCCGACCGTCGTAGCCACGACGGGCTTCTCAGCCGCCATGGCTTCCAATACAACGAGTGGAACCCCCTCCCAGTCGGAAGATAGAATCAATACATCAGAGGCAGCAAGGAGTTCCGGCACGTCTTTCCTCAGCCCGAGAAACCGAATATTTTTTCCAAGACCGAGACACTCTGCGAGCCTTTCTATTTCCGATCTCAACTCTCCCCCTCCAGCCAGCAGAAGAACTGCATTTGGGATCTCCGCTAACAATCCTGCAAAAGCCTCAATTAAGAGTCGATGGTTTTTTTGAGGGCTGAATCTTCCAATATGGAGACAGACGAATTGATCACTGGACAATTCAAGCAATGCCCTGACCACCTTACGTGCGTCAGCAATTGGGCGATATGTCTCAGTTGGGACACCATTGTATATGCATGGAAAAACCTTGAGTTTGTATTGTGCCTCAACGGTTCTACCAATCGCTTGTGATATCGCAACGGGATAAACCTTGCAAAACTTAAATGCAATTCCGTGCACCACTCTTCCCATTGCACCAATTTCTTTATCAGCGATATTGTGAACCGTATGGATTTTCACGGAAACCCGAAAAATAAGAGACGGTAATAACACATAGCAGAGGGCATATAGATGGGTGTGTACCACGTCCGGTTTAAATATCTTGAAAACCTCAATAAGACCGGCAAGTATCTTAAGGTCCAGGCCCAGACGTTTATTCAGATAGAATATCCTTATCTCCCGCTTTTTCAGTTCGTTCTCAATCCATGTATCACCTTCGGGGAAAAGACTACATACTGCAACATCAAATTTCTTTTTGTCATAAGACAACGCCAGATCCATGACAAGCTTCTCTGCCCCGCCTAAGCCAAAATTAGGGATGATATGAAGGAGACGAAACCTTTGAGGTAATGGCCTCTTATCTTCTTCGTTGTCAGTCAACGCAACTCCCTGCACCTTCTGCGTCGTCATAACTTAAAAACATCTCCCAACTCCCACACCCGCATTCTCCCCAGCGTGCTGGGGGGGTCTTCAAATCTGGTTGAGCTGGTCACCAATACCCACCAATCAGCGCCCGCCACTTGCAACCGCAATCACATCTTCCGCCATTTTTTGACTAATGTTTGCCCGCGCATACTTCGCAACAAAAGCGGTCCGTGGCATATCCTGGATGGTTAGTTTATCAAACGACTGCGCCGCACCCTCGACATCACATGGATGAAAGAGTGCCGCGTTACTGACCTCGGATCTGATAAACTCCGCTGCATAGCCAGAGACACCCGCCCACACAGGTTTACCCAAAGCCGCATATTCGAAAATCTTAGAAGGGAGCACCTTCTTGAAAGCATTGTAATCATTGAGGTGCAGGAACAAAACATCTGCGGCACGATAGGCTTGGAGCAACTCATCCCGCTTGATAGGCGGAAGTACCTCCACGCCAGTAAGTCCCATTTCCAACAGGGCAATCTCAAGTTCACGCTTGCGACCCCCATCGCCAATCACCTTAAAGTGAATACGTGATCCCATCCGTTTGGCTAATTTAGGAATAATCACATGTAGCCCCTGACCCTCACCCAAGTTACCGGCATATAACACTGTAAGTGGCCGAACCATGGAAATCTTAGAAGATGCAAATGGTTGAGCATTCGCCGCCACCAAAAACTCATCATCAATTCCATTCGTGAAATACGAAAATCGCTGTTGTGGATAACGCAAACGGAAGTACTCCGAAAATCCCGGTGAGACAAGGTTTACTTTATCTGCCCGCTTGATCGTCCACTTTTCTACCACTGAAAAAATCTGTCTGACGAACCACGATACCTTGCGCGGGAACACATCCTTGATAGTATCAACAAAAATATCTCGAATATCAAGATAAAGCCTGGTGTTCTTCCGCTGTGAAATCCACACGCCCAGCACGGCCGTCATCAGTCGACTTGAGGTAGCAAAGACAATATCGTAATCCTCTCCAGCAACTTGTCTGATGGCGCCACGAGAAAATGCTAGAAACGCCTTAGACTGATCAAGTAAACCGCTCTGGTGCTTGGGCAAGGAGATACGGAAAATCGAGAGACCGCCTTTTCGTTCTGTCTGCGGTGCCTCTGCAGTGAATGAATGGTAGCGGTTGGGTAGCGTCGTGATCACGTCGATCTGCGAACCAGAAGGTACGCATTTGCAAAGCGCATTGACCAGAGCCGTTGTTCGAAAAGATCCTGCACTCAGATCTGGATGAAAATAAAAGCTAAGAATCAGAATCTTCACATCACGTTGGACCATTCGAGGCGAGTACGAAGCGCTGTTCGGTTAAAATCCGCAATAAGACAAACGTTCGGCTCGCTACATCCGAATTCTGGGTGCCAGGTAGCACTTTCCTTATGCAACACACCACCCTCGACTGAAAAACGAATCTTTTGACCTTGGGGTAACCGCAGTATTACTTTTGTATCCCCATCCGACTCCATATATTTTTCATCCAACTTTACTGAGGGATGTAGATGAAACCGCGCTTCTGCCTGCATGAAGTTGCCGGAAATATGGTCATCTATGGCCAACGCATTTTCACCGAATAACCACTGGCGCTCATGCACCGGTTTGCCAGACAGGCATCGGTAACCATCGTGGGCGCAACGGACCACAATCTCAGCCTTGCATACCACCTCCAACCCCACAGGCCGCGCCCGCCGTGCAACACGAAAGCCGGCCCATACCTCTGAAGAATTTTGCCCATCTACCACGACAGTGTTGTGTGCTGCTGTCCCGCGCTGCCGTAGTCGGCTCGCATTGTTCTCATAGGAAGAAATACCCGAGTTCACAAAAACACGTTGACCAAACAACGACAGCTCGAAGGACAGCGTATCGGCATGTGCATGAGCTGGAAGATAATCCGGACCGATAGGAGCGACATCGAGAATAGCCACGGTTCCATGTCGTTCAATTCGGATATACCCGCTGGTCGCAAGATGAGTAAGGTCTTGAACAGGGGACAATCGATCGGAAAATCCCAGCCTGGTGGCATATTGCTCAAGTTCAGTCGGCGTTGGCGCAATACCCATTGCCGAATCATTAAAGAAACCAATCTCACCATCCGGATGGCACATTGTCGTGAGCCAGTCCCGCATAGGACCGATCCGCTCCCGCCAGTCTGTAACCATCGGCCTCCAATGAAAAGGAACCCCATCTACAAAAGCAACTGTCACATTACATAGGTCCAGCATATCTTCCAGCGCCAGGGCATGATACATCGGGCTGCGCTCGAATTGGCCACCATCAGGTAAAATCTGTTCAGGAATTTCCCGTGCCAATAGGCCTAGCCCCTTTTCAAGCCAGCACAACGCTTCAGGGCCCTCAAAGAATAAACCGGCAAATACCATTGCTTTTGCATTGGCAAACAAATGATTCCCCATCAGATGAATCTCTAACCGTCGGGAAAGCCAGCGGGTCTGCACAGCCAGGCTTTGTACACACTCCTGTGGCAAAATATTACCACTCAGCACCCACTTAATCCAGTTTACAATCCGAATGGAAATGGGATAGGGTTCCCATCCAGTCCCCACAGATGGGGGATTTTCGCGTACCCACCGCAATAACAAGGCCCGGTGCCACTCCGTCCGTGTGATGGCCTCCTGGGCATTCAGGTCGTCAAAGTAATGGAGGTTATAACGCCAAAGTTTTTCGAGCGCCGGATCATCCCAGCCGTGATTCGCCAGATCATACGTGACGTTCAAGAAAAAAAATCGCTCAGGCCCGACCAAACTTGCTCGGCGTCGAGCCGGCATCACCCACTCACTTGCACATAACAAGCGACGCGGCGGGGCTGGCCGCGAGTCGACATGGGGCCTGACCATGCGGAACCAAATTCGCCCATATAGCTGGATGGGCCTCAGGTGCCGAATCGTGTTCCAATAGGTTAGAAGATCAGGCATCAGGCGACTGTTCCAGCACTGCCCTCCCGCTTCCCTGGAAGGCTACTCGTTTTCCACTGTCGTGAAAAGAAGTTATCCATGGCAGGCTCCAGCTTTGACGGGTCTGTACCGATTATCTTGTTCGTCGGGCACGCCCGATTGTCGTAAATTCCGATTTGCGACCTCGCTGGTCGTAAAAAAGTAATCCCTTGACTACGACGGAGGCCTTATAAGTATTCTGTGCTAAAAAACGAGTGCCATAAACTACTTGAGCGCTGCATAACTGCACCCAGGCGTAAATATATCGGCAATGATTTTGCTGACTTTATTCATTCGGCAGAGCTTAAGCGCGAATTTGTAAAGCATTCCACCTTCATCCTCCCCTCTTATATCCCAGCGATCATACACCTTCCTAAACCCGTGTCCCAATAAGAGATTGCGTGCCTTCCAGGGTGTAAACCAATGAATCGCCGGGGTTTCGGTGTGCCCTATGAGTTCGGCTTTATTTTTTTTTGCCCAGGACATGATTCTTAACTTTAATGAGTTTGGGTACCAACCGAATAGTGGAAATCCAGAGATTTCATTTTGAAAAGGGGACATAGAACTGGCAGAATTGAACCAAAAAATGCCACCTGGCTTCAAAACACGAAAAATCTCCGATAACGAAGCGTCAAGATCGACAACATGTTCTATTACCGAGTTAGGAGTCAATCCCATTTTTAGTTGAAATTGGTCTTGCGGTTCCTGGTGTGGCTT
>CAZOFJ010000090.1:0-9013 GCA_964579005.1 uncultured Nitrospirota bacterium
GGAACTCTCCTTCAAGAGAAACGCAAGCAAGGACCCACCCTTGTCCTTCATGCGGGCGACCTCCTCTTCCCCTCGCTTCTCTCCAACCGGCTCCAACACCGGGGGGCGCAGATGATCGCCGCGTTCAACCAGCTTCAGATCGATCTCGCCACCTTCGGAAATCACGAATTCGACGGAGGATGCCAAATACTGGCGGACCGTCTCCGTGAGTCGCGCTTTCCCTGGGTGTCGGCCAACGTCGATCTTCCGCCGGAAATGGCGCTTCCCCCCGATCGGGTCCGTCCCGTTCGGATCGTCAACATCGCCGGACTCCGTCTCGGAATTTTCGGCCTCACGATTCAGATGCCCCCGGTCGAGGGGTGCGGGCCGACCCCGATTATTTTCCGCGAGCCGGTCGCCGCCGCGCGAGAGGCGATCTCCCGGCTGAAACGGGAAAAGGCCGATCTGATCATCGCCCTCACTCACCTTCCAATCGCCGAGGACCGGACACTCGCCGAAACCTTCCCGGAAATCGACTTCATCGTCGGCGGGCACGATCATGAGGTGATCGAAACCTTGGTCGGAAAGACTTTGATCACGAAGGCGGGAGCAAATGTGGTTGGTCTCGGCGAAATAGAAGTAAAAGCGGTCCGATCAGGCAAAGAGTGGGTTGTCGGGAAAAGTTGGCGCCGGACCCCGGTCGACCCGGCACAGATTCCCCCCGATCCGAAAATCACGGCGGCATTCGCCCCTTACGCTTCGGCCATTGTCCCATTCGAACAGGAGATGGGAGTAACGGCCGTGCCGCTCGATCTCCGAGAAGAGATCGTCCGCGAGCGGGAAAGCAATTTCGGGAATTATGTCGCCGACGTCCTTCGGGAGACGATGGGGGGCGATGCGGCGCTGATCAACGGCGGATCCTTTCGAGACGATCGGATCATTCCGGAAGGGCCGCTCACCCTCCGCGACCTTTTCACCGCGCTCCCCTACGACAATGAGATGGTATTGCTTGAAATGACCGGGAGTCGATTGATTGCGGCCCTCGAAAACGGCGTCTCCCGCGCCGGCGCGCGGGCCGGACGCTTTCCCCAGGTTTCAGGACTTTCCTTTTCCTTTGATCCGAAAGAGCCGGCCGGATCGCGGGTGACCGGGGTCTGGATCGGAGCGGAAGCGGTCGAACCGGACCGCAAATACCGCTTGGCGACGACCAACTTTCTGGCCGAGGGGGGAGAAATCGATGGCTATGCCTTTCAGGAGCTTCCGATTCTTAAACGAGGAGGTCCCTTAAACGATGCGATCATCCAGGCGCTGGAGGGAGGCGAACCGATTCGGACCGAGGTCGAGGGGAGAATCACGATCGGTGGGAATTAAAACGATCGATCACCCCCCCGGCCCGACTTCTATCGGCGGACCACCGTCATTTGGCCTTCCATCCCCAGTTTGCGGTGCCCCTCCAGGTCACAGTAGTAGACAAACCCTCCCGGCTTGAATGGAACAAACGTGATCGTCGTCTTCTGCCCTTTTTCCTTCACTTCGCTGGACAGAATGAAGAAATCAGGGATGGCGATATGGTGAGGAAGCCCGTCGGTGTTGACCAAGGTGATCTCAACAACATCCCATTCATTCACAAATAGCGTCGGATTGACTTGGCCGTCGATCTTCCCCCCGGCGCCGACAAACAGACGCTTCTCCCCCTTCACATCGCTCTTCAGGGTAAAAGCGGAAACTGTTCGGCCCGGCTTCGCCGGATCGGCCAGGGCGGTCACAGAAAAAATAACACCTGCCAGCAGTCCTACCCAAAAAATCGACCTCTTCATCTTCCTCTCCTCGATCGGTAGTTGACCATCCTCTCTCATCACCTTCATTTTAAAAGGAGCTCCGTCCGCGCCACAACCCCCCCAAAGTGAGTGTTTTACAAGAAAAATCGGCCTGTAAAATGCTGAACTCTTCCGGAAGAGAAAACCCGAATCGAGTCAATCAGACCGTATACCGCTCCCCGTCGAAGACCTTCTCGCGGTCGATCTCCACCCGCTCCACATCGGCAAAGATGTCGACATGAAATTTTCCGCTCTTCGGGAAGCCGGGCTTGGTGTAGAGGGAGTGTTTCGCGCCAAGGGAGAGGTGAATGCCGCACATCCGCTCATAGGCGCCGATGTCGGTCAGCCGCCGCTGCCGGGTCAGGGCGCGGTTCAAGCCGAAGCCGAGCTCTCGCACCCAGACCTCCCGCTCCTCGGCGCGGATCTGATTCAACACGCGTTGAAACGCCTGCGGCGCGTCGGGGGCGGCAACCAGCAGGCCCTCTTCGATCACGGCGGAGAAGGACCGCTCGGGGGCATGGACGGTGAAATCGGTGTCGCCGAAGGCGAAGATCTTAAGCGCGCCGTTCACCCGGCGGACCTCTTTCGGCTCGGAGAAGACCTCGCCGATCGGAAACTGCCCCCCGACGTTTTTCATCTCCCGGTAGTCGCCGATGTTCAGCTTGGCCGGTTCGAAAGGAGAGTCATAAATCAACTCGGTCCCATCGCAGATCAGACTGATCCGCGTCGCCCGATCGATCCGCCTCTTGAGCGCCGGGCCGACCGACCGGTAATAAGCCGGATCATACGCCAGCGCGTCGATGTAGAGGGCAAACTCCGCTTCCCGGATGCGCGCAAGGTGCGGATGCTCAATCACCTTCAACCTGCGATTGAACAGTTCCACCCGAAAACGAAATTCATTCAAGCGAAAACTGCTTGACTGAATCAGCGCCACCAGCGCTTGGGGGGGAAGACCGTCGATCGCGCTTAAAATTTCTTTCGCCGTGACCTGATCAAAATTCAACGCCGCGGCATTTGGCAGCACTGCACGGTACGCCTCCCCCAAGCGCTTCGCAAGGCCCGACTGCTCATCGTAGACCAGAAGCGCCGGCGCGTCACACGTCTGCTCTAGGGCAAGCGTGAGGGTGTCGCGAATGTTCGATTGCGCGCGATCAAAATCCATTTTTCGCCTGCTTCTTTTCAAACGCAGTCATGCACTCGGAACCGCAAAAATATTGCATCACCCCATTTCTTCGGCTCTTTAGCGCCTGTTTTTGGGGAAGGTAGATCAAGCAGTTCGGGTCTTGAACCAGCTCATCCCCTGCATTGGGAGGGGTGGATCGCCCCTCCGGACGGTGGGACCAAGATCTTCGAGGAAACCGACCTAAAAGAAAGGTGAGGAGAGTGAACAGAAGCACAGTAAAAATCAAACGAGGCATTCTAAAATCCCTCTGAGTTTGTGTTTATCCCAATCGTTTGACAGTGTACCCTTTTTTGCCGAGCGCTTCCATCACGGTGTCGCGGTGGTCGCCTTGGATTTCGATCACCCCCTCTTTTACCGTTCCACCACTCCCGCAGGTTTGCTTCAACTCTTTCGCCAGGTTCCTCAGTCCTTCCGGATGGAGCGGAACCCCGGTGATCAGGGTAACCCCTTTCCCCTTGCGCCCCTTGGTCTCACGCGAAACCCGGACGATGCCGTCCCCTTTGGGGACCAACTTTTTTTGACGGCAGCGGCACTGGGCGATCGGCGCGTCGCAATCGGGGCAGATCCTGCCCTGTTCGGTGGAATAGACAATGCCGGGAGTCATCTCTGTTCGTTCTACCATTCTTATCTCATCCGGCGGAGCCGGAAAGCGGGGGCTTGCGTCGCCCCCTCCATCCGGCAAAGCCGGATGGAGCCTTCCCCTCAACGCTCTCTTCGTTCGCTGGTGTCTAAAAGATCTACGCAAAAAACGTAGATCTTTTAGACACAGACTCTCATCGCCTCGTGGACGAGTGCAAGAAGCGCAATACAGGCGGTATCGGTGCGCAGCGTGCGGGGTCCCATTCCGACAGAGTGAAAACCGTGCGCCGCAAGAAGGCCCCTTTCGAAATCGTTCCAGCCCCCCTCCGGCCCGACGGCCAAGAGGATCCTCCCTCCGATCCCTTCCCGCGCGGCCGCACCCACCGGTTTCTCCGCCGCAGGATCGGCCACGAGACGATGCCCGCTGCCGAACAGGCCATCGAGCTTGTCCTCAATCAATACCTTAAACTGCCGGTGGATCGAAACATTCGGCAACCGCGTGTCGCGCGCCTGCTGCAATCCTTCGATGAGAAGCGGCCGGTAGCACTCCGGCGTCAGCACGCTCGTGTCGAAGTAGTTTCGCTCCACCCGTTCCGCGTTGGTCAGGATGATCTGCCCAACGCCGAGCGCGGCGATCTGGGCCCAGATCCGCCGCATCACCTTCGGCCTCGGAAGCGCCAGGAGCAGGTCGACCCGCGGCCGGGAAGGAACAGCCGCTTCGAACGTGCAGCGCATCACCACCGACCCGTCGCCGATCGACTGTATGGCACCCACGCCGCACGGGCCATCAAGGAGACCGACCCGCACCGGATGGCCTGGCGTCACCTGCAGGACATTTAGCAGGTGAGCGGCGCGTGGGCCCGAGAGCATGACCTCGCCGGAACCGCCGACTTCGCGAGGCTCCAAAATGATCAGATTCACGAGCCATCCCACGGAATGACATAGAAGTTCACGGCACCTTACCATGTGCCGCCTGACGGGGCAAGAGAAAGGAACGGAAGCATTGATTTTGGTCCCGTTTAGGGGTACTCTCCGTTCACCCCCATTTTTGCGAGGTCCAGATCCCGATATCGACAATGCCAAACACCATCCTTTCTCCACCCTTTTCGAAGCTTGATCAACTGGCGGATGACCTGAAGGCCGACGGCTATGCGGTCCTCAGCCCTTCCGGCGTTTGCGAACTGATACGCTGTTCGCTTGCCGAACTGGAAGCACTCCAACCTGGCTGGAATGACCTGCCGCTCGATCATTACCTGAAAGACGGGGGCCACTACCGGCGCCGGAGACACTCCTGTTTTGTGGTGGACGGCTTGGACATAAAACAGGTCCCACACCGGGCTCACTGGCAATCGCTCGACTACAACGCCCTTCATGGCGGGATGAAACGCCTTTTTGAACCGATCACCCCTGCCACCGTCGATGCTCCGGTCTGGCCGCGGCTGCTTCAGGCGGTCGGCCAGGTCTGCGCCACGGTCAAGGGCCGGCAACCCTGGTATGTGGAGGCGCACCCGTTCCGCATCGACACCGCGCACGGCATCGGCCGGCCGACGCCGGAAGGGGCGCACCGCGACGGAGTCGATTTCGTGGCGATCTTCCTCGTCGCGCGGGTCGATATTAAAGGGGGCGAGAGCCGGATATTTGAAGCAGGCGGGCCAAATGGAAAGCGGTTTACTCTCACAGAGCCCTGGACGCTGCTGTTGCTCGACGACACGCGGGTCATTCACGAATCGACGCCGATTCTGCCGACCGCCGAGGGAGGCTATCGGGATACGTTGGTGCTGACCTACCGGGCGGGGGGGTTCCAGGAAGAGGGGTCCTGATCGGGAGCAAATCGATTGGAATGAGGCACCACCCCATTGAAGACCCTCCCCATCAAGCTGGGGAGATTTCCTCACGAGCTCATAGATTCAGCCGATGAATCCAGCTCGCTTATGAAGGGAGCTTTAACCCGTTACACGGAGGTGCGCTTCTTATTGAGAAGATAGGTCACCAATTGGTCGATCCGCTCAACAAGATCCTCGAATTTGGTGGAGGTTCCTTTGTTGACGTAGCTTGCGGGGGCAAAGAGGCCGAGTTGTTTTTTTAAGGCGTCGTCGCATTTTCGCCCCGAAAAGAAGAGAATCGGCGACCGCGGGACCTGATACTTCCCTTCGAGCGCCCGCATCATCCGGGCGGCCGCGATCCCGTCCATGACCGGCATCTCCAGATCGAGGATCACCATGTCAACCGGCTGATGATTGGCCAATCGCGTATTGAAGAGGCCGACAAACTCCTGTCCGTTTCCCGCCGTCATCACCGTTTCGGCGAGCCCCTTGTTAACCAGCATCCCCTTTAACAGGTCATTGACAAAGTCAATGTCGTCGACGGTGATGATGCAGTTCGCCGCCGGAGCGGGGAGCGGCTTGGCCCCCAAAATAAACCCGCAATAGATACAGGTCAACTCCTCATTGCCGCCACGCGTGATCCGATTCCACGGAACATCCTCGCCGCAGCAGAGACAAAACTTGGTCTCCTCCGCCATTTGATCTTCCTTTTGCCCTTGGCAAGCTCAAGAGATGGAACCAACGGTTTTACTATAACAAATCGGAAGAAAAGATCAACCCGGGGATAGACGAAGGCAATCGGCCAATACCATCCGGGCCAGCCGGTCAGATAGATCGCTCCAGATCGAGCAGATACTGCTTCCGGCGCAGGCCGCCCCCATAACCGCCCAGTTCCCCATTTTTGTTGATCACGCGATGACACGGGATCAAGATCCCAATCCGGTTGAGACCGTTCGCGTGGCCCACCGCCCGGACCGCCTTCGGTTTCCCGACCGCCTCCGCCAACGCGGCATATGAGCGGGTCTCTCCATAGGGAATGGCAAGGAGTTGCTCCCAAACCCGCCGCTGGAACGGCGTACCCGGATAAACCAACGGCACCGAGAAGTTTCGCAACGACCCGGCAAAATAACGCGCGAGTTCTTCTCGTAGCTTTTCCAAATGTTTGTTGGACCCGGGGATGACCGGTCCATCAAACAACTTCCTCACGACCGCAAACTGTGTTTCGAGCATCCGGCGGTCGGTGAACTCAAGCAGGCAGATCCCTTCGTCGGTCGCCCCGGCCACCAAGGGGCCAAGGGGGCTGCGCAGCCAAGAGAGGAACAGGCAGGCTCCGTTTCTGGACCTTCCGGGCGGCTCCCCAAATGTCCGGGCGAACGCATCGCGGAACCCGCTGTGAGAGTCATACCCGCTCATGAAGACGGCATCGTCGAGTGATCCCCCTTGCCGAATCTGGTTCAAGGCGCCGGCCAGCCGGCGTGACCGGGTGAACGCCTGGAAGGTCATTCCGTACCATCGGAGGAAGTACCGCCGGACGGTGGCCGGATCGATCCCTCTTTTCTTCAGATCGCCGTCGGTGATACGCGACAATGGATCACGCTCCACCTCCGCGAGGAGATCGGAGACCCATTGCGGTTGCTCGTCCAGCGCCAACGGCCGGCAACGCTTGCACGGGCGATACCCGGCCACGAGAGCGGCCCGTGCGGTCGCGAAGTATTCGACGTTCTTCGGGAGCGGCTTTCGCGCCGGACAGGTCGGACGGCAGAAAATCCCGGTCGTCCGAACAGCCGTGAAAAAGAGACCGTTATAGGCGGGATCCCCTTCGAGATACGCCCGTTCCATTTCCGCAATGGGGGGAAGTTTCTTCATGCGGTGAATTTACCCTACCGATCCGGCCTCGTTCCACCGATTTTCGGGCGTGGATATCTCGCGGTTGCCGGTGGCCGTGGCCCTGGAGGGATTTCACAAACTCTCAGAATAAATCGATCGACCCTTCTTCTTTTTGCTTTAAGAGCTTGCCCTCTTCCACCAATAATTCATACTGATGAACGCAGTTGCGGCCATGCTCCTTTGCATAATAGAGGGCCTTGTCGGCATTTTCAAGTATGGTAGGCGGATAGTCATTCTCCGTGATCTTGGCGAAACCGAGGCTAACCGTCACTTGACCAATTTGGGGGAAAAGATGATCGGAGACCGTTTCGCGAAAGCGGTTTAACGTTTTATGGGCCGATTCGAATGGAATCGGTTCCAAGATAATCACAAACTCCTCTCCGCCAAAACGGAACAATAAATCGGAACTTCGAAAAGAGCTTCTCATCTTCTGCGAAATGACCAATAACACTTCATCCCCATAAACATGCCCAAATGTGTCATTCACACGTTTAAAGTGATCGACGTCTAACACGGCCAACCAGGCGTATGAATCCGGCCCCATGTAACGCGGAAAGCCCTTCATTTTACTCGGATCGAAGTTCCTGACATCTTTTTCTTTTTTTGCGCGCTGGACCCGCAATAACCGATGAAGTTTATGATCAAACGTCCTCCTGTTTAAAAGACCGGTGAGTTTATCACGCTCACTTTCATTCAAAATAACCGAATAATTTTCATAAATTTTGACAATCCCTTCGATCTGATCCTTAAACCGCAAAATATCCTCTTGGGTGTCGAGACGAAGGACCCCGATCGCTTTTCCTTCATGTGTGAGCGGGAAAAGCGTCCGGATGAGCCCTTCCTGAAGGGGATAAGCCACCGGACTGATCGTGAGCAGCGTTTTTTTGAGATAAGGGTCCGGCGTAACGAGATCTGTTTCCTCGCCCCACGTATGATTTTTCTTCCCCATTTCATCCGTCACGATGGAAAGATGAACCCTTTCTTCCAATGGATTGACAATATTTTCAGCGGGTACTTTATAAATTGAAATGGCCTTGGCTGGAAGCATTTCCGCCAAGGTGATGGCCAGGCTGTATTCCAGTGAATCGATATCACGTTGCCGCGTGATCTCGATAATCGATTCAAGAATGAGAGGATCCATAAAAATAAAGTCTACACGTTTTCAAGAAAAAATGTGTCCCCGGTTTCATCCTATCGATTCAGACCGGTTCGTCGCCTCTTGCCGGAGTGAGTCATTCGAGAAGTTTGTCAGATTTTCCGATTGGACGAAGAGGAAGTTTACCAGCACGGGGGAGGATGGCAGAGAAGTTTTTTGATGGAGTATTTTTATCGGTATTCAGGTCTGACCCAGGAAGAGATCGGGAAGAGGATGGGAGGGGTCGGCCGCAGCCGGGTCAGTCGCACCCAAGCGGAATTGAAGCGCAGCCGGAGATAGAGAACACTGCAAAAAAAGTGGAGCGAATCCTTGAAAACCAAAAGCAAAGATGCGACCCCCATCCGTGATACCGGTGGTCGACTCGCAGGCCGGCGTCGACAAGAGCGCCAGCCACGCCATCGGCCACAGCCTGAGCGGCACCGCCGGCATGCCACACGGCTACACCTTGTGCGTCATGCTGCCCTTCGTCATGAAATGGAACAAGCCGATGATCAAAGCGCGCCAGGTGATCATCAGCGAGGCGCTGGGCCGGCCCAATGTCCTGTTTTTTTGATATATAGACAAAAAAGAGATATAAAGTGAGTCGTTC
>CAZOFJ010000091.1:0-8572 GCA_964579005.1 uncultured Nitrospirota bacterium
ACGGGAAGTAAAAGAACTCCTGAAAAGGAAAACCCCATAAGGAAAACCCAATGATAAAAAAAGTCTTTCCCTTCTGGTTGATCGTCTTTTTGGCAGGCGTCGGCGCCGGTGCCTGGACAGCCCGCTCTTTTTTCTCCGACTTCGCCTTTGCGGAGCCCCAACATTTGAAAAAAATCCGCGCGGAACACTTTGAATTGGTCGACACCGCAGGGCGGCTTCGCGCCAAACTCCTCGTCACCAATGATGGAGAGCCGACGCTGGTCGTCTATGACATGAAGGAAAAACCAACCGCGGCCTACGGGTTAAACGGCGACAGCCCCGTCCAAAACCTCCTCGGCCGGATTTTAAAACCATAGAGCCTGTCTAAAAACCTGTTTCTACTGCGGGGAGCTGTAAAGCCGTGGGACTGTGTTCTCGGGGTAAAACGTCCTCAATGTAGCCCTGGCTACGCCGCCCCACCCCAAAGAGCAGGCTCTTTGGGGACCCCGGCCGGGCGTTTTCCCCCTGCGGCCTTGTCCCCAGGCCTTTCGCTCCCCCTCGTTACGAACCGGGTTTTTAGATAGGCTCCGAGCTCGACTGTATCCAATCACGCTGCGTAACAAAGCGTGTCGGTTAAGCGTTTAAACAGGGGGTTCGGTATTTTCACACTTATTTTTCTTGATCCGTTCATCCTATTCCGATAAAGTCCAGAAAACTGCTCAATTTATTGTTAGGGCTGCACATCATCTCAGAGGCCTATCATGATCGATCACGCAGGAATCAATGTTTCCAATCTTGCTCTGAGCAAGCAATTTTACAAATCAGCTTTAGCCCCATTGGGTTACTTGATTCGTCTCGAACTCGAAAGTACAGTGGGATACGGAACAAAAAATCCCAACCCCGGAGATGATCCCGATGGAGATTTCTGGATTTCCAAGGGCGATCCATTTGTACCGAGAAGCCATATTGCTTTCCATGCATCAAGCAGAGACCAAGTCGTCGCTTTCTACGAGGCGGCCCTGGCGGCAGGGGCACGTGATAACGGCGCTCCTGGTTTATGTCCCGAATATCACAAGAGCTACTTCGCAGCCTTTGTGTTTGATCCAGATGGATACAATATTGAAGCCGTCTTTCATGGAGCTTACTGATGAGAGCCCGAGCCCTGACCCGGCGCTCAACCTCGCTCCTTTCAGTCGCTGGAAGCTGCGCGATAAAACCGCGGAAGCGCCGTATTCTCCCCCTTTGCGTTAGGATTTAATCACAAACTCTCTTGCTAAAATATGGTTTGTCAGTCCATTTGAAGCCCTTTGTCTCTTCCGATTTTTAGAATGGATCGTAAAGAGGAATCCTGCATCTGACCCCGCGGGAACAAGAAAAGCTCCTTATCTATCTGGCCGCCCAACTGGCGAAAGAACGGAAGGGGCGTGGCCTCAAGCTCAACTATCCGGAAGCGGTGGCGCTGATCACCTCGGAGGTTCTCGAAGGGATCCGCGACGGACGGTCGGTCTCCGACCTGATGTCGTTTGGGAGGAAGATCCTGACCCGCAACGATGTCATGGAGGGGATTCCGGAGATGATCAAGGAGATCCAGGTGGAAGGGACCTTCCCCGACGGCACCAAGCTGGTGACCATCCACGACCCGATTCCATAACCAAATCCCACCCAAATCCCGATTTAGATTCTGTGTTTAAAAGATCTACGTTTTTTGCGTAGATCTTTTAAACACCAGCGAACGAAGAGAGCGTGAGGGGGGAGGCTTCATCCAGCTTTGCTGGATGGAGGGGGCGACGCAAGCCCCCGCTTTCCGGCTTCGCCGGATTAGAAAATCAAATCGGGATTGAAACTGACCATCCATCCCGAAATACCGCGTTCTCGGCGATTTTGCTCCTCACCGTACAGGGACAGTACGCTTGCGTCGCAACATCGCCTGAGGCCTTGTCTTTCGGGCGTCTTGTCAGTTTCCCCAAAATCCGAAATCGGATTTTGGGCCCCACCCGCCTGTTGACCTTTTACCATCCCCCCCGATATACTCTCCCCTGCGATTTAAAATGGAGGTGTCTTGAATGGGCCGGGAAATCACCCCCCCTTCTCTTTTTCAGTTGGGCTATTACTGGGAAGCGAAGATTTTTCTCACCTCGGTCAAGCTTGACCTTTATACCCCCCTGGGGAGCGGGCCGAAGGCGGCAGGCGAGATTGCATCTGCGATTCAGGCCGATCCCGCCGCCCTCGAGCGGCTTCTCGATGCGTTGGTGGCGATCGGTCTTCTCAAGCGAGAGGGGATGCGATACACCAACATCCCCGCCATCGCGGAGTTCTTGGTCAAGACCAGCCCATTCTATATGGGGGAACTGATGCTCCTCCAAGACGAGGAGTGGGAGGCGTGGGGAAAACTCGAAGAGGTGATCCGAACCGGACACCCCCCGGTGAAAGGGAACATCTTCATGAACCGCCCGGAGATCGGCGAGAAGATCTTGCGGGTCCTCGACCGGATGGCCAAGCGGGTTGCCCCCTCCCTGGCGGAGCGGATCGACCTCTCCGGCTGCCGGACCTTCCTCGATGTGGGAGGAGGGGCCGGAACCTTCTCGATCGCATTTTGCAAACGATATCCTCAACTTCAGGCCACCCTTTTCGACCTCCCGGAAACCTTGTTAACGACCCGGAAAAATATTGAAAAAGAAGGGCTGGTTGAGCGGATTCAATTGATCGGGGGAAACTTCAATCAGGATCAAATACCGGGGACGTTCGACACCGTCTTCCTTTCAGACATCCTCCATTACCAGACCTCGGAGGAAAACGCCCTCCTTTTTCAGAAGCTCTTTTCCGCCACGCGCCCCGGCGGAAAAATAATCGTAAAAGATATGTTTCTGAACGAAGACCCTTCCGATCCCGGCTGGAACGCGATCTTCTCGATTCATATGATGGTCTATTCCGAAAAAGGGCGCTGCTTTCCCGGTTCAGACGTCCGCGATTGGCTGATCAAGGCGGGGTTCCAAGAAATCACCGAAGTCGAACGAAACACCGTATTCACGGCAATCCGGTGACAAAGCTTTCAGAAAGGAGACAAACACGATGAAAGAATTTTTGACCACGCCCGGGTTTCTCTCCCCCTATGGGACCTGGGGGGCCGACATTTCGTCGATGATGGCGTGGTTTTTTACCCTCCTCTTTATTTACGGCTGGTATGAGGGAAAGCGCCATCAAGGCCAGCGCCATCATCTGGTGACCTTGTGGGGGATGGTGGCGATGCTCGGTTATTTCACCATCTACTACATTGCGCGTGGCCTAGGGGCCCTCTCCCTGGAAGGAAAAGAAGGTTTCGGCGGGCCCGATTGGGTTTACTCTTTTATCTTCAGCCCGATCTTGACGATCCATATCCTGGTCATCTCGATCGGCCTGGTCCTGGCCGTCTATATGATTGTCCTCGGATTTCGATCTTCTTACACACAAGGGAAGGGGCGGTACCTCAAATCGGAGCCGCTGAAAATGGGGAACAAAGGCCGCAACTATATTCTCCTCGGCGCGGCGGTCCTTTTCGGAGGATTGGCCCTGTGGCGGCGGGGATCGATGGCCCGTCTCATCGTCTACATTTCCGGATTCCTTCTGGTTGCCGCCGTCGTCCTCCTCATGGAGCGGGGGATCGAACGGTGGATGCCCGACGCGGCGATCCGCCATCGGAAGATGGGAACCTTCACGATGATCCTCTACGTCATTGCCCTCGTAACGAGCACCGCCACCTACGTCATGCTGTACTATATTTATCCCGTGAAGACCCATTGAGGAGGCGGGCTAACGATATCTTGGAACCGTCGGGTCGATCTTAACCGAATAGGCGTCGATTCCACCGGAAAGGTTTTTGACCTTGGTAAATCCGTTTCGAAGAAGAATGCCGAGCGCCGTCATGCTTCGGACACCGTGATGGCAAAGGGTGACGATCTCCTGTTCGGGGTCGAGCTCTGCAACTCGCGTCGGAAGCTGACCGAGCGGAATCAGGGTTGAACCGGAAATCCGCGCGTACTCGAACTCGGCCGGTTCCCGCACGTCCAATAGAACAAATGCTTCTCCCCGTTCTCTCTTTTGTTTTAATTCCTCCGGCGATAGCTGATAGCTCATTTCTCTCCTCCCGATTTCAGTCTCTTTCTCGTAGAAAAACATCTTAATCTTGCTCCGTTTTCCTCGTCAACCGCTATTTGACCTCTTTTGGAAAGTAGGATATAAATAGCCCGATGGCATTGGGTTTGGACCGGCTACAGACGGCCCCCGTCGATCTCGCGATTATCGGTGGCGGCATTCAAGGAGCGGGGCTGGCCCGCGAAGCGGCCATGCGGGGACTCTCAGTCGCTCTCTTTGAAAAGGGAGACTTCGCCAGCGGGACCTCCAGCCGGACGTCCCATCTGATCCACGGCGGGATTCGATACCTGGAGCAAGGGGCGCTTCGCCTTGTCCGCGAAGCGGTCCAGGAGCGATACACCCTTTCACGATTGGCTCCGCACCTCGTCCGTCCGCTTCCGTTTCTTTTTCCGATCTACCGGGGAGACGGAAGAGGGAAGTGGAAAATCCAGACAGGAATGATCCTCTACGATCTTCTGGCCGGATCAAAACGGATCGGGCCACATCGGATGCTCAACCCGGCGGAGGTCCTGTCGGAAGAACCCGAACTCCAACCGGAAGGATTGATCGGAGCGGCCCGGTTTTACGATTGCCGGATGGACGACGCGCGGCTCTGTTTGGCCGTGCTTCTTTCGGCGCGTGAGTACGGAGCGTCGGTTTTTAATTACGTCGCCGTCACGGGACTCCTTCAAAGCGAGGGGCGGGTTTCCGGTGTTCGCGTGGAGGAGCGCCTCACCGGCGCGCAGTATCGAATTTATGCCCATGTGGTGGTCAACGCCGCCGGTCCTTGGGCCGACGAGATTTCCCGGATGGAGGGGGGGACCTCCCGGTCGATTCGTCCGACGAAGGGGATCCATTTAATCTTCCCCCGGTTGACCCGAAACCATGCGGTGGTCGTCTCGATCGGGGCCAGTCGACGCATTTTTTTTGTGATCCCTTGGATGGGACGAAGCCTCATTGGAACAACCGACTCCGATTTCGAAGGAGATCTTAATCATCTCCGGGCAGAGGACGAGGAAGTCTCCCAGCTTTTGGGGGAAACAGCCCGATTTTTTCCGAAAGCGCGGATGGCGCCGGAAGAGGTGATCGCCCGATTCGCCGGGGTGAGGCCGCTGGTTCATGATCTACACGGAAGCCCTTCCGATCTTTCGCGCGAAGGGAAGATCGACTGGACGCCGGGAGGGATGCTGGTTCTGGCGGGGGGGAAATATACCCTCTTTCGATCGACTGCGGAGAAAGCAATCGACCTGGCCCTCCGCCGGGTATCGGGATTCAAGGCCCGCCCCCGCCCCACCGTCGATCCCCCTCTCTTCGGCGGCAAGATGACGTCGTTCGCCGAATATTCAAGAGAAGAGATTCCCAAGGCACGCGAGCGCTATCGGATCGGAGAGGAAGGGCTCCGGTATCTCATCGGGGCCTATGGAACCAACTTTCATGAGGTTCTTGCCTTGGGACGCCACGAGAAAGGGCTGCTGAAACCGTTGACCCCGTTGGGGTATCCATTCGCGGTGGAGGCGGTTTACGCGGTTCGATCGGAGGTGGCGAAACGACTTTCCGATTTTATGAGGCGCCGGACCGCCCTCGCCCTCGGCCCGTATAAACAGGATGCCGCATTGCTTTCGGAGATCGCAACGCGGATGGGCTGGGAACTCGGTTGGGATCGGGAGCGGATACAGCGGGAGATCTTGCACTACCGGGAGGAGGTGGAGTAAGTGGACGGCGACATCGAAGCGGTCCGGAAAGCAAACGAGGCCTTCTATCATGCCTTCGAGAAGCTCGATATCCAGGAGATGGATCCCCTTTGGATCAAGGAGGATTATATCAAATGCATCCACCCCGGATGGGAAGCCCGCATCGGCTGGCAAGAAGTCCGCGACGGATGGGTCCTGATCTTCAATCACACCTATGAAATCAAGTTCTCGGTCAGCGTGATCGACATCGTCGTCCAATCGGACTGGGCCTGGGTTGTTTGTCAGGAGATGATTTCGACCCAGGATCAAGGGAAGTGGGTGGAGGGACGGGTCCTTTCAACAAATCTCTTCGAGCGACGGGATGGGCAATGGTTGCTGATTCATCACCACGGTTCTCCCCTTCTGGTCTCCGAGGAAAGGGATGAAGAGAAGGAAGAGGAAGATTCTGACCTGCCGATGATCGACGAGGAGACATAAACAAAGCGTGGGACGAATCCAGGAGATCGCTTTTTTGGTTTTTGGCCAATTGGCCGTCGGAGGGACCCTCCTCCTTTTATTGCCCTCTCTGGAGACGGTCGGCATCGGGTTTTTCCGGACCAACGGCCTGGTTTTCCTCACAACCGTCCTCTTGGGCATTTTTCTTTTTCCCATTTCTTTCTGGTGGCCGATCGATTTCTCAGGCCATTCGGTTGAACAGTTCGGTTGGGGCGGCCTCCTTTCGATCCTCTTTTTTCTCTTTGCCCTCGTTCTTTTTATTTACAACCTTCGTCTTTGGTTTCGCCACCCCCACCACAGCCGTCCGCTCCTTTGGACCGCGACGGGGGTGGGACTCCTTGCGGTTCTCTCCAGTGTCGGCTATTATCTCCCCTCTTCCGCGGGATCGATCCGGATGATTTCGCTCGGCCTTTATTCGCTGATTTCAAGCCTCCTTCTGGGAGCCGGTGTCCTGGCGATGCTCCTGGGGCACAGTTACTTGACCCGCCCCTCCCTTTCCATCGTCCCGCTTCGGCACCTGGCCAGAATTTTTATGTGGCTTGTCTTTGTAGAAGGGGGGATGGCGTTGTTGAGCCTTCTTCTCAGTTCCGAACCTGAACGTTTGTGGAACGCTCTACGGCTCAATAGTTTCGAGGGACTCTACCTTTGGATTCGGTTGTTGATCGGAATCGGCGGGCCGATGGTGGTCGCCCCGATGGTGCTGCAAACGGTTAAGGAAAGGGCGACGATGTCGGCGACCGGCCTTCTATATATCGCTATGATGATGGTGATCGTCGGAGAGATCTTCTCTCGGTTCTTTCTCCTCGTCGATGTTGCTTTCCTGTAATACGGGTGAAAAACTCATACTGAATTGTAAAATAAGAAAGCGGAGGGTTTGGAATGCAGCGGGTCAACATAGAAAAGATAAAGACCTTCTCCCCGGAGAAGATGAAGAAGATCAACCTCTTTGATACCCAGAATCTCTTCTGTGATCTCTATTGTTTTGAGCCGGGACAAGCGCAAAAACCACATGCCCACGAAGGGGAAGACAAGGTCTATTATGTTCTTGAAGGAGAAGGGTCTTTCCGCGTGGGAACGGAGGAGCAGACCATCGGAGCACATTCCGCCGTATTGGCCCCCGCCGGGGTCGATCATGGGGTGACGAATCGATCGACCGGACGGCTGGTGGTCCTCGTCTTGATGGCGCCGAAGCCGCACCATTGAGTGAAAACCTTCAAATAGAATCGAGCGGATAGAATCGCGATGGAACGGGCTGGGTGAACCGGCCTTTCCCGCTCCCCACAGGGAGAACTCCGTATGGGAAGCGGGATCCGACTTGCCTCAACGGGAAGACGGTTATTCCGATTTGACGGTCCTTCCCTCCAGCGGTTGGATCGGACGGGCGGTCATCGGAAAGATCGCCGTGAACTTTTCGACCTGAGCCGGGGAAATCTCGATCGATTCCTTCATGACATTCCAGTTGACCCCTTCCGAGCAAGGAGGGGTGGTCAAGGAACCGGGATAGTTGAAGTAAGCCCTTTTCGCGGGGAGGAAATCGTTCGGATTGACCATCGCCTTCGCGACCGCCTTCTCCTTGCCGACCTCTGTTGGAAGATTCTCCCACAGGATCTTCATCAAACCGTTCTCTTTTCCCTTGTTCATGAAGACGCCAACCACGGCGAGTTCACCCCCGGCGCTCTTATGAACGAAATGAACCTCCATATCACCCGACTTTCCGCTCATTTTATGTTCGCTCGGGCTATGGAAGTGAAATTGGAGGAGATCATATTTCTTTCCCCCCAAGGTGATCGAACTCCCTTTCGCAGCGTTGACCTGGATGGTATGGCCGTTGTTGATGATCGCCAGGGGGAACGGTTGGTAATCAAACTTGATCGGCTCCAGCTTCTCCGGTTTGCCCGGAACGATATCGATCGGTGATTGCGCCTTGCCGGTCTTACACTTTTCAAAACCGGGATCAAGGACTCCCCACTGTTCCGGACCCTCTTTCCCCGCATACTCCCAATGGGGTGGATGCCCCTCTGCCGCAAATACTTTTGTGGCCGGAACAACAATAGACAAGGCTAACATTGACCCTATAACAAACCGAGACCCTCTGTTCATTATCAACCTCCCTTTTTGGGTTTGGTGTAAAGTTTAAGGATGGGAACCACTTCTTTTGGGAGTGGAGACGCAACCCTTCCCTGAAGAAGAAGGCCCATTTAGCTAACAGACTGAAGTTGATCTTGTCAAGACAAAATCAACTTGACCTCACCACCCATCAGTTTATGAGATAATATTTGGAAGCATTTGGGATCACACGA
>CAZOFJ010000092.1:0-8440 GCA_964579005.1 uncultured Nitrospirota bacterium
GGCCGTGCGTAAAGCCTACCGCAGCTCCCTGTCGTGGTTCACGCGCGGATTAAGATCCTTTATCTTGCCCAATGCAATCTCAGTCTCCCGGCTTTCTACAGACCATGAAAACTGATGGGTGGTGAGCTCTCAGGGCATCTTGCCGTTTCTTTCTCCTTGGAATAGACTATCCTTTGATCCTCCTGGAGCAAGATGCCTTCCAAGACCCTCTCAATGACGTTTCATCGAATGGCGCAGGTGGCGATGGCGGCGTTGTGGCTTTCTTCCTCCGCCGGCCTGGCGGCCGATTTTCTAAAATGGACAGATGAAAACGGGACGGTCCATTTTGCCGATTCATTCGACAAGGTTCCAGAAAAATACCAGGATCGGGTCGAGAATAAGAAATTAAGGGAAACAAAGCCGGTCGAAAAATCGGTCCCCCCGGTGGAGCGATCCGGTTCCGAAAAGGGGACCGCAGACGCTCCGAAGGAACCATCCGAACCGGTTCGCCACGAAGTCCCCTACGAGGCCTACGAGGGGATGGCGAGGCGGGTCATCGTCTCGGTCACATTCAACAATTCGGTCACCGCGCGGATGGCCCTCGACACGGGGGCGCCGGGGATGGTGATTTCACCCCCTCTGGCCGAAAGGCTCGGCGTTTTTGGAAAAGACGAGGGAAAACTCTGGGTGACGGCCGGCGGGATCGGGGGGAGGATTCCGGCGATGCGGATCATCATTGACGCGGTCCGGATCGGGGGAGCGAAAGACCGCTTTATCCCGGCCACGGTGGTCCCTTCCATTTCCGGGGCCTTTGAAGGGCTCATCGGGATGGATTTTATGTCGAATTATCTGATGAGGGTCGATCCCTCGGAGAGACGGTTGATCTTCGAAGAGATCCCTCCCCGGTCCGACGCGCCCGGGGGACATGACGAGTCGTGGTGGAGGGGGATTTACAAAGAGTTCGGTTCTTCACGCGCCGCGTGGAAAGGGTATGTCGAGTCGCTCGACAGAGAGATTCGGAACGGTTCGGGGAGTGACATCGCGAACCTGAAAAAACTGAGGGAGTTCGCGGGCCGCCAATATGGCGAGGCCGATAAATTGCTGAGCCGGATCGATCGATACGCGAACGAACATACCGTTCCGAGGCATTGGCGGAAGGAGTGAGCGCCTGATGTCCAATCCGATTCTTCAGGTCCAGCATCTCAAAACCTCTTTTTATCTCACGGAGGGGATCGTCCCGGCGGTCGATGACGTCGGCTTTGATCTCTTCCCAGGCGAAACACTTGCCCTGGTTGGAGAAAGTGGTTCCGGAAAAAGCGTCACCGCCCTCTCGATCCTCCGGCTGGTCGATCCTCCCGGCAAGATCGTCGGCGGGAAGATCCTCTTCGAAGGGAGGAACCTCTTGGACCTCTCCGAAAAAGAGATGCGGAAGATTCGGGGGGACCGGATCTCAATGATCTTCCAGGAGCCGATGACCTCCCTCAATCCGGTCCTCACCATCGGCGAGCAGATCGCGGAGGGGATTGTCCTCCATCAGGGCGTTCGCAAGAAAGAGGGGATGGCGCAGGCGGTGGAGATGCTTCGAAAGGTGGAGATTCCGGAGCCGGGGCGGCGGGTGCGAGACTATCCGCATCAACTCTCCGGCGGAATGCGGCAGCGGGTGATGATCGCGATGGCGTTGGCGCTCCGCCCCGACATCTTGATCGCCGACGAGCCGACCACCGCGCTCGACGTGACGATTCAGAGGCAGACCCTCGACCTCATTGGAAAATTACAGCAGGAGATCGGGATGGCCGTCTTGCTGATCACGCACAATCTCGGCATCGTCGCGGAGACGGCGCAGCGGGTGGTCGTCATGAAGGAAGGACGGATCGTCGAGGCAGCCGACGTCTTCTCCCTCTTCGAGCGGCCGCAACACCTCTACACGCAGCAACTTTTGAAGGCGGTTCCCCGTTTGGGGGAGACCAAGAAACGGCGGGTTTCCAATGCTCCTTGAGGTCAAGGGATTAAAGAAACATTTCCCGATCAAGAAGGGAGGGTTCTTCCAACGGCACGATCGTTTTCATGCCGCCGTCGACGGGGTCGATCTCACCCTTCGCGAGGGGGAGACCGTCGGCTTGGTGGGCGAGAGCGGTTCCGGCAAGAGCACGCTGGCCCGCGCGATCCTTCGATTGATCGAACCGACGGCGGGAGAGGTCTATTACAAAGGGGTCGATCTTCTCTCCCTTTCCAAGGAAGAGATGAGAAAGATGCGCCGGAAGCTCCAGATCATCTTTCAGGATCCCTACGCCTCCCTCAACCCGCGGATGACGATTCTGGACATCGTTGCGGAACCGCTCGATATCCACTTTTCGCTTCCCCGGACGGAGCGGCGGGAACAGGTGGCCGCGATCCTGGAGCGGGTCGGCCTCCCTTCCTCCTCCCTCCACCGTTATCCGCACGAGTTCTCCGGCGGGCAGCGGCAACGGGTCGGGATTGCGCGGGCGATGATTCTTCATCCCGAACTGGTCGTCGCCGATGAGCCGGTCTCCGCCCTCGACGTCTCGGTTCAGGCGCAGGTAATGGAACTTCTCGCCGAGTTTCAGGAGACGTTCGGGCTTTCTTATCTCTTCATTGCCCACGATCTGGCCCTGGTGGAAAGCTTCGCCGACAGAACCGCCGTGATGTATCTTGGAAAAATCGTCGAGTTGGCAAAGAGCGAGGTCCTCTACAAAAATCCGCTCCATCCCTACACGCGGGAACTTCTTTCCGCGGTGCCGATCCCCGATCCGCGCCTTCGAGGAAAGAGAGAGAGACCCGGCGGAGCAGATCGCCCCTTTGCCTCTTCCTGCGATCATCGTCCCGAGGAGTCCCCCCGGTTGGTCGAAGCGGAGCCGGAACACTTCGTCGCCTGCCACCTTCGGCCGGTCGAAATCGACCGCCGATCGAGAACCGGATCGGGGGTGTGACGGGGGGTATTTCCTCACCGTCCAAAGGAGATGCCGAGCCCCTCGGCAGTTTGGACCAACTCGCCGTCGGTCGGGACGAACTTCAACCCTTGCGTCGCCTCGGAAAGGGGGATCGAGCGGATCTCCGACCCTTTCAGACAGACCATTTCACCGAATCGCCCTTTCGAGAAGAGATCGATCGCGGCGACGCCAAACCGGGTCGCCAAGATCCGGTCGAAGGGGGTCGGCGATCCGCCGCGCTGAATGTGCCCCAAAACGGTGACCCGGACATCCATCCCGGTGTGCCGTCCAATTCCTTCCCCCACCTTGTTGCCAATCCCGCCGAGCCGGACGGCGTAGCCGGTCTCGGAGCGTTGGATGACCGACATCTCCCCGCCGACCGGCTGAGCCCCTTCGGCGACGACCACGATGGAGAAACGGCTTCCCTGCTCATACCGAGATAGGATTTTCTTGCAGACCAAGTCGATCTGGAACGGAATCTCTGGGATCAGGATCACGTCGGCCCCGCCCGCGATCCCCGCTTCCAGCGCGATCCAACCGACGTACCGCCCCATCACCTCGACGACGATCACCCGGTGGTGGCTCTCCGCCGTCGTGTGAAGCTTGTCGAGCGCCTCCGTCGCGGTATTGACGGCGGTCTGAAATCCGAAGGTCAGGTCGGTCGCCGGGATGTCGTTGTCGATCGTCTTCGGAATGCCGATCACCGGGACCCCCATTTTGTGAAGGTGGTCCCCGATCTTGAGCGTCCCGTCACCGCCGATGACGATCAGCCCGGAGAGACCGATCTCCTCGATGTTTTTTTTCAACTCGCTTGTAAGATCGACCTGAATCTGTTTTCCATTGACGGTCCGGGTCATTTGCATGGGATTGATCGTACTGGTTGTCCCCAGGATCGTCCCGCCGGTCGGGAGGATTCCCCGGATGGTCCAGGGGGTCATCGGCCTTACCTTGACCGGGGAGAGAAGTCCCTCAAACCCCTCCTCGATTCCGATAATATCGCAACCGTATCGAACCTTGGACGATTTTACAATGGCGCGGATGACGGCATTGAGCCCCGGGGCGTCGCCCCCCCCTGTCAGAACACCGATTTTCATCTCTCTCCTTCCCTTTTTTTCCGAATCAGCCGATAGAGCCGCAGGTATTTTTCGGCGGAGGTGTCCCAGGAATAATCCCCCTCCATCCCGTTACGCATCAGCGCCTGCCACTTCTTTTTCTCGTTGAAAAGGGACAAGGCCGCTTGAATTTGCCGGAAAAAGGCGGTCGATGTGTACGCCTTGAATTTAAAACCGTTTCCGGTGAGCGTTCTCGAATCGAATGGCGCCACCGTGTCATCGAGCCCTCCGGTCGCACGGACCACCGGCACCGTTCCATAACGGAGGCTCATCATCTGGTTGAGTCCACACGGTTCATATTTCGACGGCATCAGAAAAATATCGGCCCCGGCCTCGATCCGATGGGCCAGAAGAGGGTCGTAGGCGATCCTGACCACCGCTTGTTGGGGGTATGCCTTGGCCAGAAAGGTCATCTGTTCCTCATATTTTTTGTCCCCGCTTCCGAGGATGACCCATTGAACCCCGCGCTTCATCACCCGCTCGAACAGATCGGCAATCAGGTCGATCCCCTTCTGTTCGGTTAAACGGGAGATCGTCGCCAGCAAGGGGATCTCTCTCCGGACCGGGAGTCCGACCTCTTTCTGAAGCGCGGCCTTACAGTTCTCTTTTTTTTCAAGCGATCTTGCATCATACGGCGCGGCGATATGAGGGTCGTGGGCGGGATCCCATTCTCGGGTGTCGATCCCGTTAAGGATTCCATAGAGATCTTTTTTCCGTTTTTGAAGGACCCCTTCAAGATGATGACCATATTCGGCCGTCTGAATTTCCTTTGCATACCTGGGGCTAACCGTCGAAAGGGCATCGGCGAAAAGGAGTCCCCCCTTCATCAGGTTGATCTTTCCATAAAACTCCAGCCCTTCCGGGGTGAAATGGTCCCAGGGAAGATGAAGAAGGTGCCAGTCATAGTGCCAGAAGATCCCCTGGTAGCCAAGATTGTGAATCGTAAAAAGGATAGCCGTCGTCCGGAAGTAAGGATCGACCCCATCACCGGCTTTCATAAAAACCGGGATCAAGCCCGTATGCCAATCATGACAATGAACGATGTCGGGACGGAGGTCGAGAACCTTTGCCGATTCGAGCACGGCACGGGAGAAAAAAGTGAAGCGGGCCGCATTATCCGGATAGTCTCCTTCGTTTGTCCCATAAAGGCCCGGCCGGTCGAAGTAGGAATCGTTTTTAATAAGGTAGTAACGGACCCCGTCCGATTCGTGATAAAAAAGCTCCCCTTTTTCTTTTCGTTCGGAGAGTGGAACGGTTACCGTTTTCCCCATGTTTATCAATGGGAAACGTTGCCGGTCAATTTGGGCATGAAGCGGCAGGAAGACCGACACCGAGGTGCCCCGATCCGCCAAGGCCTTCGAGAGCGCGCCGACAACATCACCCAAACCGCCTGTTTTTGCGTAGGGAGCCACCTCTGCGGCAGCCATCAAAACGGTGGGTGGTTTTTCAGTCTGCGTGTCCATTGCGATTGTCCAAGATGTTGATCTATCTTAGTCGTTGTTTAAAGACAACACCCTCATTCGGGTTCGTATTTTTTTCACAACAGAATCGGTTTTCTTCGGATCAGAAATAGAGGCATGTCCGCATATCATATTGAAAGTATTGATAAAAAATAATTTCTTCGGGCGGAGAAGTTGGCATAGGGATTGCTTATCACCTGTGGAAGAGAAATTCTTTCTTATCTTATCACCATATTGATGGATGGCAAGAGATAAAATAGGGGCGTTCAGACGATGTTTTACCAGCAGACAATTCGAAAACCGGTTTTCTGTGAAGGGGTTGGCCTTCATTCGGGCAAAAAGGTTCACCTGAGACTCCTTCCTGCCCCGGTGGGAACCGGTATCGTTTTTTCCCGGACCGATCTCGGTCGCCTTCCGATTCCTGCGACAGCTTCTCATGTTGTTTCCACCCAGTTGTCGACCACAATCGGGGTGGAAGGAGCGACGGTTCAAACAGTCGAACATCTTCTGGCGGCACTTTCCGCTTTCGGCGTTGATAATTTGGTTATCGAGCTGGATGGTCCCGAGGTTCCGATCCTCGACGGTAGCGCCCTCTCTTTTGCCGCCCTTTTAACGGAAGCCGGGGTAGTTCGTCAAAAAGAGGAAAAAGAGTTCCTTCAAGTGGCAGAGCCGATTACCGTTTCCGAGGGAGAAAAGTATATCACCCTCTCTCCATCCTCCTTTTTCGATGTCATCTATCATATTCGGTTTGATCATCCGATGATATCGAGTCAAAGCTTTTCATATCGCCATTCTTCAGAGGCTTTTGTTCGTGAGATCGCACCGGCCAGGACCTTTGGATTTTTGAAAGATGTGGAGCGGCTTCAAGCGATGGGGCTTGCCAGAGGAGGGTCGATGGAAAGCGCCGTCGTCATCAGCGAAGATCGGATCCTCAACAAGGAAGGGCTCCGTTTCTCGGACGAATTTGTTCGGCATAAGATTCTCGACTTGATTGGGGATCTTTCTTTGATTGGGATGCCGATCAAAGGGCGGGTCGAAGCGTTTTGCGCCGGTCATATGCTTCATGCGCGATTAATGAGGAAAGTCTTGGATCACAAGGAAACATGGAAAGTGGCCGGGGCAGCTCCGTCCCGCGCTTCTTCTAAACCCCTTTCGCACCCTTCCCCCATCTATGCTCCTCTCCCCTCAACAATTTAAAATGAAGTGACTCGATAAGAAATAAAGAGGGGCCGGCAGGGCCCCCCTTTATTTCTCCCGAACGCTATTTCTTTTTGGTTGCTTTCTTTTTCGGAGCAACTTTCTTTTTTGTCGGCAATTCTATCCTCACCCCCTTTCTTGACCCTCTTTGTGGGAAGCAGGGTCTTTGTCTAACAGGGTTTCGCCCCCTGTCTCTTCTACAAGCGCAAAAGTGTTTGGAGCAATCTTTTTAAACCGTTTGTCTCTTGAAAGAGAAATGGCAACCGAGGTGACGGGGGTTTTTCCCCTGATTCGAACCCCTCCCTCCGTCAATTGTTGATAGATCTCCTTCGCATGGAGCGGTTTTTTGGCCTCTTTTAGGAGGAGGGATGTGGCTTGAGGAACGGAGAGACCGGTATATTTTGTTCTTTCAAGGAGGATTTCTTTGGAGTAATCGTCATTTTCCAGGGCGGATTTACTCCCTTTTTCTCTCTCTGCATCGGGGGGGAGATTTCGATCCGGCTGGCTCCGATTCGCCTTTTCAATCTCGACACGATAGAGGGTCTCGGCGAGTTCTAAGTACTTTTTGATCGTTTTGATCTCATCCTCGACTTTTTCTCGTTTCTTCTGCAGTTCTTGGAGCTTCGATTTATATAGATGAATTCGTTGCTCAAGACCGGTAATAATTTCTTTAAAATCTTCCACAATAACACCTCTATAAAACATGTATAGCACTAGACAAGATTTATGTCAAGACCGTTTTTATAGCGATTTGCTATTGCTTGAATGATTGAATGTTTGAGTGAAGGCTTATGTTAAGATACAATAGCTTGTGGGTTATTGAGTAAGGATACACAGGAATCTAGGCAGACGTGGGGAGTTTCCTTTTTAGACGACTCTTAAAAAGCTTGGATAGGAAGTGGAGCTCCTCACTTCCCAGGAGTGCTTGTATTGCAAAATAGCCGGCAGCACTGATAGAAATAGCAACCGTTAAGAGGAGTGCTTTATCCGGCCATTCCCCCTCTCTATTCCACAGCCCAAGACGATTGATCCAGTAGGAGATTGGGAGCATCCAAAGGGAGGCAAGGACCACCTTGGCATGGGAAGAGAGGATCCGTCTTCCATCGATCCGCCCGATCCGTTTCCTCAGGATGAGGAATAAAAGGGAAAAGTTCAGGATGGCCGAAAGGGAGGTCGCCAGCGCCAGACCGGCATGTCCCATCGGGACCATGAAGACGAGGTTTAAAAGAATGTTGCCGATGACCGCGACGACTCCCACCTTGACGGGGGTTTTTGTGTCCTGAAGAGAATAAAAGACCGGGACAACGATCCGGACCCCGGCGAAGGCCCAAAGGCCGATGGAATAGAAGAGAACAGCCGCGGCCGTTCCCTCCGTGGCGGTGCGGCGAAACTCGCCATGTTGGAAAAGGAGATGAACGATCGGAAACCGGAAGAGGATCAAACCCAGCATCGCGGGGAAGGTGATGAAGAAGACCAGTCGAAGGCCAAAGGAGAAGGTTTGACGAAGCTCCTCGTTCTCCCCTTTGGCCGCTTGAGCCGAAAGGGTGGGGAGGAGCGCCGTTGAAAGGGCCACCGCGAAGATGCCGAGGGGAAAATGGATCAAACGCATCGCGTAATAGAGGTAGCTGACACTTCCTGCCGCCAGGTAGGAGGCGAGGAGGGTATTGATCAGCACGTTGATTTGCGTGATGGAAAGGCCGAGGGTCGTTGGCAAGAGAAGACGGCCCATCTGAATCACCCCTGG
>CAZOFJ010000093.1:0-8414 GCA_964579005.1 uncultured Nitrospirota bacterium
CTCGCTCTTCCACTCCTACCATCCTTCCTCCTGTATTTCGGTCCGACCGATCATACAGGATCATTGGAAGGGGGTGGGCCCGTTTTACTTTATCATTCATAGCAGGATTTCGATCACGTAGTGGCATTCCTCGTGGAAGCGACATACCCGCTCCACAAAATTTCTCCGGGCGGGCCAGACAGTTGGCAAGCAGCGTGGCAAACTCCTGGGCGGATTTCGGGTGAGGGCATCGCACATCGGGAGGGGAGGGCCGGGTTTCGGATCTCTCAGAATGAGCAGATCGGTCATGTTTTCGCCTGCATGTTTGCGCCCGGTACGGAACAAGACGATCTTCCTTGCGCCGACGACCGACACGATTCCGGTCGTGAAGGTCCCCTTCCTGCCATTTTCTTCAACTTGGAGCCATTCGAGTCTCTTTGTCGTCGTGTCAAAGCAGCTCCCCCTGAGCGGCCTGTTTCATCCGTTCGTCATGGTTTCCGTTCCGCCTCCAACCATTTCCCGTAGGGCATAAACAGGGTAGATCCGGTTCGCCGTTTTTTCGGTGATGTCCCATTGGGTCGATGCGGAAGGGGAATGCCCTACTCCTGCTGGAGCAACACAGCGATGCGCTGCACATCGACCATCTCAGCGGCGGGAGAGGATTTATTCACAGCACCAGAGCCGGATTTTTAGCGGGGTTGAATTTCGGAAAGGAGTTTTTCCGCTTCGGCGCGGTCTCTTTGGGCTTGGACCCGATCCGAAGGGTGTGAAATGGAGAGGAGCGCTTCGAGGGAGGTTTTCGCGTTTTCTTTGTTCCCTTTTTCGAGGTAGCTCTTGGCGAGGTCGAGCCGGTGGGTGGTGCTGGTTGGATTGACCTGGACCGCCTCTTCCAATTCTTCGATCGACTTCCTGATCGATCCTCCCATCAATCCGGGGACCTTTCGATAGAGGACTCCCAGGACGTGATGCGCGACGGGGTTATGGGGGTCTTTTGTCAGCACCGCATCCATTTCATTTTTGATCGGGGAGATCAATGAAAGCGATTTCAAGACCCCCTGCGTCTCTCCGATCCGTCCATAGGCGATTCCGAGCATCAGGTGTCCCCCGATGCTGTCGGGATTCACTTGGAGGGCTTGTTTTGCCCAGGCCTCGCCCTCCTTGTAGGCGGCCAATTTTTCTTCGGAAGTGGCGGCGGTGTCGCCGCGCCACTTGAACGACCGGGAAAGCCGCCAGAGGGCCTCTTCGTTTTTCGGATCGATCCGAACGATTTTTTGATATGTTTCGATTGCTTGATCGGCATGGCCTGGCTCGTCGCGCGTTTCGTACAGCCGGTCTCCTTCCGCCAGCAATGCGGAGGCATCGGACGACCGCGGAATCTCGGCGGAGACGAGAGCCGTCTGGAAAAGAAGGAAAAGGGTTGTGATGAGAAGCGTTCGCTTCATCCGTTTTCGCGCTTTGAAAGGATTTCCGAGAAATCGGAGATGACGAGACCGTAATTGAGCGAGTAATTATAATACGTGATCGAGCGGAAATTTTCAAACAGGGCGAGAAGCGTCTCGGTTCCCTCCGCCGGTTGGTAGAGGGCGAAGGAGACCGCCTCGTCCATCCGGGTATTCTCCGGCAGGGAGATCTCGATTCCCATCTCCGTTGCTTTGTTCAGGGGGATCGTTTTCCGGATGCCGATTTGGATCGACTTGATCGCGTCGGGGGTGTTTTCCGACGGCCGGGCTGGAAGATAGGTGAGGCCGTTTCTCTTCCAGCCGAAGGTTTTCAGGTAGTTTGCCACGCTGGCGAAGACATCTTCCTTGGAGATCCAGAGATCCCGTTTGCCGTCTTTGTCGAAGTCGACGGCATATTTTCGAAAACTGGTCGGCATGAACTGAGGGAGGCCGAACGCCCCGGCATACGAGCCGTTGATCGAGAAAGGGTCGCGTTTTTCTTCGCGGCAGAGGAGAAGAAATGCGATCAGTTCATCCCTGTAGAACCGTTCTCGCCGCGGGTAGAGGGTATAGGCGGTGTTGAGGACGTCGAAGACCCGGTGTTTTTCGATCCCCTTCTGACCAAATTTCGTCTCGATGCCGAGGATACTGCAGATGATTTCCTTGCCGACGCCATAGGTTTCCTCGATGGCTTGAAGGAGTTTCAGATTTTCCTGAAGATAGGCTTGTCCTCGGACGATCAATTCGTCCTTGATGAACCGTTTGCGGTATTCATAATAGGGAAGAATTTCCGGGGGCCGTTCGAACTTTTCAATGATCGGCGGTTGGAGAACGACCTTTTGGAAAAGGGTTTTCAAGTCGGATTCCTTAAAACGATATTCCTGGGTCAGCTCTTTCAGGAGGGCGACATACCGGGGGTCATCGAGGTTGACGGAGGAGGAAGGGGCGGCTTGGGCGAGGAGCGATTCGGCCAGGGAGAGATCGATCGACAGAAGCGCGCCCCATCCGACCATTCTCGGAACGATCGATTTGATGAAGGTTCTCCGGCTTTCCAAAAAGATCTCCTCTTTTTATTTTTATGATGCTGGGTCGTATGGAAGCGGAAAGGAAACGGAAGTGAACTATAGGATAGAGGACGCCCCTTTTTTTGTCAATCGCTGCGCACCTGCTTTGCGTGATCTCCCGGTTTTGCCATCACCCGGGCAGGTCGGCCAGGGTCTCTTCCGCAATCTGGGAGAGCAAACCGTCGTGATCGTGATTTAGCGCAAAGAGGCGACACTGGATCAGTTTCGCCGGAATCGAATCGACATATTCGGTCAGCGCCTCCTTCGTCACGGTCCGGTTGGAGGGATTGAAGACATAGATCTGGCGTTCTCCCATTTTCATCGGGTCCATCGGCCGGGGGTCTTGAGTCGCCATGTCGACCCGGAAGGGGAGATCGACAAGTCCGGGAGGGAGCCGCTTTCTCATCGCCGCCTCCAATTCCGCCGCGGTGAAGAGTCGTTCTTCCTTCTCCGCTCCCTCGATCGAGAAGGTGGTGTCGTAGGCCATCTTCCACTTTACGTCCCGAAGGAGAATTTTACCCCATTCTTCGTAAAGGGTTTGCCGTGTTTTCGATGTCGACTCCTTCCACGACTTGACCTCCAGCAGGAGGGACCAATCGGTCAGATCAACGTAGGCGTCGAGCCGGTCCAAGGGATTGTAGGGGAAGATCTCTTTCAAGGTCTCCCGGAAGATATCCCGAAGGTGCATGTCGAGCGAGCGGGTTGTTCGATGGTAGTAGACGTTGAAATAGAGGTAGGAGCGGGCGTTTAGGAACATCGTCAGCGCCGGTAGCCCCGCCTTGTGGAGGGTCAGGCCCTGTTCGGTAAAGAAGGTATAGTGCATCAGCCGGTCGAGGTCGATCGGACCGACGGCGATGCCGCACATATAGGAGTCGCGGAGGACGTAATCGAGGTTGTCGGCGGTGAAAATGCCGGAGAAGAGCGGCTTGAGCAACACGAGCCAGCGGGGATAATCTTCCGGTGTCTTGAAGTCCTTGTCCTTGTGGATCAGAAACGCGACCTGCTCCGGATCGATCGTCTCGCCGGGGGAAAACTCCCCGGAGGGACTTCTCCGGAGCTGCCGGATGATCGGGGCCAATTCCCGCCGGATGATCGCCTGGCCGAGCCGCTCGTGGGTCAGGTTGAACGCGTCGAGGAAGTTGTCGTCGAAGAAATGGCAGAACGGTCCGTGGCCGATGTCATGAAGGAGGACAGCGACGCGGAGGAGCGACTCGATCAGACAAAACGACGGGCAGTCGGGCGCGACCTCCTTGAGGGAGGGATAGAGGTGGCGGGCGAAGCGCCCCGCCACGTGCATCGCCCCGAGGGAGTGAACGAACCGGGAATGCTCCGCCGACGGGTAGACCCAGCGCGCCGACTGAAGCTGATTGATATAACGAAGCCGCTGCATCCAGGGGGAGTCGATCAGTTCCTTCTCCGTCGCCTCTTCCCGCTTGCCGAAGGGGACGGTGAAGGGAATGTAGTTGTGAATCGGATCGGCGAGAAGGGCGAGCCCCTCGTAGAGCATTTCGCGGCTGGTGCGGGAAACCGGAACGTCCCCGGTTTCCGTATCGGTCGGTTTGATCAACATGGCGATGAGAAGATCTTAGTCCATTTTGAAGGGAGGCGCAAGCGGGGAGCAGATTACGAAAAGAGAGGAGGGCCTTTTAACGTTTCTTATATAAAACGCTCTCGATCTGTGCGCGACTCTCGGGGGAAAGCAAGCGTATGCCGGCCTGGAGCTGCTGCCGGAACTTTGCAGGCTGGCGCGATGCGGCGTGTCCGGCAAGTTGTAGATTTCCCGGACGATCCCTCGTCAAAACAGCGATGAGCTGTTCCGCCTGACCGACATCTTTCGCCCCTTTGACCTGAAAAGCCGCGGCGCGGGGCTGCGAGACCACCAGTTTGTGGATGACATAGCGTGCGGGTGAGGGCACATTGACCAAGATTCCGGCCTTGGCCACAATCACGGCCGGCTGTGCATCCTCCATTACATAATCCAAAAACCGCACCGGTTCGGCGTAGGTATCGAAAGCGGCAAGATGAATCGGTTTGTCGGACGTCCGGCCCATCATGGGTGTAAGGAGATCCACGCTGAGTTCGCGGCCCCGGATCCGAAACTTCGTGGATGGAGATTTTCGGTCGAGGGCGGGTGCCTCGATAAACCCCATGTCCGACTTCAGCAGCGCGTCGCGCAGTCGAACCGGCTTATCCGACAGGACAATCTGCACATGTCGATCACCCGCAATGTCGACATCCTCTGTCCGGGTCGTTTCCGTGTCCCAGCGCACCCCAAGCATATTTCCGTAGACGGCGAAGGCGTGCGAACCGACCAAAACGCCGCCGACCAAAAACACCCCCACGCGTTCCAGCAGCTCTAACACCCTGGCCTCTGCGCCGCCGACCCCATGCGCGCCGCCGGAGGCGAGCATCGCGACCAGACGCTCGCGTGTAGTGAGATCAGGCTTCGCCTTTTCCCAGAGGGCCTTCTCCTTCGCGATCATCTCGCGAACCGTATCGGTATCCGGGCCGAGATAGTGTTGGGTCTTTCGGCTGCCGACGGTAAGCTGCAAATACCAATGGACTCCGCCCCGGATGCGCTTGCTGACGAACGAAAACCCCCGCCCGCTCGGCGCCGCTCCGTGCAGGCACTGACTCAGGAGCTGGGCGTAGAGCAACCGACCGCTCTCCGATAAGTTTTCCATGGATCTTTCCTTCACGTTATACGCAGTATATAGTATAACTGCGTATAACGCCATGTCCGGCAGGATTGTTTAAGACGTATTCTATAGACTCTATCTCTGTAACATCTACGTTTTTTGCGTAGATCATTGTTGCCTCCGAGCTCGTCACCAGCGAACGGATGAGAGCGTTGAGGGGGGAGGCTCCAGCCGGCTTTGCCGGTGGAGGGGGCGACGCAAGCCCCCGATTTCCGGCTCCGCCGGATTAGATCAGAAGTCATCACTCCGGTGTAAACCGGAATCTGATATGGCTTTATAAACGACTGTTCTTTTTGCGAAAGTATACTGAAAAGGAACAGGGATCACAAGACAGGGAAGGCGGGCCAGGGATCTTTACTCTTGGGTGTGACGGTGGTTACGGAATTTCAACGATCCGATCGATCTGAAAGACAATCCGCCGCTCGGCACTGGGGAGTTCCGCCGTCTGTTCCGTGTCCCATAGAATCTCCGCCTTCCCACTGAGTTGGAGTGTTCCTCCTTGCTCGAAGTCGATGAAGAGAAGGCCGGCGCGGGGATTTTCTACGAGGTTCCCGAGGGTTTGGAACATCGTATTTCCCGGATAGTCGGGCCAGGTCAACCTCTTTTCATCCAAGATTCGCACAAAGCCGGGAGGCCCGCCCCGGTGGGAGGCGTCGACACCTCCCGTCGGATGGCTGCTGGCGATGAAGAAGGTGTCGGCCGCCGCAATCCACTGCTGGTGTTGTTTCGTCAAGGAGAGGTGCTGCCGGGCATCCCGGCCCGATCGCGGCCCGGGATCGGGCCGTTGCCATTCGCGGGCCTGAATGTATTTTTGGCAGTTGGAGTAAACCTGATCGGCATGGACCTCGATGGCCCCGTCCGTTCGGATATCGGCTTTTCCGTTCAGCCGCATCCGTCGCCGGGTTGCGAATTCGATGACGATTGTTCCGATCTGTGGGTGGACCGCCAGGTTTTCCAACACCGGATCACCCGGAAGGAGCCCGGGATCGATCCGGAGGGTTTGCGGATCGACCGTCGATAGAAAGCCCGGCTCTCCCGTGAGGAGAGAAGCCCGGACCGCGCCATCCCGATCGATCGTCCCGACAACGGCCATCGATTGAGCGGCCATGAATGCTTGTGCCTCCGGCGGGATGACATGGCGAATCGATTTTCCAATCCGATTCGCCATGTCGGTGACCCCGGCCTTTGTCTGAACAGCGCGTTCTCCGGAATGATAGGGGGTCTTCATCCGCCTCTCCTTCCCGTTGTTGAGTCGGTTTGTTTTTTAAAAAAAGCCACAGGAGGGCGCCCCGGGGGTCGGCGGTGTCTTGCCTCCCGCGCCGGTGGGGGCATAAATTTCCAATCGGATTCCGTCCGGGTCTTCGAAAAAGATCCCTCCCGATTCGGTCCCCTCCGCATGGGGGACGACCCCATCATAAAGAAAAGAGGTCTTCAATCCGCGTAACCGCTCTTGGAGGCGCTCGACCTCTTCGACCGTGACCGCCTGGAAGGAGAGATGATGAAGGCCGGGGAGGCCTTTCTCGAAGCGCCCTTGCGACTGTTGCCAGAGGGTGAGGAGGGGCCTTTTACCGTCGCCGAGGAAGGCGAAGCGACGGTCCGCCTTGCTCGATTCCCCCATCAGTTCCAATCCGAATACCTCTTGGTAGAACTTCTTTGAACGGTCGAGATCGGTGACATTGAGCCCTACATGACCGGTCTGCAAATGAGGAGTCGGCGTGCAATGCGTTGTCTGCGTTGTCATTGAGAAACCTCCTTTGAATGACTGTGTGTAACCTTCTAATTAATACTTTGACAGTTATATCACCCGTTTGCTAACCTGTCAATAATAAATTTGAAGGTTATATTGAAGGAGGGGAAGGATGGAAAGAAAAACGGGAATGGAAGCAGCTTCCTTTGAGAAGTTCCTTTTTATCGGAAATAACCCCTGTCTCGATTTTATCAATACCGAAAAACGAAGAGAGGGGGCGCTCGTTAATCTTCTTCCCGATTTCGAGCGTTTGATCGCATGGTTGCTTGAAGGGAAGGTGCTCGATCCGGCCGGTGCGGAAAAGGCCCTCCAGCAATGGAACCGGAAAACCGAAGGGGAGACATTATTGGAAGAGGCGTTGGGGTTCAGGGCCGAATTGCGTGGCATGACCGAAGCGATCATCAAAGGGAGGAAGGTTCCTCAGACCGCCATTGACGCCATCAACCGTGTCCTCTTCCATCAGGCGGGGTATGTCGAATTGAAGCGGATCCGGGGAGGTTTTAAAAAGGGGTTCCAGATGGACTTCAGCGAACCGATTCGCCTTCTGTTACCGATGGCGGAGGCGGCGTGTGATCTGCTTTGTTATGGCGACCTCTCTCTGATCAAGAAGTGCGAAAACAGCGCATGTATCCTCTTTTTTTATGATACGACGAAGAATCACAGCCGTCGTTGGTGCAGCATGAAAGGGTGTGGAAATCGGATCAAGGTGGCGGCGTATTACCAACGCCTTCGCGAGTCTCCCCCCGTTTGAGATGTTTTGTTCCCGCCCTCCGGCGAAGGAGCCACTTCCTCCCCTCCCCTTTTCCAAAACCAACATTCCCAACGACGGGCTATGTGCCGGTGATCCAGATGGCGAAACCCAAGCCGGAACAAACGTTTTGTGTGAGGCAACTCAGCATTTAAGAAAAGACGAAAGAAATTCCGTCACAGGCATATTTTTACCCTTGACTCCCGGAGGCCTTATAAGTATTGGGCGTCTCTCACGATATTGCGTCCCACATGGGCTTGGTGTCGGCGAACATGCGGAACCTGCAAACCTTCCCGTCCCGCAAGTCATAAACGTGAGCCGCTGCTGCGCGCATTTGTTTCCTCGTTTTGTGATGCAGACCCTCATAATTTCCGATAACCACAATGGTTGATCCGGCATCTAAAAACTGCACGATTTGGTAGGAGAAGCCTTCCCACTCGCTGCGATTGTCTTTAAACACGGCCTCGATCACGGCTGCAGCACCCTTGTGAGTCGCGCCATTCGGAAAGCCTTCATTCTGAATCCATTTAAGATCATCGGTGCATATTACACGAAAACCGTCGTAATCCTTCTCACGAAAGCACCTATATAGCTCTTGAATCACCTCAAGATTCGTCATGCTGATTCCTTGACGCCCAACGTAAAGTTGAGGGGCGCGCCGCTTTTGGCGCGTCCCTCTCGAACGTCAGACTGTGTGAAAACTATTTTTCTGTTTAATCCTCACGCATTGAGATGATA
>CAZOFJ010000094.1:0-8373 GCA_964579005.1 uncultured Nitrospirota bacterium
GAGCCGGCCCATCAATCCGTGTCCCTCGGCTCCGTCGTTTAATAGAAGCCCTTTCCGGATCAGTTCTCGGGCGTCATTTTCCTTCCCGATCCGGAGAAGTCCTTTTGCAATGGCAAAGAAGCCGTCCGCCTTGACAGGATTCGGTTCGGTCGGTTTGATCAGATAGAGATCTCCCCCTTGCGCGGCCCCCTTCATCTCGGCCATATGGATCGAGAAGGTATCTTCAAAAAGCGACTTCGGCGTTTGAAACTCGACCAAAGTATAGTCGTCGGTATTAAAAATGCCGGGGCCGGCATATCGGTCGATCTCGTTTGGCCCGAGCAGGAAGTAGGCCCAGAGGTCGAACGGCGAATGGACGTCGACCCGCGAGAGGTCCTGCTTCACAGCCGGGACCGCCATCCGCCGGGCGATCTCTTCCCGGTCGATGGTGATTTCCTGGTCCGATCCGATGAGGATCAGGTCTCCCGCATCGGTATAAAAAATGAAGACGGAGGGAAAAACCGAATGAAAAGTCCGGATGACCGCCTTTAATTCAGGGCTGCGGATTCCGTAAAAATGAATCCATTGGGCGAAAAGACCCCCCGGCCGGAGGCGGGAGCGACCGATTCTAAAAAATTCTTCCGTGAAGAGCTTGGAAGAGCCGCTCCGCCACGGATGGGACGGCTCCGAGACGATCACGTCGAATCGATCTTTTGATAGGATGAGATAATTTCGCGCATCGTCGACCACCAATTGAACCCGCGGATCGTCCAGGACGTTTCCATTGAACGGTGCGAAGAATCGCGACGCTTCGGCGACCGCCGGCTCGATCTCGAGGGTGACGAGTTTGGAAAGGGGATGGGCTGCGATAGAACCGGTGGTGATCCCGGAGCCGTGCCCGATCGACATCACCTCTTTCGCCTGCGGCGCCAGAAGCATCGGGAGGTGGCCGACGAGGATCTGCGTCTTCATATCGCCGGTGGTGGAGGCGTTCGGCTTTCCGTCGATCGCCAACGTGAGGTGGGGCTGCTTCGCCAGGGTTGGGTGTTGAACGACTGTCACCGTGGAGGAGATCCCTTCCTTGTAAAAGAGGAGATCGAGCGTCGAAGTTTTTCCGAACAGTTCGCTCGACATCTGAAGCGGATTCCATGCCGGCGTCGAGAAGCTGACAATTAAAACAAAGGCACCGATCCCGCCGATCCCCCAGAGACGGGCCTCTCCGATCTCTCTCAGCCTCATCCAGAGGAGGAGACTTAAAACTGCATTGGTGAGAATGGCAAGGTGAAGGCTCTTTTGAATGCCCAGTGTCGGGAGGAAAATAAATCCGATGGCGAAGGAGCCGACGATCGTCCCGATTGTATTGATCGCATAGGCCCGACCGATGATCGATCCGAGGCCGGGCTCCGCCGCGGGTCGGTTCTGTTTTCGCGTGGTCGGCCTGTTTTCGACCGCGGTGAGGAGATGAATCACCAGTGGAAAGACCCCCCCCATGAAGAAGGTTGGGACGAGCATGACCGCCCCCACGATAAAAAACTTGGAAGCCGAGAGGATGCCTCCTTCCGAGTGGAAGATTTCTAACAGTTTGAAGAAGAGGACCGGAAGGAGCGGAAAAAGGAATTCGCCGCCGAAGGCAAAAAGGGCAATGCCTCCTTGAATTAGGGCCAGGAGGAGAAGAGGACGGGCGAACCGCCGGAGGAAGAGGGAGAAGAGGAAGCTCCCTGCCGCCAGCCCCAAGAGAAAAGTGGCCAGCATCGTTGCGAAGGAATAGAGGGTGGAACCCAAGATCAACGTCAGGATGCGGGTCCAGACCACCTCATAGATCATCGCCGCAAAGCCGGAAAGGGCGAAGGTGATCAGCAGAATCCGACGGAGTGGATCTCCCCCTTTTGAGGGAGGGATGATTTTGGTTTCCGGTGTGAGATCGGCAAAATCGGATGGAACAGCCTGCCTGTGCATGATCTCCGTTGATGTTTCCGCTTTTGTCCCGCGCCAAATGGCGATGAGACCGACTGTTCCATTCAATGCCGCAGCGAGAAGGACCGTTTTTTGCTGACCCAAGGTCGGGAGAAGAAGAAAGCCGGCTGCAAGGACGCCGATGACCGCCCCCAAGGTATTAAACGCATAAAGGAGCCCAACCCCTTTCCCCACCTTCGTCCGATTACGATAGAGACGGGCAAGGACCGGGAGGGTTCCCCCCATCAGGGCGGTCGGCAAGAGAAGCACGATAACCGCCATGACAAAACGGACGAGGCTAAAGGCATAGAAGGAGAAGTGAAATGGCCGGTGGAGGGCCTGGTAGATCGGAATCAAAGCGGAAAAAAGGAGAGGAACGAGAAAAGCGTATCCGCCGATGCCGAGTTCTAATAGACCGTAAACCCGCAGGGGGTTGGGGTAACGATCGGCCCGCCGGCCGAAGAAATCGCTCCCGATGGCGAGCCCTCCCATGAAAGCGGTGAGAAGGGTGGAGATGGCGAACATGGAAGCCCCGAAAACAAGGACAAGCTCCCGCATCCAGACCATCTGGTAAATCAGTGCGGTGACGCCGGAAAAGAAGAAAAGGATCGGAACCAAATCGGACAAAGCTCCAAACGAATCAAACGACTCATCTTAGTCGATCTTCTATGAAATTTCAAATCAGTTGACAGTCGTTTTGTGAACATGCTAAAAAGGAGCCTCACCGGGTGGATCCCCGCCTCGTTTTATGTCGTGTATCCTTCCCTCCTTCCTCATTGTTAAGAGCCGCTAGCTCAGTTGGTAGAGCACCGCCCTTTTAAGGCGGGTGTCCTGGGTTCGAATCCCAGGCGGCTCACCAGTCTTAATCACTCCATAGATTCCACAAATTCAATGAAAAAAAGCTGGTTGACGGGAAGGGGTTCCCTCTATAGGGCCCATCATCCCGGCGACAGCACGGTGGAACGGTCCAGGCGGATATCCAGATGTTAACGTTCAACCTAATACAACGGCTCGCATAAAATCACTCTGAACATGGGCTAAAGATTAAGAATTGTTTAATTTTGAATTCATCCTTTCTTTACGTTTCCTTGCTACGATGAAACTCTCTGGTGCTTATAGCAAAGAGGCGCCAGTTGTGCAAGAAAGAAAACCGATCGCTCTTTAAGAACAAAAATGATTCTATACTAAGGAGATCAAACGATGAAAAAAATGACGGCAGGTCTGTTGATGCTCGGTCTGGTTTTCGCTGCCAACCTGAGTTGGGCGGCGATGGTAAGTGGTAAAGTGGTCAAGGCCGATGCGTCCTCGATTATCGTGAAGGATGACGCTGGAAAAGAGCATAAGTTTGTTGTTGATAAGACCACCAAGATCGAAGGGGACGTGAAGGAAGGGGCCAAAGTTCAGGTCGACGAAGATAACGGCCACGCAAAATCGATCAAGGCAGGATAGCCGGTGGTGAAAGAACGCCAGTGATACTAAAGAAGAGAGCCGATTGCTCTTTGAAGAACAAAAATGATTCTAAACAAGGAGATCAAGCGATGAAAAAAATGACAGCAGGTCTGTTGATGCTCGGGTTTATTTTCGCTGCCAACCTGAGCTGGGCGGCGATGGTGAGCGGTAAGGTGGTCAAGATGGATGCCTCCTCAATTATCGTGAAAGATGATGCCGGAAAAGAGATCAAGCTCCATGTTGACGGCACCACGAAGAAAGAAGGGGACGTGAAGGAAGGGGCCACAGTCCAGATCGACGAAGATAACGGCCACGCAAAATCGATCAAGGCGGCAGGATAATTAATCACCGGTTCTTCTCTCGTTGATGGATGGGATAAGTCATCCCAGGCCGTTTGCTCCGTAGAAGAATCACAACGCCCCCCCCGAATCGGCTTTGCGAAGCGAGGAGGGGGGGCGTTGCATCGGTTTCTGTCCGTAAACTCTTTTTGCTGATTTTGACGATGATAACGGCCTTGAGAAACAAGCGTTTTTTATCTGGAGGCGCCCTTTCGGCAATCTGTTTTGGGGGGGGTGCCTGCGGCGTTCCCGAAACAGAACATGAAAAAGTCGTCCGCGAGTTGGACCGCCTTAGCCATGAAAAATCGGCCCTGTCCAATGAATTTACGCAACGTATTCTCGATCAGAAAATCCTTTCTGGACGGATTTCAGAATTAGAAAATAAAGAAGGTCCGTCTTAAGGAGGAAAACAGCAGACTTAAAAAATCATCAATCGCATCAAAGCTTTCCAAAAAAGAAGTCTCTTCTGTCGAAGTAGCAGCCCGAAAATAGCCATCCCGTTTTTTCTAAGAAAATCCCTCCTTTTTTACATCTCTTTTTACATCTCTGATTTTTTTTCATTTCTTTTTCATCTTTTCATTTCCGGTCGCGTTGACTTTTTCCGGGATCAAGTTATAAGATGTTACCTATCGATTCCAATCGCAACTGAAAACGGTTGGCCGGGGAGGGGGAAAATGCGTGTTTTGGTGATTGAAGACGAGAAAAAAGTCTCGAATTTTCTCCGTCAGGCCCTGGAAGAAGAGTCTTACGCTGTTGATCAAGCATTTGACGGAGAAGAAGGGTTGTCCCTTGCCGAGGTTTATGAATACGACCTGATCACGCTTGACCTGATGCTTCCGAAGAAAGAAGGATTAAGCGTCCTTCTCGATTTACGACGGAGAGAGCCAAAACCGCCGATATTGATATTGACCGCCAAAGACTCGGTGAAAGATAAAGTGCTGGCCCTTGATAAGGGTGGAGACGATTATCTGACCAAACCGTTTTCGATCGAGGAATTCCTTGCGCGAATTCGAGCGCTGCTCCGACGCGGCAAACCGCTTCAGGGGGAAGCACTCCAGGTGGCCGATCTGGTTCTTCATCCCTTGACCCGGGAGGTCTATCGACGAGAACGGAAGATCGACCTGACGAAAAAGGAGTATGCGATCCTAGAATATTTTATGCGTAGCTCCGGCCGCGTTTTGACCCGGAGTGGGATTGTTGAACATGTCTGGAACATCGATTTCGACACGGAAACCAACCTGATCGACGTCTATATCGCCCACCTGCGGGGCAAGATCGACCGGGGAGAAGAAAAAAGTCTTATCAAAACGGTCCGAGGGGTCGGCTATATGTTGGGGGAGTAGGTGAAACCCGCCACGTCTCCGTACTCTCACGGACGATTCATATCAACTGCTCATCATCTGTGTCTGTAGAAGCCGGGATATCTGTTTGTTATGTTGATCCGAACAAAATTGGCCATCTGGCTCACTCTTCTCGTGGCGGTGATTCTCCTCTTGTTGGGAGGGGTTCTTTATATCGGATATCAACGGATGCTGATGGATAAGAAGGATTTCGCCCTCAAGGTGGTTGCGAATATCCTCGATTCTTCTCTTCCCAAGAAACCGATTTCCAAGGCGGTTGTCCAAAAAACGGTTATTCGGGTGGTCACCGACTATCCCGATATCGAGTTCAAAGGGACATTGATCGGTGTCTACGATTCTCCCCTCTCGATTGTTTTTTCCTCTTCCTTATCCGAAAAAGAGTGGCTTCCCTTGACCAAGGAGACATGGGATATCGCGCTTCGGGGAGAGACCGCTCTGACGACCGTTTTTCTTCATCGGGATCCGATACCGATCCGGATTCTTTCGAAACCGGTTTTTGGAGAGAACGGACTTCTCTATGTTATCCAGGTCGGTACCTCGATGCAGGATATCCTATCGACGCTCAACAGTTTTTTATTATTGAGTTTGGTCTTCGTCCCGATGGCGACGCTGCTCGTCAGCTTGGGAGGATGGTGGTTGGTCCGGAAGGCATTGGGACCTCTGGATGGCGTTGTCGAGGCGGCCCGCCGGATCAGCGCGGGTGACCTTCGCCACCGGATCGATCTTCCAAAAAGCGGGCGGGAGATTGGAGAGGTCGCCGCCGCCTTTAACCAGATGACATCACGGCTTCAAGTATCTTTCGACCAGATTCGGGATTTTACCGACAATGTCTCTCATGAACTCCGGATTCCGTTGGCGATCTTAAAGGGCGAGACTGAGTTGAATCTGAGGAGGCCAAGATCGTTGGAAAAATATCAGGCCGTTCTGCGAAGCAACCTCGAAGAGATCCTACGGATGCAAAAGATGGTCGAGAAGCTCCTCTTTTTATCGAAAGCCGACCGAGGGGAGATGGAGCTTGATCTGATCGAAATCGATCTAAGCCAGTTGTTAAAGGAAATTGCTTCCCAGATTCAGGTGACCGCCCGAGAAAAGGGGGTTTCAATTCGTCTCGATGCAGGCGGAACGGTTTATATGAACGGTGACGAATTGCTTCTCCGGGAGCTTTTGTTTAATTTGACGCAGAATGCGATCAGGCATACCCCGTCTGGAGGAGAGGTGACGCTCGGACTTTCGGTGAAGGGAGGGGGAATCGAACTCTTCGTTGCCGATACGGGGATCGGCATTCCTTCCGATGAGAAGGATCGGATTTTCGACCGTTTTTATCAGATCGACCGTTCCCGCTCCAACAAAGGAAGGGGACTCGGTCTCAGCATTTGCAAGTCGGTTGTAGAGGCCCATTTTGGGACGATCCAGGTGGAAAGCACCCTGGGGCGGGGAAGCCGGTTTACAGTTTCATTTTCTTCCTCTCTTCTTGGTCCGTTGCCGCTTGTGAAGACAGAAGAAGTGGAGCGCATTTCTTCTTATTAAAAAGAAAGGCAAGGCAGACGAATGAGGCGTTATATCTCTTTATTCCTGATGGCGATACTTTTTTTATTGATCGAACGGCAGGCCGGCTGGGCCGGTATCTTGACCGGACAATTGATCAAGATCGCAGAGGGTGTTTATTTAGTCAAGGATAAGAATGAAGTTGAACACAAAATTCAGTTTGATGAGTCGACGCAAAAATTGGGGGAGGTGAAGGAGGGAACCTTGGTCGAGGTCGACGTGGACGATGCGACGGGACGGGCCAAGTCGATCAAGGTCGTCGAAAAGCAATAAGGGTTAGGTCCCGCGTCCCCCTTTTTTCGTTGAACCGCGTTCATTTTTCCCCGGTTTTTGATCCGCATCTTGGGCGCACCGAAATCCGAACCCTTTGTTTTTGATCTCGGGGGTAAACCGGCTCCGGTTATAGGAAGGGGCGGAGAGGCCGCAGCCGTAGGAGAGGCAGTCAAACCAGGACCCCCCTCTCAAGACCTTGTTTTTTTGGCCGTAATGAATATTCGGAAACTGGTTTCCAGGATAGGGGAGGTACCAGTCGGAAACCCATTCATAGACGTTTCCAGACATGTCGTAGAGGCCGTAGGGGCTTTTTCCATCTTCGAAACTTCCCACCGGCATCGTATCTCCCTTGGCAACATCAACCCCCTTTGACAACCAATATTGAGGGGTGTTCGCCTTTTTAAAATCGTAATCACTTCCCCAAGGAAAATGGCGCCCATCACCTCCACGCGCCCCCTTTTCCCACTCCTCCTCGGTGGGTAACCGCTTTCCGGCCCATCGGCAAAAAGCGTCGGCGTCGTACCAACTCACATAGACAACCGGGTGGTTCGCCTTGCCGGAGGGATAGGTTCCGTTTCGCCAGTGGAGCGGAGGCTCGGTCCCCCCCGCCGTAACGAAGCGTTGATAGTGGGCGTTGGTTGTTTCGTAGAGGTCAAGATAATACGGTTTTTTGATCGTGACCCGGTGTTCCGGTTGCTCGTCTTCGTCCCCTGCCCCTTCCCCCGTTGGCCGGCCGTTGTTTCCCATCATGAACGGCCCTTCCGGAATCAAGATCAGTTGCTGCTCGATGATCTTTTCCTCTTTTATCTGAATCGGTGTGATTTCATATGAGGGGGGAACCGGCGGGCGGGTGCTGTGGCACTCCTGGCATTCGGGCTTGGAGGTATCGGTTTGCAAGCGGGAGCGATCGGCGTGGCAGTGGAGGCAGCGCGGATCGGAGGAGGCCGTTTGCCGAACGGGGGTCGGGAGAGGGCGCGTTGAAAGGAAAGAGCCCTCCTTCGCCGAAAGGGAAGAGAGGGAGACGACTGCAACCAACGGCAGCGTGGCGAGAGAAGAATAACCGATGATTTTTCGAAATCTCATCTGTCGATACCGAGCTCACTCCAAAGATGGTCAATCTTCTCGATAATCTTGGGATCCATCGTCATCCGCTTCCCCCATTCACGATCGGTTTCGGGGGGAATTTTTGAGGTCGCGTCGATTCCCATCTTCGATCCCAGCCCGGAATGAGGGGAGGCGAAGTCGAGGTAGTCGATCGGGGTGTTTTCGATGATAAAGGTGTCGCGCGCCGGATCAACCTGGGTCGAGATGGCCCAGATGACGTCGTTCCAACTTCGAATATCGATATCGTGATCGACGACGATGATGTATTTAACATAAAGAAATTGTTTTAGGAAGCCCCAGATTCCCATCATGACCCGCTTGGCATGGCCCGGATATTCTTTCTTCATTGAAATGACGGCGATGCGATAGGA
>CAZOFJ010000095.1:0-8349 GCA_964579005.1 uncultured Nitrospirota bacterium
AGGCCGGTGGAGGGGGCGACGCAAGCCCCCGCTTTCCGGCTCCGCCGGATTAGAAGAACAGAAGGATTGATCGATCATGCCAAAATATCAACAGCATCTTTTTATTTGCACCAACCGCCGACCCGACGGTGATCCGAAAGGATGTTGCGCCACGAAAGGGGGGGAGGAGATCCGGGCCTTCTTCAAGGAAGAGGTTGCCCGACGCGGGCTGAAGGGGCGGGTCCGGGCCAATCAGGCCGGCTGCCTCGATACCTGCGCTTTTGGGCCCTCGGTGGTCATTTATCCGGAAGGGGTATGGTACCAGGTGAAGACACGCGAAGATGCCCTGGAGGTGATTGAGCGGCATCTCCTCCAGGGGGAGATCGTCGACCGTCTATTGATGCCCGGAGTGTGGGCGAAGGGTCTGACGGTCACCCCCTCTCCGAGACCATCGGTTCCATGACAAACGGCCTTCTTGAAATCGTTTCCTTCTCGGACCCAATCGCGTTGCAGAAACCGGCCCGGGATCCTCAAACCGGGGGCGGGTATCGGTCCACCGTTTCACTCCATACCCTTGGTTGCAGATTAAACCAATCGGAGATCGCCACATTGGGGGCCGCCTTTCATGCCGATCGATACCGGATCGTCGAAGAAGGAGCGCCGGCCGACCTTGCCGTCATCAATACCTGTTCGGTGACCGAGCAGGCGGAGGCGAAGTGCCGTGGCCTGATTCGGAAAGTCCTTCGACGGAATCCAAACACCTTCATCGCCGTCACCGGCTGCTACGCCCAGGTCGGGGTGGATGCGCTCCGGAAGCTGCCGGGAGTCGATTTAATCGCGGGGACCGAGTTTAAGATGGATCTCCCGGCCCTCGTCGAGAAGGTTTTGGAGGGGAAGCCCCCCGCAAAGCGATCGGCCCCGATGGTCTTTCACACCCCAAAAATCAGCAGGGACGATTTTCACCATCACACCGATGCCGTTTATGTTCAATCAACCCGCCCGAATATCAAGATTCAGGATGGGTGCGATTTCTTCTGTTCTTTCTGCATCATTCCTTTTACCCGTGGAAGGGAGCGGAGCCGGAAGTTTGACGACATCCTCCTCGAAACCGCAATCTGGGTGGAGCGGGGCCATCGGGAGATTGTTTTAACCGGCGTCAACCTCGGCGAATATCATTCAGGGGGGAAAGATCTTTGTGATCTGATCGACCGGCTTGAAGAAATCGAGGGGCTGCGGCGGATCCGGATCTCTTCGATCGAACCGACGACCGTTTCCACGCGGATGCTCGACCGGATGGCACGCGGGGGGAAGCTCTGTCCCTATCTTCATCTCCCCCTTCAGAGCGGGAGCGATGCTGTTCTCTCGGCAATGGAGCGACGGTATACGCGGCAGGAGTATATCGATTTCGTGCGGGAGGCGGTGCGGCGGGTTCCAAACCTCGGCTTGGGGACCGACGTGATGGTTGGGTTTCCCGGCGAAGAAGAGGCCGATTTTCAGGAGACCCTTTTGTTGATCGAATCGCTTCCCTTTTCTTATCTCCATGTTTTTCCCTTCTCGATGCGGAAGGGAACCCGGGTCACGAAGCAAGATTTCCCGCCGGTGCCGTCGCGGGTGATCAAGGCGCGGTCGCGCCGGTTGGGTGATCTCTCAAAAGTATTGCGGGGGCGGTTCTATGCGCAGGCGGTCGGCGAGACGGTCGAGGTCCTTTTTGAGACGCGGAATGAAGAAGGTCTCTTCTGCGGGCTGACCATGAACTACATCCGGGTCGGAGTGGAGAGCGAACAGGACCTCTCCGGCCGGCTCGGTGCGGTTCGAATTGAAGCGGTCTCCGACCGATTGGCGAAGGGACGATTGATCGGAGAAGTCCGGGGGGAAATCTAATGAAGGTTTATCTCGAAACCTATGGCTGTCAGATGAACGAATACGATTCGGAACTGATCCGGTCGATTCTTGCCCCTCACGGTTATGAGATGACGACCTCGGTCGAGGAGGCGGAGGTGGTTTTAATCAACACCTGCGCCATTCGGGAGAATGCCCATCGAAAGATCTACGGCCGGCTCGATGTCCTCCGGCCGTTGAAGCGGGAAAAGGAGCGGTTTATCGTCGGTCTTCTTGGTTGTATGGCGCAAAACTTGAAGGAAGAGCTTTTTGACCATCCGATGGTCAATCTGGTCGTCGGTCCCGACGGCTACCGCACCCTCCCCAAGCTGATCGAAAAGGTCATCGAGACCGACGGCAGGGAGATCGAAGCTTTTCTCTCCGAGGAAGAGACCTACGGCGACATCTCTCCAATCCGTATTGAAGGGGTGAATGCCTGGTTGGCGATCATGCGGGGGTGCGACAATTTCTGCACCTTCTGCGTGGTTCCCTATACGCGGGGTCGGGAGCGGAGCCGACCGATTGAAAATATCGTGGCGGAGGTCAAAGCACTCGCCGAAACAGGGACACCACAGGTCACGTTGCTCGGCCAGAATGTCAACTCCTACCGAGACGGCGAGGCCCGCTTCGCCGATTTGATTCAAAAGGTCGCAAATGTTCCCGGAATCGAGCGGGTCCGGTTTACCTCCCCGCACCCGAAAGATTTTCCGAGACCCCTCCTGGAGGCGATCGCATCACACCCGAAGATCTGCAAACATATTCATCTTCCGCTCCAGGCGGGGAGCGACCGGATCCTCGACCGGATGAACCGGACCTATACTCAAAAAGAGTTTCTCTCTTTAGTCGATGAGATCCGCCGAACCATTCCCGATATTGCGTTGACGACCGACCTGATCGTCGGTTTTCCGACTGAGACTGAAGCCGATTTTCTGGAAACCTTTGGCCTGCTGGAAAAAATCCGATTCGACAGCGCTTATATCTTCAAGTATTCTGAACGGAAGGGAACCATTGCGGCGCGAGATTATCCGGACGATGTTCCTCCCGAGGTGAAGACCGACCGGATCGTCCGCCTCTTCGATCTCCAACGGGAGATTTCGTTGGAAAAAAACCGGGAGCGGATCGGGAAAACGGTGACGGTGTTGATTGAAGGAGAGGCCGAAAAACGGCCCGGCCACCAAATCGGAAAGACCGAGGGGAATACGACCGTGGTTTTCAAGCAGACGCCGTTTGAACGGGGAGCCTTGGTTGCCGTCGAGATAACCGACGCCTCCTCAAGCACCCTTTATGGCGGCGCAATGCTTGTTCATTCTTCCTCTATCATGAGATGACCGAAGATTCCGGAACGATCCGGCAAGAGGAGATAGATCTTTCCTATCATGCCGTTTTTCCCGATTTCTATCGACAGGTCTTCGTCATCGTCCACGGCCTGAGCGAACATAAGGGGAGGTATCGGCGACTGCAGGAAGATCTGGCACGGGAGGGGTATGCCAGTTACGCCTATGACCAGCGCGGATTTGGACAATCCGGCGGATCGCGAACCGATGTTAGGAGATATACCGATTACCATCTTGACCTGAAAAAGGTGATTCAGTTTGTTCGGGCGCGCCATCCCGATCGAAAGGTCATCCTTCTGGGACATAGCTTCGGGGGGATGGTCTCGGCGACCTACTGCATCGGCTATCCGAACACGGTCGACGGATTGGTTTTATCGGCGCCGGCCTACGATCTTCCGGTTCCTCCATTTTATATTCGGGTTCTCGGACCCCTTCTCCGGTTTTTTCTGCCGACGATATTAATCCGTTATCCAAGCCAATCGGATCACTTGAGCCACGATCCGGCGGTCGGCCCCGCTTTTCGGAACGATCCCCTCGCTCAACGGGCCGGGACCCCGCGGTTTTATGTGGAACTCCGGAGGATGAATCGGTATTTTCACCGTTTTGCGGAGAGGATCACCCTTCCGACGTTGATTCTTCAGGGGAGTGAAGACCGGATTGTGATTCCCTCCGGGGCGAAGGGGTTGTATCAAAAAATCGGCGGATCGAAAAAAAAGCTGATCTGGTATGACCGGTTCTATCATGAGGTCTTCAACGAAATCGAACGGGAGAGGGTGATCGCCGACCTCATCGAATGGTTGAAGGAGACGGTGTGATGAAGGATTGCCTAAAGTGTTATAACTTTCGAGGGTCGATCTTCTGGGCTGTTTTATTTTTTTCTCTTTTTCTGGGATTCGAGATGGCTGCGGCCCTCCCGGCCGGTTTCGGAAAGGCAAGGTGGGAGATGACCCAACCGGAACTCCTCACGGCTTACCGGATCCAACTCACCCCGCCGAAACGGGCCGATGATACCGGACCGTGGGCGGTGCAGGGGCCAGCCCCGGGGGAGCTGACCGTATCAGGAACGATGATCGGCGAACCTGATATCCGATCGGTCAGTTTTGGTTTTCATCCGAAATGGGGACTTGTGATCATTCATATCCGTTTTCGGGACGCCAATAAACCGGGAGAGCTGGAATCGCTTCTGACGAAGTGGGCCGGGTCTTATGGAAAACCGAAGGAGCAGCTTTCCGGTCCGACCGTCATCTGGGAAGATGAAAAGACCCATATTGAAATGACTTATCACACCGTTTCACCCCGTCACCCGACCCCGTCGGATCATATGGCGTTGGTGCTTTGGAGTATTCCATTGATGGAGAAGATCGAGGGGTCCAAGGAGGCGGTGCCTCTCCCGGATGTCGAGAAGCTGGCTCCGATGGAAGCGCCTCACCGAAAGGAGTAATTTACTCAATATCCCTCAGTTAGGAAAACTTCTGCTTGTCGGATGAATTCAAGAAAAGAGAGGGGCATCAGAATTTTGAAAGCTGTTTTAAAGGTTCCAGATTTGACCAGGCGATACTTCCAGACGCTACGAACCAACATCCTTGCAGCTTCCACTCGCTGTTCCTCCGACAACGCAGAGGCCGCTTCGAGATAAAGATCCCCGAGGCTGGCTTGCATCCGAGCGCGATCCGTAGAGATCAAATTGGGGTCTGAATCCCAAATCTTTGTCGCGGCGCGCAGGGTGTCTTTGACGCGCCGACTTGCTTGGTGTGGAGAGGAAATTTGTGTCTCCGACAGGCGGTAATCGAGCATCGGACGATTGATGTGAACAAAGGCTCCGGTACGGGCCACACGCACCAGCCACTCCCAGTCACAGTCGTAGCGAAGCGTTTCGTCAAACATTCCCACGGCTTCAAGCAGGTAACGCCGGAACATCACCGTGGGAGGATGGACGAAATTGCCATGCACCATCCTCTCGTAGACCTTGCCGACATAAGCGCCAATGGGAGTCGGTTGTTGCGACGCGGGGATTGCATCTGCCGCTACTTCTACTGTGCGCCGTTCCGGATAGAGCGAGCCCAATCCCTCCGGGGCCTCTCCGATCATCGAATAGTATGCCGCGCCGTGCGAGCTTGCGACCGGACCCTCGGCATTGAATGCGGAAAAGTCCGAGCAACAAAGAACCGCTTCGGGATGGCTTTGAAATGCGGCAACCTGTACCGAGATACGCTCCGGTTTACAGAGGTCATCCGCATCCATCAAGGCGATATATTCACCACGGGCGGCCCGGCAGCCGGTGTTGCGCGCATTCGGCAGGCCGCCGTTGGGTTGGTGGATACGATGCACGCGGTTCCCGTATGTGAGGAGCAGGTCGGCGGTTTTGTCTGTTGATCCGTCGTTTACCACGATCACTTCAATATTTGAGTAGGTTTGCGCGAAAACGCTTTCCAGCGTCTGCGCCAAAGTTTGGGAAGCGTTATAGGCCGGAATGACAATGCTGACGAGCGGGAGATGATTTTCGTATAAATGGGTCATAAAAGCTTTTGCGTTCATGTTTAGGACGACCCTAGTTTATCAAACAGAATACGTAATGGCAATACCGCAAGGAGTTAAAGTTGAAAGTCTCGTAAAAAGCCCCAAATGTTGTTTTTGCGAGGAGCAGCGCGACGAAGCAATCCCGGATTTTCAACAAGTTACGAAGTAGGAGATTGCTTCGCTCCGCTCGCAAAAACGCATTTCCGGATTCTTTACGACTGCATTAAAGTGGAAGGGTTTTAGAGCCTATCTAAAACCTGGTTCGTGACGAGGGGGAGCGAAAAGCCGGGGGGCAAGGCCGCAGGGGGAAAACGCCCGGAGGCGTAGCCAGAGGCTACGTTGAGGACGTTTTTTCCCGAGAACACAGCCCTACTGCTTTGCAGCCCCCCGCAGTAGAAACAGGTTTTTAGATAGGCTCTTAGTGGGAGTGTCCGTGATCGTGGTCATGATGGTCATGGTCATGCTTGTGGTGATCGTGGGCATGGTCGTGTCCGTGATCGTGATGGTCATGATCATGGTCGTGCGAGTGGCCGTGGATGGCGGGATTATCGTGATCGGGGTCCCAGGTGGTGTCTTTCCCTTTCCCGACCGTCACCTCGATCCGGAAAACTGATTTGACGTTGCTGCAGGCATCGTCCCCTTGGGGAACGACGAGACGGATTGGCCCTCCTTTTGATTCAGGAAGTGGGCCTCCGTTCCGTTTATAAATCAAGATCCCTTTCTCAATTGCTTCCCGGAGAGGGAGGCTGGCGGCGAATTTTCCGTCCTGAGAATGAAAAGTAGCATGGTCGGCCTTCCCCTGGAGAATGGACGTGTTTAAAACCGCCCTTACCCGAACGCCGGAACCTTCCATTCCACCGACATGACGGCTGACATCGTCGATCTGATCCTCTTTCGGAAGACGGGAAAGATCATCATAGCTCCATTCCTTCTTTTTTTGAACATTCCCATCCACCGTGAGGATCGATTTTCGGTCGGTCGCCATTCTAAATTCCTCCTTAATCCTTGGATTGATTAACTGTGTCAGTTTTGCGGATGACGATAAAGGTCTATTCAGTACTTGACCTTAAATAATGTTTCGCGTCTCCGAAGTGGTTCGAAGTCTACCAAACAAGAAGAAGGAGGTCAAGAAGTTGTCGATAGGAATCTGCTTCAAAGCATTCATTGTCTTGAAAAAATTCTTGACAAAGCGAAGTGGACCTCCCTATATTCTCCTATTGCGATTCTGTCTTTTTTCGCCCCAATTTGTTCCAAGATAGCGTCTAACCTTGCAAAGGATCTCCACCGGGGTGATGAGATCTCTATCTATAAGAGGTTAGAAACAGGGGAATAACCGCTCGAAATTAACGGAGGTTTGGGTATGGCGAAGGTGTTGGAAGGTCCTGGAATGGGGCTGCTTTCCAAGTGGGGGATGGCTGTTCCTCATTATGTTGTGATCACGGCGGTTGATCAGCTCGATCGGCTTGCACAGGCCAATCCCTGGCTTCGGGAATCGAAACTGGTCGTCAAAGCGCACGAGGCGATCGGTTCCCGAATGAAATTGGGGCTCGTGAAGGTAGGTCTCGATCTCGAAGGGGCTCGTAAGGCAGTCGGTGAGATGGTGGGAAAGGATCTCAAGGGAATGACAATTTCCCAGGTGATTATCTCGGAGATGATCCAACACAAAGAAGAGTTCTACCTGGCGGTGAAGTCGGTCCGAGAGGGGGCCGAGCTGCTTCTTGCCAGCGTCGGCGGGATCGAGGTTGAAGCGAATTGGGAAAAAGTGAAGCGGATCGCAATTCCTCTGGGAACCGACCCGACACGGGATCAGTTACTCAATCTGGCCAAAGAGGCAGCTTTTAAAGGGGATCTTGCCGGGAAAGTCGCTGAATTTGCCCTCAAGCTCTACCAATGTTATGACCAGGAAGACGGAACCTATATAGAGATCAATCCCCTCGTAACCCGTGAAGCGAATGGGGAATTGGTTGCGCTCGATGCCGTCACGATGGTCGATGGCGACGCCCGGTTCAGGCATCCCGACTGGAACTTCACCTTTGCCTCCGAATTCGGCCGTCCCTATACCAACGACGAGCGGGCGATCATGGAGATCGATTCCCGGATCAAAGGCTCGGTGAAGTTCATCGAGATCCCCGGCGGTGATACGGCGCTCTTGCCGGCGGGTGGAGGAGCCTCAGTTTATTATTCAGATGCCGTTTTAGCCTTGGGAGGCAAGATTGCCAACTATGCTGAATACTCCGGCGATCCTCCCGACTGGGCGGTGGAGGCGCTGACCGAGAAGGTCTGCTCGCTCAAGGGGATCAAGCGAATCATCGTCGGCGGGGCGATCGCCAATTTTACGAACGTTAAAAAAACCTTTGCGGGAATCATCAACGGGTTTCGAAAAGCGAAAGCCGAGGGGAAGCTCGAAGGGGTTGAGATCTGGGTTCGGCGCGGCGGGCCGTTCGAGAAAGAAGGACTGGCGGCGATGAAGGCGCTGGAAGCGGAGGGATTCAACATTCACGTTTATGACCGCTACACACCTCTGACCGATATCATCGATTACGCCATTAAAGGAGTTGGAAAATGAGCATTGTCGCCAACAAAGAAACCCGCGTTGTGATTCAAGGCGGACCGGCCGGGGTCAACGCCGCCCGCCGGATGG
>CAZOFJ010000096.1:0-7983 GCA_964579005.1 uncultured Nitrospirota bacterium
AAGCCACACCAGGAACCGCAAGACCAATTTCAACTAAAAATGGGATTGACTCCTTGGTATCATCGAGAATAAACGCCATCCGTTCTGTAGGATACAAAGGATCCAGAGGAACATAAGCGCCTCCCGCTTTAAGAATTGCAAGCATACTGATTATAAGTTCAAATGATCGATCTAAAAAAATGCCGACAGGAGTGTTCCGTCCCATGCCCTTAATTTTTAGGAAATGGGCTAATTGATTTGCACGCTTATCGAGTTGGCTATAACTAAGATGTGTCTTTCCGAGAGTTAGTGCGATTGCTTCTGGATGTTTTTCAACTTGAGTCTCAAACGATTTATGGATCGTTTTCATCATAGTCATTTCTGTATGCATCAGTACCTCCTAAAATGAAATTGGCGACAGCGATGCAATGTCATCTCAGCCACCCCCGGCGCCGTATCGACCAGATAAATATTCAGATCCCCTTTTTCATCGAGAAAGAGGCCGCCAAAATCAGGACCTTCCCGCCCGACCCGGACCATCAGATCATCAAGGGTTTCCCTTTCTTTGCTTGAATTCGGAAAGAAGGGAAACGACTCCTCTCCAGGCCCTGGATGATCCTGATCCGTTTGAGGAAACGCGCTTCCAACAGTGGTGAGCACTGATATCCAGCAAACCCCAAAAATCGCCAGAATCCGCCATTTCATCATTTTTAGCCTCTTTGGTTTGAAAGATTCTGCCTGCCGGTTTCAATTCTCCCGTATGAGGTCTTAATTACCAGAAGTTGCATTGAAAAATCACCTACCCGTTCGGGTAGGTCTCTCCGCCCTCCCCTTTTCATTAGGCTTGGGTCATCAACACACCACGATCGATCACAAATCAAAAGGGAGGCGGCCATGACCTATCAGACCGTTCATTTTTATGAGTCGGGGTATGAAGTGCGGACGATCCAACAATACGAAGAACAAGCAGGGGCCTATCGATTGCGTCACCGGATCTTCTGCGAGACCTTAAACTGGGTCCCTCCCAACCCCGGTGGGCTGGAGATCGATCGCTATGATCAATGGGCAATATTACTCGGGGTGTTTTCGGAGATGGGAATACTCGTCGGGCTGGCCCGATTTCTTCCCCCGGATCGGCCGTTCATGTTGGAGGCCGATTTTGCCGAACTGCTCGTTCCGGGTAACCCGCTTCGCAAAGAGAACAACTCTGTTGAGCTTTCCAGGTTGGCGGTCATCCCGACATCGTGCCACCGGAGAGAGGGCCGGCGTTTCTCAGCGATCCTCTACAAGGGGATTTATCAGTGGTCGCTGGCAAACAAGGTTCGATACATCTATATGGTGGTCGAGGTCCGGTTCTGGCGGGCGCTTCTCCTTGCAGGCTTTCCCTGTGAACCGATCGGGCCGGTGAAACGGTTACCCCCCGGCAACGCGAAATCGGTGGCAGCCGTTTTAGACTGGGAGGCGTTTCGATATCGGAACCGCGCTGGACGGCCCGCCTTTCTCGACTGGATGGGGACGGTCAGATCAGCCCCTGCTCCATCGCCTGCACCACGGCATGTCCTCGCGTCAGGGCGCCGAACTTTACAAGAATATTCTTCAGATGAAACCGCACCGTCTGCTCGCTGATGTTCAGAATCGCTGAGATATCGAGGTTCGTCTTTCCCTCCTTGACCCATTCCAGGATCTCCCGTTCACGTGGGGATAGAATGGGGGCGGCCGTGGAAAAGGGAAAGAGGGTTCGCATCAGGGCAAGATGGAGGTGGGGCGTGAGGTGTTCAAGGACCCGGCTGTGGCGGGAATGTTCCCCCATCGCCCGGCCGGAAAATGAGAAGAGGCTTCCGACCCTCTTGCGAAGACAGGGGATTCCGATCGTAATCCCCTGAGAAAGATCGAATGACCTCGCCTGTTGGATGAACTCTTTCTCAGGTTGAGAAGTGGTCTCTTGAAAGGTCTTCGACCAGAGTTGGGACGTAAATCTTCCAAAATGGTGCCGTAAAATCGGATCGATCGCGGCATAGTCTCGTTCGAGATAGAGGACCATCCAACCGGGAGGATAACTGACATTGACAATCTTAATGATTTCTTGGAAGTGACCGGAAGGATCGATCCGTCCCAGGCCGGAAAGAATTTTTTCGCAGGGAACCAGATGCCCGATGCGTATGAGAAGCTCCTTCAGCGCTTCATCCGTGTCGATGGTCAAGGCACTCCGGCCGATCTCGGCAAGATCCCAGAGTTCGCGCTTGGTGAGATGATGGTAAATCGGTTCCATCCCCGCCTCTTTTTACTGGTGACAGACCGGTCTGTTTCAGAAAGAGCAAATCCGATGCCTTTATAATCTCGCACCCCTGTTCAGTCTGAATCACCCGTGGAAATCCTACAAATTTGGAGGGTTACACAGAAAAAACCTGTCTCTTACTTTTTTTTTGGGGGGGGGGGGGGGGGGGGTGCGACAATGACAGACGAGGATAGACGAAAATGTTGTTTTTGAAACATCATTGTAATTCTATCGGATCACCTCGGTGGTGCAGGCTGGGGAGCCTTGACGCCGCCGGTTGCTCCGCCACTGGTCGATGTCGGCACGGGATGGCTCCCCGGAGCGGGGGCAAGCAGATACTCGTCTCCGGCAATTTTCACCCTGGGCCAGGAACAACCGGCCAGAAAAAGGAGTATCGCCGAGATGAAGAAGAACTGTTTTGCCTGTTGATGTGTCATCGGAAGATCCTCCTCTTCAAAACCGCCAGTGGAACCGAATCCCAGATCACAGAGCAATAGAGGGTTGCTTCATCAATGAGCGAAGAGAGAAAATCTCTCGCCGCTTCCCGGCCTCTCAAGAAGTCGATGAGGATATCGGTATCAACTACAATATTTTTCATTGCAAACGGGTGAGCCGTGTTGACTTTCTGAGTCTGCGGACGAATCCTTCCGTCCCTTCCTTCAATTCGGGATGATCCCTCTCCTTCCAGGCGCCAAAAGCGTCCTGAAGAGACTTCTTCAGTTTAAGTCGTTTCAGCTCCTTTCGAAGGGCTTCGGCCACCACCTTACTCTGCTGACGCCCCGGAACGGCTTTCCTGAACTCATCGAGCAAATCTTCCGGCAAAAGAAAATTTGCCTGCTTTGAAGTCGCCATAAATTTCTCCTTTCATAACTATCAATAGAGAAGTATATCGACTACTTCCTACAAAGTAAAACAACGTAGACTCCAGGCACACATCGTGGACGAACGCGAACCATGCGGCGCGCTGTGCGGCTTCGATCAGGCACGAATGGCGATAACCTCAAGATACTCGGATGCAACCGAGGTTCCACCCTCGCTTGCCTTGTTGTGCGCCGACCACAACTGTTCCAAGTCATTCCGTAAGGCGGCTTGTTTATCAGAGTCGAGCGCGGCAAAGGCGCGATTCGTTGGACCATAGTAGACGCGGAAAAACTCGACTGCTTCGGACGGGGGAAACGGATAGTTGAATGGATACATTTTCCGCGTCAGTCGCAGGTCGGTTATGCCATCGCGAAGACGCTCGCGCACGGTGGCCTCGTCGCCCCACTTCAGAGGCGACGGCATGATCGAGGGAGGGGGCAGATGCTTGCCGATGACCTTGAATATCTGTCCGACAAATCCACCCGGCGTCCAATTACCCATCACGATGCGCCCGCCGGGTCGGCATACGCGGATGAGCTCGGCGGCGACCCGTTCGGGCCGGGGCGCGAACATGGCGCCGATGAGACTGAAAACGACATCAAACGCGGCGGCGTCATACGGCAGCTCCTCGGCGTCCCCCTCTTCGAAGCGAATCGTCAGCCCCTCCGCTTTCGCGCGGGACTGCGCCTGCGTGATCAAGTTCGTGGCAATGTCGACGCCGGTGACGGTAGCACCGGTGCGCGCAGCCGGAAAGGAAAGCTGTCCCGCCCCGCACGCCACGTCGAGGACGCGCTCGCCCGAGACGATCTGAAGGCGGGGGAAAAACTCCATCGCCCCCGGCTCCAGAAATTTCGCGAAATGACCGTAGTCGCCCGCCATCCACATCGCTTTCAGACGGGTTTTGAGAGCTTCCATTTCAGGTGTCATCGTCATACGTTTCCTCCTTGTGGTTCGTTTAAAGACTCCCCCCGGCGGATCACCTCGGTGTCGCTGACCTCGATCAACCCTTTCCGAACCATCCCGGTGATCTCCGGAAGGAGACGGTCGATTGTCTCCGGGGATTCGATCACCTCGATCTTGATCGGAAGGTTTTCGCTCAGTTGTAAAATCTTGGTCGTATGAAGGACGCGGCCTTGACCATACCCGGCAAACCCGCGAAAGAGGGAGAGCCCCGTGATGTTATTTTTGTGGAAAAGCGCGATCAGCGCCTCGTAAAGCGCCCGACCCTGCCACTGCTCGGTCTCGTCGAGGTAGATCGTCAGTTTCTTGGCCCGTTCTCTTTGAACCATGAAATCCTCTTCAATCTTGTTAAATCTTGCGCGCCAGGAGGATACCGAGCCGGACGGCGATCAAACCGGCCGACACGCTGAGCAAGAGATTCAGCAACGCCAGTCCGAAGCTCCCTTCCTCAAAGAGTTTATTCGTCTCGTATTCAAAGGTAGAAAAAGTGGTGTAGGCCCCCACGAAACCGATGGCGATCAGCAGCCGCCAGTGGGGATGGATGATGAACCGTTCGGTGATGGTGGTGGCGAAGAGGCCCAAGATGAAGCTTCCGGAAACATTGATCACGAAGGTCCCATAGGGGAAAAGCGCCCCCATCCGACGGCCGATCCAGCCGTCGACCAGATAGCGCGTGATCGCGCCGAAAAATCCGCCGATCCCGACGATAAGAAGGTTCACGGTTTCCGTCCTACCTCCAACCATTTCCCGAAGGTCATTGCCCCGTCGCTCCGTTTTATCGCTCCATCGGGGGCGATCGTATGCGATTGCCCGCCGCGTTGTCAAACGTTCATCCCCCGCTCCCGCCAGATCTCGTAAATCACCGGATAGACCAACAGCTCCATGATAAAGGAGGTGAAGATCCCCCCGATCATCGGGGCTGCGATCCGCCGCATCAGATCGGCGCCGGCCCCGGTCGACCACATGATCGGAACCAGCCCCAGGAACATCACACTGACCGTCATCACCTTCGGACGGAGGCGATGAACCGCCCCCGCGATAATCGCCTCTCTCAAATCGTCGATGGTCCGCATCATTCCCTTGGCCTTGCGCTCTTCATAGGCGAGATCCAGATAGAGGAGCATGAAGACGCCGGTCTCGGCATCGAGCCCCATCAAGGCGATCAGCCCCACCCAGACGCCGATGCTCATGTTGTATCCGAGAAGGTATAAAAAAAGAACGGCCCCGACGGCCGAGAACGGCACGGCGAGAAAAACGATCAGCGTTTTGACCGTCGATCCGGTGTTCAGGTAGAGCAGGAAAAAAATAATAAAGAGGGTCAACGGGACCACGATCTTGAGATGTTCTTTGGCCCGCAATAGATATTCATATTGACCGGCCCAGACGAGCGAATAGCCGACGGGAAGTCTCACCTTCTCCGCGACGAGCCGCTGCGCTTCCTTTACATATCCGCCCAAATCAGACCGGGCCGTATCGACAAAGACGACACCGGCGAGCATGGCGCTTTCATCCTTCACCATCGGAGGCCCTTCGGTATAGTTGATCTCCGCCAACTGTGCCATCGGGATTGGAGCGCCGGTCGGCGTCGAAACCAGAACCCGCTTTAGCTTTTCGATATCATCCCGGTATTCCCTGGCGTAACGGACGTTAATCGGATAACGCTCCCTCCCCTCGACCGTTTGCGAAATGTTCTTCCCGCCGATCGCCGTTTCAATGACCTCCTGAACATCGTCCACCCGAAGTCCATAACGGGCGGCCGCTTTCCGGTCGATCACAAAGTCAAGGTAATAGCCGCCGGTCACCCGCTCGAAGAAAGAAGATCGGGTATCGGGAATCTGACCCATCACCCCCTCGATCTGTTGACCGATCTTGTTGATCTCATTTAAATCGGGACCTAAGATTTTAATTCCGACATTGCTCCGAATGCCGGTGGCAAGCATCTCGGTCCGGGTCTGGATCGGCATCCACCAGATGTTGGGGACGCCGGGGAACTTCAACTTCTCGTCCATCTCGGCGATCAATTGGTCCCAGGTCACTCCCGGCCGCCATTGATCCTTCGGTTTGAGAGTAATGATCGTCTCCCCCATGTTCAACGGCGCCGGATCGGTGGCGGTCTTCGCTTCCCCGATCTTTCCGAAGACCCGCGCCACCTCCGGAAACTCCTTCAATATCTTGTTTTGAAGTTGAAGAATCCGGGTCGCTTCGGTGATCGAGATCCCCGGCAGCGTGGTCGGCATATAGAGAATCGTCCCCTCGTTGAGGGGGGGCATGAACTCCGAGCCGAGGCGAAGATAAACGGGGATGGTCAGAAGGACAATCAAAAAAGCCGAGATGACGACGGACCACCGATGCCTCAAAACAAATTCAAGGATCGGGTGATAGATCCGCTGGAGCGGCCGGCTGATCGGATGTTTCTCTTCGGCATAATATTTTCCGACCAGAACATGGTTTGCAGTCCAACGGAGCCATTTGGGCCGGAAGGTGAACGGATCCATCCGGGTAAAGAGCATCCGCATCGCCGGATCAAGCGTGATGGCCAACACGGCGGCGATCGCCATCGCCAGGTTTTTGGTAAAGGCGAGCGGTTTGAAGAGACGTCCTTCCTGGGCCTGTAGGGTGAAGATCGGGATAAAAGCGACGGCAATGACCAACAGCGAGAAGAAGACCGACGGCCCCACCTCTTTCAACGCATTCAGCCGGACTTCATGATAGTCGCCGACCCGTCCCTCGGATTGCCAGCGCTCCAGCTTTTTATAGGCATTTTCCACCTCCACGATCGCGCCATCGACCAGAACGCCGATCGAGATGGCAATCCCGGCGAGCGACATGATGTTCGAGGTCAAGCCGGAGTAATAGATCGGGATAAAGGACAAAATCACCGCAATCGGAATCGTGACAATCGGAATGATCGCGCTCGGGATATGCCAGAGGAAGAGAAGAATAACCAGGCTAACCATCAGCAGCTCTTCCGTGAGGGTATGTTTGAGTGTGTCAATCGCCCGCTCGATCAGGTCCGACCGATCATAGGTAGCAACGATCTTCACCCCTTCGGGGAGAGAAGGCTCAATCGATTTGATCTTCTCTTTCACCCGGTTGATCACATTCAAAGCATTTTCGCCATAGCGCATGACAATGATCCCACCGACGACCTCCCCTTTCCCATCCAACTCCGCCACGCCGCGCCGGATGTCGGGACCGATCGTCACATGGGCGACCTCTTCCACCCGGATCGGTGTTCCCTTCTCATCTGTTCCGATTGGAATGCCGCGAATATCGTCCGTCGATTGGATGTAGCCCCGGCCCCTCACGACATACTCCCGGCCGGCCTGCTCGATCACCCGCCCCCCCACGTCGTTGTTACTCGCCCGAATGGCGGTAATCAGGTGGTTCAATGGAATCCTGTAGGCCGCCAGCTTGTTCGGATCGACGTTCACCTGATACTGTTTGACAAAACCGCCGACCGAGGCGACCTCCGCCACCCCCGGCACCGATTGAAGCCAGTAACGCAACGTCCAATCCTGAAAGGAGCGAAGCTCGGCGAGGTCATGTTTTCCCGATTCATCGACCAGGGCATACTCATAGACCCAGCCGACGCCGGTCGCATCGGGTCCCAACATGGGGGTCACCCCTGCCGGCAATTTTTCAGAGACCCCCTGCATATATTCCAGGACACGGCTGCGGGCCCAATAGAGATCGGTGCCATCCTGAAAGATGACGTAGACAAAGGAGAAACCGAGCATCGACTGTCCCCGGACGTATTTCACCTTTGGCGCCGAGAGGAGCGAGGTGATGATCGGATAGGTGACCTGATCTTCAATGAGTGTCGGGCTGCGGCCCGGCCATTCGGTGAAGATGATCACCTGCGCATCGGAGAGATCGGGAATCGCATCGAGCGGGACATGGCGCAT
>CAZOFJ010000097.1:0-7819 GCA_964579005.1 uncultured Nitrospirota bacterium
CCGTGCGTAAAGCCTACCGCAGCTCCCTGTCGTGGTTCACGCGCGGATTAAGACGCCTCCTTTATCTTGCCCAATGCAATCTCAGTCTCCCGGCCTTCTACAGACCATAAAAACTGATGGGTGGTGAGCTTTAATCCTTTGTCGCTTACCCTCCGGAAGCGAGGGCCAATTTCCGCGGCTCTTCCACCTTTCGGAATTCCGGTTTTTCGTCGGCCGCTGGAGCGCTCTTCCCCATTTTGCAGCTTCCGTTAAACTGAGCGCCATCCTCAATCAAAAGGGAGGGGGTGATCAATTCTCCGGTGACGATCGATGTCCGGAGAAGCTGAATTTTCTGGCGGGCTGTCACCGTGCCGGTCACTTTCCCTCCGATCACAACCGTATCCCCTTCGACCTCGGAAGTGATCACCGCCGCTTCTCCAAAAATGACGCTCCCTTTCACACTAATCTTCCCTTCCACCTTGCCATCAATTCGGCCCGATCCTTCAAAGTCGAGATTTCCCTTGATCGCGACGTTCTTTCCCATGAAGGTGACCATCTCTTCCGAAGGCCGTTTATTGTTTTCTTCCCTTCCAAATACCGATGCCATATCTCCTCCCCATGAATCATGTTATTTATACTTAAAGAGTATAGCCGATGATCCCGAATTGTCCAGCGAAGGAAGCCGATCTTTCCCGATTTTGTTTTTTCTTACTTCATTGTAAAAAATTGATTGAAGAGAGAATGAACCCGGTCGGTATGGGTCTGGTAGTCGCGCATGAATCGGGATGAAGCGGCTTCTCCCGCTTCGTCTCGATAGCCGAGGCGGATGGCGCAGGCCCGGAGGGCCTTCGGGTCGGACGGAAGGAGATGGGTTTGGGCGTCATTCACGATCTGGAGCTTGTTTTCCACATCTCTTAAAAAAAGGTAGGCATTGCGGAGGAGATCATGCTCTTCCAGGGAAAGGGCCCGGTGCCGCTGAAGTTTCCGGAGCGCCCTGAGGGAGTTTCGCTCCCGAAGCGCGGCCGTTTTCCTTCCAAGACAAAGCTGCATCGATTGGATCAGAAATTCGATCTCCCGGATTCCCCCCCTGCCAAGCTTAACGTGCCGGGCCGTCTGCTGCGAGGCCTCCATCTTCTCATCGATCCGGCCTTTGACCCGCTTGATTTCTTCAAGCTCTTTCGATCCCGACGGCTTTCCATAAAGAAAAGAAGCGGCCTCCTTGAGAAATCGGCGGCCCAGCGCGCGATCCCCTCCGACCGGCCATGCCTTGAGAAGAGAGAGCCGTTCCCAGGTTTCTCCCCGCGCGGCATAATATTTTCGATAACCTTGCAATGGTTGGGCGATTAACCCTTTTTCTCCTTCGGGCCGAAGCTTGAGGTCAACGCGGTAGACCGACCCCTGACCGGTTGCGGTATTGAGGGCGGCGGTGATCTCCTGCGCCCGCTTTCGGAAGTATTCAGCGTTGGGGATGCGGCTCTCGGGATCGCCCCGCCTCCCCGCCGTCTTCCCGGCCCGGCTCGAATAGACATAAATCAGATCGACATCGGAGCTGAAATTGAGCTCTCCGCCCCCCAACTTTCCCAACGCAATCACAACAAAACCGGCCCGGCCCCGTTTTGCAGATCGGTCACGGAAAAGGGGCGGCCCATAACGGCGGCGGAGCGCCTGATCCGAGATCTCATCGGCTTTTTGGATCAGGACGCAGGCCAGATGGGAGAGCTCTTCCAGGATCGTCTCGACCGGTGTGATCCGCAGCAAATCCCGTATGCCAATGCGGAGGATCTCTTTCCGCTTGAAGATCCGGAGCGCGTCGAATCGGTCTTCCTTGGTCTTCCGCAACCGGAGCGCCCGGGTAAGATCACGCCCTATCTCTCGCTTCGTCCGCTTCGGTTTAAGAACCGCCGCGTCGAAAACCCAATAGAAATATTCCGGGTTCCGAATCAGAATGTCGGCCAGAAACGGGCTGCCGCCGAAGATCGCCGCCGCCCGTTCCGCCAGGACAGGATCGTCCCGGAGGTAGGAGAGGAGTTGGGTTTTGCTGAAGGTGGCGCGTGTGAATCGCTCGAAGTCGTTCAGGCCTCGGTCCGGTTCCGGAGAGCGGCCGAGGCCGGCCAAGAAAGGTTCGAGGCTTTCGGCAAAAAGGGTTCGGGCCCGCGGCTCGTCGGCAATCAGTTGAAGATTCATGTCGGCTTTTTGAATTGTCTCGAAGCCGAAAGGGGTGAGAAGAGAAGCAACCTGGTCGAAAGCAAGCTCCGGCGCAAGAAGAAGGTCTTTCAAGGTGAGAGCAGAAGGATCGGATGCCGCAGGAGAGATCGAGGCCCGCTCTTTTCGAAGCGGGCCAGAGTTTGCTGGGGACGATTCATTTTTCTGATCGGATTGCGACACGCTCACCCTTGACTAACAGCGGTTAATCCGAAGACCGTCCCGTTTTTCCGGAGCGGCCAATCGGGACGGTCTTCTGCATCCCCAGCGCCCGCACCGTCACTTCTCCTTCGATCCGATAGTCGATCCCTCCCGATTTTTCTCTCAACAGCGGCGCCAGCTTGCCGATCTGCTTGAAACGGACCTCAATCGGAAGAACGACGTCGGCGGAGCCGTGGCGCGCGATGATGAATGGCACGCTGATCTCTCCCGACGCAATCTCTCCTTCCCCGATAGAGAGCCGATAGAGGAGATGTGAGACGGTCAGGCCGAACGGATTTGGGTTCGTGATCCGAACGGCCACACTGAGGTGGGCGCCGGAAAAGTCGAGACGGTCCATTTCCACCGCTTGAATCCGCCATTCCGGGGCGGAGACGATCTTGGTCGGCGCACAACCCGCGTAGCCGATCATGACAATGAACAGAAGATAGAAAAAGACGAATCGGCACCCTTTCCGCATAGATCGAGGATAGAGAAGCCGCTCCCATTTGTCAAAATATTTTGAAGATCGATGCCTTGACTAAAGATATCTTTCTGGTATATTTCCCGGTGAAACAGCACCAAGATCCATGAAAAAGGCAAACCGGTCGAAAGACCGGGACGCAAAGCTTCGAGGCTTCGCCGGCGATCGGTCGCCGGCATGCCGGTTGGGCTGCCCTGGAGTAGGACCATCCACACCCGTCCTTTTTGGATCGGGAGCGCAGCCCATTTCTGTCATCGAAATGGGCTTTTTATTTTGGATTTGGAGGAAAATATCACGGTACACACCCTCTGCCCATCTTGCGATCACAATGATTGAACCGGTCTGGTGAAATAACAAACAGGAGAAAAAAGAAATGAAACGATTGATTTCAGTGGCTTCGGCCTCATTGATAGTGAGCCTTGGCCTCACCGCATGCAACAGCGGCGGGGGGAACAATTCGGGAACCGTTCCATCCATCGGATTCGAGGTGCCGACGGAGATCTCGGCCGTTCCAACGAATCCAGGCAATTCCGGATCGGGTAAACCGGGACTTCAAAAAGCGCTCCTTGCCCTGCGGGAAGCGGCGACCGATGCAGATACCGACTACAGCAAGGCAAAGACGGTCAAGTTTGTCAACGAACATACCTTGGAACAATTCGACATTATTGAGCAGGTTTTGTCGGCGCTCGCGCAGACCCACTATGCCGACACGGCCAACATCAACCAGGGTCCCTACAAGGCGATGATCGCCTGGCAGGAAGAACGGAACGGGGTCGAGACGAAAACCCTGGAGCCGTGGGTCGTCGATTCGGCAATGATGATAGAAGGGAGCAGAAACGTCAACCGCGTCCAGGTCTGGATCGAAGAGCCGTCAGACGGCGGAGGAACCCGGCTGATCAAGGCTGAGTTCAAGATCTATCAATCGGCAACGCGGAGAACAGACGGCTCTTATAGCGATTATGGCGTCTGGACGTTGAATGTCAAATTCGGCGACTCCATCACCAACTTTTTCGCCGCCTCGGCCGACATCGATGCGAATGGCCATGCCGTCATCAAGGTCCATGAAAAGATGCTCGAAGGTGGCCCGGGTGGCTCCTTCACCCGTGAAATGAAGGCGATCATGAATCGGGCGGAGACCGAAGGGCACGGCAAGGTGATGTTCCCCGACTGGGAGAGCTGCAATCAGCCGAACTGCACGCTGACCTCGGTTGAAGCGAAATACGCCTATAATCCGACCCACCTGGCCGTCCAGAAGGGGAGCGGAACGGTTCTGTTCAAAGATCGAAACACCGTCACCGAAATGACCCATCGGTACGGAATGTTCAACAGCGTGACCGGAGAGAATGTGATGAAGACGAAGTCATTCGGCTTCCCGGTCACCTACACCGATACCGATGGCCATCCACAGTTCGCCTACTACGGCGCCTGGCAAGGGCGGCATCAACTCTGGGCAAACGGCGGGACCGTTCCGGCCGGCACGGTGGTGACCCGCCAAGACCGAAACCCAAGCCAGACGGCGGAGACCTACACCGTCTCCCAGCCATTCACCGGGACACTGGTGAAAAGAGCGCTGGTGGCGGCGAGTATCAATGACCTCGTTAACATCCCGGTGGAGACCTGGGTAAACATCAACTATAACCTCTTATATAACGGAGCGGCTTGGGTAACCTGTCCCCCGGGTGGGATAGTCTTCGGAAACCCGAATACTTGTCCAACCGGAACCCCCGTCACCGACTTCGCGTTCCTTGAAAACAATCCGAACGATACCCGGAAGTTCATCAACATCAACCGATGGACCAACTCCGGCCCTATCCTATATATCCGCCTTGCCGCCGGCGACTCCAGGGCGACCTCCGGCGCCGGTTTTTATACGGCAACCCACGGGCCCACCCCTGGCAGCTTTGTGATTGGGACGCTCTATGCTCCCGCCAACGGGGACATGGTCAACGCCAATGTCGGTGGGTCGATTTATATCTCCTACAACGGGGCGAGTTGGGTTGAGAAGACGCTCCTTTCGTTCGATCAATCGACCTGGACGCCGACGTTCGATCCCACAGGAGACAAGCCCTATACGCTCGACTCCACCCGGGAGTACTACATCAACAACCAAGGCATTAACTATGTTGTCAAGATGGTCTCTCCAGGGGTCTATGACACGAAGATCGAGCTCCAGAGCGTGGCCAACCCGGTTAACGCCAGCTCTTTCGTGACAGCAGGGACGGTCTTTAAGGAGCAATGGGACAACAGCGGGAACGCCTCGACTTTCAGCTTTGTCACCGATCCGGCCAGCCCGAAATTCTTAAAGCTGGTCTATGCAACGGTCAACACAGTCGATCAGAACGCCGGAATCGTTTCCGGCGATGTCGTGACTCAAGGCCGATGGGGCCTGGTGGCGTATGACAGCAATAATGTCAGCACGGGCGTTCAGTTCAACTGGGATTATCCACCCCAGGGTCAAGATTGGGGGAAGCTCACCTATCTGATCGACGCCAATGGCGCATATAAGATGCTGGACGATCCAATCCGCCTCGCGCCAATCACCCTGACCAACAACGCAGGCCAATCGAAGACCTTCTCCCTCCAGTTTGACGGATGGATGGGGGGCCTTCCCGACCTCTATCGAGAGCTGCAGAAAAACGGCTTCGTGATGACGGCCGATATCTCCGGAAAGGCGGTCAACATTCCAACCGGAACTCTGGTAACGGACGCGGTTGACTCCACGAAGAGCTACCTGATCAAGCCGCTGGAGGTCAGCCAGTTCCTCAACATCCTGCCGAGCGATCCAGGCGGCCTCGACATTTCAGCCGCCAACAGCATCGACCTGAACTCGGTCCCGAACTTTGTCGAGCATGGGATGGGAACGATGCCGGCGACCACCGGCGTGAAGTATTCGGAAGGGGTTTTGGTAGAGTAACCAGATCACGCTGCCCCGGCCCCCAAAGCCGGGGAAGACCCCGCGATCGGGCAAATCGCGGGGTGATCGACCCTCCTGCCCGCGCAAGAGGGGGACGTCGAAAGGCGTCCCCCTCTTTTCTTTGGAGTTCGCCACCTTTGATCCAACCTGTTTGGTCCGGCTTCGCCGGGTTAAGGTTTTAGAAAGTTGACTTCGTAGGATTCCATTTCTCCAGGGTGATTCGAGGCATGCTTTGTAATGGCCTTGGCGATGATACTAAAGCGGTCTCCGGGGAAAGAGTATGGGATAATCAGCAATCCAAAATGTCGACGATGCTCGTTGAAGAATTGAACCGTTAAAGCAATAAAGTCGTCTCTGTTTCGGGTGACAAGGCATCGTCCTTCCCCAGCCGCATATTCCAGTTGTTCCCGATCGGATACCTGGAGCATTCCGATGTCATGAGCACTGATTGTGTTCACGCCCCGCTTTCTGAGAATCTCAGCAATCTTTGGACTGAGGTCTTCATCAAGGTAATACTTCATTGTTTGCCGGCCGGCAAGAAAGGATATTTCTTTTGAACACGTTCCGGGTTCCAGCTTTCATTGACTGAAATCAGATGGTCAATCTCTTCTGAATAAACTTTGTAGTAACCCAAGGCAGACTGAATTTGCTGCTCGGTCAGCCAGTGATAAGATTTGCGGAGTCGCTCCAGGCGCTCTCCCACACTCTTAAAAGCGGCGACCACTTCCCATACCTCGATGCCCGTACCGGCCACCCTGGCCCTCCGCCCCTTGACCCCTTCTGTAAAGATGATCCCTGGACAGCGATGGGTTTTTACCGCTTCTTCCAAAAGTTCATTGGCGACACTTGAAAAATCCTTTTGGCGCTCCTCGGCGATCTGCCCGATCTCCCTCAGAATTTCTTTTGGAATCCTCAAGCTTTTCTGGATGCCTGCCATATCAGACCTCCTTTCCTCGTCCTTGTAAATGCTCTTAGATTACATCAGAATACAGTGTATGTCAATTTTCTCAAAATCCATCGTCGGACAACACACCCGCCGCGCGATCAACCCCGCCTGAAACATCTGCGGGACACGACCCGCAATGGAGACCTGACGGGAGCGATGGTTCTCCTGGAAGTGCAGCGGCACCGGCTCGTTCGCCCCCGCCGGCAAAAAAGTCAATACCGAAGATCTACTGAATGCGGTTCCCCTAAAATTCCTTTCCCCAAACAGAACAGAAAAATCGGAAACAAACGCCCCTCGCCTTGACAAAATATCAACCCTTGGTATTTTTTACCACGGCAATTGTAAAAGATATATATGAAGGCGAAAAAGAGGCAATTGGAAAAATCGTATTTAGCCCAGGAGAAAGCCAATGAAAAAAAGAAACGAGAACCCCTCCCGCTTTCGTAAGTTCCGCGAAGACGCATCCATTGCTACGGCTGAAAAAACGTTGGAGCGCTTGGCGGGTCTTCCGCAAGGAAGCATCAAACTGGTATTTCCAAGTGGCAGAAAAGCCCGCACCGATTCAACGGTCGGCGTGCTGATTGAAAAGTGGGAGGCGTCATGACCAACAATGCCAAATATTTAGCAACTCGCATCGAAATCAAAAGTGGCTTTGTGAAAGTATACGCGAGTCCAAGGATTAAGGAAGCACTTGCGGAAGTAACGAAAGACATGACTCTATACAAAGGGGTTCGTCTTTCGGAACTGCTGGAGGCCATTTATATCCAGGGTAAGAAAGATGGCGCTAGAATTGCGTTTGAAGAAATAGACAAGAAATTGATGGAAGTGAAAAAGATGGTTCCACACAAGAATCCAGGGCAACCGTCCAAGAAAAAATATTGATAATCGTAGCCGGTTCAATATGCATATTACCCATCTCTCACCGGAGTCAATCGCAAAGCAGTTGCTCTTGAAGTATCGTCGGTGGACAACGGCTCACCTTATCGTCAGGGGACAGTGCCCGCCTCCAAAACCATCCCCTCCACCCACCGGCAAACCTCCGACAGTCCCGCCCCTTCCTTCAGATTCGTAAAAATGAACGGCCGATCGCGGCGCA
>CAZOFJ010000098.1:0-7796 GCA_964579005.1 uncultured Nitrospirota bacterium
GACAGTCCCGCCCCTTCCTTCAGATTCGTAAAAATGAACGGCCGATCGCGGCGCATCCGTCGGGTATCGCGATCCATCACGCCGAGATCGGCCCCGACATACCGCGCCAGATCGATTTTGTTGATCACGAGGAGGTCGGACCGGGTGATCCCGGGGCCTCCCTTCCGCGGGATCTTGTCCCCTGCGGCCACATCGATGACGTAAATCGCCCGGTCGACCAGCTCCGGGCTGAAGGTCGCCGCGAGGTTGTCCCCGCCGCTCTCGACGAAGATCAGGTCGAGATCCGGAAAGGCATGAATCAACTGGTCGATCGCGTGGAGGTTTCCGGAGGCATCCTCCCGAATCGCCGTGTGCGGACAGCCGCCGGTCTCGACCCCGACGATCCGCTCTTTTTCCAAGGCCCCCGCCCGGATCAAGAATTCGGCATCCTCCCGCGTGTAGATGTCGTTCGTGACCACCGCAAGTTGATACCGATCGCGAAGCCGCTTGCAAAGCTGCTCGACCAGGGCGGTTTTCCCGGAACCGACCGGACCGCCGATCCCGATCCGAACCGGCCGTCGGATTTTTCCCGGTGACGGGGACGCTTGTTCGATATGGTGATGTAATCCGCCCATCACATTCCTCCATCATACCCTATGATTGAAATAACCGCATCTCGGCCGTCTCATGTCGCATTCCACGGATTTCTGCCGCCGGGAGAAAAGAAGCGGGAGCGGGGAGGGGATCCGAAAAAATCTCCTTGATGCGGCTTTCCGTCAATTCCCCCCAGAGCCGCTGAAGGATCCGTTGACCCTCGGTCTGGCCGATCGGCAAGAGCCGCAGCCCCGCCGAAACCTGCCCCGAGGCAACCCCATAAACATAGCCGATCAGGGTCGGAACAAGCGGCCGCCCGGCGGCGACCCCGGCCAGCGCAAAGGCGACCGCTGGATCACCGCGAAGCCGTCCCTCTCCCAAGGCTTCCAGACAGGCCTTCGTCCAGGAGGTCGGGTAAAGGTCGGCCGTCATCTGAATCCAGCGCCGCCCCATCGCCCGGCTCCCCTCCCGGAATTCCATCGGCAACCGCATTGCCATCCCTTCTTCATCAAAACGAGAGAGCGAATGTAGATCTTTCCGCAAAGCTGCCTGATAAGCGGCGCGAAGCAGAACAGACTCCCCCGGAAAGACCGAATGGATCAGCTTCGCCCGAATCCAGCCGAAGAGCCTTTCCCCATCCCGTATCGCCCCATCCCGGACCGCTTCTTCCAGGCCGAAGGAGTGAGCGTAGCCTCCCGCCGGGAAGAAGCTGTCACACCATTGAAGAAGGCCGAGAAGGTCTTTCACGGAGAGGTCCATTCCAATCCTGTAGGGGCGAATCTGCGTGTTCCTGTGGTCAAATGCGGGCGAACTCGCCGTCTGCCAGGTCCGGAGGATCACCTCCCCCACCCGCCCCATCGCCTGGGAATCGGCCGACATGATCGAGAAAGCGCCAAGATCATGAAGAACGTCCTCGGCCATGATCGTCTCGGGACGGATCCGCGAATCGGCGAAGGCGATATCTTCCGGCAGGGAGGGATCGAGGTGATGGCAGACCATCAACATGTCGAGATGTTCATCGAGTGTATTCACGGTAAACGGGCGGGTCGGATTGGTCGAGGCGGGAAGGACGTTTGGCTCGCCGCAGAGGCGGATGATGTCGGGGGCATGGCCGCCCCCCGCCCCTTCGGTGTGATAGGCATGGATCGTCCGTCCGGCGATCGCCTCGATCGTCGCCTCTACAAAACCGGCCTCGTTGAGGGTGTCGGTACCTGGACGTCAAATCGATCGGCGGCCGTCAGCGCGGTGTTGATGGCGCGCGGCGTGCTTCCCCAATCTTCATGGAGCTTCAACCCGATCGCCCCGGCGAGGATCTGCTCCTCCAGCGGAGCTGCGGACGACGCGTTTCCCTTTCCGAGAAAACCGAGGTTGATTGGAAAGCCGTCGGCCGCCTGGAACATCCGGGCGAGATCCCACGGCCCCGGCGTGCAGGTGGTTGCTTTCGTCCCGGTGGCCGGGCCGGTGCCTCCACCGATCATCGTCGTGATCCCGGAGGAAACCGCCTCGTCGATCTGCTGCGGGCAGATGAAGTGAATGTGAGAATCGATTCCTCCGGCGGTGACGATCATCCCTTCTCCGGCGATCACCTCGGTTGCGGCACCGACCACCATCCCTGCCGTCACGCCGTCCATGATCTCCCGATTTCCCCCCTTTCCGATCCCGACGATCCGGCCCCCTTTGATCCCGATATCGGCCTTCACGATCCCCCAATAGTCGAGGATCAGGGCATTCGTGATGATCAGATCGAGCGCCCCCTGCGCGGAGGTCGCCCCGACCGACTGACCCATCCCGTCGCGGAGGACCTTTCCGCCGCCGAACTTGCACTCATCCCCGTAGGTGGTAAAGTCGCGTTCGACTCGGATCATCAGATCGGTGTCGGCCAGGCGGACCCGGTCTCCGGTCGTCGGCCCGAACATCTCGGCCTAAACCCACTTCGGGATCTTCAACGACATCGTATCCTCTCCTGTTGAATCAAAGGGGCGAACACAAGGTTCGCCCCTACTGAAATCCTTTGGAATCATGGCGTTTTTCCTGTTTAAGTTTGGAGTGAACGGGTTGACGGCGGCAGAATAACATGGCCGATTTCCGATCGCAAGATCTCGCAATCCTGAGAGTTTGTAGAGTCTGTGTCTAAACGGTCTACGTTTTTTGCGTAGATCGTTTAGACACCAGCGAACGAAGAGAGCGTTGAGGGGAAGGCTCCATCCGGCTTTGCCGGATTAGTCTTGATGCTTTGCACTCCTACCTTCCAAGGCGCTTGCGTTGTTTTACCCGGAACGATATACTCCCGCTGCAATTCTGCTTGCCCCTATTGACGACAGGACGGCGACATGATTGGCGAAAAACAGATCATGCTGCGGCGGATTCCTTTCTTTGAGGATCTTTCCCCCGATCAAATCGAGACGCTGGTCCCTTTTTTGGAAGAGCGAAGCTATCGCAAAAAAGAGGTTCTTTTCAGGGTCAACGATCCCGGAAACACCCTTTTTATTCTCAAGTCGGGCCGGGTCAAGGTCACCTTGATCGACCGACATCGGAGGGAAGTGATTCTTCGCGTGCTTCAACCGGGAGAGATCTTCGGCGAGATGGCGGTGCTAGACGGCTACCCCCGCTCCGCAACCGTCACCGCGCTCGAAAAAAGCCAGGCATATACCCTCAACCGGGAATCGCTTCTCGGTTTCATCCAGGAACATCCCCAGTGGTCGCTCAAGATGTTGACGACCCTCAGCAGCCGTCTCCGAAAAGCGAATGAGCGGATCGGCGTCGCGGCCTTTTCAGACGCCCAGGGGAAGGTGGGACGGGTCCTCCTCGACCTCATTCCTCAAGGGGAATGGGATGAGGGGCAAGGAATCCGAATCCACGTGAACCTGACGCGCCAGCAATTGGCGGCGATGGCCGGCGTCACCCGGGAGACCTTTATCCGAATCCTGAGAGAGTTCGAACAGGCCGGATCGATCCGAGCGCAAGGGAAGGAAATCACGATCCTGAAACAGGCACACCTCAGCCAGGAAGTTTTCTAACGGTCATTCCGGAATATTGATTCTCGATAGAAACACCCAGGGTGAATCTGCTGTGGCCGTTGACATCGCCCTGTTTTTGGGCTGGGAGCTTGAAGCCCCCCGCCGCAAGCGGTGGGGAACCCGACGCCCATGCCGATTCATTGATCTTTCCGGCCGATTTTGCTAAGCTGGCCTTCCCGTGAACCTTCTGTCCTAAGAAAGGAATACGCATCGATGGAACCGTCTCAAATGATTCCGCAACGGATCAGCCGTTTGCAAGAGCTGGCCTATAATCTTTGGTGGAGCTGGCATCCCGAAGCCCGCGCCCTTTTCGAGGAGCTCGATCGTCCCCTTTGGAGGCAGACCAGCCACAATCCGGTGAAGGTGCTGTCGGGGGTTTCCCAGGAACGGTTGAAGGAAGCCGCGGAAGACCCGGTTTTCCTTCGACACTACGACGGCGTGTTAAAGGCCTTCGACGATGACCTCGGCCATCGGGAGACCTGGTTTGGAACCCGCTTCCCCGATCTGACGGAGATCACCGTCGCATACTTTTCCGCGGAGTTCGGCCTCCATAATTCCCTGCCGATTTATTCCGGCGGATTGGGGCTCTTGGCGGGAGACCACTGCAAAGAGGCGGGAGACTTGGGTGTCCCGATTGTCGGAGTCGGGTTTCTCTATCCGCAAGGGTATTTTCACCAGCGCTTTCAGTCGGACGGCTGGCAAGAGGCGATCTATCGCCCGCTTCATCTCGACACGGTTGCCGTTCGGCCGGTCCACTTTCCATCCGGTCAACGCCTGGTGGAAGTTCCGGTGGGACCCCGCACCGTCTACATCGCCGTCTGGGAGGTGCGGGTCGGACGGGTCCGGCTCTACCTCATGGATACCGATGTTCCGGAGAACGCCCCCTGGGATCGAGAACTTTCCGCCCGCCTTTACGGTGGGGATCAAGAACTTCGAATTCGGCAGGAGATCGTCCTCGGAATCGGCGGGGTCCGGCTTCTCCGCGCCCTCGACATCCATCCGACGGTGTGGCATTGCAACGAGGGACATACCGCCTTCTTGATGTTGGAGCGAATCCGTGAGGGGGTGGCGGCGGGACAATCGTTCGAAGCGGCGGCGGCGGCCGTCCGAAAAAGCGGGATCTTTACCACCCATACCCCCGTGTCGGCCGGGCACGACGCTTTCCCCGCGGCCCTGATCGAAAAATATTTCTCCAACTACTGGCCGCTGTTGGGGCTCGACCAGGAACGTTTCTGGACATTGGGGCGCAATGGGGAGTCATGGGGCGAGGCGTTCAACATGACCGTCCTGGCGCTTCATTTGACGGAGGGTCGCAATGGGGTCAGTCGCTTGCACGGGGAGGTGACCCGGAGGATGTGGCAACACCTTTGGTCCGAGACCGATCCCAAAAAAGTGCCGATCGCGTCGATCACCAACGGGGTCCATGTTCCAACTTGGGTCGCACCGGAAATGAATGCACTCTACAAGAAATATCTTGCCCCCGACTGGATTCACCATCATGATGATCCGATTCTCTGGCAACGGGTGATGGACATTCCGGACGACCTCCTTTGGGGGACGCGGCAGCATCTCAAGCGGAAGTTGCTCGGATTCATTCGCGAACGGGCCCGAACTTCATGGATCGAGGATCGGGCCGATCCGATCCAGCTTTTGGTCACCGGGACCCTTCTCGATCCGGAGGCGTTGACAATCGGCTTTGCCAGGCGATTCGCCGGCTACAAACGGGCCACACTGATTTTTCACCAGCTCGACCGCCTCAAGAAGATCTTGGGGAACCGCTGGCGGCCGGTTCAGATCATTTTCGCCGGGAAGGCCCATCCGGCCGACGAGATCGGCAAGCGGATGATCCAGCACGTATACAGCCTAGCGAAAGATTCGGGACTTGCCGGTTTGATTGCCTTCGTCGAGGGCTATGATATGCACGTCGCCCACTTCTTTATCCAAGGGGTTGACATTTGGCTCAACAACCCTCGGGCCCCGCTTGAAGCAAGCGGGACGAGCGGGATGAAGGCGTCGCTCAACGGGGTTCCCCAATTGAGCATCCTCGATGGCTGGTGGCCGGAAGGGTATAACGGTTCGAACGGCTGGGCTTTCGGCATTTCACCCGGTCCTTCTTTGGAAAGCATCTCTTCCGAGATGCAGGATGCCGCCGACGCGGAAAGTCTCTACAATCTCCTGGAAAATGAAGTGATCCCCCTTTATTATCGGCGCGACGGAGACGGCGTCCCTCGCGGCTGGATCCAGACGGTGAAAGAGGCGATCCGATCACTGGCCCCCTCCTTCTCCTCCCGGCGGATGATCAAGGAGTATACCGATCAATTCTATGTCCCCGCCGCGAGACGGTCGATCGAAAAATAATAACAAGGGGCGAGAGATCGTTGCCTCCATTCCAAGAAAAAAAGGATCTCGTTGGAACTCGAAGAGCGGTTGGTCAGGAAAAAAGTGGTTTACCAGGGGAAGTATATCCGCGCAGAGGAGCAGGTGGTCCGACTGCCGGACGGTTCGGAGGCGGTTCGTGAAATCGTCTCTCCTCCCGACGCGGTGGGGATTCTTCCGATCGACGAGAAGGGGGAGGTCTATCTCGTCAAGCAATACCGGCCGGCGATCCAACGGGTGACGCTTGAAATCCCGGCGGGCATCTTAGAACCGGGGGAAGCGTCCCCGGAAACAGCCCGACGGGAATGTGAAGAAGAGACTGGGATGAGGCCGACACGGGTAGACTTCCTCTTCGGCTACTATCACTCAGTCGGATTTTCGACAGGGAAGATCGAGGTTTTTCTCGGTCGGAACCTGATTCCCAGCCCCGAGGCCCATTCCGACCCCGGCGAGTTCATCGAGGTTGTCACCCTCCCTTTTGAGGAGCTTTACCAGCAAGGGTTGTCCGGAAAAATTGTTGACAGCAAAACGATGTTGGCCCTTCTCTGGTATCGCCAAGCGGTCCCTTGACAATAACAGGGTGGGACAGCATAGGCGAGGAGAACTGGTGTTGGTGGGCTCTTTACCAGCGAACGAAGAGAGCGTTGAGGGGAAGACTCCGTCCGGCTTCGCCGGTAAGCGAGGATCGGACTTTGCCCGTCCGAGCGTAGGGTGTGGGGACATCGGAGGATTCGCCGGACGGGCCCCCACATTGGATTGTCGGCGACGCAAGCCCCTTTTCGGATTAGTGGACCAATCCTTCCAAGAGACGCTCTTTTTCGATCTCTACAAATCCCTTTTGAATGGCATATCGGATCAACTGAGCCACATTGCGGAGAGCAAGTTTGTTCATGATGTTGGCACGATGTGTCTCTACCGTTTTGACCCGAATCCCGAGCCTTTCGGCAACCTCTCTATTCTTATAGCCTTCGGCCACAAGACGGATCACTTCTTGTTCTCGTTTGGTAAGTGACCGCGGTTCAAGCATCGCTTTCCCCCTCTTCATCATGTTTGTCTGACGGGAAAATACAGACTATTCCCTGTATTCCAAAATACCATTTCAGGACTATAAAAACAACCCTGTCAAATGGATATCAGAATTTGTCCTTTTATTTTGTAGGAATTATACTATTATTAACGTAGGATTATCAATTTATATACTGAAAAGGCTGTATTTTCTACTCTCTTCGGTCCTTAATCAACCAGTTTTTGTCGAATCGCGTAGTGAGTTAATTCGGCATTGTTCCGCATCTTCATCTTTTCCAAAATGCGGCTCCGGTAGGTACTGATCGTCTTGATACTGAGGGAGAGTTCTTCTCCGACTTCTTTTACCGTTTTTCCCGAGGCAATCAGGCGAAGCACCTGGAATTCGCGGTTTGAAAGGGAAGCATGAGGAAGGTCTTCTGTCGAAGTTCCGAGGCGAAAGGCGAGCCTTTCGGCAAAATTGGGGTTGATGTATCTTCCACCACCTGCAAGCTTTCGAATCGCCTCGACGAGACGGTCCGGAGCACACTCTTTCGTCAAATATCCCGAAGCGCCGGCCTGGAGCGCCCTCACTGCATATTGATCTTCGGGATGGATGGTAAGAACCAGAACCGGCAATTTCGGACGCTCGCTTTTCAATTGTCTGAGCGTTTCGAGTCCTTCCTGACCCGGCATGGAGAGATCGAGGACAACGACATCCCAACGATCACTCCTGACTTTTTCGAGCAATTCACAACCGTTGTCAGCCTCTCCGGCGACAACCAAATCAGGGGTCTCTGAAAGGATCTCCTTGAGCCCCTTTCGAAC
>CAZOFJ010000099.1:0-7754 GCA_964579005.1 uncultured Nitrospirota bacterium
GTGGTCTTCCCCTTGCCGGCGCCGGTATGGATCATGATCAGCCCTTTGGTTGGCAATACATTCTCCCCTACTCTGAGGCTTTCCGGTACCCATGGCTGAATGTCGCATCGTAAAGCCGGGAGCGGGTCCCTTCCGAGGCGAGGAATTCACCGACATAGATCAGGGCGGTCTTGGTGATCTGATTTCCTTTGATCAAGGAGTGAAGTTCGCTCAGTCGGCCCCGGACAATCTTCTCATCCTCCCAACTCGCCCGGTAGACAATCGCCACCGGCGTTTCGGCGGGATAAACCGACAAGAGATCTCTCTCGATTTTTCCGGCCAGGTGGGCGCTCAGAAAAATCACCATCGTCGATCGATGCCGGGCAAGTTCCGCCAGCTTTTCCAGATCGGGCATCGGGGTCCTCCCCTCGCATCGGGTCAAGATCACCGTCTGGCTGACCTCCGGGACCGTCAACTCTCTTTTGAGAGAGGCCGCGCCGGCCAGAAACGAGCTCACCCCCGGGACAACTTCGAATTCCAGGCCCGCCTTGAGAACCGGCTCAGTCATCTCTCCCATCGCCCCGAAGAGGGAAGGATCGCCGCTCGCCAGCCGGACCACTTTCTTTCCGGTCCGGGCCGCCTCGATCAGGAGTTGGACAATTGCCTCCAGGACCATCCCGGCGCTGTCGTGAAGGACCGCATCGCGACGGGCGAACTGAAGGACAACCGGATTCACCAAAGAGCCAGCATAGAGAATCAGATCGGCTTCCTGCAGCAGCCGCATCCCCTTCACCGTCAGAAGTTCGGGATCGCCCGGCCCCGCGCCAACGATGTAGATCTTGCCCGGTGTCATCAAATTCTCCTCTGCATCACACTTTGAAGTCTGCCGGACGGTTCAACGAGCGGCCCGGCCGGTCGATTCCCTTGTGGAGAATCTCCCCCGATTCGAGATCGTACTTGCCGGAATAGCCGCGCGGCGTCACCAGAAAATCGAGATACCGGAAGGTCGAAGCGTTTCCGATCAGGATCGTCGTCAACATTCCGACCTCCGCCTCCGACATCCGGTCGAGCGTGGTCAGGACAATCCGTTCCCCCTCCCGATAGGCGCTTTTGACGACGGCGACCGGGGTGTCGGCGGCCTTATACTTCAATAGAATCTCCTGCGCCTTCTTGAGCTGCCAATCGCGCCGCTTGCTCTGCGGATTGTAGAGGGCGATCACGAAATCGGCCTCTCCCACGGCGTGGAGCCGTTTCTCGATGACGGCCCAGGGGGTGAGCAGATCGCTCAAACTCACGGCGGCGAAGTCATGGGTGAGCGGCGCGCCGACAAGGGAAGCGACGGCGGAGAGGGCGGTGATGCCGGGGATGACTTCGACCGAGAATCCTTCTCCGGGCTTCCATCCGATCTCCGCGAGGATCTCGAAGATCAACCCCGCCATTCCATAAATCCCGACGTCGCCGCTGGAGACGATGGCAACCCGCTCCCCTTTCTGCGCCCGATCGACGGCGGCGCGGGCCCGGTCGATCTCCTCGGTCATCCCGGTGGCGATGATCTCCTTTCCTTCCAGAAGATCGGCGACCAGATCGATATAAGTTCGATATCCGACCACCACATCGGCTTGGCCGATCACCTGGCGCGCCCTGAACGTCAGATGATCGAAATGTCCCGGCCCGAACCCCACCACGTAGAGCTCCCCCCTCTTCTCCATCGATCGACTCCTTTTATATGGAGTGCGGCGGCTTGCCGCCGCTTTCAAAGCGGGAGCAAGCTCCCGCACTCCAAAACCCTTTCTTAAAATACCACCCGGGCCACGGCGAGTGTGGCCCGCTTCGCCTTGACCTTTGGAACCAACAAACCCGACGCCCCGCTCGATCTCAGCGCCGCCGCCTCCGAGACACTCGGTGTGCCGACCCATTTCTCAACCACGGCGGAGGGGGTGAGAATCCCTTCGACTTGCTGCAACTCCTCCTTCGAGAAGGTCACCAGCCTCCAGCCGTTTTTCTCACAGAGTTGAAGGAAGGCCGGCTCGTCCGATTTTAAATCGAGCGTGGCGAGCGTCCGGATCGCTTTCCATTCCAGTTGATGTTGCGCAAACGTCATCCGGATCAATGCTTCGATCTCTTCAAGGGGCGTCCCCCGGTCGCATCCCATTCCGAGGTCGAGACTCTTGGGGCGATAGAGGACGATCCGCTCCTGCATCAATTCCGGGAAAACGTTCCGGTTCCGGTCGGTGACGACCAGATAGGCCGCATAACGCTTCCCCACGCGTTCCTTCTCCATCAATGCCTCCAATGAGGCAAAGCAGTCGATGTTGGCGGGAAGCGGGGTCGGCCGGCTCCACCAATTCTTCTCTCCCGTTTCTTGAAGAAAAGCAATCGGCTCTTCATTGACGACGCAGGCCGAGACCCGCGTGACATGCTCGGATCCTTCCAAGGTCCATCCGAGCTCGCGTCCCAGGATATCGACCGGGATCGTCTTCCCCACGTCCGACGCGGTGGTGATCACCGGCGTGGCCCCCAGCGCCGTCGCCACCGTCTCGGTGAAGGCGTTGGCGCCGCCGACATGCCCCGAGAGGACGGAGATCACGAACTGCGCCCGGTCATCGACGACCAGGACGGCCGGATCGACATGTTTGTCTTTCAAATGTGGCGCAATTAGCCGGACCACCGCCCCGAGCGAGATCAGAAAGACGATCTTGTCGTAGGCGTGAAAGAAATCACCGATGTTCTTGCTCAGCGCCCCCTTCAATGGAATCGTCCCCTCCCCCGCCGCCTCGGCAAACTTCTCCGAAATGAGGAAGTCCGCTTGAGGGAAATGCGCCCGGAGCCGCCGGGCGATTTCCACCCCCCCTTTGGTAATGGCGACAACCGCCAGATCCTTTTTCATTAACTTCCTCCTTTCCACCCACTCTGGCTGAGGCCGGTCGGCGGAGGAGCGGGCGCGGCGTCGTATCAGCCCGATTGCCCTTCCCGGCGCCCCTCGGAGGCCACCTCTTGGTTTGGCCTCCGAGGGGCCAATCCAGAGAGAACACCGATCCCAACCGGTTCCATCGCGTTGCGCCCGCGACGGAGTCGACCGGCCTCAGCCTCCTCCCTTCCTCACGATCACCAGCGAGAGATAGTTCAACCGCTCTTCTCTCAATGTCGTCAGATCCCAGACCAGCCGCTCCTCGGCGCTCCCGCAGCGCTCGACCATCACCGCCCGATCGAGCAGTTTCATCTCGTCGAGCAGCACGATCAATTTGGGAAGGACGCTGCTGACCTTGATGAAGACGACGGTGTCGAACCGCTCCAGCGCCTCTTTGAGAAACGCGTCTTCATAGGTCGCGGGGAGGACCGCCACCCGTTCATCGGCCATCGCCAGCGGCACCCCCGCACGAACCGACGCCGCCATCACCGAGGAGATCCCCGGGATCACCTCGATCGTCACCTCGGGATGAAGCTGCCGCATCAGATCGTAGAGGTAGACGAAGGTGCTGTAGAAGAAAGGATCTCCCTCGGTGATGAAGGCGACCTCCCGCCCGGCTGCGAGGTCGTTATAAATTTCGGCGACCGACTCTTTCCAGATCGGAACCAGCCGCGCCATCTCCTTTTCCATCGGGAAGAGAAGTCCTTTCAATTCCGCCCGGTCTCCCACAAGCCCTTGCACGATCCGAAGCGCATAACTCCCGGCCCCCGGACGGCAAGCCGGGTAGCAAATGACATCGACCGCCCGAAGCCGGTTGAGCGCTTTGACCGTCAACAGCTCCGGATCACCCGGCCCGACGCCGATCCCGTAGAATCTTCCTAAAGGCATTCGATTTTCCTCCTGACCTAACCCCCTGCCCCCGGCCCTGAGAGGGAAGGGGAAGGATTGCTCCCCTCCCCGCGTCGGGGAGGGGTCGGGGGAGAGGTCTCCCTCCTCCTCGCGACCGCGATCGTAATCGGGTTGAGCGCCTCGTACCGCACCATCTCCAGGATCGGTTTGGATCGGGAGACCTGGACCAGGGTATAGGTGACCTCCCACGGAGCCTCTTTGAAAAAGTGGCTGAAGTGATGGAGGTTCTCCAGGGTGATCAGGTTTGCGACGATCCGCCCTCCCAGCCGAATGCGCGTCGTACAGACGGAGAGGATCTCTTCCATTTCCCCTCCCGATCCGCCGATGAAAACCGCATCGGGATCGCTAAAACCGGCCAACCCCGCCGGCGCCCGCTCGCAGAGGGCGGTGACGTTTTTTATCCCAAACCGGCGCGTGTTCCTTTCGATCAACTCGAAATCCTCCCGGTTCTTCTCGATGGCGAAGACCCGCCCCTCCGGGCAGAGACGGGCCAGCTCGACCGAAACCGATCCGGAGCCGGCGCCGATGTCCCAGGTGACGCTGTCGCGGCGAAGTCCCATCTCGGCGAGGCTCATCACCCGGATCTCCTTCTTGGTGATCAGGCCTGCTTTGGGTCTCCGATAAATAAAGAGATCATCCGGGATGCCGAACGCCCCTTCCCACCGGATCGGCAGGTCCACTTTGGATGGGTCAACCGTTTTCTCCCGCTTCAGAATCACCACGTTGAGGGGAGAGAACTTTCCCTGAACCATCTCTTCGAGCGTCATGGCGCGGACCCGCTCCTCCGCTCCCCCTAAATGCTCGCAGACCGATCCGGTCCAATCGGTATGGCCCCGCTCCAGGAGGAAACGGGCGATGGCGTCGGGGGTGTTAGTCTCGTCGGTAAAGAGCCCGATCAGACTTTTCTCCTCGATGACAGAAAGAAGATTTTCGATCGGCTTCGCATGAAGGCTGACCAGTGCCGCCTCCTGCCACGGCTCCTTCACCCGCGCGAAGGCCAACTGCATCGCGCTTACGGCGGGAACGACGTCGACCTGCTCTTTTCCGATCCGCTTGATCAGGAACGCGCCGATCCCGTGGAAGAGGGGATCGCCCGAGGCGAGGACTACCACGCGCTTCCCCTCCTTCAGCCCCGACAAAGCCCGCTCGGCAACCTCTTTCAGATTCGATCCGATCACAATCCGCTCCCCCGAAAAATCAGGAAAGTGGGCAAGATGCCGCTCTCCCCCCATCAACAGATCGGCGGCGGCGATGCGTCGTTGAATATCGGAGGTGAGGTGATTAACGCCATCCCCCTCCATCCCGATCACGGCGACCTTATTTTTTAACACTTCCTCTTCCAATGACACTCCCCTCAAAATCGGTCAGAAGACAATCGATCGTCAACGCCCCCTTTACATGACGGGAACATGCCTCGCAGACCTGCTGGGCCAGGCGGTCGAAGAAGGAGCCCATCCCCTCTGCCTGGACGATTTCCGCCACCTGCCGCGCCGTGTTGGCACCTTTAATCGCCGTGACGACCGCCGCTGGCGCGCCGCACTCCCCGGCGATCTGCGATAGAAAGAGCGTATCGACATCGGAGCCGGCGGCGTGGGTCATCATCTTCCCCTTCGCCATCTTGGAGAGCTTTCCGATCATCCCGGAAATCGTCACCCGCTCGATCCGCCGCTTCGCGCACTGATCGAGGGCATAACCGACGAAGTCGCCCATCTGGATGAAGGCCCCTTCGGGCAAGTCGATCCAGCGGCGGGCAAATTTCTCGCTCATCCCGCCGGTCGTGACGACGAGATGGCGGTATCCCCGCGTCGCGGCCGAGGCGACCGCCACACCGATCCCGGCCCGGAAGGCGGAGGTCGAATAGGGCCGGACGATCCCGGTGGTTCCCAGTATCCCGATCCCGCCGATGACGCCGAGCCGGATCAGTTCGGTCTTCTTCGCCATCTCTTCTCCGCCGGGAACGGAGAGGACCACCTTGACCCCTCTCTCCTGTAATTGCGCCACGGCAAGTTCCTCCACGACTTCCGTCATCATCTTCCGGGGGACCCGCGTAATATCAGGCGCGCCGACCGGGAGTCCGAGGCCCGGCTGGGTGACCCGCCCGACCCCTTCTCCCGCTTCAAGGCGGATCTCCCCCGGCAAATCGATAAAAGAAACGGTCGCCCGGATTGTCGCCCCGTGGGTGACGTCCGGATCATCGCCCGCGTCTTTGATCACCCCGCAGGTCGCGTTGTCCGGGCCGATTTCACATGCGGAAAGGGGAAAGCGCACCTGCTGTCCCGTAGAAAGAGTGATGTCCACCTGGCCGACCGGCTGTTGATGAATCAGCGCCAGCAGGGCCCCCTTTGTGGCCGCCGTCGCGCAAGCCCCGGTGGAATAGCCGGTCCGGGTTCCTTTTATCTCCTCTTGTTTCACCTCTCCCCCTACCCCCTCCCAAAGGCTGACGCCGGTCGGCGGAGGAGCGGGCGCGGCGTCTTATCAGCGCTATTGCCCTTCCCGGCGCCTCTCGGAGGCCGTTTCTTGGACTGGCCTCCGAGAGGCCAATCTGCAGAGACGGCCGATCCCAACCGGTCTGATCGCGTTGCGCCCGCGACGGAGCCGACCGGCGTCAGCCCCCCGCCCGCGCCAATCGCAGCAGTGCGTTGACGATGGCGACCGCGACCGGCGTCCCCCCTTTTCTTCCCAAGGTCGTGATAAAAGGGGTTTGGATCCCCAGCAACGCTTCCTTCGACTCGACAGCGGAGACGAACCCGACCGGCACCCCAACGATCAACGCCGGCGAGATGACCCCCTCCCGCACCAGACGAATCAGTTCAAAAAGCGCGGTCGGGGCATTCCCGATGGCGTAAACGGAGGCGTTGGTTTTCGCCGCCTTTCTCATCGCGCAGATCGCCCGGGTGATGCCGAGCGATTTCGCCGAAGCGATCACATCTTCATCGGAGATGTAACAATGAACCGCGCCGCCGAACGGTTTGAGTCCAACCTTGCTGATTCCCGATTGGATCATCTCCACATCGGCGACGATCGACGCGCCGCTTCGCAATGCGTCGATCCCGCTGACGATTGCTTCCGGATGGAACCGGATCGTCTTTATAAACTCGAAGTCAGCCGTGGCGTGAATGACCCGCCGGACGATCTGGAACTCCGACTCAGAGAACGGGTGCGGTCCGACCTCTTCTTCAATGATTCGGAAACTTTCCGCCTCGATTTTTTCTGGGTCGATGATTTTCGGAAACATCAGTGATTCCTCCCCTCAGAATCGGTTTGCGCAAACAGATCATGGACTCGATACTTACAGAGATCGCAATTCATCAGAACCGGTCCTTTCCGGATCGCCTCGAAGCGCTCCTCGATCAGGGTCAGCAGGGCGGGGTGACGGCCCAAATAATCTCCCACGATCATTTCGACGTTCCGAAAACGCGCTCCTTCCTCACAAATAACCTGGTGAATCCGCTTGATCAGCACTCCGGTGAAGATGAAATAAGGAATGGCAATGATCCGTTTTGCTCCCAACCGGATGCAGCGCTCCAATCCGGTCGGAAGATTGGGCTCGGTCACCCCGATGAAGCAGCTCTCCACCCATCCGTAGCGATGCCGCTCCCAATAAAGCCGGGCGATCTTGTGCAGGTCGCCGTTGGCGTCGGGGTCGGAGCTGCCGCGGCCGATCAACAGGATCGCCGTCTCTTCCCGGGTGGCCGCCTCTGATCCCAGGTAATCGGGTTCCGCCGCAACGACCCGCTCGTGGACGATGTCGAGCAGAACCGGATGGATTCCAAGCGGCGCGCCGTAGTGAAAGGTGACGTGAGGAAGTTTCCGCCGCGCCTCGTTGACAATCTCGGGGATCTCGATCTTGGAGTGTCCGGCAGCGAAAAACAAAACCGGCAGAACCCAGACGGTTTTCGGAGTGGGATCGGCGTAACGCTCCAGCGCCGTTTGAATGCCCGGCTCGGCCAGCTCGATG
>CAZOFJ010000100.1:0-7115 GCA_964579005.1 uncultured Nitrospirota bacterium
CATCACGGCGAGATTCCCCGGCGTTATACCTGTGACGGAGAAGATCTCTCCCCGCCGCTGGCGTGGTCCGGCGCACCGAGTGAAACAAAGAGCCTCGCGCTGATCGTGGACGATCCGGACGCGCCCGATCCGGCCGCCCCGAAAAGGATCTGGGTTCACTGGGTGCTCTACAACATTCCACCCAGCGCCGCCGGATTGCCCGAAGGGATGACGCCCCGGGCGCTGCAGGAGGGGACCCTGGTGGGGCGCAACGACTGGGGGCGGGCCGGTTACGGGGGCCCCTGTCCGCCGATCGGTCGGCATCGCTATTTTCATAAGCTCTATGCCCTGGATATCACGCTTGCCGATCTGGGTACGCCTACCAAGACAGCCGTGGAAAAAGCGATGAAGGGGCACATCCTGGCGCAGGCGGAGCTCGTCGGAACCTATCAGCGGTTGATGATTTGACTTCATAAGAGCCTATCTAAAAACCCGGTTCGTAACGAGGGGGAGCGAAAAGCCGGGGGGCAAGGCCGCAGGGGGAAAACGCCCGGAGGCGTAGCCAGAGGCTACGTTGAGGACGTTTTCTCCCGAGAACGAAGTCCCACGGCTTTGCAGCCCCCCGCAGTAGAGTCAGGTTTTTAGATAGGCTCTATGTGGTTTGGGAGGAGAAAGGATGAATTATCAGGTTGTTGGGAAAACCTCCGTGTTTCCGGAGGGGAAAGGAAAAGTCGTCAAGATCGGTTCGCGGGAGATCCTGCTTCTCAACATCGAGGGGGCCTTTTACGCCCTCGACCGTTTCTGTGCCCATCGGGCCGCCCCATTGGTCGAGGGGGAGGTCGTCGAGGGGCAGCTCCTCTGCCCCTGGCATGGGAATACCTTCGATGTCGCCGCCGGGAGGTGTTTGACCAACCCCGAAGAGAAGGTCCGGACCTATCCTGTTGAGGTCCGAGGAGAGGAAATTTGGGTTGGGTTCGAAACCGGGCAATGAGGAAAGAGCGAGGTAGAAAATGGGGGGTCGAATCAGGTCGCTTTACTGGAAAATTTCCCTCCGGGTCCGTTGGTTTTTCCGCCGTCGGCGGAGAGAAGGTGCTGTGGTTGGATCTCGGCTTCCCGATTTTACCCTGCGTGATCTCTCCGGCCAGCCGTTCACCCTCTCCGGGGTTTTTCCGGGGAGGGGGGCGGTCCTCTGGTTCACGAACCTTTGCGAGGGGTGCGAGGGACGGATCGATCTCCTTCAACGGGTCTATGAGACGAACCGGAACCGCATCGAGATCGTCGCCCTCTCCACGCTTGGAAACGACCGCGCGACACCGGAGCGGATCGTCCGAACCCATCGGATCGATTTTCCCCTTCTTTTGGATCCGGACGATTGGCTCGGCCGGGTTCTCCGGTTCGAGCACCCCGGGAATGCCTGTCCACTTTACAACCTGCTGATTCTCGATTCGACCGGTGTGGTCCGATTTCGGAGTCATCTTTCCGCGATCGGCGATGAGGCGTTCCTCAAGGCGCTCGATTCCATCGTCCCCCGCAGATCACTCAATAAGGAGAAGACAGATGCCGCATGATCGCCGTCAAGAACGTGTCGAAGAGGTCGAAATCCCCGTCGATTTGGTTTTTCTGGAAGGGACTCTGACCCTTCCAGCCAATCCCAAGGGGGTGATCCTCTTTTCCCATGGGAGCGGGAGCAGCCGTTACAGCCCCCGAAATAATTTTGTCGCCGAGGCCTTGCGCGATGCCGGACTCGGCACCCTTCTCTTCGATCTCTTGACCGAGGAGGAGGATCTGGTTTACGCGAACCGCTTCGACATCGATCTTCTCACGGAGCGGCTGATCACCGCCACCCGTTGGCTGACCGGAAAATCTTCCATTGGGGAGCAGCCGATCGGCCTTTTCGGCGCGAGCACCGGGGCCGCTTCGGCCCTTCGGGCGGCGGCCGCGCTCGGTCCGATCGTCAAGGGGGTTGTCTCGCGCGGAGGGCGGCCCGATCTGGTGGCGGCGACGATCCTTCATCGCGTCGAGGCGCCGACACTCTTGATCGTCGGCGGCGAAGATCAGGAGGTCATCGAATTGAACCGCTGGGCCTATCAACAGATCGGGGGAGAAAAAGAGATAACGATCATTCCGGGGGCGACCCATCTTTTCGAAGAACCGGGGGCGTTGGAAGAGGTGGCGCAACGGGCGGCACGGTGGTTTATTGATCACTTTGGCGTTCAAGAAAAAGGGCGAGACGTCCGAGTTGCTTAGCGAACGAAGAGAGCGTTGAGGGGGAGGCTCCATCCGGCTTCGCCGGCCTGTGCGTGCTCTCCGCTGGAGGGGGCGACGCAAGCCCCCGCTTTCCGGCTCCGCCGGATTGGATCGTCGTTTAATGTGGTTGGGCGTCCACCGCTTGGGCGAGCTTTTGAAGGTTCGGTGCGATCCGAACTGGATAAGGAGGGGCCTCGTCCAGTCGGCGGAGTCTTTCCGGAAGGCGGGCCAGTTCGTCGGCGGCCCGCTTGCGCGATTCGGTCAGGGAGGGGAGCGGGGCGAGCCGCTTTCCCTTTCGCATCACCGGCTGAAGAAGCGGTTTTCCCTCCTGGGGATCGTCAATGACCTCTGGGAAATGGGTTGTGACCTCCTGGGAATGGTTGGAGGTAGTACGGAAACCGGAGGTAGAAACGGAAACCATCAAGGTCAATAAATCCTCATCCATTCGGCCGTCGGGGCCGATGTGCCGGTAGACCTGTTTCCGTCCCGGCCAGGTCGCCTTCCCTTCCGACCGTTTTCGTCTCGGTTGCCCGGCATATTCTTGAAGCTTATAGGCGCAATCGAGATAAGGGGCATCGGCGGAGGTATCGAGACGGGAGCCGACCCCGAATCCATCAATCGGCGCCCCTGCGGTCAAAAGATCGCGCAAAATATATTCATCCAGATTTCCGCTGGCAAAGATCGTCACTTCCGGCAGTCCCCCTTCGTCTAGGATCCGCCGCACCCTTCTTGCGTGGTCGGCGAGATCGCCGCTGTCGAGCCGGACCCCTTTGATGGCGATGCCGGCGGACTTCAAGCGCGGCGCCAGGGAGACCACCTTCTCCGCCGCTGTTTCGGTGTCGTAGGTGTCGAGGAGAAGGACAACGTTCTTCGGTTGGGCGTGGGCAAACCGGAGGAAGGCCTCTTCTTCCTTCTCATGGGCCTGGATGAAGGAGTGGGCCATCGTTCCATAAGCCGGAACCCCGTAGAGATATTCCGCCAGCACCGTTGACGATCCGGCGAACCCGGCGAGATAACAGGCCCGGGCGGCCAAGAGTCCGGCTTCCGCGCCGTGTGCCCGGCGCAGGCCGAAGTCGATCAGGAGTTTTCCCGGGGCGGCCAGAACCGATCGTGCCGCCTTCGACGCAATCAAGATTTGGAGGTGAAGGAGGTTGATCAGCCGGGTCTCGACGAGTTGCGCCTGCGGGAGGGGGGCAGTGATCCGGACGACCGGCTCGTTGGGGAAGAAAATAGTCCCTTCGGGCATCGCGTCGACATCGCCGGTAAATCGAAGCCGGGAAAGGGAATCGATGAAAGGGGGGCTGAACCGTCCGGTTCCGGCGAGCCATTCGAACTCTTCCGGGGTAAAGTGGAGCCGCTCCAGATAATCGATGAGCGATTCGAGGCCGGCGGCGATCAGGAAGTTTCGGCCCGGCGGGAGTTTCCGGACGAAGAACTCGAAGACCGCCATCTCCTCCATCCCCTCATCGAAATATCCCTGAAGCATCGTGAGCTGGTAGAGGTCGGTCAAAAGGGCGCTTCCAAGCCGGTCGATCAAATAAGTTGCTCCTCTGGTAGTGTCTCAATAACGGCTTTACAATATTCGTTCACCCTGAGCTAGTCGAAGGGTGAACGAGATCAATGGAATCCGCTCATGGTTCGACACGCTCACCATGAACGGATTGTAAAGATACGCCTGAGACATTACACTCTGGTGGCCGCTCCATTTTCTAGGCCATTTGTTTTTGTAAGGATGACTTTATTCGGTTTCTCAACCGGTGTCAATTTGGAAGGGGCTCTCAAACAAAAAGAAGACCGAATCCAATTTTTTGGATTCGGTCTCAAAAAGAGTGACACCGTCCCACTTGTTTCGAAGCTCAATCCGTTGATTTGCTCGGGAGCGATGTGGGGATCACAGCCCTTGGGGGTTACCGTGAATCCAATCACCATCCTCTGCTCACCTTTTACGCGCCACCGGCGCCACGGATAGGTCGATATGTCGACGGACTTGCTTGGGGCGATGTCACAACCGCGACGTTTTTCTCTTTCGGCAAACCGATGGTTTCTTCCTAAGTGGGTGCGCTTCTTTTGCTCCGATTTGCACTCGGCGGAATCGGAGAAGGCTCCCTTTACTCTGCTGTTCCCAAAGGCTGCCGAAGAGGCGACAACGCCGCGGAAACCTTGTTTTCAAAGAACCATCCTCTCACTCATTATATAAGCTCGATGGCGAATGATTTCAAGAGATGCGCTTCTGTACTTCTCAAAAATTTGATTGAAAATGAGTCCCGATCGGACTAGAATCCGATGCGTCAACGGGGAGGGAGAGATGAGCCGTCATCCAAGAGAGATGAGGTGGGGATGCTTGACCGTCTTGGGTCTTCTATTTCTTGCAATGGTCGGTTGTAGTGGCCCTTCCTATCGGTTTTACCGGGCCGCCTCGTCGGGCAAGCTGAAGCCGGGGATTTCGAAAGACGAGGTGAAAGCGCTGGTCGGTGACCCGAACGGAGTTGAACGCCGTCAGATTGCCCCCAACGAACTGAGAGAGGTATGGGTTTATCATGTTAAAAATCGCGATCTCCAGAACCACCTTTATCCTTCCCTCCGTCTGATCGTCTTTAACAACGGGACGATGGTTGCCCTCGATCCCCTCGATCCCTACTCCGCCCAATTGTCTCCTCCAGCCCCGTCGGTATCTGAAGGAAAAACGAATCAATAAGGTGTGCCCACTCTCCGTTCCGGAGGATCCTCAATGCTCTTTTTGGGGCAGTGGGGCTTTGTCCGGCGAGAATTCTACCCGAGAAACATCCCATGATTAAGAAGATCAAAAAAAAGATTCAGAAGGGTCCGAAAGCGGTTGAAGCCGTTCCGATGGCGATTGCATTGACGGCGCTTTATGGCCCCCGGCGAGAGGGGAAAGATTTTCGCCATCGCCTTGAGCGGGTCAATGAGATCCGAAGTGTCCTTCAACTCCATTTGGAACAACCGCTTATTCTGGCCGACCGACCTCTTTCCGCGGACGAATATCTTTCATGGGGATTCAAATCACGCCCGGCCTGTTTGGCGGAGATGTTTTCGAAATCGGGCATTCTTCCGATGGGAGAGGCCGTCGAATCCGATGACCCGGAAGAGCAGCCCCGGCTTGGCATTCTCCCCATGGTTGCACTCGTCCAGGAGCGGGAGATAGACAATTTTTCAGAGCGGTTGATGGAAGAGTTTGCCGAAGTCAGCCGGACGGTCTTACAAAACGCCATCTACCCCGCCCTGGGGCTGATCCCCGGTTATGACCTGCTTCTCTACTCCCTTCCCTCCCTTGCGCAGGGGTTGAATCATGCGATCGATTCATTAAACGCCTCTCTCCGTGAAGCGTTTGAACAGGCGGCGGTTTCTTTCCCCGGCCCTTTTTCTTCGCTTCCGGAATCGGTCCTGGCGTCAATTCCTCTAAAAGAAACCTGCGTGAAGTAATCTTTAATCATCTGCGCGCCTAAATCATTCGAGCGACCGCGGCGACCACGATCTCCTTCGCCCCTCCCTCCGCCAGCGTTTTGGCCCCCTCTCGCAAGGTGGCGCCGGTGGTGTAGACGTCATCGACCAGAAGAATCCGCTTTCCTTGAATCGCTTCCCGGTTGATGACCCGGAAGGCCCGTCGAACGTTTTTTTCCCGCTCTTTTCTTGAAAGACCGACTTGGGGACCGGTTTCCCGAAGGCGCTCCAATCCCTCGATCAAAAGGGGGATTGTTCTCTGTTGCGCCACCCGGTGTGCCAGCAGAAGGGATTGATTGAACTCTCTTTCCCGAAGGCGGGTCGGGTGAAGGGGGATCGGGGTGACGAGGTCGAACGAACGGGGGCCGAGCGCGTTGACAAGGAGGGAGGCGAGGGGGGTCGCAAGCCGGTTTCCTTTTTGGTATTTGAATCGGCGGATTGCCTTGGCAAGGCCCCCTTCGTACGCATAGGGGGTGATTGCCTGTGAGAAGAAGGGGGGATTTTCCCGGCATTCACCGCAACGATGTTCCGGGCTGTGTGACAGGGCGGCCGGCGAGGAAAAAGGGGTGGCGCAGACGGGACAACAGGGGCCGGAGAGAAAGCGAATCGTTTCCTTGCAGTCGGCGCATAAGGAAAGATCGTCCGCTCCGTTTTTGATTGAAGCCTGACAGCCGAGACAGGCGCGGGGATAGATCCAATCGAGAATGCTTGAAAACCGTGACTTTCGGGAAATGGTTGTGACCTCCAGGGAATGGTTGGAGATAATACGGAAACCGGAGGCGGAAACGGAAACCGCCGGTCACCGATGACGGCCATAATAGAGAACCCCCGCGCTTCCAGAGAGAACCCCGACGCTGACGATAACCAACAGCATTTTTCCGAAAGAGAGGGTTCCTCCTTTGAGGACGATCAAGACCATGATTGCGGAAAAGATCCCCCATGCGAACCACCAGCCGAAAAACTTCATTCCCAATGCAGGGAGGCGCTTCGTCTGAGAGAGACTCCAAATGCCGAGCCCGAGGATGGCCCCGAAGGAGTCGAGCCAGACATCGGTGAGGCTCGGGGTTCGAGAAGGGATGAAGGCTTGGTGGAATTCGTCGATCGCGGCATACGCGACGGAAATGGCGAAGGCGCCGAATAAGGTAGACCACCACCATTGATCTTTTCCTCGTTTGAGGGCATAAAGCCACAACACCGCGAGAACGGCGTATTCGATCACATGCGCGATCTTTCGGGTGATGATAAGGATCGAGACCAGCTCATTTTTGGAGATGTTCGGAGAAAAAAAACGGATGATGGGGGAGAGAAGGGAGTTGGTGTGGACCATCGATCCGGCGTCGGTGGAAAAGGCGAACATCACTGCCATCCAGAGGATCGGACCGGCATAATACTTCATGGCGATTCCGGGCCGGGTCCGATCGGTTCGTTAA
>CAZOFJ010000101.1:0-6457 GCA_964579005.1 uncultured Nitrospirota bacterium
GGCTCTGTAAATGGCTGAACTAATGGTTTTCCCTGTCCGTAAATTCTCCACATTGGCACGTCAAAAAAATGCGGGTAGGATGAACTCACAGTAGGAATGAAATGAAGAGTATCCTTCATTATTACGAAAGGAGATGGGATATGTTCATGCAAACGATCTTTGTTAGAGGTCTTCTTCTTGCGGGCATCATTCATCTTCTATGGGGGGCAACCGCCTTCGCAGTCGACCTGAGTGTGGCAAATTTGGAGGTCATTCCGTCTATTCAGTATCTGGACAACCCGGCAAATGCAGACAACAGCCTCACCTTGGTACGAGGTCGGCGGGTAACTGTCCGGATGAATATCGGCGTCTTCGGTACAGGCGCCGTTGCCGGTGTAGACGGTCAACTGGAGGTCTTTATAAATGGAGTGGCCATGGCTGGCTCGCCGTTTAGCTCCGAGAGCGGCCCCATTACCGCGCAACTCTCTCCTACTAATCGAGAAGAGACGCACCATACCCTGAACTTTGAATTCGAGATTCCGGGGAGCGGTGTGGGGCCGGCCACATCCGATGTGAAGCTGATTGCAACCGTAGACTCTGCCGGGACCATCGCCGAATCCAATGAGGGAAACAACAGTATAACGCTTGACCATCTCAGCTTTGAGTGTCGCCGGAGTCCCAGCATCGCCTATGTGCCAATCAACTATACCTTTGCGGAACCTAACCCTTCGGACATGGGGCTTCCTTCAGCCACGAAGATGCTTCCGGGGATCGGGGACGATTTCATTTGGCATACCTATCCCATTCCGGACCCCCCGAACTATTACGCAGCGGCCGTACCCCCTCTTAATTTCAGCACGGATGTAGACACAAGCAGTGCGACCCTGCTCAACGATCTTGAGGCGACCCGCGTCCTGCTCGTTCCCCAGCCCGATTATATTTACGGTTGGCTACCGGGGAACCCTTTCTCTGGAAACGGGCAGGCCGCTGGAATCGGAACAGGCAACGCGGCCTTTGGCAATACCCAAGACTCGCCCAACCGGTATCAACGGACATTTGCTCACGAGATCGGTCATCTGTTGGGGCTTTCGCACAATAGCCGGCTCTTAGATCCAGAAGTGGGTTTTGATGGTGGATTTTCAGGTCTTGAAGTGACCGCAACGGACGACTGTGATGCAGCCGGAGTTCAGGGAACCAAGTGTCGCACTTTGAAAGACTTCATGTTCGCCGGGCAACTCACCACAGCCGCATGGGTTGATCCGGTTACCTATGATTTTATTGCGGGGCATGCATTAGTCCAAAACGCAAGTTGCTCAGTTCCATCCCCTCCCTTCCGAAAACTCGAGACCCAGGAGTTTCTCATGATTCCAGTCCAGTTTGTTCGTCCAGGGTGTGAGGCAGTTGACTGTTGCCCCTGGTGTCCCGGCCCTGGCTTTCTTACTCACATCTATGAATTAAGAGGGCCCGTTGCGTTAACACGTGAGAATCCAAAAGGCACGCGACGCATCGAACTTCAAGATGCTACTGGAAAACTGCTATTCGGCCAAAATTTCGAGGTCTCATTTGATACCACGGACTCAGAAAAACCAGCCAATGTAGCGCCGTTTACCTTGTTTGTGCCGAAGGTCAAAAACGTCGCTCAGGTTGTCCTTCTATCTGAGGGAAAGGCTGTTTTTCGACAGGTTCGATCTCCCAATTCACCGGTCGTTAAGATTCTCTCCCTCAAGCAGGGCGAAGTTTTAAAAGACCAAAAGGTGATTCAATGGGAAGCAACGGACAAAGACGGTGATAAGCTCCGTTTTTCCCTGCAGTATAGCCCAAACGGTGGAAAGACCTTCGTGCCGCTTGCGGTCAATCTGACGGGCCAAGAGTTTCTCCTCGACCCGTCGCAAATTCCCGGAAGCCGCGGCCAGGCAGGGCTTGTTCGGCTGATTGCGACAGACGGGCTCAATACGACAATAACAGAAGTGAATAAACTCCTCGTTCCCGGGAAACCACCAAAGGTCCAGATCCTCAAGCCGGTCTCCTCAGTAGCGGGTGAGTCGGCAACTGTCCGTCAGGGGAGCTCCTTGATCCTGGTCGGGCAAGGATATGACCCAGAGGATGGCTTCCTCTCTGAGAAGTCCCTCCAGTGGGTGATCGATGGAAAACAGATTGGAAAAGGACGTGTTCTTCAGGTAGACACCCAAACCCTGTCTGCGGGGGAACACAGGGTCACTCTGACCGGGATCGACCGAGACAAGAACAGGGTTGAAGCTGCAGGAATGATTGTCATAGGCGATAGAACCGGATCGGAGCAAAGGAAACTCCAGAAGCAAGAATAGAAAGCGATGGCTGTCACCCAGATGATGGAAAAAAAGGAGAAAACCGATGCGTTATCGAAAAAATATCAACTGCCTGAGCACCGACGAACTGCACGACCTCCGGGAGGCCTTCGCCGGGATGTATGCGTTGCCGGTGGCAGATCCGAACAGCTTCGCCAAAGTCGCCGGCTTTCACGGAGGCCCGCCGACCGCCTACTGCCGCCACGGCGCGCCGGGCTTTTTTACCTGGCACCGGGCTTATCTGATGGCGTTCGAGAATGCCCTCCGGACGATCCGGTGCAACGTGACCCTCCCGTTTTGGGACTGGTCGTCGGGGCCGACGACCGGGGTCCCGGAGCCGTGCCGCCATCCGACCTACGTGAACCGCGCGGGGGCCACGGTGGCGAACCCGCTCTACAGCGGACCGCGCGCCGCGGGGGGACAGACGGCGCGCCGGGCCGATATCGACACGACCGCCTATGACGATCTGGCAACCACGGCCCAGGCGGCCCTGTCGGCGGCGACGTTTACCTCTTTTCAGAGCCAGATCAACGGCGTTCACGGCTCCGTCCACGTTCGAACCGGTGGGGACATGGGGTCGGTGCCGACCGCGTCGTATGATCCGATCTTTTATCTGCACCACGCGAACGTCGACCGGTTGTGGGCCCAGTGGCAAGCAAGCCATCCGGGGGCGCTACCGGCGTCCGAGGGGACGTTCGCGCTCGAACCGTTCAACCGCCCTTTCACCCTTCAGTGGCAGACCGGCTCCGACGTCGAATCGACGACGGCGCTCGGCTATCAGTATCGCCGGTTCTGTCTCATCTTCCCTCCGATCCGAATTTGGGAGGTGGTTGCGATCGAATGGCCGTGGACGATCCGGGAGCAGATGACGTCGGCCCGCCTGTGGATCAAGAGCAGAGAGATGCAGAAGCGGCCGATGGAGATCCGGGCCTTCATTAACCAACCGGAGGCCAACGCCGGGACGAAGACCGCCGGCAATCCGTCGTTCGCCGGCGTGGTCGGGTTCCTTGGCGATGGCAAGGGGACGCGGCGCGACCACTCGGCGGAGGGGTGTCGCGAATGCGCCCAATTCGGGCATACCCACAAACATGCCGGTCATGTTCACGATCATGCAGGGCATGCTCACCCCGAACCGTCTGCGAAAGGGGTGGAGGAGCGGATGGATGTGGAGATCGATCTGACGCAGGCGCTTCGAAGAGGGGACCGCAAGAATGAAAAGGTGTTGCTGAAGCTGGTCGCCGTGGACATCCACGGCAATGAAACGGCTGCAGAAGAGATGGCGATCGAGGAGATGGAATTGGTCGTGGAATAGGTGGGTCCGGTATGTCCCCTTCAAAAAACAAACCATCAGGAGGAAAGAGACCATGAAAAAAGAAGAGAAAAAAGAAAGAACGGAGTCGGTTCACCGATGTGGTTGCCTGTTTATCCCGCCCCATGTTTTGGAGAATTTGGCCCGGGCCCGGGTGGCGCCCGCCCGCTTGAGCATCCAGCAAGCGATCCTGAGTCGGAAGAAGCGGGGTGCCAAAAGTATTGAGATGAAGACATTTGCCGGGATCGCTCCCGCGGGGCAAGGGCCCCGAAAGGTCTACGACTGTCAGAACACCTGGGTTCAGCAGGTGAAGCTGGTACGAAAGGAAGGAGGACCGGTCACCGCCGACCAGGTGGTGAACAAGGTCTATGACTATGCGGGGACGGTCCGCGACTACTACGGGAAGGTGTTGAACCGGAACTCGATCGACAATGCCGGCATGGAGATGATCCTCAATGTTCACTTCGGGGTGGATTACATGAACGCCTTTTGGGACGGGGATGAGATGACCTTCGGCGACGGGGATGGGACGATCTTCGTCAATTTCGCCGAATCGCTCGATGTCGTGGCCCACGAGTTGACTCACGGCGTCACCCAGTTTACGGCCAACCTCGTCTACCAGGATCAGCCGGGGGCGCTGAACGAGCATTTCTCGGATGTCTTCGGCAGCGTGATCACGCAATACGCCAACGGGCAGACGGCCCACGACGCCGATTGGCTTATCGGTGATGAGATCATGGGGCCGAGTTTGTTTGGGGAAGCGCTCCGCTCGATGAAAGCTCCCGGAACGGCTTACGACAACGCCCTGATCGGCAAGGACCCCCAGCCGGACCACATGAGCAAGTATTATCCGGGCCCCGGCGACAACGGGGGGGTGCATATCAACAGCGGCATTCCGAACAAGGCCTTCTATCTTGTGGCCACGGCGATCGGGACCGACAAAGCGGCGGGCATCTGGTATCACGCCCTGCAGAGTCTTTGGGCGACGGCGAATTTTAACGACGCGGTCGGCGTGATTGTCGAGTCGACCCGGATTCTGACCAAGAACGGACAGGCGCCGCTCGGTTCCACCCAGACGGTCCGGTCGGCGTTCAAGGCGGTCGGACTTTAATCCCAAAGGGAGGGTCGGGTCGATAAGCGAGGCTCCGACCAAGCCTTCCATCGACCGGACCCTCCTATATACAGCAAGATAAAGGATCTCATTTTTTGGACCCGGCGTTCTTTGCCGGTTTCATTCGTCGTCATTGACAAGCGGGAGGGATCAACCTCATGGCAACTCGAACAACAACCGGCGGCAACTGTTTGAATGGTGTCTGCGATCCGCAACGGACGCAAGGTTTGCGGGCGCCGGCGCCCCAAGGAGAAGAGCTGTTGGTAAACTTGAAAGGACCCGGTCTTTTCCTCGGCGCCGAAGTGGTGAAACAGGGAGGAAACAGCGATCTCACATTCGTGAAACTTGAAATCGACGGACGGAACGTCGTCAATCTTTCGTATGCGGCGGCGGACAACGGCGGGTTGACACAATACAATCCATTTGGATTGGTGCTACTAAAATCGGCGGCAGGCTTAAAAAATCTAACCATCGGCTTTCCTTCACCGCTACGCTTTAAGAAAGGATTCAAGTTGTCGGTCACCGTCAACGAACCGGGTGTTGTACAAATATTGGCCAACGTGATTCACGGAAAGTAGAAACATCCCGGGACAAAACATCTGGAAGGAGACGGGCCTTTGGAAGAAAACTCTCTCTGTTTGGCGTCTTCTGTTGATGATTGGTCTTGATCTTCTGTCGAGACCCTGAGAATGTCCTAAACTTAGTTGAGATTGTCGTTAGACTCTGTTGCTTTAGGGTTGCAACAACAGAGAGAAACAAGCAATAGCAACCTGTAAACCCTTACCCAAATACGAAAGGAGCAAGACAATGAGTCTAGTAGTTGACAAGATCAAATGTATCGAGGAATCGGATGAGATTGCAGATTCTGATAAAATTTATCTCATTGTGTTTCAAGGAAGAACCGTTCCTCCATTTGCCAGTGGCCTGGGTGTCATCGCGCGCACCGCATGGAATGACTTCGACGCTGGCGAGACACAGGGTGGCGACGTCAGAGTCGCCTCTACAAATTCTGACGGAGTCTACGCAGTGATGATGGTTGAGAGGGATGACGGCAGGGATATCACAGGAGATGCGGTCGTTGGCGCCTGGAAAACCCAAACCGACCTGACTTGGAAGTCCATCATGTTGGGGATGGTTGCAGGAGGCATCCCCACAGGTACCGAGGAGGCTAAAAACGCAGGGTTCGCCGGCATCCGAAACGCCCTCGATGGACTTTCCTCACTCTATATGGAGTTTCCTAAAGGGAATGACGATAAAATCGACATCGAGCGAGTCACTATTTCTCAAGCGGGCCAGTCCCAGACCATCCGTTTCCGTTCACCTTCCGACAAGGAGGACGCCACGTATGACGTGACTTTCAAGCAGACGGCTGCCGCATAATTGGGCCAGTGCTCAGTCTTACGGCAAGAAAGCCTAACAACCGCTCCGAGAGGGGCGCGCCGAAAAGCGGCGCGCCCCTCAACTTTACGTGTGTGCCGGGCATGGCAGGTTACTACACAGGTGTAAGTCCGGTGACCAGGTTTTCGCAGAGCCGAAGGGTAGGGAAACGGCAAGGGCGTCACCGTGAGGTGGGGTCTGAATAGAAATTTGTTGCGACCGCTTGGACATCGATCTGATACGGCCAGGTATCCGACGTGTCTCTTTCCTCTCCCTATCCGTGACCTCCAGGAAACGCTTGAGCCAAGGGATTTGGGGCCAGGTCTATGAATTGGGTATTAGAAATTTGTTGCGACC
>CAZOFJ010000102.1:0-5835 GCA_964579005.1 uncultured Nitrospirota bacterium
AGATTGAACGGGCAGTCGTCCGGAGGGTGGCATCCACCTGGACCCCGCCTGGATCATAGGAAACGCCCGCCGCTTCAAGATTCAGCCCCTCGACATTTGGAGCCCGCCCGGCCGCGACTAAAATCTCGTCTACAACCAACCGGGATCTCTCACCCCCCGTTTCGATGGAAAGAACCTTCTTGTGCGTGATCACCCTGTGCGTGACCACCGTTGATCCCTCCGCCTTTGATTCTTCCGCCTTGCCTTTCTCCCGTTCAATCCCCTGAACCGATGCGCCGGTGAAAAGATCGATCCCTTCCTTCTTAAAAATGACCGCGAGCGTTTCCGAAATCTCCCGATCTTCCAAGGGAAGAAGCCGGTCGGCCTTCTCGACCAGCGTCACCCGGACGCCGAGCTGTCGAAAAACCTGGGCAAACTCGACCCCCACCGGCCCGCCCCCGATGATCGCCATTGTCCCCGGACGTTGCTTGAGATCGAGGGCGGTAACGTTGGTGAGATACCCCACCTCTTGAAGCCCCGGAATGGGTGGAACCGCCGGACGTGACCCGGTCGCCAGGACAAAACGCCGTCCCTCGATCCGAGCATTCCCCACCTCCAAAGTATGTTGATCGATGAAGCGCCCCTCGCCATAGAAGAGCCGGATTCCCATCTGACTAAACCGTTCCGGATCGTCATGTTCTCCGACCCGCGCGATCATCCGCCGCATCCGGGCCATCACCCCCTCGAACAGGTCGTCCGGGAGGGGGGCCGCTCCGAGGCCGAACTCTTCCGCGCGTCGAATCAGGGAGAGAACCCGCGCGGAATGAACAAGGGTCTTGGTCGGAACACACCCGGAGTAAAGACAGTCCCCTCCGAGACGGCCTTCCTCTTTTTCCACCAGGGCGACGCGGGCGCCAAACTGCACCGCCCCGACGGCAACGACCAGCCCCGCCGCCCCGCCGCCGATCACGACGAGATCGAACCGTTCACTCATCTTGCTCTCCCGGCCGTGCCGATTTTAAGGTCACATCGGCATAGAAAGCGGTCGCTTCTTCGCCGGTGTTGTCGGTGTCGGTCATTACGGCGACCCCCGACAAGGGTGGAGGGTCTTCATCAAAAAACCGGCGATAATCGGAAACAAGATTCCGCTCCTCGCAGACCCATTCGCCGACCCGCCGATCTCCACTCTCCACCGCCACCATCCAAACCCGATCGGTATAAGCGTTCGGGATCGCCTCCCCCTTGGGAAGGCGGTTCGCCCAGATATAGTTGATCGCTCCCCTCGGCGGATAATCGCCATAAACCCGCTTCATCAGACCGAATTTCGTCCGTTCCCAGAGGGAGGCCCGGTTGAAATCGTATCGGAAAGTCACGTAAACTCGCGCGGCATAATCGTCTCCCCGCTTTTCCCGCTCATCCCCTTTAGAGATCGTCCGGTTGACCTTCCAACACCAGGAGAGGAGGGAATAACGCGTTGGATCGAGATCGAGCGGCCGATAAAGCCCGGAAGCCGATTGTCGACTGATCGCCTCGATCACCGGTCTCTCCGCATCGAAGATCAGCCGGTATTCGGTTTGCCGCGGGATCTTCGGAAAGGTAAGCGGTCGCCACCCCTCCGGAAGGCCGTTTTCTCCCCGTCGGTGGGTAAGGAGGTTGACCCGCTCCTCCCCCGCGGCGTTTTGAACCGGGAGAAACGGCAGAAGGAACACCGCCCAGACAATCACTTTTGGAAGGGAGTCTTTCGCTCCCCTCCAACGCCGGTAGAGAAAAGGAATCAGGGAGACGGTCAGAAACAGAATCAGGCCGATAAGAAAAATCGGCGACACCTCCCCCTTTAAGAGATCGAAAAGGGAGCTGGAGAAGATCACATAGGCCGCCGTGCCTGGAAGCATGAAAAACCAAGAGGTCAAAAGATAGACCGGGAAGGAGATTCCGGTCAGGCCGAAGGCATAATTCAAGAGATTAAAGGGAAAGAGGGGGGCAAGCCGGGTGATGGCGACGAAGAGCCATCCCCTCTCGGAAACCCCTCGGTCAATCGCCCGCCACCGCTCCCCCATCATTTCCAAGGCGGCCTGCCGCCCGAAGTAACGGGAGACAAGAAAAGCGAAGGCGGCGCCGAGGGTCGATCCGACCGAGGCGTAGACCGTTCCCCAGAAGGGACCAAAGGCAAGCCCTCCGGCGATCGTGATCGGAAGACCGGGAAGAAAGAGAACCGGGGCGATCGCAAAGACCGTGATATAGGCAAAAGGCCCCCAGATCCCCCATGGTTCGATCCCGCTCCGGAGCCGCTGTGGGTCAAGAGACGCTTGCAGTCCGAACCACCGGATCCCGGCGATCAAGAGAACCAGAAAAAGAAAAAAGAGACCAAACCGCCGCTTTGCTCCCATCGTTTCCCCGCCCCCCGCCATTCTATCGAACCGGAAAGAAAAGCGCCAGCGCCCGGCCGACGACACCAGCGAACGAAGAGAGCGTTGAGGGGAAGACTCCATCCGGCTTTGGCGGAGAGCACGCACAGGCCGGATGGAGGGGGCGACGCAAGCCCCCGCTTTCCGGCGAAGCCGGATTAGATGAAGAAACGATTGCAAGATTCTCCATCACATGGTAGAACTTCAAAAACAGGTGACACGGCGTCGTTTAACCGAAGGGAGAAAAAAAATGGAGACCTACTATCATCCGGGAGACCTCGGAAAATTTTCCGACATGGAAAAAGGAAACAAGGTCCTCTGGGAGAAGTTCATCGGCTACTACAATGCGGTCTTCGCCGAAGGGGCGCTGACCGAGCGAGAGAAGGCGCTGATTGCCCTCGCCGTCTCCCACGCGGTACAATGTCCTTATTGTATCGACGCCTATACCCAGGCCTGTCTCGAAAAAGGGTCGAACGTCGAGGAGATGACCGAAGCGGTCCATGTCGCCTGCGCCATCCGCGGGGGGGCGTCGCTGGTCCACGGGGTTCAAATGCGGAATGTCGCAGAGAAATTATCAATGTAGAGATGTAGAAAGGACTCAAAGCGACATGTCAACGATCACCCGGAGTCTCCGGAGGAAAAACAGCCCCCTTGCCGATGAAGCCGAACAGCGCCGTCTCCTCTCCGAAACGAATGCCTGTCTCCCCTTCGAAACACCGATGGACCGCGCCGGCCTCGATCCACTGACCGCCATCGGCATCACCGTTTTCCAAATGAATCTCGGAAAACGCTGTAACCAGACCTGCGGTCACTGCCATGTCGATGCCGCCCCAGACCGCATGGAAATGATGACCCGGGAAACGGCAGAGGCCTGTATGCAGATCCTGGGCGAGACCGACATCCCGACGGTTGATATCACCGGCGGAGCGCCCGAACTGAACCCGAACTTCCGGTGGATCGTCACACAGGCGCGCACCCTCGGCCGGCATGTCATCGACCGCTGCAACCTCAGCATCCTTCTTCTTCCTTCCCAGGCCGACCTCGCCGATTTTCTGGCCCGGCACCGGGTCGAGATCATCGCCTCCCTCCCCTATTATCGCCCCGCTCAGACAGACGCGCAACGGGGAGAAGGGGTCTTTGAGAAATCGATCGAAGCCCTCCGTCGCCTCAACGAAATCGGGTACGGGGTGACCGGGAGCGGGCTGACGTTGAACCTCGTCACCAATCCGGTCGGCGCTTTTCTTCCCCCCAAGCAGGAGGCGATCGAGGCCCAATTCCGAAAGGAGCTCGGCGGGAAATATGGCGTTTCCTTCACCCGGCTCTATACCATCACCAACATGCCGATCAGTCGCTTTCTCGAATTTCTGATCGAGAGCGGCAACTTCGACGGCTACATGACCCGATTGGCAAACGCCTTCAATCCGGCCGCAGCGACCGGGGTGATGTGCCGGTATACCTTGTCGGTCGGCTGGGAGGGGACCCTTTACGATTGCGACTTCAACCAGATGCTTGCCCTGCCGGTCGGCCACGGCGCACCACGCCACCTCGCAAACTTCGATTTGAACGCCCTGAAAAACCGCCGCATCGTCACCGGGAACCACTGTTACGGCTGCACCGCCGGCGCCGGATCATCCTGCGGCGGCGCCACCACATAAGGGAACCGTCTTCGATGATCAAAGGGCGCGGAAGCGGGATCAATCCGCCAAACCGTTTTGAAACAACCCATCATCTCCCCCTGGAAGAGGCGGATGAATCATCCGCCCCGACCACCCTCTTCCTCCACGACGCCTCTCGCACCCTCATCACCACCAATCAAAGTCCCGACGTTGGATTCGAGGCCAGTATCAACCCTTACCGCGGCTGTGAACATGGGTGCGCCTACTGCTACGCCCGACCGACCCACGAATATCTCGGCTTTTCCGCCGGACTCGATTTTGAAACGAAGATCATGGTCAAAACCGATGCCCCTCTCCTTCTCAGAAGGGAGCTCTCAAGCCCCCGCTGGAAGCCAACCGTCTTGGCAATGAGCGGGGTGACCGATCCGTATCAACCGATCGAGGGAAAGCTTCAACTGACCCGCAAATGCCTTGAGGTTCTCCTCGAATTCCGCAATCCGGTTGTGGTCATCACAAAAAACCGGCGGGTCATCCGAGATCTCGACCTCCTCTCCGAGCTAACCCGCTTTCAATCGGCAGCCGTTTTTCTCTCCATCACCACCTTGGATGCCGATCTTTGCCGGATCCTGGAGCCGCGGACCTCTCCCCCCGGAAGAAAACTCGAAGCCCTCTCCCTCCTCTCCGGAGCCGGCATTCCATGCGGCGTCTTGGTGGCGCCGGTGATCCCCGGCCTCACCGACCACGAGATTCCGAACATCCTGGAGGCCGCCGTTGCGTCGGGCGCCTCCTTTGCCGGAATGGTTCCCCTCCGACTTCCTTACGCCGTCGCCCCCCTCTTCGAGGCATGGCTGTCGGACCATCTTCCAGATCGCAAGAACAAAGTCCTCAACCGGATTCGATCGATCCGGGGAGGAAAACTGAACGACCCCCGATTCGGCTCCCGAATGGTGGGGGAAGGGATCTTCTCGGAGCAAATTCGGAGTCTCTTTGATCTGTCGTGTCGGAAACATCACCTTCTCGGAAAAGGCCCTTCCCTGACGACGAACCACTTCCGTCCGGGACTTCCCACGCAGGAAAAACTTTTTAGGTAAAATGCGCAATCCCTCGATTTTTCTCTTGAAAGAGAGATGAAAATCTTGTACGCTCTTCCCCGATCACAGCGTGCATCAGGCGCAGGGGAGTGATGCAAATAAAAGGGAGGCTTTTTTGAAGAAGCTCTGGTTAGAGTTGGATATTTCTGGAACACTGGGGGAAGATGCGTGGCTTGATTTAGAACAGCCGAAGGGGTTTATCGAAGGGGCCGTGGTGAAAGAGCCTTCCCAACCCGGCTGCGACCATCCGATCGATCAGCCGCATCCCGAAGGAGAGTGGCGGGAAGTGCGGGTTTTGGTGGAAGACCTCCATCTGGAAGATGCCGCTCTCTTTTATAAAGAAAAGGATCGGATTCTTTCGGTCGAAACGGAGAGTTAAAATCCCCAGCATGGGGCCCCTCCCAAGAACAGCCTTACCTGTTTCTACCTACTGTTTGACGAAATAATAATTTCGGTAAAAGATCAACTCTCGAATCGACTCCCGGATGTCGTCGAGGGCCAGGTGGTTTCCTTTTTTGGTCGGGGGAGGGGGACCGTTCGGATACCATCGCCGAACGAGTTCCTTTACCGTACTGACGTCGATATTCCGGTAGTGGAAATAATCAAACAGCTTCGGCATATACCGCTCAAGAAAACGGCGGTCGTGTCCGATCGAGTTGCCGCAGAGGGGAGAGGTTTTCTCGCGGCAGTAATGCCGGATGAAACCGAGCGTCATCTCTTCCGCCTGTTCCATTTTCACGGGGG
>CAZOFJ010000103.1:0-5640 GCA_964579005.1 uncultured Nitrospirota bacterium
TTTCACCACACCAGGAGCCACTTCTCAATTCTCAACTAAGTTTAGGACATTCTCGGCGGGAAAGTCGCATATCCTAAAACGTCCATTGGTGACTTAGGGTGGGTCGCAGAGTTCGAAGACAGCGAAGGCAACTGCATTGCTCTTCACTCTAATGAAATTACATCGGCTAACAATGCATTCGAGCGGACGTGCTAACGCACGCCGCTCAGCCCCGGCATTATGCATTTGATAACCGCTCTCGTCGTTCATTCTCAATGCAATTTATGTAAGGACAAAGATGAAAAATAGTGATGAGTCTCAATTGAAGCTCGCGGGGTTATAGTGAATGAGGCGTTATGGCAGCAAACTTAGGCGATTCACCCATGCCGATCACCCTCGACCATCTGCGCCGCTACGCCGTCGCCCGCACCCTCTTCACACCAACCACGTTGCTGCGGGCGATTCGGAAGCTCGGTTTTGTGCAAGCCGACCCGATCCGTGCCCCGGCGCGAGCGCAGGACCTCACGCTGCGCCACCGCGTGAAAGGTTATGCGGCGGGAGACCTGGAGCGGCGCTACGCCACGCTCGGCATCGAAGAAGACTTCTTCGTCAACTACGGCTTCCTGCCGCGCGAGTACCACGCGCTGATGCACCCACGCACACCACGCACGGTGTGGACACCGACACTCTGGAAGCAGGCGCATGCGGTGCTCGCGTTCGTCACCGGACGTGGCGCGGCGCACCCGCGCGATGTCGACGCGCATTTCGCACACGGCAAGGTCACAAACTGGTTCGGCGGCTCGACGAACGCGAGCACGCAGCTACTCGACGGGCTGCACTACCGTGGCCTGCTGCGCATCGCGAGGCGCGAGGGCGGCACACGGATTTACGCGGCACGTGAGGGCGACACCACGCCCGTGGACGCCGCCACCGCGAGCGCGCGCATGGATGCGCTGGTGGACTTGGTGGTGGCCAAGTACGCGCCACTCCCCGGGGCGAGCCTGGGACAGTTGGTCAGCCACCTGCGCGGCGGCGCACCGCAGTGGGCCGGACTGCGCGCGGCAGCGCTGGCGCGTGCAAAACAGCGCCTCGCGCATACGCGCATCGACGGCATCGACTGGTACTGGCCCGCCGCTGAGAAGCCCGCTGCGGCGCACTGGCAACCCGATGAAGGAGTGCGCCTGCTGACGCCGTTCGACCCGGCCGTGTGGGATCGCCGCCGTTTTGAGATTCTCTGGGGTTGGGCCTACCGCTTCGAGGCCTACACGCCAGCGCCGAAGCGTAAGCTCGGCTACTACGCGCTTCCGCTGCTGTGGCACGATCGTGTGATCGGCTGGGGCAACGTGGCCGTCGTCGATGGCGTGCTCGCAGGCAACTTCGGCTACGCGAGTGGGCGCGCGCCACGCGACCGCTCGTTTCGCGCGAGCCTGGCCGACGAACTCGACCGCATGCGCGCTTTCCTCGGCCTCGTGAGCTGAGCCGTGGTGATCAGCCCGCTGTCGGCGATCCGGCCGGCGTGCGGCGCTCCGATGATCTGGTCGGCCGCGTTCACGGCATTCATCACGCCAGCCGTGAGGTAGCTCCAGCCGAGGTCGGCGTGCATCGGCGGCGGCACTAGCGAGTACGAGCCGAGGCATAACCCGGCGCTCAAGCGGACGGCTGCGCCGCCGGTTAGCTTGGCGTTCTCCCTTCGCTTCGCTACGGGAGAATACCGGGGCTACATGACCAGATCTTGGGGGCCCCGCAACGCAGCCAGGGGCGGTCGCAGCCGTGGGGAGATTTCTTCACAAGCTCTCATACTACTTTTCTTTTTTTCGTGATATACCACATTTGTCCATCATTTTAAATAAAAATTTCCCCACGGGACCCATTGCTAACCCTACAATGAAAACCTCCCTTCCTCCAAAATTTCCTTCACCCGGTGGAGAAAGAGATTCCCGGTCGCGCCGTCGATCACCCGGTGGTCATAGGAAAGGGCGAGATACATCACCGGCCGGATGGCAATGACGTCACTCCCATCGACTTCGATCACCACCGGCCGTTTGACAATCTCTCCCATCCGGAGAATCCCAACCTGGGGTTGAAATATCACCGGTGTGCCGAAGAGATTCCCTTTCCTTCCGGGATTCGAGATCGTGAACGATCCGCCGGTGACTTCATCGGGACTCAACATCCCGTTGCGCGCCTTCTCGGCCAGCTCGGCCGCCGCACGAGAAATGCCGGCGAGCGATTTCTCATCGGCCCGGCGGATCACCGGCACCATCAATCCCTTCTCGGTCTCGACGGCAATCCCCATATTGATCTCCTTCCGAATGACCAGGCTGTCGTCCACCACGGCGGCATTGAGCGCCGGACAGTCCGCGATCGCCTCGATGGCGGCCGAGATGATGAAAGGGAGATAGGTCAACTCATGGCCGGTCTGTTCTTTGACAGCCGCTTTTTTCTCTTCCCGAAGCCGTGCGACCTTCGCCATGTCGACCTCCGTCACTGTGGTGACGTGGGGTGAAGTCAACTTGCTGTAGACCATATGCTCGGCGATCCTCTTCCGGAGGCGGGAGAAGGGGACCACCCGATCTCCTTCTTTCGGCTCGTACCGTGGGATCTTGAACTCTTTGAACCGGAACGTTTCGGCGCCGGCCGGGGTGACCGGCTCGGAAACCGTTTCGCGAGGCAAGGCCGCCGGAGCGGAGACGGTTTTTCCCTCCGCCGGTGAGGTCTCTTCTCGTCCAACATGGCGAAGAATGTCTTGTTTGGTGATCCGGCCGTCGAGACCGGTCCCCTCCACCTGAGAGAGGTCGATCCTGTACTCCTCCGCTAATTTTCGAACCAGTGGGGAGATCCGGCCGATTCTTTCCGCCTTCGGCTTCCCTTCGATCTCTTCTCTCGTTTCCACCGGTTTTTTTGTGGGGGGCTGCTCTGCGACCAGGGGACGCTCCACTGTCGGCGGCTTCGCCGCTTCCTGCTCGGCTTCTTTCCCGTCACCAATCAGGGCGAGCTCGGCGCCGACCGAGGCGGTGGCCCCTTCCGGCACAAAGATCTTTATCAAGGTTCCGGCGCCGGGGGAGGGAATTTCCACATCGACCTTGTCGGTCGAGATCTCCACGATCGGCTGGTCGGCCTTGACAGGATCGCCCTCTCGAACCAACCACTTCGCAACCTTCCCTTCGATGACGCTCTCTCCCATTTGAGGCATGATCACTTTGGTTGTCATTCATTCACCCGGTTTTAGTAGGCTGCCAGCCTCCTCGCTTTGGCGATAATCTTGTCGACGTTCGGCAAGATGAACTCTTCCAGCGGGGGACTGAACGCATAATGGGTCTCTTCCGATGTTACCCGCACGATCGGGCCGTCGAGCGCCTCGAAGCACTCCTCGGAGATCCGGGCGGCGATCTCTCCGCCGATGCCGCCGGTCCGCCGGTCTTCATGAATGATCATCACTTTGTTCGTCTTTCGAACCGATCGGAAAACCGTCTCCCAATCGAGCGGCCGGAGCGATCTCAAATCGATCACCTCCACCCGCAGGCCGTCCTCTTTTTCCAGCCGTTCCGCCGCGGTCAGAGAAGGGTAGAGCATGGCGCCGTAGGTGATGAAGGTCATCTCCGATCCCTCGCGGCGGACCGCCGCTTTTCCAAGGGGGACGATGTATTCTTCCTCCGGAAGTTCTTCCTGAATTCTCCGGTAGAGGTACTTGTGCTCAAAGAAAAGGACCGGGTCGTTGTCTCGGATCGCTGCCTTTAAAAGTCCTTTGGCGTCATAAACAGTGGCGGGCGTCACGATCTTCAGGCCGGGAACGGAGAGGAAGTACGATTCGGGATTTTGGGAGTGGAAAAGTCCGCCATGAACCCCCGCACCGGAGGGACCTCGAATGACGATCGGGACCTGCGCGCGGCCGCCGTGGCGGTAGCGAAGGGTCGCCGCCATGTTGATGATCTGATCGTAGGCGCACGCGATGAAATCGGCGAACTGCATCTCGGCGATCGGCCGCATCCCCAGCACCGCAGCGCCGATCGCGGCGCCGACAATAAGCGATTCGGAGATCGGCGTGTCGATCACCCGATCGGCCCCGAACTCCTGCAGAAAACCTTCGGTCGCCTTGAACGCCCCGCCGAGGATTCCGACATCTTCGCCCAAGATGAAGACATTCTCGTCCCGCTTCATCTCCTCGAACATGGCGTCACGAATCGCCTTGATATAGGTTGTGGTCATCTTAAAACCTCAGGTAACTACTCAGGTCGCCCATCTTTTGCTCCATGGCGGCGTTGCTGCGGTGCTCGAATCCTCACGTATAGACACATACGCTGCGGTTCTGCGCTCCTCACGCCTTGCCCTGAAGCAAAATCTAGGCAACCTGAGCAGTTACAACCTCACGGATCGGCATAAAGATCTTCAAGCGCCTCTTTTCCCTCCGGCCACGGGCTCTCTTCCGCAAATTGGACCGCTTCCTCGATGATCTCCTTGACCTTTTTTTCGGTTTCTTCTTTTATCTGATCGACGTGATACCCTTTTTTCTCAAGGTAGATTTCGAAACGCTGGATCGGGTCGCGGCTTTCCCACTCGATCAACTCTTCTTGGGGACGATAAAAGGGCTGGTCATGCTCGCTGTGGCCGTGGTAGCGATAGGTCTTACACTCGATCAGCGTCGGCCCTTCTCCCTGCCGCGCCCGGTCGATGGCGGCGTGGGTGGTCTTCATGACGGCGTGGAGGTCATTGCCGCTGCAGACGACTCCTTTGAAACCGTATCCTTCGGCGCGGGTGGCGATATCCTCCACCGCCATCTGTCGATTTTGTGGGGTGGAGTAGGCGTAGAAGTTGTTTTCGCAGACGAAGATGACCGGGAGTTTATGGATGCCGGCGAAGTTGAGCGCCTCATGGAAGTCGCCCCGGCTGCTCGCCCCCTCCCCGAAGAAGGCGATTGCGACGTGCGGCTCTTTTTTTATTTTAAATTTCAGCGCGGCGCCGGTCGCGACCGGGAGGGTGGAGGCAAGCATGCTGGTCGCCCCGAAGACCCCCTGGTCCAAATCTCCGCCATGAAGAAAAGAATCTTTTCCTTTTGAGAGTCCGGTCTTTTTTCCGAAGAGCTGCGCCATCAGCCGCTTTGGATCGACCCCCTTGATGAGAAAAGCCCCCATGTCTCGATGGATGGGAAAGATAAAGTCTTCCCGGTGCAAGCCATAGCAGACGCCGACCACAATCGCCTCTTGACCTTTCCCGGAGTAGACCCCGCCCAGGATTTTCCCTTGGAGATGGAGTTTGGAGACACGGTCTTCAAAGGCGCGTGTCAGCTTCAGATAAAAATAAAGCTCGCGATCCTCCTTGTTTTCCATCTAAAGCGGCTCCTTCCTTGAGGCAACTTCATAGTAACACAACTGGGTCGACAAGATCCAAAATCCGATTTCGGATTTTGGGGAAACGGACAAGACGCCCGAAAGACAAGGCCGCAGGCGATTTTGCGACGCAAGCGTACTGTACCTGTACGGTGAGGAGCAAAATCGCCGAGAACGCCGTATTTCGGGATGGATGGTCAGTTTAAATCCCGATTTGGTTTTCTAAATCGGGATTTGGGACAAGACCTTGCGGGGGGCAACAGGGTGGGGAGGGTTTCGCTTTGAGCTTGTGAGGAAATCCCAACGCGAAGCGAGAGCGTCACTGGGTGTGGCTGGC
>CAZOFJ010000104.1:0-5590 GCA_964579005.1 uncultured Nitrospirota bacterium
CATCAGAGTAGCAATGTCTATGCCAACCATTTTCTCCGAAAAAGACGGCTTAAATTGCAAAACGGGATGGGAAGAGGTCGAACCCCGTCAAACGAAGCAGGAACACCGTCAGCAAGTTGACGGCGACAGAGAGGATTGATTCACCGTCTCGGAGGAATCCAAGAACGAAAAAGCCGGTCGTTCCATCAACTTCGGAACCGACCGGCTTTTTCAGTGCATCCCCAAAACTACCTTCTCAAGTTGACCAGCTCCTGAAGAATGTCGTCTGAAACGGTAAAGACACGGGAATTGGCTTGAAATCCGCGCTGGTATTCAATCATCTTCACGAACTGCTGTGCGAGATCGACATTGGAAAGTTCCAATGAATTGGACTGAATTCGACCCATCCCCCCCGAGTTCGCAGCACCGGTCAACGGTTGGCCCGAATCGGCCGAAACCGCGTAAAGATTATTGCCCGCTTTTGACAGTCCCTGCGGATTATTGAAACGAGCCAACGTCACCTGACCGAGGGTGCGGCTCTTCCCATTGGTGAAAAGACCGTTGATCAACCCCTCTCTGTTCACGGAAACGCCGGTCAGCGCTCCGGAGGTGTAACCGTCCTGCGTTTGATTTAAAACCGCCGAGGCCGATCCGAACTGGGTCACCCCCGTGAAACCGCTTCCGCCGTCGGTCGTGATGCTGTCTCCAAAATCGAACGCGATGGTTTGATTCTGTGTCGCCCCCCCGGAAAAATCAAACCCCCCGGTCGGATAGGTAATGGCGCTCTCGGTATCCAACGCGCCACCGGTCGTAAAACCGAGCGTCCCCTGTGCCTGAATCTGCCTGGTCCCGCTGGCGGAATCGGTTGCGTCGACCACTGCGAACCATTCCCACGTGTTTCCGGTGGCCGCCGTTGCGCTCTTTCGATAATAAACCGACACCGGATGGCCGTTCCCGAGCGAATCGTACATCGTGACGCTGGTCGAAAAATTGGACGTCCCGGTCGGATCATTGATATCGAAAGCGGCCGGAATCGCGGCCCGGGAGTCGATGTTCGCCGACAGGTCGACCCGGCTCGACGCCTGAGGAGGAAACGTCGCGGTGCTCAGATCGATGTTGCCGACCTGTCCCGTCAGACTCCCGAGGGAATCGGCCTGATAGCCCTGAAGGAGCATCTGGTCCGGATTGGAGATCAATCCGTTCCGATCGATGTTGAAGAGACCGGCCCGGGTGTAATACTCCGCCCCCGACGGCGACCGGACGAGAAAAAACCCGTCCCCTTCGATGGCAAGATCGAGTCCATTTCCGGTCGTTTCGAACGAACCCTGGGTAAACTGCGTCCGGATGTTGTTGACGAAGACACCGCTTCCGATTTGCGATCCAAGCGATGCGCCGTTTAAATTCCTTCCCAGAATATCCGCGAAGGAGGCACTGCTGTCCTTGAATCCAACGGTGTTCATATTCGCGATGTTGTTGCTGACGACTGAGAGACCGGTTGCGAAGGCGTTCAGCCCGCTGACGCTTGAAAAAAGGGATGTTAAAATGGCCATCTGATCCTCCTTTTCATATCATGATGATTAAATAACGCCGTCGATCCGCACGATCCCCGACGCGGATACGGGGACGCCATCGACAATCAGGGAAACCGCGCCGTTTTGAAAGGTAACGCCGCTGACACGGCCGGTGACATACGTGGCGCTTTCCAGCGGGATCCCTTGCGGGTCTGTCGCCGTCACGGAAAAGGTGTACTCGCCGTCCGGCATCGGCTTTCCGTCCTGATCCAAACCATCCCAGCTCACGCGATGCGTTCCTACGGATTGTGCCCCCGCCTGCATCAGACGGATCGTCTTTCCGGTCGCATCCGAAATTTGGATCGTCACTTTCGAGGCCTCCCCCTTTAATTGGTAGGTTAATGTCTCCGGAGCACGGGTTCCTCCCCCCTGCGCACCCCCTTGCAACTGGAAAGTCCCCCCTTGCGCCAACACCTCTTTGCCGATCAATCCGGCCGCGTTGTATCCGTTCATCAACGCGATATTTTCGGTCAGCTTATCCAGCCTTTTATTCGTTCCGGTCGCCTGGGCAACCTGATTGAATTGCGCCAATTGGGCAACGAACTCGGTTCCTTCCATCGGGTTGAGCGGATCCTGATGACTTAACTGAGTGGTCAGCAATCTCAAGAAAGCGTCTTCTCCCAGTGTGTTAATCGCTTCGGTTGACATGAATCCCCCTCCACTATATGTGGGGGCCCGTGCGGAAAATCTCCTCCGATCCACCCCAACGGTCAGGACCGTTGGGAACCCCGGATGCCCCCACTCCCCACGCTCGGACGGGCCTGTGCGTGCCTTCCGCCAAAGCCCGAGCCTCGCTTACTTACACATAGAGACTGACCCCGCCCGGGATCTTTTCTCCCAACCATTCCGGTTCGAAATGTGACTTGCCTGTTTCAGGAGAAAATGGAACCGGGATCTCCGTCGATCGGAATAACAGATCCGATCTCCTTTGCTGCGGATGCCCGCCGAAAGAAGATTGCCCCGGATCACCGATACTGACGGAGAATCGGTCGATCTTTAAACCCTGCGCTGCCAGGGTCTCTCTGAGAAGTTCCCGATTCCCTTCGAGAAAATCCCTGACATCGGAATGCTTTGTCACGATCTCGGCCACCACCCGAAACTCTTGCCGAAGCCCTTGCCCAAATTCATTCCCAAATTCATGCCGGCGATCTTGAATCGAAATATCGACCCGAAGCGCACCGAGCGTTTCCGGCTCCAACTGAAACCGAAAGGAGGTTCCCTCCCGGGCCTGTTTCATCACCCATTTTTCGGCAATCTGGGCCAGAAGCGGGGCTCCCTGTTTGGAATGAAGCTCGGAGAGAGATTCCGACTCCCTGCTTAAAGCAAGAGCGGAAGGGCCGATTGAGTGACCGGAGTTACCGGCACGATCTGTGATCGGATGGGCCGATGACTCTGGTGGGAAGGCCCCAAACGCCGTTGTCACAACCGGGCTGCCGGTTCCGACCGGAGCCGGCCCCTCAGCGCTTCCTTCCTGTGTGACCGAACCTTTTTGGCCCATTTCAATTCCCTCTTGCCCCTCTTGGCTCGATGGGATGAACTGTTTTTCATCGGACCGGCCCTCGTGGAGCAACCTCCCTTTATTTAATCCACCTTGCAACTCACTTTGTAATCCACCTTGCGCTTCTCCCTTCAATAAACCCTCCCGTAACGCGGAAGTTGGTTGTTCAAGCCCTCCTCCGGCTGCGATACCTGGGTCCCCTGCGTGAAACGGCGCCACGGGAGAGACCGGATTCCCATCCGGCTTTTGACCCAAGATCATGGAAGAATGCTTTTCTTCAATACCCCCTTCCGGATTGACTTGGAGTGCATCGGATACAGATGAGGAGACCGCGCTGGGCCGTATCTCCGGGAGATCTCCGGCGGGCCACGCAATCAGGAGGAACGCCCCCTCTTTCTCTTTTTCGTCTTCCTTTTCTTTTTCATCGGACTGTTTGGAGGACGGCGGACGGATCGCCCCCTCATCCGCACCGGCGGCCGCGCTGGGCGGCTTTTCTGCTTTCGCCTCTTTCGCAGGGGGAGCGACCTTTCCCCCTCCACCGCCATTTCTCGGGGTCCCCAAAGAGCCCGCTCTTTGGGGCTGAAAGCCGGGTGGAGCCTCCCTTCTCCCTACGCTCGACTCCGCTCGCTGATTCTTGAGAATCCCCTCAAACATACTACTTCCATTCTCGGATCCCCCGACTTGAGAACCGGCACCGGCCCTTTCTCGATCCAAAATATCAATCCGGCTTTCTGTTTGCCGACTTTCGACCCGCATAAATCTCCATCGTCACCAAAATATAAATTCAATGGAAGGATAAGCAAACTACATACCACACCGGTAAAAACGAAAAACAGCACTAAAATATGTAGTCACGGAGATCTCTTTGCCTACCACCCGGCAATTTCTTCCAAACGCCTCCCCAGGGCGTACGACTCTCCCAATGACATTTGACAGGGATAAAAAGTCTGTTATTCTTTCTTCGTACCGCATCCCGTATTAAGTTATTCCAAATTAAAATACTTCCGGAAAAAAAACATGATCCCTCCTCAAATTCTCATTGTTGATGACGATCCGATCGTTCGGACGGCACTATCGACTTCCCTGACCCGAAACGGCCACATCATCGCCACCGCGGCCAACGGTCGAGAAGCGATCGAAGCCGCAAAAGAAACGGCGCCCGATCTTTATCTGATCGACCACCACCTTCCCGGGATGAACGGGATCGAGCTCTTAAACGAAATTAAAAAAGTCGACCCTCTCGCGGTCTGCACCCTCCTCACCGGCTTGGGAACGATCGAATTGTCGGTCAAAGCGATGCGGTCCGGGGCGTTTGACTTTATCACGAAACCCTATGATTGCAGGGTCCTTCTCTCCTCGGTCAAAAACGCGCTCGACCACCGCAGAATGAATCAAGAAAAACGCTTCCCGACTAAAAACCCCGATGGAATATCCTGTTTTCTGAATATGGTTGGACAAAGCCCACTCATGAAGAAGGTTCAGGAATTGATTAAAAGGGTGGCCGACACCGACAGCACCGTCCTGATCGAAGGAGAAAGCGGAACGGGCAAGGAAGTCGTCTCAAAGGCGATTCATGCCTTGAGTGCGCGTCGCGACAAACCTTTCATCCCGATCAACTGCGGGGCGATCCCCGAATCGCTCCTGGAAAGTGAACTGTTCGGCCATGAGAAAGGGGCTTTTACCGGTGCCACCGCCTCCCGAATGGGCCGGTTCGAGCTGGCACAGGGAGGAACACTTTTCCTGGATGAAATTGGAGAACTTCCTTTTCCACTGCAAGTCAAGCTCCTTCGGGTTTTACAAGAACGGTCTTTCGAAAGAGTCGGCGGCACCAAAACCATCCATGTCGATGTCCGGATCATCGCCGCCACGAATCAAGATTTGGAACGGGCCGTCGAGGAAAAGCGCTTTCGAAAAGATCTTTTTTATCGTTTAAACGTCATTCCGATCGATGTCCCTCCCCTTCGGGAAAGGAAAGAAGATATCCCCATTTTGATCGATCACTTCATCCGACGGTTCAACGAGAAAAAAAACAGAATCATTCGCGGGGTCTCTTCGGACGCCGAGAAACTTCTGATAGAATATCCCTGGCCGGGAAATATCCGAGAGCTTGAAAATTTAATTGAGCGACTCGTGATCTTAAAAGAAGAGGGGTATCTCCAGCCTTGTGACCTACCGGATAAATTGACCCGGAGGGGAGAACGGTTGCTCCTCTTCCCCTTTGAGCTTCCGGAAGAAGGGGCCGATTTTTCGATGCTGGTTTCCGAATTCGAGAACCATCTTCTCGGTCAAGCGCTGCAAAAATCGAACGGAATCAAGAATCGGGCCGCCCAGCTTCTTCGGATGAATCGAACCACACTCGTTGAAAAGCTCAAACGCCGGCGGCCTCTCCCGAAGGAATCGTCGAGCCGTCCCGATCTGACAGGCGATTTTAAAACCTTCCCTTCCCCACCGGACACCCTTCTCGGATAAGGTAACTCATCCGGCTTTGCCGGAAAGCGGGGGCTTGCGTCGCCCCCTCCATCCGGCAAAGCCGGACGGAGCC
>CAZOFJ010000105.1:0-5292 GCA_964579005.1 uncultured Nitrospirota bacterium
CCCGAAATACCGCGTTCTCGGCGATTTTGCTCCTCACCGTACAGGTACAGTACGCCTGCGTCGCAAAATCGCCTGCGGCCTTGTCTTGCGGGCGTCTTGTCAGTTTCCCCAAAATCCGAAATCGGATTTTGGGGGGGCAAATGCTTGTTGTGAAATAAATCAAGATATGTTATAAGGTCAACCTATGGATCAACGTCAGCACTCGCGGGTTCCGCTGTTTACAAAGGCAAAAGTGGTCAGCGGCGCGCGTCCCCTGGAGATCACGGTTAGCAATATCAGTCTCGGCGGCCTTCTTTTCCATTCCATCAAAGATTTCGAGTTGGGAAAAGAGATGGTGATCCAAATTAAGGGGACATTTCGGAGCAAGGAGTTCGAGGAGAAGGTCACCGGCAGGATTGTGGCGGTTCACCGAAGCAGTGCCGGTAACTCTTACGGTTTTCAGTTTGGCGTATACCTTGAGGAATCGCGCCATCCCTCGCTGGTTGCCTTTGTCAACCGCAGCCGGAAAAAAGGGATCACCTCGTTTCTGAGGGACAGTTAGGGCCATTTGGACCATTTGACGAATGAACCGAAAAGGGTCTCTTCTCCTTTTTTTTCTATTTTTTATCGGTTGCGCGCCGGTCGCCCCCCTTCGCATTTCCCTTCCGGAATCACCGGTTCCCTATGACCGTGCCTGGCAAGTTGCCCTCGAAACAAGCCTGCTTTATTATGAGCGAATCGCGGTCGATGACAAAGAGGCCGGTTTTTTTCAAACAACATGGAACATCGAAAAAAGCGGGTTGATCATCGGCACGCCGGTCAAGCGAAATCGACTGCTTGGACGGGTTGTTAATAAGTCCCCCTTGCGTCTCCACTTGACCCTCGAAGAAGAGGCCTTTTCAATGGAATTGGGGCGGTGGGTTCAAGAAGAGCCAAACAAGCCCCTCCTCACCCAAATCGCCCAAGACATGGGCGCCAAACTTCAGCGATTCTAATCTCCTCATGCTTTCAAAGCTTTTCAGCGCCGTCCTCTACGGAATCGAGGCCTTGCCGGTGGAGGTCGAGGTCGACCTTTCCCAAGGGCTTCCGTTGTTGAACATCGTCGGTCTTCCAGATCCGGCGGTGAAAGAAAGCAAAGATCGCGTTCGTTCCGCCCTCAAAAATACCGGCTTCCACTTTCCAGTCAAGAAAATCACCATCAACCTCGCGCCGGCCGACCTAAAAAAGGAAGGGTCCGCTTTCGACCTGCCGATGGCGTTGGGAATCCTGGTCGCCGACGGCGTGTTGAACGTGGACCGCCTCCAGGACTACTTGGTCGTCGGGGAACTTTCACTCGATGGACGGATCAAAGAGATCAGGGGAGCGCTGGCGCTGGCGATCTTGGCGAAAAAAGCGGGGAAGCGCGGCCTGATCATCCCCGCACGAAATGCGCCTGAGGCGGCGGTGGTCGCCGGGATTGAAGTGCTTGGTGCGGAGACACTCCCTCAGGTCGTCGAGTTCCTCAACGGCGGGACGGCCTTGGGCAGGACGGCCCTGGTTCCGGTTGAGACCTCCCTCCCGGACCTCTTTGCCGACCAAGTGCTCTTTCTCGAAGACTTTTCGGAGGTGCGTGGTCAAGCCCATGCGAAGCGGGCACTTGAAATCGCGGCGGCCGGCGGCCACAACCTCTTGATGGTCGGGCCTCCCGGTTCGGGGAAGACGATGTTGGCCAAGCGTTTTCCGACCATTCTCCCGAATATGAATTTCGAGGAAGCGATCGAAACCACCTTGGTTCATAGCATCTTTGGTCTTCTCCCCGATCGGCCGTTGGTCGTCACCCGTCCCTTTCGTTCTCCGCATCACACCGTTTCCGACGCCGGATTGATCGGGGGAGGCCAGGTTCCGCGCCCCGGAGAGGTGAGCCTTGCCCACAACGGCGTCCTTTTTCTCGACGAGATTCCGGAATTCCGCCGGAATGTCCTCGAAGTGTTGCGCCAACCGCTCGAAGAGGGAAAAGTGACGATCGCCCGCGCCTCCGCCTCCCTCACCTATCCGGCGCAATTCATGCTGGTCGCCGCGATGAATCCCTGCCCCTGCGGTTATCTGACTGATCCGGCCCGCTCCTGCTCCTGCGCCCCGACGGCGATCCGACGTTATCGCGCCCGGGTCTCCGGCCCCCTGCTCGATCGGATCGATCTCCATATCGAGGTCCCCGCCGTTCCTTATCGAGCGTTATCTCAGGGGGGCGAGGAGGAACCGTCGGAAGCGATTCGCGCCCGGGTCTTCGCCGCGCGTAAGGTTCAGCAGGCACGCTATGAAAAGGAGGGAATCCGCTGCAACGCCCAACTCCGTCCTCGCCAGATCAAAAAATATTGTTCAATCGACGACCCCTCCCGGCGCCTGCTGGATTTGGCGATAGAACGATTGGGACTCTCCGCGCGGGCATACAACCGCATATTGAAAGTCGCCCGAACGATCGCCGATCTGGAACGGCGCGACCTGATCTCGGCGACCGATATTTCCGAGGCGGTCCAGTATCGAAGCCTCGACCGCAGAATTGCCGCCGGGTAGCATCAAGGAAAGGCAAGGAAGAACAGGTCCGGTTGGTTTCATAGAACGAGCCCGGTGATAAGCAAATTCGGGAGTAAATTCGATTGACTTCGCCCCCCCTGTTTGATAGTCTGAACCCCGCTTATGGACACCGCAACGACCGAACCACTTCAAGAAAAAGCGCGCCTTCTTCGTCGGGATATCATCCAGATGATCACCGATGCCGGCTCCGGCCATCCGGGGGGCTCTCTCTCGGCGGCCGATCTGATCGCCTCCCTCTATTTTAATGTCCTTCAACATCGCCCTGCCGATCCCGATTGGCCTGACCGGGATCGATTCATCCTCAGCAAGGGGCATGGCGCGCCGGCTCTCTATGCGGCGTTGGCCCGGACCGGTTATTTTCCGGTCGAAATGTTGAAGACCCTTCGTAAGATGGGAAGCCCGCTCCAGGGGCATCCGGAGAAGGGGAAGCTCCCGGGGGTGGAGGCCTCGACCGGTTCGCTCGGCCAAGGGATTTCGATCGGGATCGGCATGGCCCTGGCCGGCCGCCTCGATCAAAAAAAGTATCGCGTTTATGTTTTGATCGGCGATGGAGAGGCGAACGAGGGACAGGTTTGGGAGGCCGCGATGTTCGCGTCCCATTACAAAGTGGATCGCTTGACGGTGATTCTCGATTGTAATCGTCAACAGTTAGACGGCTCTACCGCGGAGATTCTCGATATCGAGCCGCTCTCCGAAAAATGGCGGGCCTTCGGCTGGCATGTCATCGACTTCGACGGCCACGATTTTACCCAGATCTTGAAGGCATTCGAAGAGGCCCGGCAGACGGCCGGAAAACCGACCCTTCTTCTCGCTCGGACGATCAAGGGGAAGGGGGTCTCGTTTATGGAGAACAACAACGACTTTCACGGGATGGCCCCGACGGACGATCAATGCCGAGCCGCCCTTTCGGAGCTGGAACAATGAAAACAAAAACCGTTTCCGCCGGGCCTCCCCTCCAAAATGTCTCCCGCCGCGAGACGAAACTCGGCCTGGCCACCCGCGACGCTTACGGCCAGGTATTGGTTGAGCTTGGCAAGACCGACCCCCGGATTGTGGTCATCGACGCCGACCTCTCCAAATCGACCAAGAGCGGCCTTTTCTCCAAATCTTTTCCAGAGCGATTTTTCAATTGCGGCATTGCGGAGGCGAACATGGTTTCGATCGCCGCGGGGCTTGCCTCCTGCGGGAAGGTCCCCTTCGCTTCGAGCTTCGCCTCTTTTCTCCTCTGCAAGTCTTTTGATCAACTCCGCATGTCGGTCGCCAATCCCGGTTTAAACGTGAAGATCGTCGGATCTCACGGCGGGATCAGCTTGGGGGAAGACGGCGCTTCCCAGCAGAGTGTCGAAGATTTCGCGCTCGCCTGCGCGCTCCCTAAATTCGTTGTTGCGGTTCCTGCCGACGAGGTCGCCTGCCGGGCGCTTGTCCGATCGGCGGCGACACACAATGGGCCGGTCTACCTCCGAACCGGTCGTCCCAAGGCCCCCCTCCTCTATACCGATTCGGATCGTATCGAACTTGGAAAGGCCAATCGGATCGCGTCCGGAACCGATGTGACAATCATTGCAAACGGCCTTCTCGTCTGGGAGGCGCTGATTGCCTCCGACATTTTAAGGGAGCGTCGGATCTCGGTCGCCGTCCTCGATGTGCATACTTTAAAACCGATTGATGAGGCGGCGATCATTGCCGCCGCCAATGAAACCGGTGCGATTGTCACCGCCGAGGAACATCTTCTTGCCGGTGGATTGGGGAGTCGCGTGGCGCAGGTCTTGGCACAACATTGCCCGGTTCCGATGGCATCGGTCGGTCTGGCCGACACTTATGCCGAATCGGGAACCCCTTCGGAACTCTTCGAAAAATACGGCTTGACCGCCCACCACCTCGTCCAAGCGGTCGAGTCAGTCCTCAAACGAAAGAAATAATCTGCTACCTTTCCCAACCCTCCTTATCAGTTCGTATTCATCCCCCTGACAACCGACCTTCGGGAGTAAAAAGAATGCTACGCCTTTTCTCCCGATCGGATCTGAATTGATAATCGATTTGTGACGATCTCCCCGGTCCAGATGTCTCCTTGGAGCCCCTCCGGTTTTTCCCGGTTGGTATAGGTCAGACGGACTCCATAAAGACCGCGCTTGAGCGGATCGGGAGTGATCTCCGAAAGAGGGGGGAGGTTTTTGACGATTTCTTGTTCCGGTTTTAATTCGATAAAGTCTTCCGAGGTGATCGGTTTGGAAGGGATGATCCTCACCGACATAAATCCGTCCGGTTCTTTAAACAATTCCCATCGGAGATCATTAAAGGGATCAAGACGGCGATTGACGATCAGGGGGGCTGTCGTATTGTTTCTCAATCGAAGGGTGAGGCGGATCGGCTCGCCGAACTTATAAATCGGTTTGTCCGAGGAGACGAGAATCACCAGAGTGCCGTCGCGGCTGAATTCATCCCCGACGGCAGCTTGGGTCAGAAAAAGAAAGATCGCGGAAAGAAGGAAGGCGAATCGTGCGAATCGATTCTCTAATGCCTTCATCGTAACGCCCGCGTCCAAATGAGGAGGGTTTGGTGAGCCGTGCAGGGATTGAACCTGCGACCCGCTGATTAAGAGTCAGCTGCTCTACCAACTGAGCTAACGGCCCCTATTATAATGCGAGGATCTGTGCGGCAAAAAACTGCCTCCACGCCCCGCTTGCTTCATGGTGCGCCTGAAGGGATTTGAACCCCTAACCTACGGCTCCGGAGGCCGACGCT
>CAZOFJ010000106.1:0-5084 GCA_964579005.1 uncultured Nitrospirota bacterium
AGCGCCTATCCGAAGGAGGTGACCGCGCAGATGGTGTACAACTTCTTGCGCGGGGGTGCCGCGATCAATGCCCTCGCGCGCCATACAGGGGCGGAGGTGACCGTCGTCGACATCGGCGTGGCGCATGATTTTGAGGTCAAAGGCCTTCCCGGATTGAGAAACGCAAAGATCCGGCCGGGAACGGCGAACATGGCGCTGGGACCGGCGATGTCGGCTTCAGAAGCGCGTGCCGCCATCGAGGTTGGGTTGGTCATGGCGGAAGAGATGGCCCGAAGCGGCGTCGATCTGATCGCCACTGGAGAGATGGGGATCGGCAACACGGCCGCCAGCAGCGCCATCACCTCGCTGATCACCGGCCACCCTGTCTCCACGGTGACCGGCCGGGGGACCGGCCTCGACGAACCCCGGCGAATGCGGAAGGTCGCGGTGATCGAACGGGCGATCGCCCGGAATTTCCCAGACCGGCAGAAACCTCTCCCCCAACCCCTCCCCGACACGGGGAGGGGAGCAGCCCCTCTTTTCTACTCCCCTTCCCTCGCAGGGAAGGGGCCGGGGGTGAGGTCTCCCGTCGACGTTTTGGCCAAGGTCGGCGGTCTGGAGATCGCCGGTCTCGTCGGGTTGATTCTGGGAGGGGCGCGGCGGCGAATTCCGGTCGTCCTCGACGGATTCATCGCGGGGGCAGCCGCGCTGGTCGCCGTTTCCCTCAAACCGCCGGTCCGGGATTATCTCCTTGCCTCGCATCGGTCGGCGGAGCCGGGACATGGCGCGGCGCTGGCGTGGCTGCAACTGATCCCGGTTTTGGATTTGAACTTGAGGCTGGGAGAAGGAACCGGAGCGGTGCTTGGAATGGGGCTTGTCGAAGCAGGTGTGAAGATCTTATCGGAGATGGCCACTTTTGAAGAGGCGGGCGTTTCAGAGAGGGAGAGCGGATGATCGGCCGATTCTCCATCGCCTGGAGTTTTTTGACCGCCATTCCGTTTCCCTTTTCGGAAAAGGGAAACCTCCCTCCAGAGGTCATGGGCCGGGCGCTCCCCGCTTTTCCTTGGGTCGGGTTGGCGCTCGGATTGATCTTGGCGGCGGCCAACTGGCTTTTGGGCACGGTTCTCCCTCCGGCAATGCTTTCTTTGTCGGTCCTCTTTCTCTTGGTCTTGTTAACGAGGGGGCTTCATCTCGACGGCCTGGCCGACACGATCGATGGTTTACAGGGAAGAAACAGGGAGGAAAGTTTGCGGATCATGAAAGAGGGGACGATCGGGGCGTTTGGGGCGACCGGTCTCTTCTTTGTCCTCGGATTTAAAATTGCCGGTCTCGCCTCTCTTCCGCCTGGCGAGGCGGTCCGGGCCCTTTTGATCATGCCGGTGATCGGCCGCTGGAGCTTCGTGACCTTGATGGCCTTCTTTCCTTATGGCCGCCCCGAAGGAGGACTCGGCGCCCCCTTTATCTCCCATGCCGGGATCCGAGAGTGGGCCTGGGCAACCCTGTTTACCCTCCTGATGGTCCTTTCCATCGCTCCCCTCCGGGGGATCGGCGTTGCCGGGACCGCCCTCCTCTTCTCCTGGATCGCGGGCCGCTATTTCACCCGGCGGTTGGGAGGGGTGACGGGGGATACGATCGGCGCCACCGGTGAGATCATCGAGGCCTTTTGCCTCATCCAGTGGAATGTCTATCGGCACGTGTGGGAATAAGCAGATGCAAGCGCGAAGAAAGAAGACCAAGGCCCTGATGATTCAGGGAACCGGGTCGAATGTCGGAAAGAGTCTGCTCACAACCGCCCTCTGCCGGATCTTTTTGGAGGACGGCCTTCGGGTGGCGCCGTTTAAGGCGCAGAACATGGCGCTCAACGCCGCCGTCACACGAGAGGGGGGGGAGATGAGCCGGGCCCAGGCGCTTCAGGCGGCCGCCTGCCAGCTCGATCCGGATGTTCGCATGAATCCGATCTTGATCAAGCCGACGACCGACCGCGCCTCGCAACTGATCGTGATGGGAAAGGCAATGCCGATGATGACCTGGGGGGAGTATACCGAATTAAAACCGACCCTCTTCCCGGTTGTTCAGGAGGCGTACCGCTCGCTTGCGGAAGAGTTTGATCTGATCGTCCTGGAAGGGGCGGGAAGCCCGGCGGAGATCAATCTGATGGCGCACGACATCGTTAACATGGCGGCGGCGGAGATGGCCGACGCGTCGGTCTTGCTGGTTGGCGACATCGATGCCGGCGGGGTCTTCGCGGCGTTTGTCGGAACGCTTGCCCTTCTTCCACCGGAGCGGGCCGCCCGGATCAAAGGGTTTGTCTTGAACAAATTCCGGGGGGACCGCGCGATCTTGGCGCCGGGCTTGGAACAAATCAAAGAGATCACCGGAAGGCCGGTCGTGGGGGTGATCCCCTATCTTGAGCGGCTTTTGCTGCCGGAGGAAGATTCGGTTGCGTTCAAGGGTGGCCGGATGTCCAGACTTGAAAAAAAAGCCGGGGAGGCCGCCGTCCGGATCGCTGTGATTGACCTGCCGAAGGTGAGCAACTTCACCGACCTCGACCCGTTCTTCGTCGAACCCGACGTCGCGGTGTCGATCGTTGACGCGGGAGAGGATTTGGAGAAAGGAGGGAACCTTCCCGATGTCGTCATCCTCCCCGGATCGAAGAATGTCGGCGAGGACCTTCATTGCCTCAGACAACGCCGTTTCGACCGGGCGCTCCAGGCCTTCGTGTCGAGAGGGGGATGGGTCGTCGGCCTCTGCGGAGGGCTCCAGATGATGGGAGAGGAGATCGATGATCCCCATCGCCTCGAAGGGGGGACGGTCTTAGGCCTCGGCCTTCTTAGGATAAAAACCGTCTTGGAGTCGGAGAAAGTCTTGCGGCCGGCCACGGCCCGCCATCAGCCGAGTGGCCTGACCGTGCGCGGGTTCGAGATCCATCATGGCCGGAGCGAGACGAAAAAAGAACGGCCCTGCTTCATGCCGGAGGAACCCGCCGGCGGTCGGAGCCCGCTCGGATGGGAAAACGAAACCGGCCGGCTTTGGGGAACCTATCTTCACGGTCTCTTCGACGACGATCTCTTCCGCCGGTGGTTCATCGACCGGGTCCGGGAGAGCAAGGGGCTCCCGCCGCTCAAGGAGATTCAGGCCACCTACGACGTCGAGGCGAACATCCAACGCCTGGCGGACGTCGTCCGGAAGGAATTGGATATGCCGTCGATCTATGACCTTCTGGGAATGGTTGCGGTCTTAAAGCGACCATTCCCACAGTCCGTCAGAGGTGGCAACGGAAACCATCGAATGGCGGGCCTCTGACGGTGGAGATCATCGGTGCAATCGTGTTGGCGCTGCTTCTCGACCTCCTGCTCGGCGATCCCCGTTGGATGCCGCATCCGGTCCGGGGGATGGGAAGGCTGATCGAGACCGGGGAGCGCGCCCTGCGGCGGTGCTTCCAGGGCCATGAAAAAATCGCCGGGGTTTTGCTTGCCGCATCGATGATCCTGGGGGTCTATGCCGTGAGCTGGGGTCTTGTTTCCGCGTGCCGGACGATCGATCCGGCGATCGGCGTCATCATGCAGGCGATCTTGATCTATTTTTCGATGGCGCCCCGGGATTTGGCCGTGCATGCGCTGCGGGTGCGACGGGAGTTGAGGGCAGGAAATTTGGAGCGGGCGAAGGGAAAAGTGTCGATGATGGTGGGACGCGATACGGCGCCGCTCGACGAGAAAGGGGTGATCCGGGCGGCGGTGGAGAGTGTCGCCGAAAACACCGTCGATGGGGTGACGGCACCCCTTTTCTTCGCCTTTCTCGGCGGAGGACCGGCGGCGATCGCTTATCGAGCCGCGAACACCCTCGACTCGATGGTCGGCTACCGCCATCCCCCCTATACCGAGATCGGATGGGCGTCAGCCCGATTCGATGATCTGCTTAATTTCTTCCCGGCGCGGCTGACCGCCTGGATGATGCCGCTGGCGGGGATTTTCTTCGGCGGGTCGGTTATGGGAGGGTACCGCGCGCTCCTTCGAGATGGAAGAAAACATGACAGCCCGAATTCCGGTCTCCCGGAGGCGGCGATGGCCGGCCTGTTGGGGGTGAACCTGGGAGGACCTCATTGGTATCGGGGAGAATATTCCCCCTCCGCCTGGATCGGCTTTGATCTTCGCCCGATTGCTCCGGAAGATATCGTCAAGGCGATCGGGGTGATGGCGCTGACGACGTTCGTTCTCTTTTCGTTTTTTTCCTGGATGAGGTGGCTCCTTGCCGCATAAAACCGACCATGCTTTCCCCGACCCGCTGAAGCAGGGGGCCTACGAGGCGATCTACCGCCGAAGAGACATCCGGCGATTCTTGTCCGACCCGATTCCGGAGGAGACGCTGTTGCGAATTTTAAACGCGGGCCATCAGGCCGGATCGGTCGGGCTGATGCAGCCGTGGAACTTCATTGTGATTCAAGACCCGACGATCAAATCAAAGATCAAGAAGATCTTTCTCGACTGCAACCGCGAGGCGGCGAAGGTCTATGCGGGGGCGCGGCGGGATCTGTACGACGGTCTGAAGCTGGAGGGGATCGAAGAGTCTCCGGTCAACCTCTGCGTCACCTGTGATCCGTTGCGAAAGGGACCGGATATTCTCGGAACGCGGACCATGCCGGAGACGGCGGTCTATTCGACCGTCTGCGCCATCCAAAATCTTTGGCTTGCGGCGAGGGCCGAGGGGGTTGGGATGGGCTGGGTCAGCATCCTCGACCCGAAAGAGGTGAAAGCAGCTCTTGGTATTCCCGACCCGATCGTCTTGGTCTCCTATCTCTGTCTTGGGTATGTCGAAGTATTTCCAGACCTTCCGGTTCTGGAAGAGATCGGATGGGAGAAACGGCTGCCGCTGGAAAGAGTGCTTTATTGGAACCACTGGGGAGAGGTCGGTTGCTCGGAGAGGAAACCATGACTCAAGAGATTTTGCTTCTGATCGGACATGGGAGCCGGGACGCGGAAGGGAACGAAGAGTTCTTGCAGATGGTTCGGCGGCTCCGGGAGAGGAATCCGCGTCAGGGGATCGACGCCGCCTTCATCGAGCTGGCCGAGCCGGGCATTCAAACGGCGCTGGAGCGTTACGCCGATCCC
>CAZOFJ010000107.1:0-4999 GCA_964579005.1 uncultured Nitrospirota bacterium
GCTTCTCTTCGATGCTGTCATCGATGATCAACACCCCGTCTGGGTTTTCTATCGTCCGCACCAACGGCTTCACCCGTTTCCAAAAATCGGCCGAGGAGCGCCGCTCTGAAGAAAGGAACCGTGTGATTTTGTCGTGACTGATGGCGTCATCCAGCAACGTGGATAATCCCGTCGCCGTGGTGGATCCAAACGAACTGAGCAGGTCGTCGGTGTACAGATCGAGCAGCGGCTGATCCATCACTTCTTCCCTCCTGGGTTCCGCTCTATTTTACTCCTTCTACCCTTCTCATGCGTAACATGAGCTCACAAACTCCCTGTTCTCCGGCCTTTTTTCTCCCGCGATGCTCATCCGCCATTCTCTTGAAAAAAGATTGGAGGAGGATCGCCGTTTTTGTTACAATGGGCCTCCATTATGGAAGGAGAAAGGGTGAACGGCGAAGAGATCAAGCAGCTACTGCGTGAGCGGATTTTAGTCCTCGACGGCGCGATGGGGACGATGATTCAGGAGAAAAACCTGACCGCCGCCGATTTCGGCGGGCCGGAACTGGAAGGGTGTAATGAGCACCTCAATCTCACCCGTCCGGACGCAATTCAGTCGATTCACGAAGCCTATTATGCCGCCGGGGCCGACATCGTCGAGACCAACACCTTCGGCGGCACCGGCATTGTCCTTGCGGAATACGGTCTTCAGGATAAAGTCATTGAGATCAACCGGGCCGGGGTGGAAATCGCCAAGGCCGCCGCGAAGAGATTTTCCACGCCGGAGAAGCCCCGCTTGGTCGCCGCCTCGATGGGGCCGACGACCAAGGCGATCACCGTGACCGGCGGGGTGACCTTCGATCAACTGGTCGAGGCCTTCGCCCTTCAGACCAAAGGATTGATCGAGGGGGGGGTTGATCTTCTCTTGCTGGAAACGGCCCAGGACACCATTAATCTGAAGGCCGCCGCCATCGGCATCCGGAAGGCTCAGAAAGAGATGGGGGTTCCTGTCCCGATCATGATCTCCGCGACGATTGAACGGACCGGGACGATGTTGGCGGGCCAGGGGGTGGAGGCGCTTTATACTTCGCTGGAACACCTCCCGCTTCTCTCGATCGGCCTCAACTGCGCCACCGGTCCGGAGTTCATGACCGACCACATTCGCTCGCTCGCCAACATGGCGACCTGCCTGGTTTCGGTTTATCCGAACGCGGGGCTTCCGAATGAAGAAGGGAAGTACGAGGAGACCCCCGAATCGCTCGCCTCCAAACTCTCCCGGTTCGTCGACGAAGGATGGATTAATCTGATCGGAGGCTGCTGCGGGACGACACCGGCGCATATCAACGCGATCGCCGAGATGGTCAAGGGCCGCAAGCCCCGCGTTCCAAAGGACGCCTTGAAGCCGGCGGTCTCTGGAATCGAGTTTCTTCTCATCGAGGAAGAGAACCGTCCCGTGATCGTCGGGGAGCGGACGAACGTCATCGGAAGCCGGAAGTTCAAAGAGTTGATCGTCGCAGGCAAAATCGAGGAAGGGGCCGAGATCGGTCGGGCGCAGGTCCGAAACGGCGCGCAGGTGATCGATGTCTGCATGGCCAACCCCGACCGGAATGAATTGGCCGACGTTGAGGCCTTTCTCCAGATCTTAAACAAGAAGGTCAAGGCACCGATCATGATCGACTCAACCGATCATCGGGTGATCGAGGCGGCACTCAAGCTCTGCCAGGGAAAGTGTATCGTCAACTCGATCAATCTGGAGGATGGTGAAGAGCGCTTCGAGCAGGTGGTCCCGCTGCTGAAGAAATATGGCGGCGCGGTGGTGGTCGGTTGCATCGATGAAGATCCCGTCCAGGGGATGGGGGTCACCCGCCAGCGGAAGCTCGAAATCGCAAAGCGCTCCTATGACCTTCTGGTTCAGAAGTATGGTGTCGCGCCGCGCGATCTGATCTTTGATGCGCTGGTCTTTCCGGTCGGAACCGGCGATGCCAACTATATCGGCTCAGCACCCGAGACGATTGAAGGGATCCGGCTAATCAAGGAGGCCTTCCCGGAGGTGAAGACGATCCTGGGGGTCAGCAACGTCTCGTTCGGCCTTCCGACCGCCGGGCGCGAGATCCTCAACTCGGTTTTTCTCTATCATACAGTGAAAGCGGGGCTCGATTATGCCATCGTCAACGCCGAAAAACTCGAGCGATACCCTTCGATCCCGGAGGAAGAGCGGCGTCTGGCGGAAGATTTAATCTTCTGGCGGGGAGCGGATCCGGTCGCCGCCTTTGCCGCCCACTTCAAAGACAAGAAGGGAATCGCCAAGAAAGTCCGCGCCAATCTTCCCCTCGATGGGCGCCTTGCCCGCTACATCATCGAAGGCTCCAAAGAGGGCCTTATCGAAGACCTTGATCTAAAGCGTCAGGAAGCGACGCCGCTTGAAATTGTCAACGGTCCATTGATGGCCGGGATGGACGAAGTCGGCCGCCTTTTTAATAATAACGAGCTGATCGTGGCGGAGGTGCTCCAATCTGCGGAGGCGATGAAGGCAGCGGTGAGACACCTGGAGCAGTTCATGGAAAAGAGCGATACCGCTGCGCGCGGGACGATTCTCCTGGCAACGGTGAAAGGAGATGTCCATGATATTGGGAAAAACCTGGTTGAAATTATCCTGAGCAACAACGGGTACAAGGTGGTGAACCTTGGAATCAAAGTTCCTCCGGAGACGCTGATCGAGGCGATCCGGAAGGAGCGGCCCGATATGGTCGGCCTCTCCGGCCTGCTGGTGAAGTCGGCGCAGCAGATGGTGATCACCGCCCAGGACTTTAAGACCGCCGGCGTGACTGTGCCGATCCTGGTCGGGGGAGCCGCCCTCACCAAACGCTTCACCGATACAAAGATCGCTGCGGAATATCCGGGGCCGGTTTTCTACGCCAAAGATGCGATGAACGGGCTGGACCTGGCCAACCAGTGGGTCGATGAAACCCAGCGGCCCGCGCTTTTGAAGAAGACCGAGACAGAGCGGAGCGCGATGGTGAAGATCGCCGAGGGGATGGAGAAAAAACCGCAGCCCGCAGCCGATGTCCGGGCCCGATCGTCCGTCCGGCGCGATCTTCCCTTGCCAAAGGCGCCTGATTTTGATCTCCACCTGATCCAAGAGGGTCCCCTTTCAGAGATTTTTTCCTACATCAATCCGGCGATGCTCTATGGAAGACACCTCGGTCTCAAGGGGAATTTGGAACGGTTGCTGGCTGAGAACGACGAGAAGGCAACGAAGCTTCATGCCGCCGTCGCCGTGATGCAAGAGGAGATCTTCGCGAAGCGACTTCTCACCGCCGAAGGGGTTTACCGATTTTTCCCTTGTCAGGCGAGGGGGAACGATTTTTTGATTTACGATCCGGCTGATCCGACCCGCCTGCTCGAAACATTCACCTTCCCCCGCCAAGCGTCGGGAGAACACCTCTGCCTCTCGGACTATGTCCGCGAGGTCGATTCCGGGGAGATCGATTCGGTGGCGATGTTTGTTGTGACACTGGGGCGCGGCGTCCGCGCCATCGTCTCGCAATGGAAGGAGGAAGGAGAATATCTTCGTTCTCACCTGATTCAGGCGATCGCCGTCGAAGGGGCGGAGGGATTCGCCGAATGGCTGCACAAAAAAATTCGGAACGATTGGGGAATTCCCGATCTGCCTGAGATGACCATTCAAGACGTCTTGAAGAACCGATATCGCGGCATCCGGGTCAGTTTTGGTTATCCCGCCTGCCCCAACATGGCCGATCAACGGAAGCTCTTCAAACTTCTCGACCCCACTGCAAAGATCGGGGTGATGTTGACCGATGGCGATATGATGGATCCGGAGGCGTCGGTCTCGGCGCTGGTTTTTCATCATTCCGAAGCGAAGTACTTCCGGACCGATACATAATCGTGGTATTCCAATGACAACAAGGTCGTATCGCCGCGAGGGGGCGGCTGACAGGAGCATTTCATGAGCGAATTCAAAAATGTGACGGTGAAAAAAGCGGCGAACGTTTTCTTCGAGGGAAAGGTGACCAGCCGGACGATTCTCTTCCCGGATGGCAGCCGGAAAACGCTCGGAGTGATGCAGCCGGGCGAATTCCAATTTGCAATCGGCGATCAAGAGATCATGGAGATCCTCTCCGGTGATCTGGAGGTCCTCCTGGAGGGAGAGACGGGATGGAAACGGATCAAAGGAGGAGAACAGTTTACCGTTCCCGCCCGCACCACGTTTAAGCTGAAGGTCCACACCCTCACCGACTACTGTTGCAGCTTTGTAAAGGTGTAACTCGTCCCATCCCCTCTGCTGGATCCGATCATGACGGATGAAGATTTCATCAGAAAACTCCAAGAACGAAAGGATCGCATCAAGCGCCGCATCGCCGAATTGAATGAAACCATCGAGATCGATCTGGCCTTCGCGGTCGACCACAGCGATGACGCCCGCGCCGTTTCCTTCTTTACACTCGAAGAAAAACTTCAGGACTTCCAGGAACTCTTCCAAAAGATTTTAGATCAGGTGAACGAGGCGAGCACCCTCGCCGACCTCGACCGAACCGTCGGCCGCCTCTCATATGTGGAGGACCGTCTTGATGAGGCGGAGAGCCAACTCTATCATCGTCCCCGGAAGCGTCGCCGCGCATTCAACCTTGGCAATTTCTTCAGCCAATTCGGCCAGCAGAACGGATCCGGGACCGCCGCCTCGCGTGGAGAGATCTCCTCACTGGCCGAGGCCTATCAAATCCTCGGCATCGAGGAGGGAATGGGCTTGAACGATGTGACCGCCGCGTTTCGCCGCTATGCGAAGGAGTATCACCCCGATGCACGGGGGGGAGATCGAAGCGCGGAGGCCGAATTAAGGAAGGTAGTGGAAGCCTATCAGCTCATCAAGCAACATCTGGCTTCTGAAGGTAGCGACGCTGGACGGAACAGATGATTAAGGTCATTATCGTGGACGATCATCCGATTGTTCGAAAGGGGCTCAAGGAGATCCTTTCAGAGACCCCTGATTTGGTTGTCGCCG
>CAZOFJ010000108.1:0-4703 GCA_964579005.1 uncultured Nitrospirota bacterium
AGCGGTCGGAGAGGGGGGTGCTCCAGGCCGGGTCGGTCCAAGATCGTCGATCCTAAGGCAACGGTGGAGGTCATTTTAGACGATGGGCTCCAAGAAAAACGATTTCCACATCAATCGGAGCCTCATCATCACACAACAAGATGGATTGTCATGGTTACTAAAATTCAGTTAAACTGTGTCCAGTTTTTGGGGGTCATTACACTCGTGAAGGACAGCGCATCCGCCTCTGGGATTTCCTCTTCTACGCGGCCTTCGGCGTGATCGTGACCAGTTCGGTCTCCCTGGCCGGCGTCCTCCTCGTCTTCGCCTTTCTCATCGTCCCGGCACTGGCCTCGCTTCTCTTCGCCGAGCGGATCACCCATCGGCTTTGGATCGGTTGAGAAATCGGGATGATCGCAAGCCTGCTCGGTTTGGCCGGCTCGGTGACGTTCGACCTGCCGACAGGGGCCTCGATCGTCTGCGCATTCGGCGGCTCTTTCCTTCTGCTGGTCGGCATCAGGCGGGTTCCTTGCCGGAGAAAACACTTGACAATGCCATAGGAATATTTCATATTTCCGCCATGATTCGATCCCTCTTCAAACATCGGCTCCCCTATCTTCTCGCCCTTTTCTATCTCTCCTCCCTCCTTCTGGGGGCCGCTTGTCCGTTCGACCCGCCCCCCGATGGTTCGGGTCATGCTCACCAGGCGCGTCATGCGCATCCTGGACAAACCCTTTCGCACAAGGCATCCTGTCTTCTTTTTTGCGCCGGCAGTATTGCCCATCAGGCATCCATTTTTTCTCCGGCCCTTCCCCTGATTCTCCTTGGGAGTCTCTTCTTTTTCGGAAAAACCATCTTTCCCTCTTTTTCTTTTCTTCCTCTCTTTGGCCGCGGCCCACCCCGCGCCTGAAATCGATCCGCCAAAAACCGTTCTTACATCCATCCATCGCGCATCTTTGAAGCCGCACATCTCAAGTGCGCGCACTACTTAATGCGAAAGGAGTTATTATGCGTCGATTATTTTCGTCGATCGTCGGTTTCACCGCCATTCTTTTACTCTTTACCCAGCCAATTCATGCCAGTTGCGGATCGGCCAACTGTTTCCTCGTCACCGGCACCCAGGAGGGAATCGCCACGCCGGGTCAATTGGTCTTGGACCTTTCTTATCGCTGGATCCCGATGGATCGGGCGCAGCGGGGGAGCGACCGGATCTCGGAGGCGGTGGTGCCGGGGATCGATTTTGAAAACGGACGGATCGTCCCGACCGACCAGCCGGGGGCGCATCGCGAGTTCCGGACGAACAATGAGTTGGCTCAGGCCGATATCAGCTATGGGGTGACCGAACGCTTCGCCCTGACCCTGGCGATCCCGTTTCTCAACAATCGATGGCATGAACATGATCACCGGCAATCCAACGGCAGCTTTGGGAACTTTCAACGCCAGGATTCGGCCAACGGATTCGGCGATCTCCGGCTCAATGGAAAATATGCCCTCTGGGTCAGCACCCGCCATCTTCTGGTCGGAGGGGTGGGGGTGAAAACGCCGACCGGCGAATACAAGCTGTTGAATCACGACGGGGCGATCAACGAACCGACGATCCAGCCCGGCACCGGCTCCTGGGACGGGATCGCCTCGGTCTATTACGCCTATCAAATCATCCCGCATCAATTCGACACCTTCTTCTCCAGTTCCTACCAGATCACCACCCAGAACGACCTGAAATACCAATTTGGAAATACCCTCCTCCTCAACGGCGGCGTCAATACCCGTTTCGGAGAGAACCGAAACGTCATCGGCAGCCTTCAGGTGAATCTCCGTCAGACCCCCCGTGACGAATTCAGAGGTCGGGAGGTCCCGAGCACCGGCGGACTCTGGGTCTACCTCACACCGGGGGTGAAGGTCCAGGCCTCCCCGAACACCGCCCTCTATGTCCATCTTCAACTGCCGCTCTATCAAAAAGTCAACGACGAAAACCTGGTCCCGCGATATGGACTGATCTTGGGAATCTCCCATGCCTTCTAATTCATGTGGGGGCCTGTCCGGCAGAGAGGGAGAAAGGTCCTCCAATGCCCCCACACCCCGTGTTCACGCCGGCCTGTGCGTGCCCTCCACCAAAGCCGGTCTCTCGCTTTCTAATCTCAATCGGATTTTCCCCGATCGGCCGGATCGGAAGAGGCTTCTTATTTTTTGCACCCTTTTTCTCTTTCTCTTCCTGACCGGCATGGGGAGCAAGCCGCCACAGATCGGCGGCCCCGCCCCCGACTTTGTTCTGAGCGACCTCGATGGAAAAGCGGTCCGCCTCTCCGACCACCGGGGAAAGGTGGTCCTCCTCGACTTCTGGGCGACCTGGTGCGAACCGTGTAAAAAAGCGCTCCCTGAAATTCAAGGCGTTTATGAGAAGTATCAAGAGAATGGCTTCGTCGTCCTGGGGGTCAACTTCGGTGAAAAACCGAAGGATGCGGAACGAATGGCGAGACAAATGGGGTTGACTTTTCCGATCTTAACCGATCAAAAGGTAGAGGTTGCGGAACGCTACGGGGTGACCAACCTGCCGGTCACCTTCTTCATCGATCCAGACGGGATCATCCGGGAGCGGGTCTTCGGGGGGACACTGACGGCGGAGAAGATCGTCGAAACGCTCAAACGGATGGAAACAAAGTGAGACTCTCGATGAAATGGTGACGCCACGGAATCTGATGAGGAAAACGGCTTTTTTCCTCATCCCAATCTATTTCTTCCTCTCTCTCTTCATGACGGCCCAAGCGGAGGGACATCTTCTCGAACATGCGCATCACACCCGCCATGCGCACCATTCGTTCCTACATGCCTCCCTTCTTTGTGACTGGTTTTGCGCCGCGTCGACCCATCTCGATTCAACCGATCCGGAACCGGACCGGAATGTTTGCCCTTCCCTTGGGAGTCCGATCCCGCCGGTCGATCGATTCGTCGCCCGATTGCCTTTTCACAAGTTCTACATCCGCCCTCCACCCATCGCTCCCTCCTCACGAAACTAAAAAGGACCCTTTCCAATCGATTTTATTCCATCTACGATTCCATCAACATGGAGGGAGTATTCTATGAACATATCTTCACGCAATGCCTGGAAGTTTCTACTCACCGTGACACTTCTCTCAACACCCCTCTCGGGATGCGGCAGCTCCGACCCGCCGAAAACGGCGGGAAGTCCCTCTTCCGAAACAGAGAAGCTCTATGTCACACTCCCCGATCAAGGGGTGGTTCAGTCGATCCATATCGAGGGAACGGCAGCAAGCAAGGGCGGGCAAAAAACCTTGCAGGATCACCCTCTAACCCCGACATTCGCCGTTAACGCGACGATCAACATGAAATCGAACACCGTTCCCGGCGCAAAACCGGGAGAAATCGTTTTTTCGGAAGGATTCGCCTATGTGCGTCTGACCGATTCCAATTTCGTCCAGCGGTTCGATCTGGAGGGAGACGGCGCGGGACAAAACCACCCAATCGAGCTGGGGGTCCGACCGATTCATATGTTCGTCGATCCGGACAGCAAGGTCTGGGTCGGAAACGACGGCCCCGCCCCGGCGCCGGGACAGAGCTGTCCCGGGTCGGACCCCGCCTGCGGTCCAGACACCGTCTCGGTCATAAACAAAGGGGCAAGCGTCGCTCATCCACCGGTGACGATTGGAAGCGGGCATCATGGGTTTGCTTTCTCAAGACCGTCGACCCTCAAGCCGAACCTTCCGAAACGGGCCTTCATCTATAATCTGCACGACGACACGATCTCGGTGATTGACAACGATCCGGCCAGTCCGACCTACTTACAAGTCATTTCGGCAGACCCTTCCCTCAACGGGAAAGCATCGCTCAAAGTCGGCGCCAACCCGCATGGGATCGCCTTCTCTCCGGCGAGTGGAAAGGTCTACGTCCCCGATGCAGACCCGAATGCGACGGAGGTGATGTGGATCATCGATCCGGAAACCTTGGGGGTCCAAAAAATGTCCAAAGGGTCTGGACCGAATCAGATCCCCGTTGTCGGCGGGCCGGTCGTCCGGCATATCCATGACGACCCGACCGACGGCCAATTCATCTATCTGTTAGGAAGCCTCACCGATACGAATGCCAATACCACCACCGGCTATCTGACGGTCATCGATACCTTTTCCGATCCCCACCCGGTCACGGTCACCACATTTCCCGGCATCAATCCGAGCCGAATCGTCTTTACCCCCGACGGAAAAAAGGCCTACATCGGAACCCGGAGCGGGGCTGCGCCGACCCCCGATCTAAAGAACAATCTGGTGGTGGTCCTCAACACCGATCCGACTTCTCCTCAATTTAATCAAAAAATCGGCGAGATCACCGTTGGAAGAGCCGCTTCATCCCGGCCGGGACTCCTGGTTTCCGGAGACGGCAGGTTCGTTTTTATCGCGAACGCCGTTCCGGCTTCCGGCGGCAATCCGGCGGAGACAAGTCTTTCGGTCATCGACACCACAACCGACACCGTCATCAACACGATCCCACTTGATGGAATGCCGAGCGGTCTTGGGATTGTCCAAGTCGGCGCCCACGGGCACTGATGGTTCTCTGACGCCCCAGGGGGAATAAATCTTTCCTCCCCCTGGGGCGTCAGAAACCGTTGAAGATCCTACCCCCGGAAGATCTTTCTCCGATTGATCAATCGGCAATCGGTCTCACCACCCATCAGTTTATGAGATAATATTTGGAAGCATTTGGGATCACACGAT
>CAZOFJ010000109.1:0-4452 GCA_964579005.1 uncultured Nitrospirota bacterium
GGGGCGGATGGGATGGCCTGTTCGAACAAGGCCGCCCAACAAAATCCCTGAAGCGATCAGGTCTCCAACCAAGGCCTCCTTCGTCGTCAATTCGACCGAAATCGAACCGGCTGTATGGCCGGGAGTATGTTTGACACTGCCGGGGATACCGTAACGGCTCAGGTCGAGCGCGTCCTTGTTCGAGTGGAGGATATCCGGCACAAAACTCTGATAGGGTTCATCCATAAGCGGTGTCTTAAGAAAGAGACGGCCAAAGCACCCGGTTGGACAAAACGTCATCGGGGTCTCCCGGCGAAAGTGTGTGACGTCATTTTCGTGGGCGGCAATCGGTGCCCCCGATAATTCACGTAACAAAGCCGCGTTCCCGGCATGGTCGACATGGGCATGTGTAATGACGATCAGCTTAATGGCTTTCAAGGAGAGGCCTTGTTGATTTAAGACTCTTTCAATCTTGGATTCTGATCCGGGCAATCCGGCATCGACGAGAACGCACCTCTCGCCCCCGACGAGAAGGTGGGCATTGCCATCCCCAAAGGCAAGATCGGGATACGAATGATTTTAGGCCGGATCATGCTCTTTCCGGAATTTCCGGAGCGGACATCCTGACGGTTTCTTCCGGATCCTCCGCCGGATAGATCCACTCGGTCACAATTTGGTTCTTCAGCGCCTTCGCTTCCGGTCCGACGGTCTGAACCGTCCGTTCCCAACCGGTCGTAAAGAGGGCCTGTTCTCCCCCCAAGTCCAAACAGGTGACATAGCGGGGCTGAGAATAGGGAACCGGCTTCCCGCCGAAGATGAGATTGACGGCGTTATGTCCGGCGACCCTCCCTTGCGGGATCGCATGTTGGCACGACATTCCCGAAGCGTTTTGATCGTCCACCGACGCCCGGGCGACATCGCCGGCGATGAAAACATGGTCGTAGGCGGAAAGACGGAGAAAAGGGTCGACGCAAAGACGGCCCAAGTGGTCGCGATCTCCTTTCAAGTTCGCCGTCAGGGGGCTCGCTTCGAGCCCGATCGTCCGCACCACCGTCTCCGTCTTTATCGTCCTTCCCGATTTCAGGATCATCTCTCCATCCTCGATCCGTTCCAACTCTTCGCCCAGAAGCAGATGAATGCCGGCCTTCTCCAGTTGATCGAGAATATACTGTCGCGCTTCGGGGGAATAATTCGAGGCGAGCGTCGTGGATCGATCGACCAGAAAGAATTGAAAACCGTTCCCGGCCCTCGGCGTCGCGAGCCGTTGAGGCATCGATGTGACGACTTCCAGGCCGGTGAAGCCGCCGCCGACCACCACGATATTTATCGATCCCTCCGTGGGGAATCCCGCCGCGGCCAAATTGCGAAGATGCCGATCCAGCCGGGAGGCCTCTTCGAACGTATCCACGTTGAATGTCCGCCCGATGCCGGGAAAACCGACGCTTTTTAACCGGCTTCCGGCGGCGAGGATTAAATCGTCGTAGAAAATATCAGAGGGGCCGTCTCTGAAAGAGAGGCGCCTCTCTTCCGCGTCGATGTTCGACACCTCGCCGATGACCAAGTCGATCTTCAACGGATCGAGATACTTTTTCAATGGTATTTTCATCCCTTCAACCGTCCGCTCATAAAACCTCGGACGGATCGAGTGATACTGATCTTTCGAGATCAACGTTATTTTCAATGCGTCGCGTTTTCCCATTTCACGGACTTGCCTCGCCGCGCTCATGGCGCTCCAAAAACCGGCGAAGCCGCCGCCGATAATCACCAGATGCCGCATGACACGCTCCTTCGTGTTTGTTTGTTCATGTTCGCCTCCGTTAAAGAAGTTTTTTCTCTTCGTTCATGATGGGCGCGCGTTTGATTAACATGACCAGCGAAACGAGGGTCAGCAACACGCCTGTGTATATGTCGGCATTGATGCTGTTGCCGAAGAAAGTGATTTCCATCAGAGTAACAAAGCTGGGGATTAAATAGATATATGACATCACCACCACGGAACCGAGTATCGGTGTGCAGTGTTGCAGTTGCCAAAAGGTAATGACGGTAGTGAATATTGCCAAATAGAGTATGACGGCGAGATCGTTGGAATGGAGCTCATTCCAGCCCAGGTTGCCGTTTTGTTCAATCAGAGCGATGATGGTGAGCAGTATCGTACCTATCACCAACACCCAGAACGTAATGTAGGCGGGCGATCTGGAGATATTTAGGTTTCTCCTGAAAAACACGATGAGTGGGCTATACAGTGAAAGCACAATACACCCAATGAGGAACAATATGTCGCCGCTGTTGATATCGAGATTGACAAAAGTGCTGATGCTCCCCTTGGCCATGACCCATATCGATCCGATGCAACCGATGATGAGCGCAGCAAGCATGACCCTATCGGTCTTTTCACTCGATATGAAATAGGCAGCCACGACCGTGACGGCCGGAATCAAGGTAAATATTGCGCCGGTATTTAAAGGGGTTGTGGTCTGCAGCGATTTAAACATCGCCCAGAAATAGAAAATGGAAGTGATGGAAATGGTGAAATACGCAAGCAGTTCCTTGAGGTTTGGCAGGGATCTATCTCCGCTATGTACGAGGATAGGGATGAACAAAATTGATGCTATTAAAAACCTAAGTGCCGTCAGGCTGACGGAGTCGATTGTGTTTGCAACAAGCGATGCTGCCGGGAATGAGGTGGCGATTAATACCGACCAAGAAATCATTATCAAGTGCGATTTTATTGTTATTGATCGTTGCATGTACGGCCTCTGAAAAACGTACTTTCACACTCATATTATTACAAGAGGCCGATTGGTTCCTTTACAAATGTTGAGAAACGAAACCCCTATTTTTCGGCAATAAGGCGGCTGAGCTGGGTAGGCGTAATCCCCAAATACGAGGCGATTTGGTGCTTTTTAAGGCGTTTCACGAGACCTGGGTAGGTCCCTAGAAAATCGTCAAACCGCTTTGCCGCCGTGTCGAGCCGAAAAGAAATTTCCAAGGGCTCTTTCTCGATGATCCAATGCCGCTCCATATAGTGGATGTAGAACGACGCGATATCACGATGCAGTTCGGTCAGTTTTTTGAATGCGGAAAAATCGTAAGCGAGAATTTTCGTGTTCTCCAACGCGACGACGGAGAACGCGCTCGGTGCGCCGGAAAGCATCGCGCCAACGGAAGCAGCGAATCTTCCTTCCGGGAAGAAATATTTGATAGTGGTGTCCCCGGACTCCGAAATGTAATTTTGGGAAAACAAACCTTCTACGACGAATCCTACTCTTTTTGGAACCTGTCCCAGCTTGATGAACTGCTCCCCCTTTTTATAAGACTCCTCGCGCAGAATCTTCATCCAAATATTCTTGCTCGCTACGGATAAATTTGCGTAGGAGTTAACTTTTCTAAAAAAGGGTTCGACATTCATTAATCCCCCGGTGTTCCTCTACAAGCACGTCCCCAACCATGCTCTACGGAGTGACATCGATGCCGTCTCCGCAGACAAGAAGATCAACCTTCCCGTGGTGATGACTCGCGACCCCGATTCAAAATATCGAGTGGTTGTTCAGTTCTTCGTCATTCCCGCGTAGGCGGGAATCCAGCGAACGGTCGGCCTCCTGGATTCCCCCTTTCGCGGGAATGACGGACAAAGGCGGAAAAGTTGGGTCGGTCAGAAAGACCGTGCCCCCCTTCCGATCAATGGTTCTTAGGTTAGTTTGACCCAAGGGGCGTCGGCAATCGCCTCTTTGAACGTCGTCAAAGGGATCCCCCACCGTTTTCGGAGCGCCGGGATATCGACACTATAACCCCCTTCGTTGAACCAGCGGAACATCAGGGCGAAATCGCGACCCATCGCCGCCTCGACTTCATTCTCAGGCATCTGCTGAAATTCCACCGGCCGCCCGGCGCGCGACAGGAGGGCCGCCACCTCCGGCATCGTCAACGCATCTCCCGCCAGATCGATCGCCTGGCCGATGAATTTGGCCGGATGGAGAAAGGCCGCCGCCCCGAATTCACCGATGTCCCGAACGGCAATCATCTGAAGTTTCGTGTCGGGCCGGAGCGGAAGGGTTATGATTCCCTGGGGAGAAGGCCTAAAATAGGTCCCGAAATTCTCCATGAACCCGGTCGGCCGGAGAATGGTGGCCGGCAGCCCGCTCTTCTGAAGATACTCCTCCACCCGCCGTTTCGATTCAAAGTGGGGGATCCCGGTTTTCTGATCGGCGCTCCCGACCGAGGTGAAGACGAGATGTTCCACCCCGGCGGTTTTGGCCGCGTCGATTAGGGTGATTCCCTGTTGCACCTCCCCCTCTATCCCCTTCTCAAAGAAGGTGGTCATCAAGAAAAGTTTTTTTACCCCCTTGAGAGCGGCGTCGAGAGAGTTCCGGTCGGTGAAATCTCCCACCGCCACCTCGGCCCCCTCTTTTTCCAAGGACTGGGCTTTTGCGCGGTTGCGCGTGAGGAGACGAACCTTCGCTCCTTGGCGGAGGA
>CAZOFJ010000110.1:0-4406 GCA_964579005.1 uncultured Nitrospirota bacterium
TTATGACCGGTCTTGACGTCGGCCATCGTCCGCTTCATCGCCGTCGGAAATCCCTGAATCTCTTTGATCTCATCCGCCGTAAACACCTTATAAAGGGCCCCCTGGATATCGTAGTACTCCTCCTTTAACGGGAGAAAGGTGGTTTGATCGATCCAGGCGAGCTTCCGAGCATACTCGGCCGGGCTGTTCGGCTTGCTTTCCACCAGAGTGACCTTGCGGCCGGCGATCTCCTCTTCCTTCATGAGGGTATGCGTGTCGGCTGTGATCTCCCGGCCGGAGATATCTTCGTAGGTGAAGTCCGACCCGACGAAGCTCGACCGGCTGTCCCGGGCCGCGATCCGGTTCACCAGGTTGATCGCCGGGATGAAGAGCCAGCGGTCGTCATCCCGGTTGGGATATTTGTAGACCATGAAGGTGGTACCCGCCACGTCCGCCGGACTGTGGAAATAGATGAAATACTTCTGCTCGCCGGCGGAACCATTCTTCCGGAGCATCGTCAGCTCGCGCAGCCGCCGCTGCCCTTCCCGCGTGCTGAGCGTCATCTTGATCCGTGCCTGAAGGTCCTGGCCCGCCTCAAAGAAGGCGGCCTGAGATTTCCGGACGATGTCGGCCGCGTCGGCGGCCTGCGCACCGTCGGGAAGAACCGCCAACGCCGATAGAATGAATAGAAAAATGGCACGGAAATCGCGTATCGTCTTCATGCTACTTTCTCCTTTCCAGATGAGAAGGTCAAATACTTTTGAAAGACGATGATCAGTGCGGGGAGTCCGATCAGGGTCGCGGCGGCGGAGAGGAGCATGATCCCAGCGATGAGGATGCCGACGGTGATATAAGGGGTCAGTTGGGAGAAGGCCATCACCGAGAAGGCGACCGCAAAGAGGAACGCGTTTAAGAGAATCCCCTTCCCGGGCCGGGCGACGGTCCAGAGGAGGGCCCCCTTCAGGTTGGGCTCTTTTGCATATTGTTGCTGGAACCGGCCGACGAAGTGAATGGCGAAATCGATCGCCATCCCCAGCGACAGGGTCGAGAGGACCGCAACCGGCATGTCGAAGTCTTTTCCGATGAGACCGACGATCCCATAGATGAAGGCGATCGTGAAGAGGAGCGGAACGAAGGTCAGGAGACCCCAGAGGAAGGAGCGGGTCTGGACGATCAGAATGAGGAAGACCAGGACCAGCCCCGCGATGAAGCTCTCCAACATCCCCCGGAGGACTTCGTCGCTCCAGATGAGATTGAAGTAGGCGATGCCGGCGGGCCGGATCGTCGCACCACCCGGAAGGGGATGTCCGGCCAGGTAGAGGTCCATCCGCTGGAGGAGGTCGGCCATGACCCCGGTGTCCCAGCTCTTGAGTTGTAGGAAGAGATTGGCCTTCCGGAAGGGATAATCGACGACATTGTCGAGATCGCTTGGCTTGGCCGACATCCCGAAGAGGAAGAGATACTGTCCGACTTCCGCCTGGGAGTCGGGAATCCGGTCGAAAGCGGGGTCGTCGTTGTGGAGGACCCGATTGATCCGTTTGACATAATCCGCGACCGAAAAGGTCTTTCCGACGCGCGGATCTTTTTCCAACTCCCGCTGCAGCCCCTCAATCGCGCGGAGCATCTCCGGATCCTTCATGGCGTCCTCGGCGGTGCCCTGGACCACCAGAGAGGCGGTGGAAGTCCCTCCGAGGCGCGCATTCATGACCCGGTCTGCCGTCCGGACGTCGCTATTCCATTTGAACCAGTGGACCAGGTTGTTATTGACCTCGATCCGGGAAAGCCCGACCCCGGCAACCAGGAGCAGCATCCCCCCGGCAAAGACAACCGATTTCGGATGCCGGACGGAAATTTCTCCCAGACGCGTCAGCCAAGAGGAAGCGCTTTCGTCTCGATCCGGTTTTTTCGCTTCCCGGAAGCGATCCTCTTTCAGCAATATCAGGACCGCGGGAACGAGGGTGAAACTCATCAGGAGGATTACCAGCGTGCCGAAGGCGACCACCAGACCGAAAATCTTCACCGGAACGATCGTAACGGTGGCGAGGGAGGCAAACCCGACCGCCGTCGTCACATCGGAGTAGAAGACCGGGCCGGCCACCGCCGCCATCGTGCCGAGCACCGCCCTCCGCTTCTCTCCCGTCTCGGCAAACCGGAAGGAAAACTCATTGAAGATATGGATGCTGTCGGTTGCGATCGCCATCAGGAAGACGGGGCTCATCGAGCTCATGATATGGACCGGATATCCCAAACCGATCAACAGCCCCATGCTCCAGATGATGGCAACCATCGCCACCCCCATCACCGAGAAGACCAGGGGGAGATTCCGGAACATCCTCCAGAGGAGGAGGAACATCACCATCCCGGCAATCGGGGAGAGGATCGCCATCTGATAGAACATCTGAACGCCGAAGGTATCGCGCGCGACGGGGTCGCCGGCAAGATAGTATTGGTCCTCTCCCCTCTCCTTGGGGAGGAGAGATCTGATCCGGTCGGCAATCGCCTTGCCGTTGGCGCCCGGCTCCAGAGGAATGTAGATCGCCGTCGCCGTCCCCTCTCTGGTGGCCATCCCATTCTCTAGGCTATCGGAAAGGAGCCTGCCGATGAAGAGGGGATTTGAGAGAAGAGAGCGCTTCAGTACCGCCATCCCCTCCGGCGTCTGCGGGATCTCGGAGACGGCCGGACGGACCGCCAATTGCCCTTCTTCCGCCAGGATGTTGTCGACCGTCGTGAGGCTGGTCACATCCCGGACAACCACGCCGGGGATCAGGAGGATCTCCCCGGTGATTCGAGCGATTCGCTCCAATGTCTGCGGGTTGAAAATTCCCTGATCGTTCACGATTCCCAGGACGATCACATCCTTGTGGAGAGAGAACCATCGTTCGACCTCATCATTGGAGAGCCGCACCGCGGAGGTCGGGGAGAGCATGTTCTTGGGGTCGGTGTCGGTGCGAACCTTCGGAAACGGAATCAAAAAGAGAAGGGTTACGCCCAGGATCAGAGCGAGCGTCAGCCGGGGTCGCTCCACCGAAAAACGGGTCAGCCAGGGCGCAGGATGATCGGATCGGTCCATTCAATTCTCCCATTATTTCTTTTTCTTGCCATACTCTTTCAGGAGCTTCTGCTGCTCCTCCAGAACCTCGAAGAGGATCTCCCGCATTAGATCGAAGGCCTTAAGGATCTTTGGGCGGGCCAACCGGTAGTAGACGGTGTTCCCCTCCCGCCGGACGACCACAATTCCCTTCTGCCGCAAGACCATCATGTGTTGAGAGAGGTTGGCCTTCGGCACGCCGAGGACGGCGAGTAATTCGGAAGCGGAGACCTCTTTCTCTCGAAGGGTGTTGACGATCTTCAACCGTTTTGGATTGGCCAGGGTTTGACAGATATCGGCATGAAGCCGATACACCTCGCCTTCAAGATCATCGCGGCGTTTCATCTCTACAGATCCTCATAAACATATTAGTTTCGAAATATCGAAACTTCAATTCAAATGATACTCGCCCCGAGAGGGCGCTGTCAAGAGGCGCCAGAAATACTCCGCTGACCGGAAGAAAAATTCTGAGATTGTGAGGAAATCCCTCCACGGCTGCGGCCGCCTCTGGGCGCGCCTGGCTGAGTTGAGGGGCCCCCAAGATCACGGTGTAACAGTGCAGGCTGGTCATGTAGCGCTGCTACACTCCCAGATCTTATGCACCCGACCGGGGTCCCCGAAAAGCTTGCTTTTCGGGATGGGCACCTTGCCAGCCACACCCAGTGACGCCCTCGCTTCGCGTTGGGATTTACTCACAAACTCTCTCTTTAAAAAGGAGACGCCTTCGCATATAATACTGATCACCATGCACTTCCGATCGTCCCCCAGGTGGCCGCATTGGTTCCATCTTCCGTAAGAGCCGATCTAAAAACCGGTCTCTACTGCGGGAGACTCCTCCATCGAGACCCGGCCCCCCGGCAACGGCTTGCCGGCGGGCCAGTTTCATGGCATAATTCCCCATATGGATAAATTTCGGAGTCACTCTCAAACCGGCATCTTTCACATCCTTTTCTCGCACACTCTTTTCTCGCCGATTTTTTCCCTCCCGATCCTTCTCTCCTTTTGGTTTCTCTCTCCCGCCGTCGCGGCATATTATCAATGGAAAGACGATGGGGGAGTTGTACACCTGACGAACGACCCGGCCGGTATCCCCGAAAAATATCGCGGTCGGGCCAAAGAGGTCCCTTTTCCTGATAGAACGGTTCCGCAAGAACCCCCCTCTTCTTCCGGAACAGCCGCTCCCCAAGAAGTTCCTCCATCCCGAAACGAGGTCGATTCTCAAGGTCATGATCGGGCTTGGTGGCAGGCCCGGGTAAAGGAATGGAAAGGGAAAAAAGAAGAGGCGGAACAAAATTTATCCGATGCGAAGGGGCGCTTGAACAAACTCTTGGCCCTGACC
>CAZOFJ010000111.1:0-4286 GCA_964579005.1 uncultured Nitrospirota bacterium
ATGTCGCCTTTTGGTATGCCCTGAACATCTTTCTGAGCAATCAGCGAAACAAGGAGAGCAAGAACATTTAATAGGCAAGAACATTCAATAGGGAGGTTAAAAATGGAAGAGGAAATCAATTCAACGGAGGCGGAGGAGCGGATCGGCCGGGCCGGGACCGCAGTGAAAGAAGGGATCATCGGGACACTCAAGGGGATCAATGAGATCGAGGCGGAGATTGTCAGCCTCGTCCGAAACACTGTCTCCAACACATTGCGGGCCACCGGAGGAGTGGCGACCGAAGGGGTGGCCATTAGCAAAGATGTGGTCAAAGGGGCCATTCAGGCGACCGAAGAGGTCGGGACCGGACTGGTCTTGAGCACCAAGAGTGTGGCCAAAGGGATCGTCATGGGGGTCAGCGACGTCGGAGGCGATGTCTTGAAAATCGCCAATCAGACCGTCAAGGGTTCTGTCCAAGGGGCTTCCGAGATCGGGGCCGATATCGCCGTGGTGGCCAGACGGTCTGTCGAAGGGGTGCTGGAAGCGACGAGGGAGATCGGCGGGAATGTCGAGGAAGTGGCTAAGGTTGCGGTCGGCGGGGCGATTGAGGCGGCCGGCGCCATCGGCAACACGGCAGTCGCTGCGGTCAAGGGGATTTTAATCGGCGTGGTCGAGGGAGTGAAAGAGGTGGCCGGCGCCGCGCTTCCAAGGCCGACCGCCGATCAGACTGAAAAGACGGTTTCCACCCGGGATACCATCACTGCTGCGGAAGTGTCCCCCAAGAAACGGGCCAAAGCTTAGGACCCGGCATGGCTGAGAGTTGAGAGTCCTTAGACTCTTAGCTCTCAGCGCTCAGACTCTTAAATAAAGGTGCCGCATGGTTCAAGCCGTCCATACCGCCGTTCATGGGAGAGCCCGGTACAAGGTGAAAGGGCTTTACCGATCGGAGTCTCTAAAAAGGCTGCTGGAGTCACGCCTCTCCGAAGTAGGAGGGATCGAAAAGGTCTCCGCCAACGCGTTGACCGGAAATCTCCTCATTCTCTTCAACTCGGATAATACCCATACCGACATTGCCTCCCTGATTCAGGAGGTGGTGGTGCGGCAAGAGAGATGGGGCGAAGCGTCGAAGAGTGGGCGGTCCATTGATCCCAAGAGTGAAGCCGTCCCGACGCCCGCTTCCTCTTCTCCGGTCAGCCGCAGGAAATTAAGAAGCCTGGTCGCGCACGCGGAGCGCCAGCCGACGGCGCCGTGGCATCTGATGGAAACCGATGCGGTCTTCGCCTCCATCGAGACCAAGGTCTTGGGTCTGTTGGAGGAGTCGGTCAAGGAGCGCTTCAAGAGGTACGGCGCGAACGTCTTGCCGGAGTCGGTCCCCCGGTCGGGATGGAGCCTTTTTTTCGACCAGTTCAAGTCGCTCCCGGTCGTTCTGCTCGGTGCCGCCGCGGGACTTTCTTTATTGACGGGAGGGGCCGCCGATGCCCTGGTGATCCTGGGGGTGGTTGCGATCAACGCGACCATCGGCTATGTGACCGAGACCCAGGCGGAGGAGACGATCCACTCGCTCAAGCGTCTGGTGCGGCCCTCGGCCCTCGTCATCCGAGAGGGGCGGGCGAAGGAGATCCGGGGGGAGGAGGTGGTTCCCGGGGATATCCTGATCCTCCGGCCCGGAAGTTATGTGGCGGCGGACAGCCGGCTGATCGAGGCCGACCGTCTCTCCGTCGACGAGTCGACCCTCACGGGGGAGAGCCTGCCGATCTTCAAACAGACCACGCCCCTCTCCTCCGCTGAATTTTTCGGAGAAATTCCCCTCGGGGATCGGGTGAACATGGTCTACATGGGAACCCTGGTGACCGGCGGACAGGGAATTGCGGTGGTCGTCGCCACCGGACCATTCACGGAGGTGGGGCAGATTCAACTCCTGGTCGGAGAGGCCCAGTCGCCAGACACCCCGATGGAGCGTCAGCTCGATCGGATGGGAACGCAACTGGTCCTGATCGGGGGGGCGGTCTGCGGCGTGGTCTTCATCATCGGTCTCTTCCGGGGAATCGGTTTCGTGGAAATGCTGAAGACCGCCATCTCCTTGGCGGTCGCCGCCGTTCCCGAAGGACTTCCGACGATTGCCACCACCACCCTCGCTCTCGGCATCAGGGAGATGCGGCGGCATCACGTCCTGATCCGCCACCTCAACGCCGTGGAGACCCTCGGCTCGGTTCAGACGATCTGCCTCGATAAAACCGGAACCCTCACACGCAACAAGATGACGGTGGTGGCGGTCCATAGCGGGATGAGGCGGATCCAGGTTGCGGAAAGGCGGTTCTTCGCCGGAAATGAGCGGGTCGATCCCGCCTCCTGTGACGAGTTGTTGCGCCTGCTTCATGTCTCCGTCCTCTGCAGCGAAACGGTGATCAGCCGGAATGCAGAGGGAGAATATTTTCTGCAGGGTTCTCCGACGGAGAACGCGCTGGTCCTTGCGGCGATCGGGGCGGAGGTGGAAGTCGTTCGCCTTCGGGAGAACTATCCGATGGTGAAGATGAACCACCGCGCCGACAACCGCAACTTCATGAGCACCGTCCATGCCGTTGAGCCGGAGGGACAATTGGTGGCGATGAAAGGAAGCCCGTTGGAAGTCCTGGGACTCTGTCGCTGGTACGTGAAGGATGGAAAGAAGCTGCCGCTGACCGAGCAGGAACGGCTGGAAATTGAGATTGCGAATGAGCGGATGGCGGGGGAGGCGCTCCGGGTCCTGGGGGTGGCCTATGCTCAACTCGATCGCAATCAAGAACCTCATCCTGAAAAGGGTTTGATCTGGCTGGGACTGATCGGGATGGCCGATCCGATCCGAGACGGCGTTCGAGGCCTGATTGAAACCTTTCACCGCGCCGGCATCGACACGGTCATGATTACCGGGGATCAGAGTCCCACCGCCTACGCGATCGGAAAAGAGTTAAATCTGAGCGGGGGAAATCCATTGGAAATCCTCGACTCGACTCATCTTTCGAATATCGATCCGGAGGTCATGAAGGCCCTCTCCGGGAAGGTCCATGTCTTCGCACGGGTGAGTCCGGCTCATAAGCTTCAGATCGTTCAGGCGCTCCAGCGGGCGGGGAAGGTGGTCGCGATGACGGGGGACGGAATCAACGATGGTCCGGCGCTGAAAGCGGCCGACATCGGGATCGCCATGGGGCACACCGGGACCGACGTGGCGCGGGAGGTGGCCGATGTGGTCTTGGAAGATGACAACTTGGAGACGATGATCATCGCCGTCCAGCACGGCCGGACGATCTACAACAACATTCGAAAATCGGTCCGTTTCTTGCTGGCGACCAACCTCAGCGAGATCATGGTGATGTTCGTCGCCCTCACAGGAGGCCTCGGCCGGCCGCTGAATTCAATGCAGCTTCTCTGGATCAATCTGATCTCGGATATCTTTCCCGGGCTGGCGCTGGCGCTCGAACCGCCGGAGCCCGACGTCTTGAACCGGCCCCCTCGCGATCCGGAGGAGCCGATCATTCGGACCTCCGACTTCAAGCGGATCGGCTTTGAGGCGGGGATGATCTCCGCCGGAGCGATCGGCGCTTATGCGTATGGTCTGGCCCGATATGGAGCGGGACCTGCGGCGGGGACGATGGCCTTCATGAGCTTGACTACGGGGCAGTTGCTTCACGCCATGAGCTGCCGGTCGGAAACGCACCGGCTCTGGGAACAAAACGGGCTCCCTCCGAATCGCTACCTCCAGTGGGCGCTGGCCGGATCTCTCGCTTTACAGGGGCTGACCCTCGCCGTGCCGGGTCTGAGGGGACTTCTCGGCCTGGCGCCGATCGGGCTGATCGACGGTCTGGTGGTCGGCGGCAGCGCCTTCCTCCCGCTGGTGATCAACGAGTCGACAAAGATCAAGGAAGGCGATGTAGGGGCGCACCTGCGTGTGCGCCCGGACCCAGTTGCGGATTTTTAAAAGGGCGAACAGACCGGTTCGCCCCTACGGGAGGGTAAGGCGATGAAGGACGATTTTATTTTCACATCCGAATCGGTGACCGAAGGGCATCCCGATAAGCTCTGCGATCAGATCAGCGATGCCGTGGTCGATCATTTTCTACAGCAGGATCCTTTTTCCAGGGTTATTTCGGAATGCGCCGTCTCGACCTCGATCGTTTTTATGGCGGCGCGGTTTGAGTCTCAAGCCAGCATCGACTTCCCGAACGTCGCCCGGCAGGTCATCCATCAGATCGGTTATGAGCAGCATGCCTTCCACAGCAAGACCTGCAGCATCGTCACGAGCTTGAAGGAGTTGCCGCCCGATTCTGTAACGG
>CAZOFJ010000112.1:0-4099 GCA_964579005.1 uncultured Nitrospirota bacterium
TCCCCTTCCGGAAAAAACCGCGGAGATGATCCGATTGGAGCGGGAGATGATCAAGCGAAGTGTTTTGGGACAGGATATCTCGACACTGGAGTCCGCGTTTAAGGCGGAGGCGGACGCCCTCGACAAGGCGTATCAGGTCGATGTGGGGAAGGCGGTGGAAGCGGCGGTGCAGCGGTATGAAGAGATCAAGGGGGAACATCGAAAAGATTGGAAGCTCGGCGATATCAATTTGAAGGCGGAGAATGGTTCGGTCGTGGTTCCCCCCGCCGGGATCCGGGGAAAGAAGATTACGATCGAGGCGAAGACGCTCGATCTGCAGGGGGGACAGGTCTCCGGCGATGTTGACATCGATGTGGGGAGATTAACGGGAGCAGGGGGGGGACTGACCGGTCCGGTGACCGGGAACATTGGTTCGAACGTCGTGACATCCATCTCCCTCCCCTCGATTCCCAGCGGAGGCGCGACAGGAGGGGTGAGCCTCGGCGGATTGAGCGGATCGACCGGGTCGCTCTCGGCCGCTTCGTCGGGAAGTGTGACGACCGCCTCGGCGGCGGTGGCGACGGTGCAGGAGAAGGTCGCGGAGCAGGCGCGCGCCGAGGAGCCGAGCGTGGCGCCGTCCGCAGCCGACACCGAGCCGACGGCGAGCGGCGTTGAAGAGGGCCGGACCGGCGGGGAGACGGCCGCGAAAAAGAAGGGATCGGGAAAGTACCGCACCCTCCAGATCCGGCGGGGGGTCACGATTCAGGTGGAAGTGAACGAGGATCAGCCGTAACGCCGGGGAGCGAAAGTCATCAATCACGGATCGATATCCATCGCAGAAGGAGGGAAATCTTATGGAGGGAGGAACGAGCGGAGTCATCTATGCCCTGAAATACTCAACCCTGGAGGGGAGAATCACCATGGGCGCGCTGGTGATCTTTTCCCTGATCAGTTGGACGGTGATCCTAAACAAGTTTCGCCAGCTCCGAAAGGCGAGAAAAAAGACGGAGACATTCCTCACCGCTTATTCCGAGGGGGATGCGCCGTTGGATGTCTTTACCAAAGGGCTCGTCTTCGAGGGTTCGCCGCTCTACGATGTTTATACGGCCTCCTGTGAAGAGGTCAAGAAGCAGGTCGCCAAATATGGCAAGCCGATCTCCTCGCATGGGATGAACGCCGTCCGGGTGGCGCTGGAGCGGGGGATGGGGGAGGCGAACGTCACCCTGGAGTCGGGGATGATTATCCTGGCGACCGCCATCAGCGGGGGGCCGTTCGTCGGACTGCTCGGAACGGTCTGGGGGGTGATGGATACCTTTGCGAGCATCGCCCAGATGCAGCAGGCGAGCCTGACGGCGATGGCCCCGGGGGTCGCCGCGGCGCTGATCAACACGGTGATCGGCCTTCTCGTCGCGATCCCGTCGCTCTTCTGCTACAACTATCTGGTGACGAAGGTTCGAGAGCTGAGTATCGAGATCGACAACTTCGCCGCCCACCTCGACAACGTCTTCTCCACAGAGTACCTCTCTCAGAACGGGAAGGCGACCGGCGGCCCGCCCGTTGTCCCGCCGGTGGAAAAAGAGGCCGTGGTGCTGGAGGAAGGCCAACGGGAGAGCTACCCGTTGACCGGCTCACCCCATCCCGGCGTGGTTTAAGAAGAGGAGGTTGTTTGAAATGAGACGTTTTTCCAAATCGAGTCACGGCGCTGTTTCTGAATTGAATATCACCCCGCTCCTCGATCTTGCCTGGGTGCTGCTGGTCGTCTTCATCCTCACGGCGACGGCGGCGGTCCAGGGAATCGAGGTCCAGCTTCCCAAGTCGACTCCGAGCGAAACAAACGTGGAATCGACTGTCCGAGCGATCACTGTCCGGCGGACGGGCGAGGTCTATCTCGACGAACAGAAGGTGGAACTGGTCGAACTGGAAGGGCTGCTCCGCGGGCTCAAGGAGGCGAAGGGGGGAAGCCTCCCCGTCGTCCTTCGCGGCGATGAAGGGGTCGAGTACCGGTTTGTCGTGGCGGTCCTCGATGTGATGCAGCGGGTTCCAATCGAGCAAGTGGGGCTGGCGACGAAACCGAGCCGGTGAGGAGGGTGGGCGATGCAGGGATACAGCGGGTTCAAAAAAAAGAAGGGGGCGCTCGGATCGACGCTGACCATCGTGGCCTTCCTTCATGTCGTTGCGGCGGGGGGGCTAATTTGGCTTGCTTCCACCGCGAAAGGACGGGAGATCTTGGCGGTATATAAGATCAACATTCTGAATCTTCCCCTGCCGGAGCCGAAAGCCCCGCCGGAGACCTCGGGAGCAAAACCTGCGGAGCCGGCCCCCGCCCCTGCGGAAGAAGAAAAACCGGCCGAGGTTCCCCCGCCGGCGCCCGAACCGCCCCCGCCTGCTGAAATGGAGGCTGAAGTTCCGTCTCCTGAGCCGAGCCCACCCGAAGAAGTCTCCGCTGAATCCCCGGCGGAGGGAGATTCCGAAGCTGCCTCCGCCGAATCTCCGATGGAGGTCGCTTCCCTTGCGCCGCTTGCCGAATCTCCGGAAATGGAGGGGGACGGCCCCGGTCCGGCGGGGATCGCGGGACTCCCCAGCAGCCCGATCCGGCTTCCTGGATCGGGAAATCCTTTCGGCGGCGGAGGGGGCGGAAAGGGAAGGAGGTTCTCCGGCTATGCCGATATCGTCACCAGCGAGATTCAAAAATATTACAAACAGCCGTCCGATCTTCCCGTCGGCATCCGCCTGGCTGTTCTTTTCCAGCTTCGGCTCGATGAGGAAGGGAAACTCCTTGAATACAAACTGACGCGCTCTTCAGGCAATCCGCGCTTCGATGAATCGGCCCTCGAGGCGCTCTCGACCATCAAGCGGCTCCGACCGCCACCGCAGGGAATGTCAAAGACCTTGACCGTGAAGTTTTTTCCCCCGACGGGATGAGGGGATCCGCGAAGGGCGGTTTTCTCCGGCCGTTACTCTTCGTTCATCAGTTTGTAGCCGATGGAGGGGACGGTTTCGATGGCGGTCACCAGCAGCGGGATCTTCTCCCGCAGCCTCCGGATATGGACGTCGACCGTTCGGGTTGTCCCGAAATAGTCATATCCCCAGATCGTGTTGAGCAGATGATTGCGGGTGAGCACCGTTCCCCGGCGCTTCAGCAGATGCTGGAGTAAGGAGAACTCCTTCGCGGTCAGAGCGACCTTTTTCTCCGAGACGCTTACCTCATGGCGGGCCACATCCATCACCAGACTGCGATAAGAATAGTCTGCTGCGCTCTCTTTTTTTTCCGATCTTCTGAACAGCGCTTTTACCCGCGCCGTCAGCTCCTTGGGAGAGAAGGGCTTGGTGATATAATCATCTGCGCCGAGCTCGAGTCCCACCACCTTGTCACTCTCTTCGTCCTTGGCGGTGAGGAAGAGAATCGGCAAAGCCGCGGTCTCCGCCTTCGCGCGCAGCTTTCCGCAGACTTGGAGTCCGTCTTCTCCGGGCATCATGATGTCAAGGATGACGAGGGCGACCGGTTTGTGGGAAAGGAGCTTGAGCGCATCGGTGCCATTGGAGACACAGAGCGGCTCGAAGCCCTCTTTCTCCAGGTGGTGCGCCACCAGTTTGGTCAAATCGGCCTCGTCATCCACGATTAAAATTTTTTGCCGCATGTTCTCTCCTTTCCAGGATCTTGTGACAGATATTTTAGGATCTCTGAGCGGGCCGGAACACGACCCGGCGCGGATAAAGCTTTTTCCGTGATTGAGGCCGGTTCGTTCGACTGATTCGATTGATCAGAATGACCAGATCAATAATATCGCCACAGATGATACAGCGCCAGATAAAGTGATCCGCGCGCCCGATCTCATCCAAGGCGAGATCGCTTACCATCATTCCGCTGCAACGACAACAAGGCATTCTTCACGTCCCTTTCTTTGTATGATTCGAGTTGGAGAATCGCTCCTGTGCAAACTGCTTCCAGCCTATCCCTTTTTTATTTCCGGAGGGTTATGTCCTTGTTAAATGAACGTTAATTCATATTAAGGATCTGCTTCGACGGTGGAGGCGGGTGTCTCAAAGGTGGTTCGGACCCTCGGAGGAGTAGGGATGTAATGAAAGATTGTATGGCTTTGATCCTTCGTGTGGATTACGT
>CAZOFJ010000113.1:0-3971 GCA_964579005.1 uncultured Nitrospirota bacterium
CACCCGGTCTTTCCGGAGGCGCTGGTCTATCACTGCGATTATTACTATAAGCCGTGGCGGCGGGACTGGGGGATGTCGATCCCACATCAACTTTATAAGGAGCTTGATCGGGGGGAGTACGAAGTAATCTTGGAGACGGTCGCCGAAGCGGGGACGATGAAGGTTTTGGATTATTTTTTGGAAGGAGAGGCGAAGGAGACGATTCTCTTCAACGCCCATGATTGCCATGCGGGACAGGCGAACGACGACGTCTCCGGGATCGTCGTGACGGTGGAGATCATGAAGCGGCTGGCCCAACGAAAGAAAAGAAAGTATAGCTATCGGGCGATCATCGCGCCGGAGCATCTGGGGACCGTTTTCTATCTGGCGAACCTCCCGGAGAAGGGGGTGAAGAGATTTAAAGGAGGGATGTTCCTCGAAATGCTCGGCCATCAAAACCGATTCGCCCTGCAGAAATCGTTTACCGGAGAGAGTCTGATCGACAAGGCGGCGAAGATTTATCTCGCCCGCAACTTCTCTGACTTTCACGAGGCCGATTTTAGAAAAGTGGTTGGAAACGACGAGACGGTCTGGGAGGCTCCCGGCTTCGAGATCCCCTTCATCTCGCTTTCCCGCGCCCACCCGATGTATCCGGAATATCACTCCAGCCTCGATGACGAGCGGATCATCTTCGACGACAAACTGGAGGAGGCGGTTCAGACCGTCTTGGGGATTCTCGACATCCTCGAGACCAACACGACGCTGAAGCGGCACTTTAAAGGGCTGGTCGCCCTGAGCAACCCAAAGTATGATCTCTACATTTCGACCGCCGATCCGAGCATCCGGCCGACGGTGGCCGAGGATCAGAAAAGGTGGAACTATCTGATGGATTGTCTCTGCCGGTATTTCGACGGAAAGACGACCCTGCTCGATATCGCGATCAAGCACGAGATCGATTACGCCAAGCTCTATCAATACGTCAAGAAGTACGAAGAAAAGGGGTTGGTCTCCTTTGTAGGTAAGGGTTAAGAACGTGACCGATCACGAGATCGTTCAAAGGCTGCTCGACGGTGCTTCTCTAAGAACGTTTATGATTCCCGATGATGCCATGGCATCCAACCGTCCCGAACATATCGAGACGTATGACTTGCCGCATCTGATCATCAACGGAGATGCTTTCTGGGGGAAATCGGAAACGACCCATCTGTTCCACGCTCCGGGATCGGAGGGGAGGGGGGAGGTCGCCTTCGGCTATACGAATATCGGCCCTATTTTTTGCAGCTACAACCCCGTTACACGGGGGACAAGACTGATGAGCAAGAATCGATACAAAAAACATGAATGGGTCGTCAGAGATCAGTTCACACTGGTTTGGGATTCCGAAAAAGGGGATGCGACGGAAGAAATAAAGAGGGAGATAGAATCGGCCTCCAAATTCAAAATCGCCATGCTCGATTTCGAAGAGATCTGGAATATCCACCCGGTCGACCTGCCGATGTATTACTCGAAGGAGGGGGTGTTCGAGTTTAAAACGGTCGCCGATCGATATCCGACCTTCTTCCGATATCCGGAACAGACGAGAGAGCTTCTTCAGAAATATCCCGATTTTTTCAATCATCGTCCCGAGGAGAATGAGTCCGGGTTCGTTCGATTGAGCGAATGTCCGCAGTTTTATTCTTTTTATTCGATCCGGTCCGACGGGAGTTATTATAATTTTTTCGATATCCCGAGAAATACGGTTCAACGATATAAGCGGTTGAAGGTGTTTGCCGATGGATAACGGTTCTGAGATGATTCGCTTGAGACGGAACTTTGATTTTGGCGGTTTCAAATTAATCAATTTTATCCGTCTTGGTGCTGCGAGCGAGCGGGTCCGGCGGTGGCGAAATCATGACGAGGTTAGAAAGTGGATCTATTCCGATCACCTGATTTCCAAAAAAGAACATCTTCGGTTTATCGAGGGACTGAAGGAAGATCGTAAAAATTATTATTGGATGGTCGAGGATCGGGAAGGGGGAATCGGCGTGATCTCGCTGAATAAAGTCGATCCAAAACATAAAAACACTTACCTCGGAATCTACACGAATCCCGATTCTCCAAGAAAGCGGGCGGGGAAGATATTGATCGATCTGTTGAAGCGATTGTGTTTCGAGATCGCGAAGCTTCATTCCCTCCGATTGGAAGTGATTGACGGGAACGAGCGGGCCGTCCGGTTTTACCGGAAGATGGGATTCCGGAAGGAAGGACGATTGAAGGAGTTCGTTTTGAAAGAGGGACGATGGCGGGATGTGATTGTGATGGCGATGATCAATCCAAAAAGGCGGACATCATGACCCCGTGGACGATCGGGCCGAAGCCGGTTGGAGAAGGGGCACCCGTTTTCATCATCGCGGAGCTTTCGGCGAATCATCTGCAGAAATTCGATCTGGCGGTGGAGACGATCAAGGCGATCCGGGAGGCCGGCGCCGACGCCGTGAAACTCCAGACCTACACCCCGGACACCTTGACCCTCGATTCGGACAACGACTGTTTTCGGATCAAACAAGGGACGCAGTGGGACGGCAAGACCCTTTATCGGCTTTATCAAGAAGCGTATACCCCGTGGGAGTGGCAGCCGAAGCTGATGCGCGTCGCAGAGGCGTTGGGATTGATCTGCTTTTCCTCCCCTTTTGATAAGACCGCGGTCGACTTTCTGGAAGAGATGAAGGTCCCGGCCTATAAAATCGCGTCGTTTGAGATCACCGACATTCCGTTGATCAAATACGTCGCCGCGAAGGGGAAGCCGGTCCTCCTCTCCACCGGGATCGCGGCCCTCTCCGAGATCGAGGAGGCGGTCAACACCTGCCGAAGCGTGGGGAACGACCGGATCGCGCTATTAAAATGCGTCTCCGCTTATCCGGCGCCGATTGAGGAGTCGAACCTCAACACCCTTCCCGACTTGCGGGGGCGGTTCAAAACGGTGGTCGGTTTGTCCGATCATACGATGGGGATCTCCGTTCCGATCGCGGCCGTCGCGCTCGGGGCGAAGATCGTCGAGAAACACTTCATCCTGGATCGAAAACGCGGCGGCCCCGACGCGGCCTTTTCTCTCGAACCGTCCGAATTCAAAGCGATGGCGCAGGGGGTGCGGGAGGCGGAGGCGGCGCTCGGCGAGGTCCGGTATGAACTGTCGGAGAAGCTTCAAAAGAGCCGGGAGTTCTCCCGATCGCTCTTTGTCGTAAAAGAGATCAAACCTGGGGAAAGGTTTACCGAGGAAAATGTCCGGTCGATCCGGCCCGGATTCGGTCTTGCCCCAAAATATCTTGAAGAGGTGCTCGGGAAAAAATCGAGAGTTCATATTCAAAAAGGGACGCCGCTGTCCTGGGCGCTTGTTGAAGGGAAATCAGATGACGACTGAATCGTATACGGCCAATTATCAATCGGCCCTTTCTTATCTTAGATTGAACTTGAAAGATCCGGCCAGAGAGACATTAAAACGGGCGCTCTCTCAGGTATCCCCGGAAGAGATGCACGAAGACAACCCGGTCTATCTGGGAATTGTGTCGATCCTTGCTTTTCTTTCGTTGGAACAAGCCGACTTCGAGGGTGCCTGCCGATATGTCGACCAGGGGCTTTCAGTTAAAAAAAATCATCTCGACCTTCTCTTTCTCAAGGTGCTTCTCCTGATGGATCAAAAAAGATATGACGAAATGCTGGAGGCGATCATCCATTATTTGTTGGGGAAGGGGGATGGGGAAGAGGCGGTTTATGAGTACCGATATGCCCATGAGGGGGCATTAAAAGAGGTCTATGAGAATCTCCTTCCCACCTCCTATCGATGCGCATTTCAATATGCTCAAATTAAAGAGCTGGTTTTGAAATTATATGAAGCTTCTCGCAACGACCGGTTTAAAAAGGCCCATGAAATTATGGTTCAAATAGACGGGCAAAGAAATCATCAGAGCTTGTGAGGAAATCCCAGCGCGAAGCGAGAGCGTCACTGGGTGTGGCTG
>CAZOFJ010000114.1:0-3938 GCA_964579005.1 uncultured Nitrospirota bacterium
AAAGAAGATGGAGAAAGAGGGAGAAAAGAGAGCGGCGGAGGAGGTGCGGACGGAGTGGATCGGCCGGTTTGCCATCGATCTCCCGGCGGTGATGCACCGGGCGGGACAGGAGTTCGAATTAAGGGGAACTGATTTTAAAGAAATTGTCTGGCTTGAAGCAGGTTCTCACGAAGAAGCAAAAAGGAAAGTTTGGGAAGATCGTTTGTTGGAAATCAACAAGAAAAAACCGCCAAGAGGAAAAGAAAGAGTCCTTATTGAGACCAGAGACCTTCCTAGAATAGGAACATGGGCGAAGGGTGTCCTCTATTATGGATCGTATATGGCGGATGATGAAGCCTATTGGGATATTCTGCTGGATGGAGGGCCGGTAGGTGTATGGTTACAGTACAATGGTTTAGAAGAAGGAAAGGAGGAGATGCTTGAGTGGATTATTGGTATTGCCAAGAATTACCGATTTGTAGATTCTACTGGCAATACCTCAAATGAAAACTGGTTTTATCTGCAACACGGCGCGATTAACCTTCCCTATTTGGAGCAGGAGAAAGCCTACGTCCGCTTCGAGGGACATCCGTTGGGGCTGACGCTGGAGATCAAGATGAACTCCACACACGAGACACGGCCGGTGCCGAACCTTCTGGAACGGATTGAGGTTGCCATCCGGGAGCGGTTTGCTCCGGGACTGGATGTGAGTCGGGTTCGAACCCAAAAGCGGACGGTGGCGGGCATCCCGGGAGAAGAGGTGATCCTCCGAATGACGGAACGCGGAAAGACAAGTTTTCTATTTGGATGGGACTATCTTGGCCGAAAAGACTCCGGAGAGTATCCGAGGATCGTGATCAAGATGGACGCTTTTGACGACAAACACCTGCAAGAGCAGACCCTCCTCTGGGACCGGATGCTCGATTCAATGAAGCCGATGTACAAGCAGTAAAGGACCCCCTTGGATGCACCTGATCAACCGCACCCCCTTTGTCGCCGCCACGGCGATGATGGCCGACCGCTTTGGCAAAGAGAGCCTCGTCGTCCTCCTCAAAGGAACCTGGTCCATTCGCAAAGAAGGGCTTTCGATCGCGGAAATGCAGGCCCCGATCGTTCGTGCCCCGGTCTATCACCTGCGAGAAATGATCGGAGGTAGGAACGGAAACCATCGCGGTGAACCGGGAAAGTTGAGCCTCCTCTATGACGGAGACCTCGTTCCGGAAAAGCCGGGGACCGACTGTCTGCTGCTGGGGCATGCCTATGCGCCGGGGAAAAACACCCAACAGGTCGACGTCACCTTTGTCGTTGGCCCGGTTGGGAAAAGGGTGCGGGTATTTGGAGAGCGGGTCTGGTATCGATACTTCGGGATGCTCTTTCAGACCGAGCCACTTCCCTTCGAAAAAATCCCGCTGGTTTATGAACGGGCCTTCGGCGGCGAGGATCGAAGCCTCGACGATCCGGCCCGGTATTCGTTCTGCTCGGAGAACCGGGTGGGGACCGGCTTCCGGGTCAAAGGCTCGCGCCTTCCGGTCGACGGGATGTTAATGCCGAATTTGGAGTGGCCGGATCGCCCGATCGGGCGACCGGGGGATCGGTATCATCCGGCCGGTTTTGGACCAGTCTCTCCCGATTGGCAACCCCGTCTCGGCTTCGCCGGGACGCAAGATGATCGTTGGCGGAAAGAGACCGCCCCCCTCCCGCCGGCCGATTTTAACCCCCGCTATTTCTGCTCCGCCTCCTCCGGACTCACTACCGAAAAACATCTCCTCGGAGGAGAAGCGGTGCTCGTCGAGAACGCCTCTCCCGAGGGGCGGCTCTCATTTTCTCTCCCCACCCTCCTTCCCCGCGCCACGTTGAAGCGAGGGGTCCGGCGGATCGACCTTCCCCTTTCTCTTGACACCGTGATCGTGGAGCCCGATCTCGGCCGGGTGCAGATCGTCTGGCGGGGGAAGGAGGCGCTTGCAGAGGACCCCTCTGACATCGAATGGGTCCGGATTGTTTAAGAAGCCACTCCACCCTTATATTCAGGAGACATGATATGTCCTCATCACTCAACGTCAACAACCAGACCGTGGTACACAAGGAGAGCGGCGGCATCGTGGTCGCCGCCTCCGATGTCTGTTACACCCCCACCCCCGGCGGACCGGTCGCCGTTCCCTACACCAACGTCGCCGACTCCAAAGAGATCGAAAACGGGAGCCAAACCGTCTTGGTTGATGGCCACCCGATCATGCTGAAAGATTCCTATTTCGCCAAGAGCACGGGAGATGAGGCGGGATCTTTGGGCGGGGTGGCCTCCGGGGTGACCGGCGGAAAAGCCAAGTTCGTGAACCACTCGTTCGATGTCAGCGTGGAGGGAAGAAACGTCTGCCGGCGGCTCGACCCGATGGTGAGCAACATTGGGAGCGTCGGCAACACCCCTCCCGTGGCGGAGATGCAGCCGCCGCGCGATCCTGCGAACCTGGAGGAGATCCTTGCGGAGGAGTGGCATCTTCTGGTCTTGGCCCTCGGCTACAAACAACCGGAGTGGATCAAAGCACGGTGGGTCGCGCCGCAACTCCAAACCGGGCACTCTCTTGGTGGGCCGGCAGAGATTTCCTACGAAGGGGCCGCCGGCGACTGCGGGTACTGCTATGAGAACGTGTCCGAGGGGGAGTACGGGTTGACATTCGATCCGTTCGACCAGGAAGACCTTTCTCTTCTTTCTATAAAGAAGAAGTAAGCAACCCAAAAGAGAGGTTAATCCATGCCGTTGCCGGTCAACGAAATCAATATTCATTGGAGCGGGATCTTCAAGACGATCCATGGCTTGAAGACCGACCATCAGAACAATATCTTCATCGAACGGGAGATCCTCCCGATCATCCTCGTTCCGGGAATCATGGGGAGCCGGTTGAAGAAGAAGGATGGGAAGGGAAAACGGGTCTGGGACCCAGACAGCAATAGCTTCATGTTCATACGGTATGGCCGGTTTGGCATCACCCCCGCCGAGCGGAAAGACCTTCTCATCGGCAAGGAGTTCCACCGGGACTCCCTTGTCCCGATCGATGAGACCGACCGGGAGCAAGAGGAAGAGATCAAACACCGCCGGCGCTTCTGCACCTATCCGGGGGCCGTCGAGCGGGGATGGGCATCGGTCGCCTGGAAGAGCTACGGTGCCCTTTTGAAGGCCCTTCAGAACGAGGGTTGGAGCGAGCCGGCCCGCCACTGTTTCGAATTTCCGGTCCATGCCTTCGGCTACAACTGGACCGCCTCCAACGACGATTCCGGGAAGAAGCTGGCCGATTACATTAATAAGACGATTGAAGTCTACAAGAAGGGAGGAAGGATTTGCGAGAAGGTGATCCTGATCACCCACTCGATGGGGGGCCTGGTGGCGCGATCTGCCTGCAAAAGCCAGGGGGCGGAATCGAAGGTTCTGGGAATCTTCCATGGGGTGCAGCCGGCGACCGGTTCGCCGGCGGCCTACTGGCGGATGAAGGCGGGGTTTGAGCGGCCATCTGGGAGCCCGGCGGGGAGGGTCTGGGATTGGCTCAAGGTCTATCAGATGGTGAAACACCATCTCAAGGGATATCCGGCCGCCTGGACCCTCGGAACCGACGGGGAGGAGGTGACCGCCCTCCTGGGGAACATGCCAGGGGGCTTGGAACTACTGCCGAACAAGCGGTATGTTGACAACCAAGGGAAGAAGGAATGGCTGACTTTCCCCGACGAAGCGGGGAGGGAGATCCAACTCCCCAAGGGGAACCCCTACAAGGAGATCTATCTGGCCCAGGAGGTCTTTTACCGACTGGTTGATCCGGAGTGGCTCGATCCGGGGCGGATAGAAATATCTATGGGAGATGAAAAAAAGACGCCTTGGCAACGATACAGAACCCATCTTTTACAAGCAGAAGGGTTTCATGACCGATTGGGCGACTACGTTCATCCCCTGACCTACCAGTTCTGTTCCACCGGCC
>CAZOFJ010000115.1:0-3779 GCA_964579005.1 uncultured Nitrospirota bacterium
CCGCCACCCCCCCCATCTCCTGCCGGCGTTCCCCCGCCGGGCGGGGGCGGGGCCCCTCCGCCACCAACACCAACCGTGGCAAGGATCTCCGCCGAGTCTTCGCTCTCCTGCCCCTTCGTATCGACCGCCCTGATTCGATAAAAATAAGTGGCTCCACCCGTCAGACCGGTATCGGTAAAGGAGGTTGCCTTGTATGAAAGAGCGGCGAGCTTGGTATACCCGCTTCCGGAGGTAGGGCTTCGGTAGAGGTTGTAGCCGTCGAGATCGAATTCCGTGTTGCCGGTCCAATTCAAGATCACCGCCCCGTTCCCCGTGGTGGGAGCAATCCCGGTCGGGACGGCGGGGGGTGGGTTTGGTGTCGCGGCAAAGGCCGCCTTGGCATCGAGTTTGCCGAAGCCCCACCCGATATTCGGGCGGGGAGGGGTAAACGAGTCCGACCGGGCGGTTGAAGTGAGTATCTCCTTGATTTCGGCCGGTGTCAGCGTCGGGGCAGCCTGGAGGAGAAGGGCGACCGCCCCGGTGACATGGGGCGCCGACATGCTGGTCCCCTGCATCACGATGTGGACGCCATCCGGATCGCGGAGGCTAGGATCCGGCGATCGCGTATTCTTAGAGAAGGCCGAAGTAATCCATTGACCGGGGGCGGCGATCTCCGGTTTCAGTAGTAAATCCGAAGGGCACTTGGAAGGGTCGCTGCAGGTTCGTCGCGGTCCCCAACCGCTGAAGGAAGAGAGTGCTCCCTTGGGATTACTAAAGAAATCGCAGTCAAGCTGACCATCCAAACCGAACCAACAGATCCCGGTGACATACGATCCCACCGTGATCCCCTGGGTTGTCGTGGCCATGTCAGAGAGGGTGATCCAACGATCGATGTGTGTTGTAAACTGGGCTTCTCCGGGAATCCAGGCATCGAACCGTCCCTTGGTAACCTCAATACCGGATAGGGTGAAACGCCAGGCCCCTTTCGCAAGCGGGTTTGCACCGTTCGATAATGTGACGATGATCTCTCGATCATTGTTATTGGGATTGATGTCTCCCGATATAATGTCGATAAGGCCGCAGGGTGTATCGAATGATTGGGCCGTATTTGGATTCAGCACCGGCGTCGTGCAGGTGGTCCCCTTGCTGATTGAGATTCCTATCTGGTCTGTGCCGGGATACCAGAGATCCATCACCTCTTCATCCGCATTGCTTGGTATCGTGAACTGCACCGTGGTGGATCCTCCTTGAGCGACGGTTCCGCTCGCATGGATAGAATCATCTTGTTCGTTTCCGGCAGACAGGACAATGATCTTTCCCTTGCCGGATGCCTGATCGACGCGCTGTGTGAAGCTGGAGGTTCCATCGTGGGGCCCCATACTGCTTCCCAGGCTGACGTTGATGACGGAGGGCTTTCCAAAGGCCGCCGCTTTTGCCTGAATATAGGCGATTCCGTCGGACACATCGCTCTGTGACAGGCCACGCTTTACAATAATTAGGTCGGCCTCCGGAGCCATGCCGGTGTAACTGAAAGCCGGTTTCCCATTTCCGGTGGCCGATCCATTGCCCACCGCGATCCCGGCGACATGGGTGCCATGGCCGGTCGTGTCGGTCTCCAGACAGTCCCCCGCATCGATCATCGCTTTCGTACACTCGTTGCCAAAGGTAAAGTCGGAAGGGGGCGTTCCGGTTGTCGCCGTCTGATCCCATAAGAAGAGGACCCTGGTTTTGCCGGAGGGGTCTTTAAAATCGGAGTGGCTGAGATCGATCCCGGAGTCGACGATCCCGATGATCACATTCCTCCCGGTGTTTCCTCGCCACTTGGGAGGGATGCCGCTCCGAAGCGTGTCGGCCCCCGTCTCCGGGACACTGAGGTTGAGTTGGGGCTTCGCTTCTTTGGCCGCTTCGATATAGATGACATTCGGAAGCCGGGCGATCGCATCGATGGCAGAAAGCGGGATATCGACCGTCGCGATATCGCCGACGACCGACCGGATTTTTCCTCCCAATGCCTCCACCCCGCTCAGGTCGCCTTGAAATCGAACGAACGTCCCGACCAAAAGCTCCCCCCCGGAAGGCCCCTGCTTCAAGATCCCCTTCCTTTTCGCGATTTCCTGTTGATCTCCTCTCTGTTTGAGCCGGGAGAGCATCGGATCGATTTTGCTCATCTCCGAAAGGACCAGCGTCGGAACCAGAAGAAAAACCAAAAAAACACCGATCACCCCATACCGTCTTTTCATCTTGTCCATTCTCCTGAACCGGTTTGAGTTGTACCTGGCTTTGCACTTTAAAAATGATTCTCTCAACTTTGTCCCTGCTCGCAGATATGGTCGAAAAGATCGACGCTGCCACGGGGATTTTGTGGACTGCCGGACCGGAAGCGGAGGAAATCAGCAGCCGCGCCACTTTTTCCGCGGCGGGTTATTGCCCCGTTTCATCGGAATTGGACTTCACCACGAAGGCGTCCGCCGCTCCTGCCGAGATATTTCCGTCCGCCATCCAAGAAACCATTGGCTTGTCCGACCACATATCTGTTGCTTCCGTACATTCACTCAATAGAGATAGACCGCCCCACTATTGCTCGATAAACCACCATATGTTGAATTCCCGTTAATGCCACCGGCGGAACCATCTTCGTAAGGGGCGCCCACTGCCAAGGTTTTGCCGTCACCGCTCAAGGTGACGGTGCCATAACTCCCGAAATGATCTCCGGTATAGTTTCCGAACAGGTCGCGCACTTCTCTGGTGTTAGTGGCCTTCACGTATTGGCGGCCTGCAGCGGTCGCAGAAAATAGATAGACCGCTCCGCTATCGGGGGCGCTGTTATCCGCCTGATCGCCACCGATCCCGGTAGCGATACTGTCTTCTCCTGATGCGCCCGCGGCCAGGAGGTCGCCATCCCGGTTTAAGGCCACCGCCCCGCCGAAGCCGTCGCCCGCCTGCGCATTCGGCGATTTTATGTAGCGTGCCTGACTCCAAACATCGGTGGTGCGCTGGTACATATACACCGCACCGCTATCCACGGCGGTACCGTCTTCTTTATATGCCCCGACCGCCAAAATGCTGCCGTCTCTATTCAAGGCAACTGAACTGCCAAACTCGTCCAACATCGCCGGGGAGGCGGCTTTCACATACGCCTGCTGAACCCACAGTACGTCCGATCGGATGAATACGTAGACCGCACCACTGTCGGTGGCACTGTTATCTAGCTGATTTCCATCAATGGCAGATGCATTACTATCCTCCCACTGCGCGGCCACCGCCAGGGTATTGCCATCCCCGCTCAAGGCGATTGAAGAACCAAACCTATCACCCGCCTGGGTATTTGATGCTTTGACATAAGCCTGCTGAGTCCATATCCCGCTGGAGCGGAGGAAGAGATAAACCGCACCACTACTTTGGGCGCTGTCGTTGTTTTGATCGCCACCAATACCGATGGCGTTGCTAGCTTCTCCGCTGGCGCTCACCGCCAAGGTGTTGCCATCGGCGCTGAGGGCGACAGCCGCACCGAAGGCGTCGCCTATATCCGGGTTGGACGCCTTGATATAGGTTGTCTGATTCCAAGTGGTGCTCGAACGGGTAAAGACGTACACCGCGCCTTTACCAACGCTAAAGAGATCGTAATTTTGACTACCATTGATGCCGGAAGAAGCGCTATCTTCACCCGGCGCCCCCACCACCAGAGTGTTACCATCCGCGCTTAGCGCGACTGATGAACCGAACCTGTGCCAGTCTCTTCGGTTGGAAGGAGTCAATCCCATTTTTAGTTGAAATTGGTCTTGCGGTTCCTGGTGTGGCTT
>CAZOFJ010000116.1:0-3600 GCA_964579005.1 uncultured Nitrospirota bacterium
GAATGCGATTGTACCTAAAAAGAAAAACGGGCCGGATCTATGAAATTGACTTTAGAGGATCGGATGACTTTTGGCCGTTTACTCGATCAACGTCTTCCCGTCGAGTTCCTTTGGAATCGGCACGCCGAGATACGATAATACCGTCGGAACAAGATCAACGATATGGGCCTTCCCTTCCTTTCGTATTGGATGGTTCAGATAAACCACGGCGTCATCCTGGGTGTGCATCCCGGTGAAAAGGGTCTTCCCCGTCGGGACATTCTTGCCGATCGACCCCTTGAGATCGAAGCCCCGATTCGGGAGGAGAACCAGGTCGGGCGCGGCGTCGAGAAGCGGGCCGTCATAAAGCGCCTCCTTGAAGAAAACCCGGTCGATCACCGGCAACCCCTCGATCGTCCATTTCAGAAGCCGTTCCTTTAATTCATCACGAAGCCGATGAGACGCCTCACCCGGGGCAACCGGCCCGGCCGGATACTTCCCTTTCATGTGGAGATAGATCCGGCCCGGATCGAGCGCAAAGGCACAACTCTTCGGCCCCATTTCTTGAAGCGACGACGGCGGGACCTTGGCAAAGGAAAGATACCCCTCCGTCCGGAGCCAATGGTTGAGATAAACCTCCTGCCGGATCGGGCAGAAGCCATGATCGGACATGATCATGAAGAGTCCCTTTCCACCGAACCAGTCGTAGACCTTTCCCAGGAATAAATCGACGCGGCGATAGAGCGACTTAAAAAAGTCATGAAAGGGATGTGCCGGATCTCCGATGGCGGCCCAGAGGTAATGGTGCATCCGGTCGGTCTCCGTGATCACGCCGACAAAAAGATCCCAAGTTTCCCCTGTAAGAAGCCGCCAGAGGACGTCTGTCCGAGTCCGGAAGCTGGTGGAGAGCTCCTCCGCATAAAGATCGAGCGACTTCTGCGCCACGGTGGCGTCGACGTCGAGTTGATATCCGGTCTCCTTCAACATCGGGAGCAAGGAGGCGGGATAGGTCGCCTTCGCCAGATCGATCGCCACGAAACCCGAGACCAACACGCCGTTCAACGGCCTCGCCGGGTAGGTGGAGGGGACGTTCAGGACCACCGACCGTTTCCGATGCTCTCCCAGATGATCCCAAAGGCTCATGACCCGAACATGGTTGGCGTTCGGAAAGTAGAGGTCGTAGCTCTTCGGCTTGAGGTCCATGAACCCATAGATGCCATGTTTCGCCGGATTGGTCCCGGTGAAAAAGGTGGTCCAGGCAACCGACGAGATCTCCGGGATCGCCGTCTCCATCGGCGCCAACGTCCCCTCCGCGACGATCTTTTTTAAATTCGGCATCACCCCTTCGCCGATCAATCGCTGCAACAGCGGATACGGGGTTCCGTCCAGCCCGATGACCGCCACTTTTTTTTCTTCCGTCATGCTCCCTCCTCCTTAGAGCCTATATAAAAACCTGATTCTACTGCGGGGGGCTGCAAAACCGTGGGGCGGTGTTCTCGGGGTAAAACGTCCTCAACGTAGCCGCTGGCTACGCCTCCCCACCCCAAAGAGCAGGCTCTTTGGGGACCCCGGCCGGGCGTTTTCCCCCTGCGGCCTTGCCCCCCGGTTTTTCGCTCCCCCTCGTCACGAACCGGGTTTTTACATAGGCTCTTATCCCGCAACCGCGACCCCGATGATCTTCCCACGGTGTTTCAACGCCAATCGTCCGATACCGGTCTTGGAACGCTCGACGGCCATCGGCTCCTTCAAGTGAATCGCAACCTGAGCAACCTCCCCGATCTCCGGGGGAGAGAGATAGGTGATCTTCCCCTCGGTTTGGGCCGTGCCGCATTCAATCGTCGCCTCTTTCGGAGGAGACTCCAAAAAGATGGCATGGGCGAGTATGTCGTGCTTGACCCCCACCGGCTCTTCTTCGAGCGAACAGACCTCTCCCCGTTTGAGCGGAAGGTCGTGCTCCAAAACCATTCCGACATTTTCACCGGCGGTGGCGGACTCCTTTTTTCCATTGAAGGTCAAGATCGCCGCAACCCGCGACGGCTCCGGATGCAGGGCAAACCGGACCGCCTGACCGACACAAATCGTCCCGCTCTCGACCCTCCCGGCGATGACCGGCACGCCATCGGCCCCTCTATAAATATCCTGGACCGGGAATCGGAACGGAAGATGGGAAAGGGAGGCTGGAGCGGCAAGCGTTTCCATCCACTGAAAGAGGGTCGGCCCGGTATACCACGGCATCTTCGCCGAACGAACGACGACATTTTCCCCCAGGTAGGCCGACACCGGAACGAAGGTGGTTCTTTCTTCCAACCCGGCCCCGGCTCCCGCGAGGGAGAAAAGTTTCCGCTTCATCTCCTCGAAGAGCGCTTGATCGTAGCCAATCAGATCCATCTTATTGACGGCGATCACCAACCGGTCGAGCCCCAACCATTCGGCCAGTCTCAAGTGATGGCCGGTCTGCTCCTCGATCCCTTCCTTGGCCGAGACGATCAGAATCCCCGCGTCGGCGTGGGAGGCGCCGGTCAACATGTTTTTAATCAACTCCTTGTGACCGGGGACGTCGATACAATCATAGAGGGTCCCCTCTCCCTTGATCTGGGCATGAATGACGTCGATCGTCATCCCCCCTTCCCGCTCCTCCTGGAAGCTGTCGAGAAGAAAGGCATACTCGAACGGCTTCCCCAATGCCTCCGAGGTCCGCCTCACCTCCTCGACCCGATCGGCCATGACACTCTTCGTGTCGTAGAGCAGCCGTCCGATCAAGGTCGACTTTCCGTGGTCCTTGTGTCCCAATAAGGTCATATTCGATCGCTTCATTTGATTCTCCTTTCTCCTCGCTCCTCGATTACATATATCCCAAGGCGCGCAGCCGCTGCATGACATGTTCCTGCTCTTTGTCCTGCATCCGGCCCGCCCGCTCGGAGGTGGTGGTGGTTTGCAGCTCTTCGATGATCTCGTCGATCGTTGCCGCCTTCGATTCGATGCCAACCGTACACTGAGTACAACCGAGACTCCGGTAACGCTCCCCGTTTCGAGAGAAATAGAGGGGGTTGACCGGAATCCCTTCCTGTTGAATATAAAGCCACATGTCGAGCTCGGTCCAATGAAGCAGGGGATGGATCCGCATGTGCGAGGCGCTCTCCTCCTGAGAAATAAAGTCCCAGATTTCAGGGGACTGGTCCTGATAGTTCCACCGGAACGCTTCATCCCGCGGCGAGAAATACCGCTCTTTCCCCCGGATGCCATGCTCGTCCCGCCGGATGGAAACAAAGAGGCCGTCGAACTTCCGCTCGTCGAACAGTTTCTTGAGCGCATCCGTCTTGTTGGCGCCGCAGCATCGAATTCCTGAAAGATCGTCCTTGATCTCGCTGCGCGAGACAAGTACATCGAGATCCCATTCCTTTCCGAGACGGCCCCGGAATTCATACGTTTCCGGAAAGTCGATGCCGTTGTCGATATGGATCAACGGGAACGGAACCTTCCCGAAGAAGGCCTTCCGGGCCAGCGCCACCAACACGGTCGAATCCTTTCCGGTGCTCCAGAGGGCCGCCAGGTTCTTGAAACGGGCGCGGGCCTCCCGCAGGAGATAAAGACTTTTTTCTTCCAACTCTTGAAGACTGCTTC
>CAZOFJ010000117.1:0-3597 GCA_964579005.1 uncultured Nitrospirota bacterium
GCGGGCGGCGGTCGCGGCGATGGCGCCTCCGCAAAAACGGGGAGCGGCGTACGGGATCTTCAATACCGGTTATGGGATCTTCTGGTTTATGGGGAGCGCTCTGATGGGAATCCTCTATGATTACTCGATTCCGGCTCTGATCGTCTTCTCCGTCGTGATGCAGCTCGCCTCGATTCCGCTGTTGCTCTGGGTGAGGGGAAAGAGATAGTATCCGTGGCCGATGGTGCGCGAAGCGCCTCTGCTCACATCGTGAGCAAACGCGAACCATGCGGCACGCCGTGTGGCTTCAAAACCAATGACTCAGCCACCAGCGCTCAAACAGGACCTTTCCCCAGTGCCAGTGGTAGCCGGGCTTTCTCAATTTGATTTGCGGCTCCGGCAGAGCATAAAAATTCCCGCCGGCAAAACCGGCACGGCCGGCGCCCATCTCCAGAAAACAGTAGCCGTGTCCGTCGAAGGACTCGGAGGCGTTGCCTCCCGCAATCTCGGCGGCGATGTTTTTGGCCACCGTCTCCGCTTGGTGGTGGGCGAAAACCCCCGCCTTGGGGAGCGGTTTCCCGACAGGGAGAAGGACGGAGGTGATGTCTCCAATGGCGTAGATTCCTTCGTATCGGGTCTTGAGCGTGCTGGAATCAACAGGGATCCAGCCCGACTCCCCCGCCAGTCCGGAGTCCTTGACCACCTGTGGCGCCCGATGGGGCGGGATGGCGATGAGGAGATCGTACCCAACCCGCCGCCCGTTCTCGAAGAGGAGTTCGTTCGTCTTCGCATCGACCGAGGCGATCTTCATCATCGGATGGAAGGCGATCTCTCTCTCTTCCACCATCTCTTTGACGGCGTTCCCCACGACCGGCCCGGCCACCGGCATCGGGAGAGGCTCGGGCGTGTAGATCACGATCTCATACTTCTTCTGAAAGCCCTTCTTTTTGAAATAATCATCGAGGAGCATCGCCGCCTCATAAGGAGCGGCGGGACACTTAAACGGGGTTGCGGAGATCAGGATCACCACGCGGCCTCCGGAGAAGGAGCGCGCCGCTTCCCAGAGCCGTTCCGCCCCCGACGGTTCATAGAAGAGGTGGGCCGTCTCGCGCAGGCCCGGGATGGTCTCCGGGGCCAGATCGGCCCCCAGACTGACGATGAGAGAGTCATAGGAGAGTGTCTGTTCTCCCGCGACGACGGTTTTCTTCACCGGATCGATCCGGGTCACATCGGCTTGGATCACCTCGATCCCTTTCCGGGCGAGAGATTCCAGCGGTCGGCGGATCTGCTCCAGTTTTCTCTGACCGACCATGACCCAGAGAAGGGAGGGAGAAAAGACGAATTCCCTCCTTCGGTCGACCAGGATCACCCGATGATCCCGGCTGAGAGATTTTCGCAGCACATTGGCGGCGACCTGCCCTCCAATCCCGCCGCCGAGGATCAGGACTGTTTTCCCTGCCATGACTGCCTCCGGGCTAAAAGGGGATGCCCTGTCTGCTCTGCTTCATCTTCTTTCCGCCTTTATTGCGATGAATGCGCCGGTACCCGGCAGCGTTTTTTTCACGACTGTCTCGAAGAAGCGGTAGGCTTTCAACACCCCCTTCCGATTCCAGGGTGGGAAGTAGAGGAGCGTCCGTGCCGCGCTGACACAAAATCCTCTCCGCCGGAGCAAGCGTTCCAATTCCCGCCTTCCCCAGAAATGGGCCTGATTGTAGATCGTGTCGGTGAAGCGCCCTTTCAGCCGTCGCCAGAGCGCCCAGGGACTGAAGCGGTTCAACTCGCCGAGGACTAGTCGTCCCTCCGGCTTTAAGACCCGGTGCGTCTCTTCGATTGTCTGATCGGGCGAGCGGACGAAGCAGAGAGAGGTCACCGCCAAGGCGAGATCAAAACAGCCCGGGCGAAAGGGAAGGGCCTCCGCCGATCCGAGAACAAGGAGGCCGGGAAGCCCTGCCCGCCGGAACTTCTCCCGCGCGATCGCGATCATCTCCCAGGAGGGATCGACCCCAACGACACGACTCCCCCTTCGCGCCAGCGCCAGTGTGTAAATTCCGGTCCCGCATCCGATGTCGATCGCTCGCTCCGCCGGTTTAACTTCAGCAAGATCAAAGATGGCCTCCGATTCCAGGGCGTGCGCCAGAGAACCGAGAGGAGTTTGATACCAGGCATCGTACCGGTCGGCCAGATTCTTAAAACTCATAACGTGCTGTGACGTAGATATTGTCATTTTTATCCAGTTGTCCGAAGGGAGTCGTGTTTTTTCTCCCTCCAAAGAGATTCGCCCCCACCGCTCCCCAGAGCGTATCGGTGAAGCTGTACCGAACCTCCGGGATAAAATAATAATCGTCATCCGTCGGGCTGTAAAAAGCAAAGAGGGAAAGCCTCAAGGTCTGATAGCGGAGAAACTGGGTCAGGCGGACGGTCAGAAGCTGCCGCAGCCGGTCTTGAGCGGGAAAACCGGCAAGGAAAGTGGCGCGGTACGGAGTGTAGTCGGAGAGATATTCGCCGTAGTATTGGACACTGGCGGTCAGATCGCTGAAAAGCTGCCGCTGATAGCCGGCCAGATATTTGACCATTGAGTTTGGGATCGCCGGATCGCGGCCGGATCGATCATCCAAAGAGTCATAATAGGCCGCCTCCAGACTGATCACCCCGCCGAGGGCGTTTCCCTGTCCACTGGCGCCGTAGACGGCGAGCCGGGGGAAGAGAAGAGTGACCTGAGTCGGTGCCGACGGGGCATCGGGTCTCATCCCCGGCGTCCTGAAAAAGCCTTTATAAGCATAAACCGCCGTGTCAAAACCAAAAAGGCTCCGGTAGAGTCTTAACGCCAATTCGGTATTTTCAAACTCGGCCCGCGGCACCTCTGTTGCGCGGCGAAGACCGGGGAAGGGATCGAAAAGAAAGAACCGCTCCGGCGAGGGGAGGGCGTCTGATTGGAAGAAGGGGATGACCACGAGCTCGGCGGAGACAACGTTCGAAAAGAGATCAATCTTGGCGGCGTCGGAGCCGATCTTCAGATATTCGAGAGGTCTTCCGGAAAAGAAGGCGGCGTAGTCCTTCGGGAAGATGTCGTTGATGAAGAGGAGATCCCCCACCCCCCAGGTGATGACTTGACGGCCCAGGCGAAGATCAAAGGAGCCGCCGCCGTAGTCGAGGTAGGCCTCGCGCAGATCGGTCTCCGTCGTCCGGGAGACGGCGTCCCGGAAAAAGTCGCTCTTGAGAAAAAACCGGCCCCCTTCCGAAGCCCCCGAAAGTTTGAGCTGAAGCCGCTCCTCCCCCAAGATAAAATCTCCCCCCTCCGGGCCCGGCAGTTCTTTGCCCGTGATCCGTCCGGCATAGTTTCCCTGCACAAAGCCATGGAGGGAGACCTCCTGGGCAAGCGCAGACGTGACCGAAAGAAGAAAGATCACCAATGTCATTCTTATCTTGAACATTTTCTAACTCGCCACTCTCACAACTGTTCTTATTTAATCCACTTCTCCGGCGGGCGCCTCAGGAACCGTTCGGAGAAGAGATCGTCCTCGATCCCAACATTGTATTGAACCCGTTCGAAGACCGCTTCAGTTTTATGACCGGTCTTGACGTCGGCCATCGTCCGCTTCATCGCCGTCGGAAATCCCT
>CAZOFJ010000118.1:0-3395 GCA_964579005.1 uncultured Nitrospirota bacterium
TCACCGGCGCCATCGCCCAGAAGATCGGTCGGTTCGAGCTGGCCCATCAGGGAACGCTGTTTATGGATGAAGTCGGAGACATCCCGCTGGAGCTGCAGACAAAACTGTTGCGGGTGCTTCAAGAGCAAGAGTTCGAGCGGCTCGGAAGCACTAAAACCATCAAAGTCAACGTGCGCCTGGTGACGGCGACCAATCGGGACCTGCCCCGGATGATTGCCGATAAAGAGTTCCGCAGTGACCTCTACTATCGCCTGCATGTCTTTCCGATCTTATTGCCACCGCTGCGCGAGCGGCGTGAAGACATCCCTTTACTGGTGAGATTTTTTGTCCAAAAACATTCAAAACGAATGAACAAACAGATCGAGGCAATCTCCTCCGAGACAATGGAAGCCCTCACACAGTATGACTGGCCCGGTAATATTCGGGAGCTTGAAAATATGATCGAACGTGCGGTCATCCTCTCGCAAGGACCGACCCTCTTCGTCCCGCTCGCAGAACTGAAACTCTCTTCAGGGGCCGGCCCAAATCACCGCGTCTCAACGCTTGAGAGCGCCGAGAGAGAACATATTCTGCGGATCCTGAATGAGGCAAACTGGGTCATCGCCGGGCCTTCCGGCGCGGCCGGCCGCCTCGGAATGAAACGGACCACCCTTCAACATAAAATGAAAAAGCTGAACATCTCCCGCCCTTCTTAATGCCCGCAGGTCGGCACCTGCCGGCATGTCGGCAGATCCAGGTGGGCACGCTCTCCTCCAAAGATCTTCTTTGAATTTGTAACGCTTTGTTTTGACTCTTTTATACTCCCGATCTCCGGGTTCAGTTTTCTTGGTATGGGTCTTGCTGTTCTTCCTTCCCGAATCGGCAATCAAGGGAAACATCACTGCATCTAAACTAATTGAAGGAGGATACCATGGCCAATAAGAAGATCATTGTAGTCGTCGGCGCTACCGGTGCACAGGGGGGCGGACTGATCCGCGCCATCTTAAGCGATAAGAGCGGCGCCTTCGCGGCGCGCGCCCTCACCCGAAACGTCAATTCCGATAAAGCAAAAGCGCTGGCACAACAGGGGGTCGAAGTCGTTGCAGCCAATATCGATGATCTGGAAAGTGTGAAGAAGGCGTTCGACGGTGCTTACGGCGCGTTCTGCCTCACCAATTTCTGGGAGCACTTTTCAGCCGAAAAAGAGATCGCCCAAGCCAAGAACATGGCCGAGGCGGCGAAGCAGACCGGCATTCAACATCTGATCTGGTCGACCCTCGAAGACACCCGAAAGTGGGTGCCACTCTCCGACAACCGGATGCCGACGCTGCATGACAAGTACAAAGTCCCGCACTTCGACGGCAAGGGAGAGGCCGACCTGATTTTCACCCAGGCCGGTGTTCCAACGACCTTTTTGCTCGCGTCGTTCTACTGGGAGAACCTGATCTACTTCGGGCAGGGCCCCAAGAAGGGGCCGGACGGAAAACTGGCGATCACATTTCCAATGGGCGACAAGAAGCTTCCGGGGATTGCCGCCGAGGATATTGGCAAGTGCGCCCTCGGCATCTTCAAGAAGGGCCGGGAGTACATTGGCAAGAGGGTCGGCATCGCCGGCGAGCATTTGACCGGCGCCCAAATGGCCGCCTCTCTGACCAAGGCGCTCGGACGAGAAGTCCGCTACAACGATGTGCCGCCGGAAGTCTATCGAAGCTTCGGCTTCCCGGGTGCCGATGATCTCGGCAACATGTTCCAGTTCAAGCGCGATTTCAACGATGACTTCTGCGGCGCGCGCAATCTTGCCGTCGCCCACGCCCTCAATCCGGAGTTGCAAACGTTTGACCAGTGGCTCTCACAGATGACGAACCGCATCCCGTTGGAATAGCAGAAATGCACCGAGTCTGTTTACAGCGATATCACCTATTCCAATACTCTAACGAGCACCAATGCGCTCATGCGTTGTGGAGGAGAACGATAAAGAGATTCTACAGAGGGGAGGATTTTATCAACTGTCGGACCCTGGGAAATCAGTTATGCCAAGAACCTGACCCCCGATCCGACAGGGCTCGGCATTTGGACAGAGAAGGAGTTTATTGCGGCGATTCGAACCGGGAAAGATCGAGGCACCGGACGTCCCATTCTACCGCCGATTACTCAATCCACAACATTTGACAATAACTCCGCGCAGCAAATACCAATCAGAGAATGAGGAGGAAGACCGAAAATGAGTCGATACCGGTTCATGCGAAGTTTGGTTTTATCAGGGTCGGTCACACTGCTTGCTTCACTACCGATGATTGATCCCTCCGTCGCACAGGCGGGGGCGACGATCAAGATCGATGAGGTCCGCTCGCTCAATATCGGCATGAGGCTGCGCAGCAGCTTTAACATGGAGGAAGATGCCGCCCCAAGCGGGAAAGACCGGTCGAAAGAGTTCGCCCTCGACAACTTCCATTTTTATCTCAGCGGCCAGCTTCACCAAGGGATTACCTTCGAGTTTAACACCGATTACAACAGCCGTACGAGTAATACGACAAATGAAAGTGTCCGTCTCCTCACCGGGGTCATCAAATTCGGGTTTAACGATTATGTCAACCTCTGGGTCGGTCGGTTCCTTCCCCCGAGCGACCGGTCAAACCTGAGCGGTCCCTTCTATCTCAACGCCTGGGATTTCCCCTTCGTTCAGATGTATCCAAACGTCTTCTCAGGGCGCGATGATGGCGCCTCCCTTTGGGGACAGGTCGGCGGGGGAAAATTCAAGTATCAGGTCGGCGCCTTTAACGGGACGAGAGGTGGGTCCAATCAGAAAGACAATCTCCTCTACGCCGGCCGGTTGACCCTGAACCTCTGGGATCCGGAGCCAGGTTATTACAACAGCAGCACCTATTATGGGGCGGCAAATATTTTGGCGGTCGGCCTCGCTGGAATGACCCAGAAGAACAACGCCGGAACGGTGACTACTCCGGGCGACTTCACCGGCTGGAATGTCGATCTTCTGGCGGAGCGAACACTCGGTGAGGCCGGGGTGGCGACCCTGGAAGGGGCCTACTACCACTATGATAAAAACGGTGTCGACAAGTTAAACGAAGGGAAAGGGTATTTTGCCCTGGCAAGCTACCTCCTTCCCTGGAAGGTCGGCGGCGACAAGATCCAGGGGCAGTTCCAGCCGGGAATCCGTTATCAGCAGTTTGATGACGAGGATCTCTCGACCAACAAACACAGCCGCCTCGACATCAGCCTCGGTTACATCATTGCCGGGCACAACGCCCGGATCACGGCGGCCTACTCCAAGGATGATCCGGCGGCCGCCGGCGCCAAGAAATTCGACATCTTCAAGATCGGCCTGCAATTCCAGATCTAAGAAGAGAGAGAGCGGGGCCAGGTCTATAAATTAGGTATTAGACATAATGGGGACAGAC
>CAZOFJ010000119.1:0-3014 GCA_964579005.1 uncultured Nitrospirota bacterium
AAGCCACACCAGGAACCGCAAGACCAATTTCAACTAAAAATGGGATTGACTCCTATTTCTTTCGCAATTTGTTTTACAATTAGCAAGGAAAGGGAAGTTAAGGTGAAAACCGTTGTAAAATTAATCCTGATCTCCACTGGTTTATTTGGTTTATCCTTCCAGATGGTATGCAAAGCTCTGTCCACGCAACTCGATTTTCCGACCCCGCGGTACCCGGTTAAAAGAAGTGCTCCCGAAGCGTTCCTTTCGAGCCACCCCTTGATATCTCTGTCGCAAGTTCTTTCTACATACCATGAAGGGGTTTTCATATCATGCGTTTCTATCTTATCGTCAGGTTTACCCTTATCATCAGGTTTACCCAACTCAAGTTTAGAAACCAGTTCAAAAGACTGCATGATTACCCCCATTATCAAGTTGGATTTTCAATCATTGAGACACTTATGAATCACCTGAAATATGCCCGGCGGTCACCTTACATATCCCGTTCACCCTGAGCCTGTCGAAGGGTAAACCATTTCAATGGAGTCCGTTCGTAGTTCGACAAGCCTGTCCTGAGCAAAGTCGAAGGGCTCACCATGAGCGGACCGTAACGATACTGATGATGCACTATGTTAGACATGCGCCCTCTCCGTCGCCAGCCCGCATCGTCCCCTCACTTTCCCCGCCGTTTTCCAGGCGTCTTTACCTGCGCCATCGGGGCGGCGGCCTGCTGGCGGATCAAATAATCTCCCTTTGGAACGGCCGGTCCCCCTTCCGTCGCCGGTCGCCTCTGGGCGGTCTCCTCGTAATATTCGCGCCACCATTTCGCAGACTGCCAGATCGCCTCGGGACAACTGGAGGCGGAGGAAAGCCCCGGCGTCAACTCGACTCCGGCGATGCCGTAGACCGTCTCGGCGAAGGCGGCGGAAGGGAGCCCCTGTCCCTCCAACAGGGGATTGCCCCGCGACCCCGCCCCCCAGACATATCCCAGCCAGGGGAGGATCAGGCTGGGAAGGTCGACGACGCTCCGCTGCCCTTTGACCTGTTCGATGATATTGGGGATCGCATGGTCCCCGGAAAAGTGAATCAGGGCGATGTTCGGAAAGCGTTCCGGATCGTCGTACTCTTTCATCGAACAACGGACGATGCCGTTGTTCCGGGGAACGTCGGAGGCTTCCTCCCTCAGATCAAGCGGAACGGAGTAGAAGGCGCTCTCCCCGTCGAGCAGGCCGACGATCGACCAGAAGCTCGGCGAGAGATCGTTCCGCAGATGGGACTGGGCGACCCGTATCCGAAAGTGGGCGATGGAGCTTCCCCCCAGAAGAAGAAGCCCTCCGGTCGCCTTGATCCGGGAGAGCCAGGCCCGGTTCGTCTCCCCTTCTTTGGCGGCAGCCTCTTTGAGATGTTCATTGGCGCGGGTTGCGGTGGAATGTCGAATCGAAATCATTGTTTTCTCCTTAGAGTAAAATCGGTTGAATGACCTCTTTTGGAATCGGCGCTGCGCCGCCCTGGACAATCGGCCAACTCTTCGCCGCCATCTGAACGCGGGCGCCGACCGCCGAGAACTCCAACGTCATGAAATGGTTTTCGGTGATTTGATAGCCGGTGTCTTGAATCGGCCGCTTCACAACCCCCGGCGCCTCGGTCGCCGGAAAAACCCCCGGCGGCGGATCCCACTTCCCTCCGGCTTTTTTGTCGACGAGCGACATCGGCGAGGAGATCACCTCGATCAAGGGAACCCCGGAGGGAAGGGTCGATCGCGCGACCCGGCCGAAATGGACATCCCCCGTCAGGATGACGATCGGCTGGCGGGAAGCGGAAATGGCGCGGGCCAGCGATTCATACTGACGATAGTCGGGAAGATGCCAGTCGGTGAAGTTCCCTTTCCAACCGGCCTTCTCCGCGAAGAGCGGCTGGCCGAGGACCAACACCCCCGGCCCCGGAAGCGATTGAATCCACTTCTCTAACTGTCCGAAAGCGGGAGAGGGCATGAAATCGGTTTGATCCTTACTTCGCTCAACGCGGGTGTCGGCGATAAAAAAGGAGAGCGGGCCGACCGCGAAGGAGGCGGTCGAACCGGTCGGCTGAAAGGTTTCATAGAAACGCCGCGCGAGCTGAAGCCATTCGTCGCGGCCCGAGTCGCTCCAGGTATTCCGGACGTAAACCGCCTTGTTCGGCGCATTGTTCCAAAATTCGTGGTCGTCGGAGGTAAAATAGTTGGCCCCGCTCTTGAGCAGTTGCTGAAAGCCCGACCCCATCCCGCTCTGTCGCCAGGCCCGGAGGTAAATATCGAAAAACCGGGACTCCAGCTCCTCCCGGCTGTATTTCCAGGGACGGAGATAATGGTGCCACGGGGCGTCGAGATAAACCTGGTCCCCGCAGAGGATCTTCACGTCGGGACGCACCCCGGCGGGGAGACGGAAGTAGGTCGCCCCGACGCTCCCCCCCTGATCTTGAAGCTCGGAAAAACAGGAACCGAGGAGGAGGGTGAACGGCTTTTCCGTCAGGGTCGGGAGGGACGCGGGAAGGGTCGTCACCTCCCCTTCCGCTTTGATCTCATTGCCCGACCGCAGCCGAAGAGGATAGCGGCTTCGGGGGGTAAGACCGGTGAAGGTAAGCCGCTGAAACAACAGGGTGTAACCACGATCCTCCGACACCCACCGGCTCCATCCGGCCGGATCGAGCGGTTGATGCTGAAGGTCGTATTCGAGAATCAAAGGGGGGGGCGGATCAACCGGCTCGTTGACCGCGCCAATCCAGACCGTCGCATCGCCGGTTGAAACACCCAGGGGAACCAAAAGATAAGACATCTGCTTCTCCTTCTATTTCATGTGGGGGCCCGTCCGGATGACCCCAAAGAACAGGTCCTCCGATGCCCCCACCCCCGCGCTCACGCCGGCCGGGGTCCCCAAAGAGCAGGCTCTTTGGGGTGGGGCCAAGCCGGTCGCTCGCTTCATCATTATACTGTTTGTACTCCTGCTGGGAGAATGTCCTAAACTTAGTTGAGAATTGAGAAGTGGCTCCTGGTGTGGTGA
>CAZOFJ010000120.1:0-2006 GCA_964579005.1 uncultured Nitrospirota bacterium
AGCGCCAGGCGCTCCGACGAGGCGTAGCCAGCGGCTACGGTGAGGAGGAGCAACATAGCGATGCGCCGCACATCGGTCGCCTCAGCGACGGGAGAGGATTTACTCACAACCTCAATAGTCAAAACGCCTCGATGAAGCCTGGTAATATATGGGGCCCCGTTTTATCTTGATCCCCTTTTCCGTTCATGTTATGAACAGGCATTGTGTCTTCTGAAAGAGGTTTTGAATGCTTCTCTCGGCAATGATCATGATCGGCATTTCGTTCCTCTTTTTCTTCAGCGAGTCGCTTCAAGATTATCACCCGATCTTTCGATGGATCCTCCGTTTTTCAAGGCAGGCCCATTTTTTCCCTTCGGCCCGTGGAAAAAACTTCTGGCCCTTTTTTTACGGTTTGCTGGCGCTCCTGTGGGGACTCGGTGGGATTGTTTGGCATTTTGCTTCCTGATGTTTAATTAGAATAGAATATGAGATCAATGGAGACCCAATGAATCCAAAAGACGATCCGATTCAGGCTTCGCTCGAACGTTTTCTTCCACTCATTCCGCCGGGGGCCCTTTCGGTGGAAAAGATCCCGCTCCTGCCGGCCCGGGGGCGTATTCTCGCGGCCGATGTGACGGCGACGATCGACGATCCTCCCTATGCGCGGTCGATCATGGAGGGTTACGTTGTGGTTGCCCCGGAGACGGCGGGGGCTTCGATCGAGCAGCCGGTTACCCTGCAGGTGATCGGAGAGATTCCGGTTGGGGTCGGCGAGGCGAAGGGGTTCGGTCCGGGAAAGGCCCTCCGGGTGACGACCGGGAGCTGGCTCCCTTCAGGTGACTATGCCGTCGTCCGCCAATTCGATGTCGCCGCCGAAGGGGACCGGATCCGGCTTACCCGGCCGGTCAAAAAGGATGACAACATCGAAACCCAAGGGTGCGAGCAGAGGAAAGGGGCGTTGCTTTTCACGCAGGGACACCGACTAACCCCTGCCGATCTCTTTGTTCTCGCCGGTCAGGGAATTCTCGATGTGAGTGTTGCCCGGCGGCCCCGCGTGGCGATCTTCTCGTCGGGAAACGAAGTGATCTCCCCGACGGAGCCGTTCCGGATCGGCGCGATCTGGGATTGCAACTCCTATGGTCTTTCAGCCCTTGTTGAGGAGTCGGGCGGGCTTCCTTTTTTCAAGGGAATCGTGAAAGACGATTTCGATCTCTTCTCTCGGCAGATCAAAGAGGCTCTTTCTGAGAACGATATGATCGTGATCTCCGGTGGGACGGCGGTGGGGGGGAGGGACTTTACCGCCGACCTGGTTGACGCGGCCGGATCGCCCGGGGCGGTGGTGAAGGGAATTCCGATGCGTTCCGGAAAACCGATCGTCTTGGGGGTGGCGGGAGGAAAGCCGATTATCTGCGTTGCCGGGCATCCTCCCGAAGCGGCGCGGGGTTTCACCCTCTTTGGCCGTCCAGCCTTGGGACGCCTGCTGGGTGAGCGGCTTCCCGCGATCGTGTCTCAATGAATGTAAATTGATCACTGGAACACGACGGTAGGTCTGATGAAAATGGAAACGGTGAAGTATACTGAGAGGAAATGGAGGGCCAATGCCGAAAAGGTCGCCTTTGCCAAGAGTTTTCCGGGGCGGTTGCCCGATTGGAAATCGGCCGAGGGAAAGGCGATCGAACGGGTGATCGAGGCCGGCCCGTCGGTTCAATTGGTTCTCTTTTCCGATGGGACCTTTGTCGTGACCCCGCTTCCTGAGTTGGAACCGGCCCCCCTGATCGCTGCCTTGCTTGCGGCGCGTCCCTTTCTGGAACGATATCATCGTGAGGGATATGAAACCCTCGACCGGCATATCCTTACCGACCGTGAGATGCAGCGGATGGCGCGGCTGGAGAATATCGTTGGGGCGATCAAGAACAATCTTCCTCAGATTCCGGAGTTAAGAGACGAACTTCGGCGGTTTTTAGAGCGAACGGAAGAGAGCGTTGAGGGGGAGGCTCCATCCGGCTTTGGCGGAGGGCACGCACAGG
>CAZOFJ010000121.1:0-1968 GCA_964579005.1 uncultured Nitrospirota bacterium
TATTCTAAACCAGACCCCGACCGGCCCTGCATCTTTGAGGACATCCCAGTAAACCGTTTCGTCATCTGTCTTGTCCCCGTAGTAGAGGATTCCTTTCGCCCAAAATCCAAGATCTGAAAACTCTTTGGTCTCTATCGCAACCTCTTCCTTCCCATCCGGCGGTGTCTTCTTTTGGATTTTAGCCAGATTTGTCTTCCAAACTTCCCGTCGCACTTCTTCATGCGATTTTCCTTCCGGCCAGGCGACCTCCTCAATCTCGGCATATCGAAGCGAGAAGCCTTGCCCCGCCCGGTGCATCACCGCCGGAAGGTCGATGGCGAACCGGCCGATCCGCTCCCTCCGCATCTCCTCTGCCACCTGCTTTCCACCCTCTTTCTCCATCTTCTTTTCCTCCTTCCCCTGGCCTTCAAGGGCGCCGATCGTTACTCCGATCAGGACGATCAGAAAAACGTTTCTCCATCGGTTCATCCCACTACCTCTGTAATCCGCTCCAGACAAAGATTCTCCACACCCGCAAAGACGATCCCCTGGGCCGTCCGGGTGGCAAAGATCTCCTGATGCCCCCGCTGAAAGCTTCCTTCATCCTGGTTGTTGATGTCAATCGTCTCTTCGGCCTTTAAGAAGGTCGCTGAAGCGTCGGGGACGGTCCCGTCTCCGACGGTCTCCGTCGGCGGCTGCATCGTGACGACAAAGAACGGCTTCCCCCCTTCCTTGATCGGCCGGCCGGAGAGATCGACCTCATCACGGTATCCACCCCGGTTCGCCAGCCGGTTATGCCCCAAAACGAGCATCTGCAAGGCCCGCATCCCCATCAACGGCCCCACCCCAATCTGCTTCAGCCCCTCCTGGATCTCGGTGACCAGTCCGGCCTCTTCCCGTGTAAAGATCACCCGATCAACCGTCTTTAATCCGGTCGAATAGAACTGGTAGGTCAGGGGGTGGACGTAGTCGCCCAGATGGTCATCATCGCCGTGGCGGCGAAGGGGGTGCGGTTGATCAGGTGCATGAGAGGGGGTCCTTTACGGCTGGTACATCGGCTTCATTGAATCGAGCATCCGGTCCCAGAGGAGGGTCTGCTCTTGCAGGTGTTTGTCGTCAAAAGCGTCCATCTTGATCACGATCCTCGGATACTCTCCGGAGTCTTTTCGGCCAAGATAGTCCCATCCAAATAGAAAACTTGTCTTTCCGCGTTCCGTCATTCGGAGGATCACCTCTTCTCCCGGGATGCCCGCCACCGTCCGCTTTTGGGTTCGAACCCGACTCACATCCAGTCCCGGAGCAAACCGCTCCCGGATGGCAACCTCAATCCGTTCCAGAAGGTTCGGCACCGGCCGTGTCTCGTGTGTGGAGTTCATCTTGATCTCCAGCGTCAGCCCCAACGGATGGCCCTCGAAGCGAACATAGGCTCGCTCCTGTCCAAAATAGGGGAGGTTAATCCCGCCGTGCTCCAGATAAAACCAGTTTCCCTCCTGTGGTCCATTTGGCCCTGCTTTGCCGATGTACCGGTAGGCTTTTGCAATCCCTGTCAAGACGTTACTCATTTTTTCAACATTCTGGGACGTGAACAAACCACTCCCGTCCCTATAAATCCGAACGCCGATCGGTCCCGCATCGACCAAAACATTCCAGTTGGCGACTTCATCGTCCACTTCGTCGTCATAATATAAGACTCCTTTTGTCCAGGGTCCAATTCCAGGAAACTCCCTTGTCTCGATGATGACCTGGTCTTTCCCTTCGGGAGGGGGTAGCTTGCGAATCCGATCGAGTTCCAGATTCCAGGCGGCGATCCGAGCCTCATCATGATTCTCTGCCTTTGGCCATGTCACTTCATGAATCACCCATTCACGCATGTTGAATTCCTGTCCCGCCCGGTGCATCACCACCGGGACGTCAATGGCGAACCGCCCGATCCGCTCCGTCCGCACCTCCTCCGCCGCTCTCTTTTCTCCCTCTTTCTCCATCTTCTTT